>JADKCC010000043.1 GCA_016714785.1 Saprospiraceae bacterium
TATTTGCTCTGCAAAAAGGATATTTTGACCGGAAAGGCGGAGTTTTTTGTTTTTTTGAGTCATAGTTATTATGGGTTATGGTTTATTACAAGATATTATTTTTCTTATTTTCCATTCAAAGATTTTTCTGAATAGACTCCAGATTCATTTTCTACGACAAATATATAACAGGTTTTCAAGTGCAATGTGAACATAGGTGCATTTTCTTAAAAAAGCTTTTTCCCTCGCTATAAAAAATTCCAAAAAAAAAAGCCCTTCACCAAATAATGAATGGTGAAGGGCAATCATAGCTGAAAATTAATTTATCAACTCTCTTTTGGCGCCTTTGACATGCCAACAGCCTGTCTTCGCTTGCGCTCACTTTTTTTGACACCACCAGCGTTGACATATTCGGTGCTGTCCGTTCCATACTTACCACCTACGAGTTTTAAGAAGCGATCTCTCATCTCTCGAAGTTCTACTTCTTTGCCTTTGATGATGCTGAGCTGACCGTCTAGATCCGACAAACTTTGATTGTAGGACGCTTGCAGGACATCCAATGCATCGATGGCCGTGACAAAATTTGCAATAGACATCCCGCCACCAAAGTCTAAGACGGGATCGATGCTTCTGAGTTTTTCCAAACGGCGTTTAGAAATTTCTAAGGGAACTGAATTTCTTGATTTTCTCATATATAAAGATTTATCAAGGTAAATAAAATGACGTACTCCTATCGCTTATTTATGCCTCGTTGACGGGACCCACGAGTCTGATGTTTCGTTTGTATGATGACAAATTTCACCATACAGCTGATAGGCGTCATTTGATTTTCTAATAATGCAAAAAGAAAGGTAAATATTGTATCGTAAATGTTAAAGTTTGGTTTGGAAAGGCTATATTTTAGACATAGGTTTAAAGGCTGCCTTAATTTTAGTTTGTCAAATTAGTATATTAAAAAGAAATGAGTCAAAAAGGGGTTTCTCAGTCGCTCAAGCTTCTTCGATATGAAATAAGATTATAGTTTTAAATGGGAGAGAAGGGAGTTCGGCGATGGCAAATGTAGATATTTATAACCAAGCGCATCACATACATCATAAAAATCATAGTTCAGACAATAGCACCGGTCAGAGACCGCAAAATACTTTCCGACAAAGTCAAGTAAGACTTTGACAAACGATAAACGTAGGTCTTGCACGGCAATGTAGATATTTGTAATCAAGCGCATCACATACATCACAAAAATCAAAGTTCAGACAATAGCACCGGTCAGAGACCGCAAAATACTTTCCGCCAAAGTCAAGTAAGACTTTGACAAACGGCAAACGTAGATCTTTATTATCAAGTGCATTACATACATCATAAAAATCAAAGTGCAGACAATAGCACCGGTCAGAGACCGCAAAATACTTTCCGTCAAAGTCAAGTAAGACTTTGACAAACGGCAAACGTAGATCTTTGTAATCAAGCGCATCACATACATCACAAAAATCAAAGTGCAGACAGTATCACCGGTCAGAGACCGCAAAATACTTTCCGTCAAAGTCAAGTAAGACTTTGACAAACGGCAAACGTAGGTCTTTGTAATCAAGCGCATCACATACATCACAAAAATCAAAGTTCAGACAATATCACCGGTCAGAGACCGCAAAATACTTTCCGTCAAAGCATGTAAGACTTTGACAAACGATAAACATAGGTCTTTGTAATCAAGCGCATCACATACATCATAAAAATCAAAGTGCAGACAATATCACCGGTCAGAGACCGCAAAATACTTTCCGTCAAAGTCAAGTAAGACTTTGACAAACGGCAAACGTAGGTCTTTATAATCAAGCGCATCACATACATCATAAAAATCATAGTTCAGACAATAGCACCGGTCAGAGACCGCAAAATACTTTCCGTCAAAGTCAAGTAAGACTTTGACAAACGGCAAACGTAGGTCTTTGTAATCAAGCGCATCACATACATCATAAAAATCAAAGTTCAGACAATAGCACCGGTCAGAAAATACTTTCCGTCAAAGTCAAGTAAGACTTTGACAAACGGCAAATGTAGATATTTATAATCAAGCGCATCACATACATCACAAAAATCATAGTTCAGACAATATCACCGGTCAGAGACCGTATAATACTTTCCGTCAAAGTCAAGTAAGACTTTGACAAACGGGTATATTCAATCGAAGAATTATTAGCAATAAATGATTGCAAAAAAAATAAATCAATACATTGTGTCCAATTCAGCATGCTTCAATCGTCATACAGCTGTAAACAATTAATTTTAACCTTTTAAAGAAATAAAAAATGACAGAATTTATGATGATTTTCAGAAACGATTACAACCCATCGTTTAAACCATCACCAGAACAAATGCAAGCAAGCATCAAACAATGGCAAGATTGGATCGGAGGCATTGCAGCCCAGGGCAAATTTTTAAGTACAAATCGTTTGGGTTTTGAAGGGAAAACTTTGAAGCCAAACCATGTCATCACAGACGGTCCTTATGCTGAAGTAAAAGAAATAGTGGGTGGCTACATCCTTGTAAAGGCGGCCAATATGGATGAGGCTATGAAACTGGCAGAAGGGTGTCCGATACTCAATATTGGCGGACATGTTGAGGTCAGAAATGTAATGCCAATGAATAACTAAGTTGAACCATTGAACGAAAAGGAATTAATACCACAACTTTTTAAAACAGAGTACAGAAAAATAATTTCTGTACTCTGCAAGTTGTTTGGTATTGTTCATATTGAGATAGCAGAAGATATAACCAATGATACATTCTTATTGGCTTCGGAAACATGGGGCTTAAAAGGCATTCCCGAAAACCCAACCGCTTGGCTCTACTTGGTTGCCAAAAACAAAACCAAAGACTACTACAAACGTCACAAAACATTTTCTGACAAGATAGTGGTTGATTTCAAATACCTTCAGGAACAAAACGAAGAAATTGACGTAGATTTGTCGATTGAAAATATTACAGATAGTCAGTTGCAAATGATTTTCGCCATTTGCAATCCGATCATACCCAAAGAAGCTCAAATAGGACTCGCATTAAGAGTTCTTTGCGGCTTTGGAATTGACGAAATTGCAGAAGCATTTCTAACCAATAAAGAAACCATCAATAAACGGCTATTCAGAGCTAAAGAAAAATTCGGGCTGAAAACGTGAAAATTGAATTGCCAAATATTGACGAACTTCATAAAAGATTGGAAACGGTATTGTCAACCTTGTATTTGCTCTTTAATGAAGGATATCATTCAAGTTCGCAAAATTCACAAGTCCGAAAGGAGCTCTGTTTAGAAGCCATGCGATTAAATTACTTTCTAATAGAAAATGCTACTACCAATACGCCCATTGTAAATGCTCTAATGGCTTTGATGTGCTTTCATGCTTCCCGATTTGACGCAAGGAATCATCCATCGGGTGAACCCATATTGTATGATGACCAGGACAAAAATCTATGGAGTACCGAACTCATCGAAAAAGGAAATTATTATTTAATAGAAAGTGCCAAAGGGCAAGAAATTTCAAAATACCATTTGGAAGCATCTATCGCTTATTGGCATTGCACTAAAACAGAAAATCCAGGAAAATGGGAGCATATTCTGCAATTATACAATCAGTTGCTACAAATAGAATACTCCCCAATCACTGCTTTGAATCGTACGTATGCCCTTTCAAAAGTTGCTGGAAAGGAAAAAGCCCTCCACGAAGCCTTAAAATTAGGTTTGAACGAAAATCATTTTTACCATTCACTTTTGGGTAATCTGTATATAGATTTTGATAACAATAAAGCAACGGAACACTTGGAAATAGCTTTAAATCTGGCGAAATCACATTCCGATAAAGCGACCATCATAAAACATCTTAACAAGATAAAATGACAAATTTTTTTTTTATTTTATTTATTCACCCATTCAATGATACAAGATGATCAATGCAGCATTTGGCTATATAGCTCTTTCCATTTTTATGAACTTTATATTGTATTTAATAGGCATGTCTTGCATACATGCATCCTTTGCCAACCCTGTGCAAAGAAAATCCAAAAAAGTAGCCCTCTTGGTTGGTTTAGTACTGTGGCAAATATATATCTTGATAATCGGAAATTCCGGAATATTGCAGGACTTCAGCTTGCCGCCAAGAGTACTGATATTTTTGGTAATTCCTGTATTTTTATTTACTGCCGTATTCCTAGTCTTAAACAGACACAAGGCATGGATACATAACATACCTCCGCATTGGTTGATCTTTTACCAGACCTTTAGAATAGCCATAGAGACTCTTTTTGTTTTCTCTGTAGCTAAAGGGATTTTGCCGGAATTGGTCACTATAAAAGGCTATAATTTTGACATGATATTTGCATGTACAGCTCCCATCCTTGGCTATTATGTGGTTAAGCAAAAAGCAAATTACAGATCACTTGCCTTGATTTGGAATTATCTTGGGCTGGCCGTGATCGCTTCCATTATATTTTTATTTGTCACTGCCATTTATTTTCCACAATTATATGGAGGTGAGACATCACTTTTTCCCAAAGAGTTTGGTTTGTATCCCTATCCATTAGTCCCGGGGTTTTTGATGCCATCAGCTGTATTTATACATGTTTTATCTATTCTACAGCTGCAAAAGGGTTGATAACTGGTTATAATCACAATGGGGACTGAACATACTTATTTTACTGAAGTTTCGGAGTTTATAAATGGATTAATGTCAACTAATTACATTTTTAATAATTAAATAGTAACTTGCTTTATGATGCTGGTAATCAATACTTTAAAGCAATTTACAAGGAAATTTAGAAATACGACGTTAACATATTGCTTTGGGAGATGATGTAATACCAAGGTACCTCATTGAGATGAAGGTAGCTCAGCCTCGACGAACTACCTTTCTCTCGCACTTAAGCTCTAATCTTATGTCATTGGTAAGAAGCTTTAGCGACTGAGAAACCGCTCTTTTAAGTTAAAATTTTTGAAAAAACTAATTTGACAAAGTACAACTAATTGCTATATACTGGTAAGCCTGAAGGAAAACTATTTTGTCATCTGCTTGATTGATCTGAAAGGATCCCATACGATTCCTAAATCTTAAGCCAATCTTAAACTTATTTAGGCTCGTATCCGCAGTATCTCTCGTATCTTTGTATTGTAGAAAATAATGTAAAATATAATTTCATATTGTACACCTAACTTTTACAAGATATATGAGGCAATTTAAAAGTGATGTTTCTCAAAAGCTTTATCCTGTCCGTGAGCAAGTGAGTGGTGGTTCTATAAGACCAGCTATTTTAGACAAAATTAAAGAGTCTCATCCTACTTTTAATGAAGACTCTTTGATTGCATTGCAGGAACTAAACCAATTTAGAGAAAAGTATATATCTGATTATCTTTCACAAGAATTAAAAGCCATTTCTAATCTTGAGAAAACAGTATTAGAAAAGTTTAACGAAAGAACGACCATTTCTGATAAGCTAGAAGATGATACAGCAGATGTTCCTACTTTTGGTCAACGGATGGCAGATCATGTGGCTACCTTCGGAGGTAGTTGGACATTTATCATATACTTTGGTCTTTTTCTGGTATTATGGATAAGTATTAATGTTTTTGTGTTTTATAACAAAGGGTTTGATCCTTATCCATTCATATTATTAAATTTACTATTGTCTTGTATTGCAGCCATTCAAGCGCCTGTCATTATGATGAGTCAAAATAGACAAGATACTAAAGATAGAGATCGGTCAAAAAAGGATTATATGATCAACCTAAAAGCGGAGTTAGAAATCAAAGCTTTGCATGAAAAAATAGACCATTTAATCATTTATCAACAGGAACAATTATTAGAAATACAAAAGTGCAGATCGAGATGATGAATGATATTTT
Source organism: Saprospiraceae bacterium (assembly GCA_016714785.1). Taxonomy (GTDB): domain Bacteria; phylum Bacteroidota; class Bacteroidia; order Chitinophagales; family Saprospiraceae; genus OLB9. The sequence continues at coordinate 5,867 of JADKCC010000043.1, forward strand.
ACAATCCATAAACAAAAACTAATATGAACTTTCAACATATTCAGACCGAAGTCGATGCCAGTTTTTTGTATGACGTGCTTGCCACTCATGAAGTAGATCCTCACGTCGCAGAAATATTTAGACAGATGAGCGAGATAGAAAGGAGTCACGCATTGGCATTTATGGCTAAAAACAATATGCCACCAGAACCATTTCCTGCCCCTTCAGGTCGTGCCAAAACGTTGCATATAATTGGCAAAATATTGGGTTACGATTACATCTTGGGTATTTTAATGGATACAGAGAAGAGCTTATCATCTTCTATCATCCAAGCTCGCAAAAAGGCAGGAAACGCAGATCAAGCCATCACCGATACGGCCCATGTAGCCATTCTGAAAAACATATTGGACAATCAGACACAAGTTTCAGGTACAAGCATCGCTAGATTTGAAAAGCGACATCGATCTGTGGGTGGTAATGCATTAAGAGCGGCAGTGCTTGGTGGCAATGATGGTTTGGTATCCAATTTCAGTTTGGTGATGGGTATTGCGGGAGCTACAAGTGGCAATAGTGAAGTCTTATTGGCAGGTATGGCAGGATTGTTGGCAGGAGCATTATCAATGGCTCTAGGCGAGTGGATCTCAGTAAAAAGCTCGCAAGAATTGTACGAAAATCAAATGAATCTCGAAATGGAAGAACTAGAAGTAAATCCTGAAGGAGAAGAAAGAGAAATCGCCCTTATCTATATGGCCAAAGGTATCCCAGAAAGCCAAGCTAAAGCAATGGCTTCGGAAATTATAAAGGATACATCCAAAGCACATGCCTTACTAGTAAAAGAAGAATTGGGTATCAATAATGAAGAGCTAAAAGGTTCTGCGATGGAAGCTGCTATCACTTCTTTTTTATTATTCGCTGTGGGCGCTATTATTCCTGTAATTCCTTTTTTCTTTTTGGCAGGATTTAAAGCAGTCATATTTAGTACCATCTTAAGTGCCTTAGGATTATTTATCATTGGTTCAGCCATTACACTATTTACAGGAAAGTCTGTTTGGTATTCTGGTATGCGACAAGTATTATTTGGCTTGGCAGCTGCTGCAATTACCTATGGTATTGGTAGTCTGATAGGTGTACAAATAGCTGGATAATTATTTAGCCAATAAGACACGAAGTCACAAAGTAATATGTATTATTCATCCAAATGTTTGGTTTTGTTCTTATGTTCTTTGAGCCTTTGTGGCAAAACAAACACATATAATGTATTTATTAATTAAAAAATATTTTATCATGAACGACGCACATTTGCATTTAGTATTTAACCATTTTCCTATTATCGTACCTATTGGTGGTCTGATCATTTTGATCGTAGGATTCTTTATAGATTCCGATGTGGTAAAAAGGACAGCTTTGGGTGTATTTGTTTTAGGTGCTTTACTCACTTTTCCTGCCATGTACACAGGTGAAGGCGCGGAAGAAATAGCAGAGAAATTGCCTGACGTTACAGACGCAATTATTCATGAACATGAAGAAAAAGCTGAGACATTGGCCATCATCAATTACCTACTTGGTCTCGTATCTTTGGTAGGGTTTTGGGCATTTTGGAAACAAAAGTCTTATGCCAATTATATTACTATTTTAGTCTTGATTCTTGGATTGGCTGGGATATATTTTGGTAAAATGACAGGTACATCAGGTGGAGAGATCAGACATACAGAGATTAGGGTAGGGTATGATGGTACACAAAATACGATGCCAGCAATAAAAGATGGTGAAGATGACTGACGATAATTTGTAAAAGGCGGAAAAGAATATTTATCCAATTCCGCCTTTTAGCTTTCAAATTATTGTGTTATAGTGGATGGTTTTTTCCTAACATTAACCCCAAAAATACCCAATTTAAAACCAGTCTAAAAAGTCAGACCACTTAGCTGGGCATTGGTCAAATTAACTAAGGCAGCGGTATTTTCACTGGTATAAATATTGAATCTGTATCCAGCTCCAACAAAGAATTTGCCATATTTGAATACATTGATGTCTAGATGAATACCTGGCTGTATGTAAGAAAAACGGGTACTATTTGGATTTCTTAGACCTCTATTTGAGTTAGAGCCGAAGTGATGGTCATCCCATGTAGCATTAGTTCCAGCGACAGAATCTACGGATGCATTACCTAATCCTAAAGTCATAGGAAAAGATAAATGTACTAGCTTATGGCTGGCTAAAGTATATTCTAGTCTTAATCCTAAGGAGTGGGTTTGCAATCTTAGAGCTTGAGCGCTGTTTAAGTCTGTGGGTGTAAAGTTCCTGAAATTTGAATTTGCGTTAAGTCCGATAGCGAATTTATTATTTAGGAGTAGCATAGCCGATCCACCACGAAATCCTGTAAAAGCTCCAGCCAATTGACCATATTGTATTTCAGGAGCTAGGTATAGGCCAAGGGTGTTGATTTTAAGATTTGCGAAAAGCGTTTTAGTACTGTCTGTATTTGTTACTAAATTGGTGCTATCTTGTGCATTAAGATGGTCATTGATTAATAGTAAAAAGACAGTGCATAAGGCGATAAAATTTCTTCTAAACATGAGATTATTATTTATTTTTTTAATAAAACTGATTACCGTAACCATACGGATTGGTTTTGTAAATGGTGTGGTGCGTAAAAAAATATTTTATCACACCACACCATTATCATAAAGTGTACGTATATGTATATTAAAACCATTTGACGATTGTTCTTTAATAAAAAAAATAGTTTTGACCCTAATGATATCAATAGTATCATTTCATCTTGTCTTAAAAATGAAAGGCAGGGACAACAAGCATTGGTAGTACAATATCTGTCTTATAGCAAATCTATATGCCTTCTATATTCTCAAAACACTATGGATGTCGAAGAAATGGTCAATGATGGTTTTATTAGGGTATTTTCCAATCTTTCCAAATATGATAGTTCTCGTTCTTTCAAATCTTGGCTCAGAGCCATTTTTATAAATAGTTGTATAGACCATTACCGCAAAAATAAATCATTTGCGATGACATCATCTTTAGACGATGCCATGGAATATGAATTGGAATATCAAACTACTGTTATAGATGATATGGCTGCAGAAGATTTGCTTGCCTTAATTCAGGATTTGACACCTGTCTATCGCATGGTTTTTACCTTGTATGTAGTAGAAGGATACAATCACAGAGAAATAGCAGATATGCTCGGAATACAAGAAGGAACATCTAAGTCTAATCTTCGAGATGCACGTAAAAAATTACAACAAATGGTCTATGAAAGATATGGTCAATACAATCACACACTCAAAATCTTAAGGTCATAATGAGAAAAGAAGACTTTGACAAATCGGTAAAAAATAAATTGCTCACTATTAAGGAGCCATCTGTTACTAATGATGAAGTGCAAAGAGTGCTTAGTGTGATCCATCACCATGCACCAGTAAGGTGGTACAAGACACTGTATTTTAGAGCTTTGTCATCCATTGTGGTTTTGACAACTATTATATTAGGCAGCTACCTTATTTCAAATCCCAAGAGTGAAATGGGTGGAAATATAGAAAAACAAAATCATAGTGAGTCGGCTGTAAATATGATGAATGGTTCCATGGTATTCAACTCAGAAAATACTAAGCCCAATGGACTTACAGAGTTATCATTGAATAAAGAAGATAAGGCAGATGCTTATGAACAGAAAGATAGTAAAAATGATCCAACAAGTATTATTACTTCAGCTAATACAACGACACTCAGTCCTTTCAAAAAACAAATAAAAGGCAAAGATCATATTTCAGAGATTAATACAATGAAGCGTATCAGTAAAGCTGTACTAATTTTGGCTGATCATCATTCACCAATAACAACCACTGATAAACAAGTAAATTCTATCACAGATGGGTCCACTGGTTCATGGACAGCAATTGATTCAAACGGTAACATTGATGACAAAAGTAGTTTGCATCCATTGGCGGCTGAATCCATAGTGAATAAGGAATTAAAACTTGGTGTTAGTGATATTCAGGAATACCATTATGAGTATATTGATCAGGTCGAACCATCCAATATAGTTGCTAAAAGATTGGAAATACTACATCCTGCAATCATTCATTCTAAGTTAAATGGTAGGTTCATTTTTCAACCTATTGCCCTTAATATACCCGCACTTGCTATAATTGCAACTAAAGCACAAGGCCCCATTTTTCGTATAGGATTATTCGGAGGCGGAGGTCATGAAAGGTACGAAGCAGGCGTAGTATCAGAGTTGATTTATAAAAAACGTTGGAGCATTGTAGCCGGTATTAAATTGAAGGGGTATGAATTATATGAATATGAAGATGGTCGAGCATATAATCAAAAACATAAAAAACCAATCAGTGAACAATATGCCAACTTGCCAGAATTAAAATTAGACTCAAAAGATATCGAGATATATCGCAGTGAAATCATAGTCCCATTAAGCATACAATATTATCAACCATTTTATAAGTCTTGGTCAGTATTTGCATCTACAGGACTGGATTTTAAGTGGAAAGATATCCATAATGTCTCTTTTGAAAATAATACAAATGGGACAGATATCATGCAAGCATACAATCAAACTTATGATAGCGCTTTTCATCCTTCACTACATTTTGGAGCAGGATTACAAAAAACTTTTGGTAGGTTTTCTAGTCAGTTATTATTTACTTATAGTAAAAATGATGATAACAATGAAGAAAAGATTGGTCACCATTCAGAAGGTAATGTGGGCTTGCAATTGAGATGTTTATATCAGCTTCAGAAGTAATCATTTATCAAAATACATTATATACTTACATCAAAATCAAAATTTATGTCTTATTTTTTTAAATTCACTTTATTGTGTGTGTCTGTTTTACTTGTTTTTAACGTGGCTTCTGGTTTCAAACTTGATCCTAAAAATCCGCCCACTGGTCAGACTGGTGCACCCAATGAAACAACTTGCAGCACAGCTTCTGGATGTCACTCGGGTGGGAACTACACAGGAAGTGTCACATTGACAGGGTTGCCAGACCAAATACTCCCTTCAACAGCTTATAATGTAAGTATTACTTTAGCATCCACTTGCGTCAATACAGGTTTTGAGTTGACAGTGCTGAATAAAAGTAACGCCAATTGTGGTACTTTAACAGCAGGTACAAATAATAATATTAAATCTGTAGGAAGTAAAGTGTATGTTCGACAATCCAATACTACATCTTTATCTGGTGGCAAAGCATCTTATGCATTCAAATGGACATCTCCTTCTACTATTGTTGGCGATTCAGCATACTTTTATTACGTAATGTTGCAGGCAAATGGCAATGGTGCTAAATCGGGCGACAATGTGGCTAAAGGTAAAAAAGTGGTGGGTTTAACTGCTACATCTGCCACAAATGACAACTTAGCTGATGTAAATGTCCAAGTATTTCCCAACCCAACATCGGATTTTATCAACCTAAAATCTGACCAACAGCAGCCTATTCAAGTAAAAATGGTTAATCCTAGTGGGTATGAAATGATGCATTTCACAATGGACAAATCAAAAACTTTGGATGTAAGAGCACTAAATGCTGGAGTTTATTACCTTACTTTTAAAATTGGAACATTTAGTAGTACACGAAGTATTTCCATAGTTCATTAATTGATTGTTATTTGATTATGCAATCACACAGCGAAGCTTTAAAACTCATGGGCAATCAGTTTGAATTGACAGCTGTCCATGAGTCTTTTGAGATATGTAAACAAGCAGTTGAACAGGGTATTCTGGAAGTCAAAAGAATAGAGCAGTTATTGACCACTTTTTCAGACGATAGCATCACGGCTTTGATCAATAGAAATGCAGGTATAACCCCTGTGAAAGTGCCAGATGAAGTATTTCAGCTCCTATTAAGATGTCAAAGGATATCTGTATTGACCCAAGGAGCTTTTGATATTACTTATGGCTCCATAGATAAGAAGTATTGGAATTTTGATACCAAGATGACGCAATTGCCTGATCCTAAATTGGCCAAAAAATCAGTGAAGCTAGTTGACTTTCGTAATCTTGTAGTTGATGCCGAAAAGAAAACTGTTTTTCTGAAGCAACGAGGTATGAGGATTGGGTTTGGTGGTATTGGCAAAGGTTATGCTGCAGAAATGGCAAGAAGGGTAATGACGTCTTTTGGTGCTGAAAGTGGCGTAGTCAATGCTGCAGGAGACTTGACTGCTTGGGGAAATCAGATAAATGGTAAACCGTGGACAATAGGTATTGCAGACCCAAACCATAAACAACATCTTTTCAGTCAGTTTGAGATCAGCAACAAATCTGTGGCTACGAGTGGTGATTATGAAAAGTTTGTTGTCATCAATGGTAAGCGGTATTCACACACCATAGATCCGCATACTGGGATGCCTGCTCAGGGCTTAAAATCGGTAACCATCATTTGTGGTAACGCTGAATTGGCAGACGCACTTACGACGCCGGTCATCGTTATGGGACGTGAAGCAGGGTTGGATATGATCAATCAACTTAATGGTATTGAAGCTATCATCATTGATGAAAATGATAAAATTTATTATTCAAAAAATATTAAAATCAAATAAATGATTAGGTTAAAAAAAGGTGGAAGTTTTATTTCAATCCTAATGGTCTTCAGTACCATTTTTTTTACTTCCTGTAGTACAGTAAAGTCATCGGAAAAGGTTTATCTCAATGATGGAGAGATGTCGCTGACACTCCGCAAATTAGAGAAATTAGAAATCAATTTTCAGTTGTACAGAGAAGGATCTGCAGGTGCAACAGGAGGCAAAAGTGGTGGTGGCTGTGGCTGCAATTAATTAATTAAAATAGAAAAAAGATGTTAAGAATAAATTTGAGTTTCCTTGGTTTAATCCTATCATTGGTGCAGCTTTATGCCCAGAGCTTTGTCATAGACAGTACCAAAATATATAAAAAAAAGGCATTGAGCTTTGAAGAAGCTAATATCATGACTTCATACTATCATCAGGAAGGCAATCATTCTGCGATCACAGGTGGTGTAGGGACTGAAAAACTTTCAGACTTTGCCAATGTCATCGATCTAAAACTCAATAGATATGATGGACATGGCAAGAAATATACTTATGGTGCAGAGTTTGGCGTGGATTATTACACATCTGCTTCATCAGATAAAATAGACACCCAAGTTTCTTCGGCTTCGTCATCTGATGTTAGAGTATATCCTTCTTTAAATTATAGTGTTGACAATGAAAGAACGGGTGTTGTCTTAGGCGGCAATGTCGCATTTTCCAAAGAATATGATTACACGTCGATAGGTGGAGGATTTAACTTCAGTAAAAAGTCCAAAAGCCAAAATACAGAGTTCGGTGCCAAGGTCAATGTGTTTTTGGATACCTATAGCCAAATTGTCCCTTCAGAGTTTAGAGCTAACTTACCTTCAAGACAGCAAAAAAAAGGAGAAATAGGCAATGCAGCCAGAAATACTTATGATTTGTCAATGACACTTTCGCAGGTTCTGTCCAAACGATTTCAACTGGCACTTACCTTAGATTTAGCTTATCAATCTGGTTTGCTCAGTACGCCTTTTCATCGAGTGTATATGAATGATGGTAGCTTATTGAGAGAAACTTTGCCTGGATCAAGGTTTAAAATACCTATAGGTTTAAGAGCCAATTATTTTATTGGTGAAAAGATTGATTATCAGATCATTTTACAGATATTATCAAGATGATTGGGGCATGACATCTCACACAGCTCATGTAGAGTTGCCTATCAAAGTATCATCAGCATATTCCATATCGCCTTTTTATAGATATTATCATCAAACAGCCATCGATCATTTTGCACCATTTAAGGACAATAGGGTAGGTGCTACCTTTTTTACAAGTGATTATGATCTATCAGGCTTTGATAGTCAGTTTTATGGCGTTGGTATCAGACACACACCATTCAAGTCCATTGCTAATCTTTTTTCTATCAGTCAGCTAGAATTAAGAGGTGCTTTGTATGATAGAAGTGATGGTTTGTCATCAGGCATAGTAACATTTCACATTCAATTTAAAGGGTTTTAGATTTTACCTATTTCCAACTCCTTAAAGTTAGATTTATACCTTATAAAATATTAAAAAATGACCGCAATTATACTGGATAATAATGAAACTGATATAAATCATCTTAGTTTTTCACTTAAACAATTAAGACATAATATTAAAGTAAATGGCCGCTTTCGCTCCATTGATGCTTTTACAGAATTTTGCGCTACCAATAATTCAAAGATTGATATAATTTTTACCGATGTAAAATTTGGAAGTTTAAATTTATTCGATCATTTAGATATCGTAAATTTTGCAGAAAATATCATCATAACTACGCACCATAAAGATTTTGCTGTGCATGCTTTTAGACATAATGTGACAGATTATCTACTGAAGCCGGTGCAAGTAGAACAGTTAAACGAGTCGATTTTGAAAGTGAAAAGACTTAAGAATATTAATAAAATCAATGGCTTACCTTATAAGTCTCAGTTTCAAGTGACCGTAGGCAAACAATTAGTTATGGTCAAAATAGAAGAAATAGACTTTATAGAAAGCTGCAATAAGATGACTTATATTCATCTCATAGGAGGAAAAAGAATACCTTGTGTTATTCCCTTATTGACCTTAGAAAATAAATTGGATCCCGAATGTTTTTTTAGAGCCAATAGGCAAATGATTTTTCACTTTGATGCGGTACAAACAATAGAAAAATCAAAGTCTTCAAAATATTTGGTCAAATTAAAATCTAACGAGGATAAAGTCATCACATTGAGTGAAGAAAAATCAAAGGCGTTTAGAGCTTGGATTGATAGATGATTATTTTCTAGTTGAAAATAATCATCTATGCATAAAATAGGGGATTTATATCAATTATTTTACAATAACCTTTTGAGTACTCACCCTGTCACCAGCTTGCAATTGGAAAAGTAAAACTTTATGATTTCCAAAGACTTCTGATGTCGTATAATGCTGTGCACCACCTGGTAGATGCCCCCAATCGTATGTTTTGATGATTGCTCCATCTACATCAAATATAGAGAGTGTAACATTGGAAGCCTCAGGTAAATCAAAGGTTACGTGGATGTATTCATCACTTGGATTAGGATATATGACCATTCCCAAACCATTTTTACTTTGTATATTGACATCATGCACCGACGTAGGACTGTTTTTGATGAGAAATACCTTAAATATCTGACTACTAGCTTGGCTTTGCGTACCTGTATTCGTAAAAAATATATTGGGCGCTGAGCTGCTGATGCCACCATAGATATATCCTATCATGGTGGTATCTTGGTCGAGTTCGTCTAGTTTTAAGACATCATTTTCATAGCTAGATATAGCTGATGTAGGGATAAATTCTGATCCAGCACCCAATAAACCTGGCATTGTGATGGGCAATTTATATTCAGCCATACTGCCATCACTTTTTCGGGTCACGCGCGCTATAGTGTTGACAAAAGGTACATTATCATCTCTAACCAACAGTCCATTATCATCAAAATATTGAGCAATACCACCAAAAAATAGCGTGTGCATTTCATTGTCTTTTTGCACTATATAAAGGAATGTGGGCACAATGGTAATGATTGTAATACTGATTGAATCCAGGTTGGACAGCGTATCCATCACCATCAATATTGACACAAGTCAAAAACGGCAAATCTACATTTTCCTGAAATACACCTGAAAAAGCAGTCAATCCTTCTCTTCCGTCAGGCATGATTTGTGGAGCCACATTGTAATCTCTTCTGTGCAATTGTGCTTTGTCGTATATTTCGGCTTGATGGATAATTTTAAGTGTAGTACCATCATCTTCCAAAGTAAATTTTCTGATGGCATTGGTGTATTCTTGTACGAATCCAGGTCCATTATTTGGTCCCATAGGATTGTATCTTCCGATGAATTTCTGACCACCTACGAGATAAAAGGTATCGTCAATTTTATGCAAATATCCACCAGTGACAGCCATCTTATCATCTTTAATTTGTCGGATTAAAGGTAAGATGGACAGATCATTCTGGATGGCTTGGATCGTCTGTGGGATATTTATAGCCGTGAGATTAGGATAGGTGGTATGATCTCCTGCTGTGTTGCTGTATCCATATCCGCCGATAAGGTACAAAATATCGCCTTCTTGGTAGAATTCCATATTGGTAGCACTAAGCTGCTCTTTGATACTTGCAGGTAGGACATCTAGCGATGCCGTCCAACTTTGATTTCCAATAGGATCCACCACGATCAATTGGGTATTGTGGCCAGCGATATCAAAACTAGCAAAAGGTTGTCTTCGATGCAATCCATCCAAACGTCCACCAATGATGAGCCACTTACCTTCATGTTGCCCAAAAGCAAAGGCTTGCATTCCACCTACGCCCTCTACTTGCATAGGGGTGAGTTGAATATCAAAAGGTGTGTTCTGGGCTTTGATAGTCAAAACTACAAATAAAAGAAAAAAAAGCGTGTTTGCAAACCGAGTCATAATATTGATTTTGAAAGGATAAAAAATTGTAAAACCACACCGAAGTAGGACAACGATGTGGTTTTTATATTATAAATTATGTGACTTATTTACCACAGTTTTCGTGGCTGCCACTGATGATATTTTGATAGTCACTTGTAGTTAAAAACTGAGGACTGTAAGTGGCGCCCAAAGGTTTGAGTTGACCAGTGAATCCTCTTAAGTGATTTCTAGACCCACAATTAAGTACATCATAAACTCGTAAGATATCTGTTTTGTTCGTATTGGCATAAAATCGATTGATATCGCTGATGTCCAAATCTTCGATGGTTGCACCAACTACCAAGGCATCTATCAATGAAATATCTACTTTTGCAATGAGTTGGTTATAAAGTACTTGTAATTCATTATCTGCGAAAACGCCATTTGCCAAACCTGCTGCAGGATCTACTACATTATATTTGCTGAGCAAACCTGTCATATTGTCGATGTGGGTTTGTTCGCTGTTGGAAATATTGTTGAATACAAAGTGTGCATACTTTTGATAAGCATAAACATACACATCGTGCGCAAGTTTTTCTTCTTGACGCAAGAAGATGAGATCTGATTTTTCTTGTTCGGTCAAAAGACTTTCGACGTTACTATCTTTACTACAAGATGCAAGTACAAACATGGCTGCGAAGCCGATTAATATTAACTTTTTCATTATAAATTATTTTATAAAATGTGAAATATAATTATGAGAATTACCAATTGAATTTAAATATTATAAGTGCCCTTGAATAAACAAACAGTTAAATTTATTGGACTAATAATTTTAATAAAGGGATTGAAAAGTCCTTCCATTTTAAGGGAAGGATTTAGGATGAGTATATTTAGGTTAATAGATCATTTACTGCAACAACCTTTTTTGTTACCTTTTCCACTTTTGCAATTACCTTTATTATCGCCGCAAGATTTATTATTGCCATTGCCTGCACAAGCTTTGCCGCTGTTGCTGCCACAAGCTTTGTTGCCTTTTGATTTACAATTTGAGTTATTAGATTGGCAATTGGTTCCTTCTTCATGGTCTCCATTGATGATGGCGGTATATCTATCTTTATGGATATAAGTCGGTGTGTAAACCACATCCATATTGCCCAATTGTCTGCTGAATGCTCTTATATGATTGCGTGAGCCGCGGTTAAGATTGTCATAGACGCCCAATAAATCTTTGTTGGTAGTAGCAGCCATTAAAATATCCAAATCTGCAATATCCATATCTTCTATGATGGCACCTACTATGAAAGCATCTTTAAGTGATTGGCTACCTTTGGTGGTCAATTCCTGATAAAGTTTCTGCATTTCTGCATTGGCATATTGTCCATTGGCAGCTATATATGGATCTTTGATGCCAAACTGATCGATTAAGCCTTTGACTAATTCGCCATGTCTAGCTTCACTTTGTTTGATGTTTTTGAATACCTGATGGTCCCATTTTGCATCCAAGAAAGTATAAACTTCAAAAGCTAATTTTTCTTCTTCTCTCATTTTTACCAATCCTGCTTTTTCATTTTCAGTCAAAGTATCATTGTAGGTAATTGGAGCATTATTCGGTATAAAAGCGGACATTAGTAGTACGGTGATAATACCAAAAATCATTGTGAACGGTCTCATTATATTTTGTTTAAAAGTGAATAATCAAATGTGTTTCAAAAGGAATACGCAAGCCTTTCTATTTTCTTTCACTTTTTTTAATGGGTTTTCAAATTTATTTGAAATTTGTCATTTCGCTCCAAATTAATTTGGAGCACCATTATTCTTATCACTGTGCGCATTTCCCAGGAGCGCCGCCCCAAGGCCTTATCATTTCTGCTTTAAAGCTTGTTTCGCCAATCAATTTTCCATTTAGCTTTATCTGTGTACCTACTTGCATATCGAGGACTGGTGCTACAAAAGCGTCTGTAGTTTGAATGGTCCAAATTCCATTTTTCCAATCTCTCATTGTGATGGTGTCATCATTGATCTCCATGATCTCTCCTGAAAGTGTACCTAAGGAAGGTTGACTCCAGATGGCAGTTTTTTTCTCTAGCAAACTTTGGTATGATTCGATATTGGTTTCAAATTTATGTTCCAACCATCGTGCACCACCTGTCATAAAAAACATCGTTCCAATGACCATACTGATGCCTGTACTGAGTCGCATCCATTTGCCAAATGAATATTTATACGCCCTGCCGGTATGCATCACACTGACGATGGATCCACCAAGAAATAAGATCAGTGTAGCCAACCACAAAATAGGAAGAAGTACTAAAATGGACTCTAGTTTGGAGTGTTTGAAATGTTGTAACATATCAAAACCATTGACAGATATGGCAAAAAGTATGATGGAAAACGATATGCTTCCCATGATTACAAAAAGTACATAACTTGCCCATTTAACCCATTCTTTATAAGTGAATGTCCACTGTGGATGTGGTTGGATATGATCATTTTTTATCTTATCGACTATTTTTTGTGCATTGTTCATATTCGTATTATTTAAATATGGAATTATCAAATTTACCTGATGCCAGATCTCTAAAAGACTTTTTAGCCCTATTTATTCTAGTGGCGACGGTACCTTCGGGTATTTTTAGGATATCAGAGATCTCTTCGTAACTTTTGTCTTCCAGAAATTTCAGGACAAGGACTTCCCGATATTCTAGTTTTAGCAGGGGAAGGATATCTTCTATGAGTTTGGATACAGCATCTACATCTTCATGATTTATGTCGTCGGCAGTGAGTAATGTTTTGATCTTGTCGTCATCTACACTTACTACTTTATCCTTGGAATAGGATGTTTTTTTACGCCAAAAGCTGATGGTTTCATTATGTACGATCCTGAAAATCCAACTTTCTAAAGTCAGTCGAGGATCGTATCCGTTCAGGTTTTTCCATATTTTGATGAATGCCTCTTGTAAGATATCTTCCGCCTCATCTTGATTGCTTTGTGATATTTTTTTGATATAACTCAGTAATCTAATTTCATATTTCAACACCAAACAGGCAAAATAATCCATATTGTCCAATGACAATCGGATCATTTCTCGATCAGTTAAACCATTGCATCGTTCAGTTTTAAAATTGGACATTTACTTAAAGTTGTACACCTATATAATGTATATACGCAACAAGGTAATGTTTCTTTCATTTTGGATGGAGTTTTAGGGGTATATTTTTCTTTAGAAATGTAAAATCTGCTACCATTTATTATTGGGATAATTAATTTGATTAACCATCAGTGTAATCGGTGGGAATCTTTAAGAGCAGACTTATTAACTTATTGAAATTCAATGCTTTCATGGTTTTTATTTTCTCTTTCACTTTACCACAGGTTTCTGCTTCGGTTATTCATATTTAGTACTTTCGGGACTGTTTATTAAGTTTTTGACTTTTCGGAGTAAACTCAAATTCAAAACTATATATTTCCCGATTCAACTCATTTTTTTTCCGCTTCAGTATTTTTTAAAACAAAATTATTTTAAAGTTTTCTATCTTGCATCCGAATAATTTGAAATTATGACCCCGACTGTTCATAAGATATATCTTGCGACGCTTACTTTGATAGTCGCTTTGGTTACCGTTTATCTTTTTTATAATGGATCGGATTACTATATTACCGAAATGGAAGAACGTTTTTATCACCCAGATCATGCACATCTCAAGCCCAATGGATTGTATGGACACGGCCTTGGTATTATAGGCACATTACTCATTATCATAGGTGTTTTCGGATATATGGCGCGTAAAAGATTTAGAATGCTTTCCCGAATAGGTGTGCTCAAACATTGGTTGGAATTTCATATATTTTTATGTACACTTGGGCCTATAATGGTTTTATTTCATACTGCTTTTAAATTCGGCGGTATCGTGTCAATCAGTTTCTGGAGTATGGTAGCTGTAGTGGCAAGTGGTGTCATTGGTAGGTTTATATATTTGCAAATACCTAGAACGATACAGGGTAGGGAGCTGAGTCTGCACGAAATACAAGAAATGAAAACCGTGACCAATGCTAATATTGGCGATCATTTAGTTGATACTGCAATCAATATTGGAGATTTGATCAAATCAACAGCCATAAAATCTCCTGATCAGTACAAAGGCTTTGGTGGGTTTTTTACTCAATATGTAGATGAATTTAGACACAAAAGTGCCATTAAGTCTAAACTGAAAACTGAAAATAAATCTCCTAAAGATGTCAATCTTATTATGCAACTTGTAAGTACTGAAATGGCCATCACACGTAAGATTCAGCGTTTGGTTACGATGCAAAAGCTTTTTAGATATTGGCATATTGCACACCTTCCATTTGCATTGATCATGTTGATTATTATGATCATCCATGTGGTAGTGACGGTTACTTTTGGTTACACCTGGATATTTTGATGATAATGGAAGAAATACTAATATATGGCATAGTTGGTTTTTTATGTACTTTGATTATTTACATTTATATTAGGAAACTAAAAAAAGAATCCAAAGATGTAGGTCAAAAAATAGAAATAGCCAAAGAAGCCGGCGTACACGAACCAGTCTCATTGTACCCTTACATAGATGAAGATAATTGTATCAAAAGTGGCGCTTGTGTCATAGCTTGTCCAGAAAAAGAAATCATAGGCATCCGAAATGGCCGTGCTACTCTCATCAATGCATCCAGATGTATCGGACATGGTGCTTGTTTTCATGCTTGTCCTGTAGAAGCCATTTCTCTTAAGATCGGAACTGAAAAACGAGGCGTAGATTTGCCACATGTCAATCAAAACTTTGAGACCAATGTACAAGGAATGTTTATCGCAGGGGAGTTAGGTGGTATGGGATTGATCAAAAACAGTGTAGAACAAGGCAAACAAGCTGCTGAGTGTATCTTTGAGACAGTAGAGAAAGGTCATCGAGCAGACTATGATCTGGTCATCATTGGAGCTGGACCTGCAGGAATTTCTGCTTCTCTCCAAGCCAAAAAAATGGGTTTAAACGTAGTGACATTGGAACAATACACCTTAGGTGGCACTGTGTATAATTTTCCTAGGGCTAAAATAGTCATGACCTCACCTATGGATTTGCCAGGACATGGTAAAGTAAAACTTTTCCAAACTAGTAAAACAGAATTGCTGGAATTATGGCATGAAGCATTGGATAACAACAATATAAAAATAGTAGAAAATGCCAAGGTGGAACAAATTGGCAAAAAGGACGGACAGTTTTTAATCACAACGCTTAGAGGAGAGACTTTCTTTACTCACAGAGTTTTGTTAGCGATAGGACGTAGAGGTACACCTAGGAAACTGGACGTACCTGGTGAACAATTAGAAAAAGTGGCTTATAAATTGTTAGAACCAGAACTATTAACTGGTAAAAATATCATGGTGGTCGGTGGTGGCGATTCAGCTATAGAAAGCGCATTATTATTGGCCGATGAGAATAATGTAATATTATCTTATAGAAGTGAAAAATTCAATAGAATCAAACCACTCAATGCACAAAATATATCTAATGCCATGGATACAGGTAAGCTAAAAGTGATCTTCGAATCCAACGTCAAGGAAATAACCGAGAAACATGTTCATTTGACACTAAAAGATGGGTTAACACTCACTTTAGAAAATGATTTGGTTTATATATTTGCTGGTGGTGAATTGCCGACTCAGTTTTTGCAAAAAGCAGGGATTGAGATTTCTAAAAGATTCAATTACACTATGTTGTCACATAAAAAATAGTCATTGCAAAACAGGTTAAAAAATATCGTCTTTACTTTCAGCTTGACAATTTGCATTGTTTCATTTAATCTGATTGTATCTAAAGCCCAAATATCACCAGGCAAACTGACCAAAGCGCACGCATCTTTAGAAGGAATCAGCAATTGTACAGCTTGCCATGATTTAGGTGCTAAAATCTCAGAACAAAAGTGTTTAGACTGCCATAAACCTTTAAAAAATAGAATTGCCCAAAATAAAGGATATCATGTATCCAAGGATGTAAAAGGCAAAGATTGTATCACTTGTCATAGCGAACATCATGGGGTAAAGTTTGAAATGATACGTTTTGACAAAAAGAAATTTAACCATAACCTTACAGGATACGAACTCAAAGGTGCGCATAAAAAAGTGGACGATTGTGCCAAATGCCATGCAGATGACCACATTGCCGATTTCAAAATCAAACAAAATAATAATACATACCTAGGTTTAGATCCGAAGTGTATCTCTTGTCATGATGATTACCATCAAAAGACGATGGACAATGATTGTGCAAAATGCCATAATTACGATAATTTCGCTCCAGCTACGCTTTTCAATCACAACAAAACAGACTTTCCTTTAACTGGTGGCCATGCCAATGTGGACTGTGCCAAATGTCATAAAGTGGAATTGAAAAATAGTAAAAAATTTCAACAGTTTGCCAATACACCATTTAAGAATTGCAATGCTTGCCATAAAGACCCACACCACGGCGAATTCGGTACTGATTGTAAATCCTGTCATAGTGTCGAGTCTTTTAGCAAAATGAAATCTACCTCTGCTTTTAATCACAGTCTTACAGGTTTCAATCTAGAGGGCAAACACAAAACCATAGATTGTAAAAAATGCCATGATAATCGACCAGGAACTAAAGACACCTATAAAGAATTTGCTGGGAATAAAGAGATCACTTGCCTTACCTGTCACAAAGATGTACATGAAAATAAATTAGGCAAAGATTGTATCACTTGTCACAATCAACAATCATTTGGAATAAAAAATGTTCCAAATTCTTTTAATCATGCTTTGACTGGGTATGTTTTGGAAGGCAAACATATCGCTGTAGATTGTCGTAAATGTCATACCCAAACATATATGACTGAGCCTTTAGTACATGATGCATGTAAAAGTTGTCATCAAGACTACCATAAGGGTGATTTTGGATCTTTACCAGAAAATGATTGTATTTCTTGTCATAGTACTGCTGGTTTTGCAGGCAGTAGTTTCGATTTTGAGCGCCATGAAAAATCAGCATTTCCATTGAAAGGTTCGCATCAGGCCACACCGTGTTTTGATTGTCATAAGACAGATGGTAATCAATGGAAATTTAGGAACATTGGTAGTCAGTGTATCGATTGCCATGACAATATCCACGCAGGTTTTATTGCTGAAAAGTTCATTCCCAAAAATGATTGTGCGTATTGTCATAATAATGATAATTGGGCCAAAATTCAGTTTGACCACCAATTGACAGATTTTGCATTGCAAGGCAAACACCAATCTACTTCATGCAGGTCGTGCCACTTTAAGACCACAGACCAAAAGGTCACCCAACAATTTACCAATCTAGACCATCAATGTGCTTCTTGCCACGAAAATAAACATGGCAATCAATTTGAAGAAATGGGTGTCACCGATTGTAAACGATGCCATGGTTTTGAGAAATGGGATAGAAGCAATTTTAATCACGACAATACCCGATTTAAGCTCGAAGGCGCCCATGTTGCGGTAGATTGTAATAAGTGTCACCAACCAGAAGTCAAAGATGGTATTTCTACTATTTTGTATAAAAATAATAAATTGACGTGCACGGATTGTCATAAGTAGAGAATTTAAATTCATCAATTCGATAAAAGGGTAGCACATTTAGAAGTAAATGAGTAATATAATATACGACTTTTAGCAAGATAAAACAATAACTCAAGCATAATTTAAAGCAAAAAATGACATTAGAAACAGAAAACTTAAAGCTGCTTCCGTGTGATACAGAAATATTAAGAGCAGCCATAGAAGGAAATGAAATCCTTGCAAAAAAAATCAACGTTTCTATCCTAGAAGATTGGTCAGAATTTGGTATTGGTGTTTTCCAGTATTCGCTTGATAAAATTATTGAGAACAATGACGAAATCGGTTGGTGGACTTATTTTCCCATTCACAAAAAAGACAATAAACTAATAGGTAGTGGTGGATATAAAGGCAAACCAACACCAGAAGGAACAGTGGAACTTGGATATGAAATTGCACCTAATTATCGTAACAGGGTCTTGCTACAGAAATGACAAAAGCATTGATCGAAAATGCACTTAAAGATATTAGAGTAAAAAATATTATCGCTCATACACTTGGACATGAAAATCCATCAACTACCGTATTGCAAAAATGTGGGTTTGTGAAAATAAATGAACTGATCGACCCTGATGAAGGGCTAGTCTGGAAATGGGAACTAAAGATGCAATAGACTAACACAAATATTTTTTGGTTATATAGAGGACGTGCGATTAGTATTTACAATATAATGTGCTTATTGCAGAAAAAATAAAGGGCTACAGTTATGGGCTTATGTAATCATAGTTTTCAATTTTTCTTGTTCCTTTGCATTTAGACATTCAAAGGTTTGAAGTAACGTACAATTTCTTTGGTCTTGGAGTCCGTTTAGCATTGATCACAAATCAATTTAGGACGGAAATGGAAAAAACTTTTTGAAGCCACTTCTGGATTATTCGGTTCTCTGAGAACTTTGATGTGCAATTTCCTTTCATGCCAAGATTAGCAGTCAGCTTAATATTTAAATCTATTTATCTTGTAACCAAATTCCCATTCTTTTCGTCAAATCAATCAACCAATCAATCATTCAATTATGAATCAATCAATCAAAAAAATCTTGTATTTCCCAATTACAAAAATATTTTTGGGAATAACTGTTTGCTTTTCTCTTTTTGTAGGGGTACAAAATTTTGTATCAAAACCAATATTTTATAGTATAATTGAAGACAAAAACATTGCCGATCCTTTAATCCATCTGGTTTCTTTTTTGGTGTTACTTTCAAGTTACTATTTTTTATTTCGCTGGTATGAAAAACGAGAAATTCAAGAACTTTCAATAAAATACTTACCTAAAGAAATGTTTGGAGGATTTGTAATTGGATTTTCTGCAATTTCATTATCTATTTTTATATTATATCTGTTGGGATATTATCATATTATTGACATACTTACAGATGATTATTCCCTTAAATTATTCATGAAACTGGTTATTGCAGCGCTAATTGAAGATCTTTTTACTAGAGCTTTAGTATTACGCGAATTAGAAAACTGGTTAGGAACTAACATTGCAATTCTAATCATAATGGTAATTGAAACTTACCATATTTTTAATCCGAACACAACTTGGTTTAGCTTTTTTATGTCACTGTGTTGGGGATTTACAATGTCAATGTTTTTTGTATATACTAAAAGAGTTTGGTTGCCTTTTTTCTTTCATTTAGGCTGGAATTTTGCGCAACCTTTTTATGGTTCAAACCTTACAGGATTAGATGATATGGGCAGAATTATTCATTCCAAATTTGAAGGTCCAGTATTATTTACTGGCGGAGGACTTGGAATTGAAGATTCAATTATAACTGTTTTTATTTTACTTTCAATAGGTGTTTTTTTATATTATCGTTCTAATAAAGAAGGTAAAATAATCAAAAGAAAAATTTAAGTTATGAATTTAAAAAAAATGAGTTTTTAAAAGTTGATAAATATTTCTCACCAAGAATAATTGGAGAAGTAAACGACCAATTTATTAAAGTAGCCAAAATAAAAGGACAAGAAATTCCTTGGCATAATCACGAAAATGAAGACGAATTATTTTATATCGTTGAAGGTTCTTTGTTAATGGAAATTGAAAATCAGGAAAATTTCGTTATGCAAAAAGGGGATTTTTATGTTGTAAAAAAAGGAATCAATCACAGAGTTTCATCTAACGAAGAATGCTTAATTATGCTAATTGAATCAAAAACAACAGAACATACTGGAAAAGTTAAATCTCAAATTACAAAATCAATTGACGAGCAAAAATATTGATAAAAAATACCAAATCTTTGAAGTGAGTGCAAAACCGAAAGTTTTGGCCTCCTTAATCCGTAACAGCCGTAAAGCCTAGGAACGCCGTATACAATTAAAAGAACTGTTATGCCGTTATGAAAAAATGACAATTAAAAAGTCCCAGGTAATTCCCCGTTCGGCGTAGGTTGCATCTACGTCGCTGTGTTGCTATGGCTTTGCCATGATTCATGGTACTTTGCCATAAATTTTATATATCTGCGTGATATGAGTACAGGATACCAAATAAATGATAAAGCTGGATCTTACTTCCTTACATTCCAAGTTGTATATTCCGGTCAAACTGAACCACCTATTCCGGTCGAAACTGAACCACTTTGTTTTGTGATTTGATGTGGTTTAAAAAAAATAAAAACTAAGTACTAACCCATTACTTTTTCAGAGGTTACATCTTGAATCAGAGACAGGTTTTGCACAGGATCGCAGGGGCTAAATGCCCCAAGATCCTGAACTTTTTCGTCGGATGACTCTTTCGTCTTCGACAGGTTTTGCAGTGCAAAGGTAAATAAGTTCAGGTATTAAAGTGATTTTAGTTTGTTGATTTTACGCATGGATTCTCCAGTCATTTCAATCCTGTGTGCCTGATGTATAATTCTATCCAATATTGCATCTGCAATGGTATTTTCGTTAATGTATTGATGCCACTCTGATACAGGTAGCTGGGACGTAATGATAGTTGCATATTTATTATGTCTGTCTTCTATAATTTGCAACAATGCCAGACGAGCCATTGTATCCAGGGGTGTGAGTCCCCAGTCATCGAGGATAAGCAGATTTTTATTTTCTAAGCGTTCCATTTCTTTGCGGAAGCCACCATCGAGCTTATCTGATTTAAGTTTACTGAGAAGTTTAGGTAAGGAGTAGTAAGCTACTTTTTTACCTTTTGTGCATGCCTGATAACCTATAGCGGAAGCCAGATAGCTCTTGCCACACCCTGTAGCTCCAGTGATGATGATGTTTTCGCCGCGGTCAATAAAGGAACAATCTGCCACAGATGCTAGGAGTTCTTTAGTGATATTTCTTTCGGGTGTGCAGATGATATCATTGAGAGTGGCCTGATATCTGAACTTTGCATTCTTGACGGCAGTGAGCATTTTACGATTGTTACGATATAAATACTCGGCTTCAATGAGTTGTGCCAATATAATATCAGCGTCAGGATGTTGGTGTAATGGCAGGTCCATGATGGCTGCATAGCGATCTGCCATACCGATCGTCGCAGTTTACAACTGCGATGCACTATTTTATGAATTTTAAATTCAGCTAGAACTAAACAAAAAACACCGATCGTCGCAGTTTTAGTCTGATGCTGGTCTGACAGGTCTGCCCGATAACCGATAGTTGCAGTTTCTGCCTATTGGCAGATAAATACAACTGTGATGCAATACACACTCCGATCGTCGCAGTAGATCTAAAGCTACACAAGTAATGCAACTGCGATGCCCTATTTTATGAATCTTTGATTCAAGACGCAGCTCACTAAAAATAAAGCACAAAACAATTCGACGCTAAGTTTTGTGCTTTAGTGAATAGATATTTGTGTTGACGAATTGAAAAATCCGATCAGAAAAAGAAATAGACTTCAAAAGATTCGATTTTGGGATTGGGATAAATTTTTAAGAGTAATAAACTACTTTCTAAATTGACAAGCACTCCGGTAAAATATTTACTTGGGTGCTTTTTTTTTACATTAGATAAATTTTCTTTTCTTTGTTTTTTCATTTAAACACTTAGATATGAAATATAATGGCATATTTTACTTAATTGGATTCCTTTTATCATTTAGTTTTAGTGCGCGTGCTCAAGGACAATATATTTTACCTTGTGAGCCTTCTCACTTTTACAGTAAGTATTTCGAATCAGATCTTATTTATAGATTTATATTTGCTGGAGAAAACCTAAATCATTTGTTTTCTGACGACCAAAAAAACTATTACGATATAGTTAAACCACACGATTTTTTGCAAAATATTGCACAAGGCAAAGAATACAACTTTAAGGGTATTCAAAACCTTTTAAATGAATGTGATTGTAATTTGCTAAAAGACTATTTAAAAGAACTCGAAAATTGGTATGAAAAAAATAAAAATTCATTTAAATATCAAGGTTTTACATCTTTCAGTGATGAAAATGAAATTAATCAAATTATACAAAATATTAATGATCAGGTTTACGATGAACAATTTAAACAGCATTTTCTAGCATGGATGAAAAAAACAAGGATGTTGAGCGATTTTAAAGGAAGAATATATGAAGAAGGTTTTACCGGATTAATTGAGTATCCTAATCCTTACTTAAAAGATAAAGAATTATATGAAGTTAAAAGATTTGATCATGTTAACAATTTTTCTCGAAAGGTAAACAGATCGATCTTCAAATCTGATCCGCAAAACCATTCCAATACATTAACTAAAAGATTATTCAACAGCCAATTTGTATTCTTTAAAGATTCTGTCATTTCACAGTTTCAAGATCGACTTAATCGTGAGTACTACAACTTTAATGGACGAAAAATAATGTCTGATATTGATTACAAAAAATATTACCACAAAAACGGTAAAGTAAGTTTTAGTAAATCCTACTCAAATGGCAATGATAATTTTCAAAAATCGTTAAAATCGCATATGATTCTTTAGGCAATATTTCATATAAAAATGGAGATGGCATTATATATAATTATATAGACGAAGATGAATACGCTTGTATATTTAACCATACTCATTTCTACAAATCATACAAGTTAGTAAAGATTAAAACATATTTTGAAGATTTTCTTATGTCAGAAACAGAATATGATGATAATGAACAAATATTAAAAACTAATAAGTATCATTGGAAAACTAAACAAATATATGAGATAAATAGTCCAACTCAAGAATACAGATTTTATAAAAATTTAGTTTCACCAAAAGATGTTGAAATTGACAAAATCGTTTTAAAAATAGTGCCTTTTGATGTATGTATTAATATGCCTTTATTCCCCTATGGGCACGAAAGCTATAAAATGCCAGAATTGCAAAATCCAGAAGAAATAATTTCATATGTCAAGCAAAATATTGAAGATATTGTGTCAATTTATCAATTAGTAGAATCTCCACTTTTTGATGTTGAATTAGATTTATCAACTAAAAATGATATTTTCAATGGCAGCTTAATAAAAGATATAAGACAACTTATTAAACTTTCACCTGCTGAATACAAAGGTACTAAAATTGATCTACCACACAGACTGTGTCTTACATTCCTATTTAAATAGTGGAAAATATTTATTAACTCGGCACCATAAATGGTAAAAGTGCAGCCATTTTCAAAAAATAAAATCAAATTTTTATTAAGTATTTCTGCCTTATAATAATAGCTATATCTAGGGTCTGATTTGTGTAATATTGATATATGATTATCATTTTAATATATTCTAAATTATTTGGTTTCGATGCACAGTGATTTCTCCAAAGCTCCTAAATCATTTGCACATCATTTTAACTTTTGCCCCTATAGGGCGGCATTTACTTTTTTTTCCTGTCAAAAAAATTAAACAACCCGCCTGCTTACGGAGTCGGGCAGGAAAAGACCAGTTCAAAGGGCGATTACTGAAGCACCGTGCATTCCCGAGTCAAAATGCTTTTACTACCCGATCGTCGCAGTTTGAAATTGCGATGGCATTTAATGAATTTTAAATTCACCTAGAACTAAACAAAAAACACCGATCGTCGCAGTTTCAGTCTGATGCTGGCCTGACAGGTCTGCCCGATAACCGATAGTTGCAGTTTCTGCCTATTGGCAGATAAATACAACTGCGATGCAATACACACTCCGATCGTCGCAGTACCGCTAAAGCTGCACAAGTAATGCAACTGCGATGCACTATTTTATGAATCTTTGATTCAATATGCACCTAACTTAAAAACAAAGTACAAAACTATTCGATGCTAAGTTTTGTGCTTTAGTGAATAGATATTTGTGTTGACGAATTGAAAAATTCTTAAAATATAGGATCGAAGTCACATTTATCTGCCCTGAAGTGGGCAGACCTGTCTGCCGAATTAGGCAGAGACTTCCACCATGACAATTATGGGATTCTTTTAGTAAGACAAAGTATGATAGTTCCATAATTCAAGTCAAAAGATTCATACGAATTGTATGTTTTGTTGAAGTAGGTTCTACCACCTAAATATTTCATGAATTCAGTGCTTAAATATAAAGATTCATTAAGCTTTAAATCTATGCTAAATCGAAACTGCACTGTGAAAGGTGAGGAAATAAACTCAGATTTATTTAGTACGCCTTGATTATTGGTTTCATAATCAGGTAAACTTTAGTATTCTCCTTTATTTCCTTTTTTTGATGCAAAAGTAAAAGTTGGTGCCAATCCAAGACAAAATGAACTTTTTGTTTTACTATATTTGATGCCTATGGGTAATAATAGATTATAATTTTTAATAGTATTTTCATTACTTAAAGCTGCTAATGCATAATTAAAAGATGCTTCAGCATTGATGAACCACACCCCTTTACTTCCTATGGAATAATTCTTAGAAAAACCTGCTAAAAAGCTAAAGTCAGAACTGTACTCGTCATATTCTGAAAAACTCACTCCTGCACTACCTAAGCCAACTTTAAAACTTAAATGATTGAAATTGTCTTGACTTGAAGCTGTAACGCAAATTATAGATAGAAATAAGAAAATCAATGAAAATTTATTCATAACCGAGTAGTTATTAATAATTTAATTTTTTAACAACACAAATGTAAATATATTTGTAATCTACACAAACATTCAAATATAAATTTCTAATAATTATGATGAGTTACGTTTTGAATTGAAATATTTAAATCATTTTAATGCACTTAATAAAGCTAGGCAGAACTATCGTTTTCATATCATTTTTCCATCATTCCTTCCCGTTTCAGTATTAAAATTTACCCGTTCAGATATTTTAAAAGCCAGAAATTTTACAATTCTCTGACAAATATATCCTTTATGCATGTATTGAATCATTGTTGTTTTAACAATTTAGAGTGCTTAGATTTTTATTCATGATTTGGCTGATGGTTATCACGCAACAAATGTTGGCACAGTCGCCTCATGGTAAAAATTTTGCAATAGACTGTGCTACCTGTCATCACCCTGAAAACTGGAGCTACCAACAAAATAAAGCTACCTTCAGCCACGATAGTACCGCTTTCCCATTGGTAGGACAACATAAAGATTTAGATTGTAGATCTTGCCATCAAACATTGGCCTTTGACCAAGCCCAAATTAATTGCGTCTCCTGTCATGCCGATATCCATCAACAGACGGTAGGCAATGATTGTGCAAGATGCCATACGCCGCAGTCATGGATCGTAGAGGATGTCACTCAAATGCACGAAAATGTAGCTTTCCCGCTAATGGGTGTGCATGCCAATATCAACTGCAATGATTGTCATCAGAGCGAGACAAATGTGCGATTCTCACCCACCGGTGTGACTTGTATAGATTGCCACAGAGCGGATTATGTCAATACTAAAAAGCCAGATCACGTAAAAAATAACTTCAGTAATGACTGCGCTATGTGCCATGGTCTAAATGGTTCTGCTTGGAGTACTGAAATCATAGATCACTCGTTCTTCCCATTGGAGCAAGGCCATAAAATAGATGACTGTAAAGCTTGCCATTTAGCTGAAGATTATTCCATCATTTCGGCAGAATGTATTAGTTGCCATCAGAACGACTTCAATGGGACCCAAAATCCAAACCATGCGATGTCAGGATTTTCTAATAATTGTATAGAATGTCATACCATTTCGCCTAGTTGGAAACCTGTCACTTTTACAGATCATGATGGTCGATTTTTTCCTATTTACTCAGGCAAACACAAAGGCGTATGGACCGACTGTGTAGAATGTCATGCCAACACGAATGATTTTTCATCGTTTACATGTGTCGGTTGCCATAAAAATCCTGAGACAGATGATGTGCATGACGGCATTTCAGGTTATTCCTACACGGACAATGCTTGTTTGGGTTGTCACCCTACGGGAGATGCCGATATGGCCTTCGATCATAATAGTACGAATTTCCCTTTGACAGGTGCACATAGTATGACTGATTGTATAGCATGTCATGCTTTAGGGTATCAAGGTACTTCTACTGTCTGCGTTGATTGTCATACCATAGACTTTAATGGTACGCTCAATCCAAATCACACAAGTTTGGGTATATCAACAGATTGTAAATCTTGCCATACGACTGATCCTGGCTGGAGTCCTGCGACTTTTGTTGACCACAATAGTTATTATGCGCTCAATGGAGCCCATGCTTTGATAGCCAATGACTGTATTAATTGTCACAATGGAGATTACAATAATACGCCTAATACATGTTATGGTTGTCATAATGCTGACTACAGCGATGCGAAATCACCAGATCATACACTTAATAATTTTGCGCAAGACTGTACGACTTGTCATACCGAAAATGTTTGGCAACCATCTACTTTCAATCATGATGGTCTTTATTTCCCAATCTTCAGTGGCAAACACAATGGCCAATGGTCTGAATGCATCGACTGCCATACTACAGTAGGTGATTTTACGCAATTTACCTGTGTAAGTTGCCACAACAACCCTGAGACCAATGATGTACACCAAGGCGTTGGAGGCTATAGCTATACCGACAATGCTTGTTTGGCTTGTCATCCTACGGGCGATGCAGACAATGTCTTTGATCACAATATGACTGCATTCCCATTGACAGGTGCGCATAGGATGACCGATTGTGTTGCATGTCATACATCAGGCTATCAAGGTACTTCTACTATCTGTGTTGATTGCCACACCATAGACTTTATTGGTACGCTCAATCCTAATCATACAAGTTTGGGTATATCTACAGATTGTAAGTCCTGCCACACGACTGATCCCGGTTGGAGTCCTGCGACTTTTGCTGATCACAATAGTTATTATGCACTCAACGGAGCTCATGCTTTGATAGCCAATGATTGCGCCGCTTGTCATAATGGTTCGTATAACAATACCCCAAATACATGTAATGGATGTCACAATTCGGATTACAACGCGACGACCAATCCCAATCACGTTCAACTTCTATTCCCAACAGATTGTGCCACTTGCCATTCAGAAAATGTATGGACGCCATCTACTTTTGATCATGATGGCATGTATTTTCCAATCAATAGTGGAAAGCATTTAGGTGTGTGGAATGAATGTGTAGAATGTCACAGTACACCTGGACAATGGGCAGAGTTTACATGTATAACGTGTCATCAAAATCCTGAAACTAATGAGCAACACAATGGAGTAGGAGGGTATGCTTATTTCAGCCCTGCGTGTTTAGCTTGTCATCCTACAGGTGATGCAGACTTGATTTTTGATCATAATACTACGGCATTTCCTCTGACTGGCGCGCATTTATCTACGGATTGTCTGCAATGTCATGCAGCTGGATTTGCGGGCACATCAACTTCATGTGTCAGTTGTCATACGGCTGATTTTAACCAATCTATCAATCCAAATCACACACAACTCAATCTGACGACAGACTGTACTGTATGCCATACCACAGCACCAGGTTGGAGTCCGGCTATTTTTCCATCGCACAATGAGTTTTACATGCTGAATGGAGCCCATGCTGGCATTGCATCTGATTGTGCTGCTTGTCACAATGGAGATTACAACAATACACCAACGACATGTGTAGGTTGTCACAACGCTGATTATACGGCCACCACAGATCCTAATCATATCGCTTTACAGTTTCCAACTGATTGTGCTAGTTGTCACAGCGAAAATGCGTGGTCACCTTCTACATTTAATCATGATAATCAATATTTCCCAATATACTCAGGTAAACACCAAGGCACTTGGAGTCAATGTCAGGAATGTCATAACAATCCTTCGGATTACAGTCAATTTACTTGTATCACTTGCCATCAAAATCCAGCAACCAATGATGAACATGTAGGCGTGTCAGGGTATGTGTATAATAGTCCTGCTTGTCTTGCTTGTCATCCTACCGGTGATGCCGATTTGATTTTCGACCATAATACGACTGCTTTCCCATTGACGGGTGCGCATGTGGGTGCTGAATGTACTTCCTGTCACGCAGCTGGCTACCAAGGTACATCTACATTATGTGTAGATTGTCATACTACTGACTTTAATCAATCTTTAAATCCTAATCATACCATATTGGGCATTTCAACTGATTGTATCCAATGCCATACTACTGCACCAGGTTGGAGTCCTGCTACGTTTGCTGTACACAATAATTATTATGTAATTGCTGGAGCGCATGTGCCTATAGCCAATGATTGTGCTGCTTGTCACAATGGTAATTATAACAATACGCCTAATACGTGTATCGGCTGTCATACGGCAGACTTTAATGCTACGACCAATCCTGATCACGAAGTAGGCATGTTCCCTACAGATTGTACAACATGCCACACCCAAAATGCTTGGACACCATCTAGTTTTGACCACGCCATCTTTTGGCCATTGACTGGTGCGCATGCAGGTATTGCTGGTGATTGTGCATCCTGCCACAATGGAAATTATAACAACACATCTTCAGATTGTGTCAGTTGCCATCAATCAGATTATGACGCATCGCTCAATCCTAATCATCAGACTCTAGGCTTGAGTACCAACTGTGAGACTTGTCATACGACTGCGCCAGGATGGAGCCCTGCCACTTTCCCAGATCACAATAACTTTTACGTAATAGCTGGTGCACATATCACTATTGCCAATAACTGTGCTGAATGTCATAATGGTGATTACAATAATACCCCGAATACTTGTATAGGCTGCCATCAAAGTGACTTTAATGCTACAACGAATCCAGATCATGAAGTACAACAGTTCTCGAATGAATGTGCTTCTTGTCACTCTCAAGATGCATGGATGCCTTCGACATTTGACCATAATTCCGTATATCCTTTAATGGGTGCACATGCGGCTATAGCTAATAATTGTACAGAATGTCATATTAACGGCAATTATTCTTCTACACCAAATACGTGTATCGGCTGCCATCAAAGTGACTTTAATGCTACGACCAATCCAGATCACGAAGTAGGTTTGTTTCCTACAGATTGTATATCTTGTCACACTCAGGACGCTTGGGCACCTTCCACTTTTGATCACAATTCCGTATATCCATTAGTAGGAGCGCACGCTGTCATCGCCAATAATTGTGCTGAATGTCACATCAATGGCAATTATACTACAACACCAACTACGTGTGTTGGCTGTCATCAAAGTGACTTTAACGCCACAACCAATCCGGACCACGAAGTCAATGGGTATCCGACAGATTGTACTGTTTGTCATTCGCAAAATGCATGGATGCCTTCAACCTTTGACCATAGTACTGTGTATCCCCTCACTGGTGCACATGCATCTATTGCCAATCAATGTGCTTCGTGTCATATTAATAATAATTACAACAACACACCGAATACATGTGTAGGTTGTCATCAAAGTGACTATAATACATCTCTGAATCCGAATCACAGCGCACTCAACTTATCGACGGATTGTATGACTTGCCACACGACAGCGCCAGGATGGAATCCAGCTTTGATGCCCAATCACAGCGACTTCTACGTGATTGCTGGAGCGCATGTTGCCGTAGCAGCCAATTGTGTCGTTTGCCATAATGGTGATTATAACAATACACCGAATACCTGTTTTGGATGTCATGCTTCTGATTACAATACATCTACCAATCCCAACCATAGTGTCAATCAATTTCCGACAGATTGCGCTAGTTGTCATAATCAAAATGCTTGGGCGCCATCTTCATTCAATCATAATACTTTTTACCCATTCACAGGAGCACATGCTAGTATAGCTAGTGACTGTGTACTATGTCACAATGGCAATTATACTAATACACCAAATACATGTGCTGGCTGCCATACACCAGATTATAATGCAGCTACCAATCCTAACCATAGCTCGTTAGGTCTATCTACAGACTGTGTGAGTTGTCATACTACTGCCCCTAATTGGACACCCGCATTATTCCCTGATCACAATAATTATTATGTGTTGGCTGGTGCACATACAGGTGCTAGTTGTATTGACTGTCATAATGGAAATTATAATAATACTCCGAATACTTGTGTTGGTTGTCACCAAAGTGATTACAATAGTACCACCAATCCAAATCATGCTACCGCACAGTTCCCAACGGATTGTACAGCCTGTCACTCACAAAGTGCTTGGACTCCATCTACTTTTGATCATGATAATCTATATTTTCCAATATACAGTGGTAAACACAATAATGAATGGAACTTATGCTCTGAATGTCATACCAATTCTAGTAATTATAATATATTTTCCTGTATCAATTGTCATGAACACGATGACCAGGCAGATATGGCTGATAAACATGATGGCGTAGGTGGATATCAGTATAATAGTAATGCATGTTATGCTTGTCATCCTGACGGCGAAGATTAAAATGTTATGATAAAACAAATATTCACTACTTGCTTATTTTTTATCTTATCACTAATATATGTGATGGGGCAAGGAAATATTACGGAACTTCAAGGGACTATTTCATATAAAAGCAGCAAAAACATATATGTGAAATTTCCATCCACGGAATTCATAAAAATAGGAGATACATTGTCAATATTGGTAAATGGAAAAGCTAACAAAACATTGGTTGTAAAACAAAAATCAACGACTTCGTGTGTTACAGAAAATATCACCGATATTCCAACTGAGATAGGTCAAGGTGTAAGGTATCAATATGCTCCACCTATTTTGGTCAATGATGAAAAGATACCTGAAATCAAACCCGAAATAATCGTTCCAGCTGTCACTATAGATAATGACCAAGATGCAGTAGCGGATAGCATCACTAAAAAAAGGAAGCAACTTACTTCAGGACGCTTATCATTTTCTACCAATGCAAGTATCAATCCTGACAATAACAATAATTTTCAAAGGATACGAGCAGCATTTTCGCTCAATATTCAAAACATACATCAATCCGCTTTTTCGGTACAATCTTATTTCACCTATCGGCATAGATATGGTATAGACCAACAAAGGGCAACAGGATTTTATGATGATTTCAAAGTATTTACACTTTCGGTACAGTATGCGCCTTCTGACAAATATAGTGTATGGATCGGAAGAAAGATGAATAATCACATTGCCAATATGGGCGCTATAGATGGTGTGCAAGGAGAATATGTGATCGGTAAGTATATCGCAGGTGCTTTTGCCGG
Source organism: Saprospiraceae bacterium (assembly GCA_016714785.1). Lineage (GTDB taxonomy): Bacteria > Bacteroidota > Bacteroidia > Chitinophagales > Saprospiraceae > OLB9. The sequence goes on from JADKCC010000043.1 coordinate 37,444, forward strand.
TACAAGACCTGATTTTACCAACTTTACTTTTAATGCTGGTTTACCACAATTTGGAGCTTATTTAGTTCGAACGGACAAGACTACCAAAGGAATGGCTCAAACATCTATTGCTGTGGCTGAACAAATGAATCAATCCAATACCGATCGTCGATTTATATATTTTCAACACAATAATTCACTAGTCAAAAATCTAAATTTATTCTTTTCATCAGAGATGGATTTATATAAAAAAGTGAATGGAGAAACTTCAAATCAACCTCAATTGACTAGTATTTATGCATCATTGCGATATAGAATCAGAAGAAACCTTTCACTTTCAGGATCTTATGACAACAGACGGAATATCATTTACTATGAATCATATCAAACCTTCATAGAACAACTCCTTGCACAAGAGACGAGACAAGGTTTCAGAGTGCAAGCCAATTACAGTCCTTTCAAAAAAATAAGTGTAAACGCATCCGCTTTTTTCAGGTACCAAGGGGATAATCCAACACCGACCAAAAATTATGTCGCCAATATGAATATCAATAGCATCTTGCACAAAAGCACCAATACATCTTTTTCACTCAATCTTTTAGAATCGTATTATTTTAAAGGGACCATAGCAGGTGGCAGAATATCTGATAATTTCATAAAAGGTAAACTCAATATTGAACTCAATTATAGAAATATAAACTATACCTTTTACAACTCAGAATCTAACCTTAGACAACATATTGGTGGTATCAGTTTTTCTTTTAATTTAATGAAAAAAACAGCCCTTATGTGTAGTTATGAAGGTACCTTTGAACCTTCTAAAGCTTGGCATCGTTATTTTGTCACCATTACTCAAAGAATAAAAAATTAAATATTCATGTACCATAAAAAAATAGTCATTCCTTTTGTTTTTAGTTTATTCCTTTTGGCTTGTGACTCAAAACCAAAAATAATCGTTGCGGATGAAACACCTATAACAGCGTCAGCAACTCAAGAGAATGCGGTAATGCCACAAAGTGCGATTGGAAATGCCACAACACCATCTGCTGATGTCCATCAAGTTGTAGCCAATGAAGTCATGCAAACGGAAAGATATACTTACTTAAATGTGTCAGAAGCGGGTAAATCTTTTTGGATAGCAACAGCAAAAACTGATGCTACAAAAGGACAAACCTATCTATATCGAGGTGGACTAATGAAGACCAAATTTGAAAGTGTAGAATTCAAGCGGACCTTTGATACCATTTATTTAGTAAGTAACATCATCAGTGCAACGGAGCATCCAGGAGGTAATCTGAATGGAGGCGCTGTAAGTCCATCAGGTGGGCAACCGGCAGTGTCTTCAGGTGTCCTGCCTGTGGTAAAAGATGCTGTGAAGCTATCAGAATTGATGGCCAATAAAACAAAATACGAGGGCAAAGTAATCACCGTCACGGGCGAATGTGTCAAAGTAAATAATGGTATTATGGGTAAAAACTGGGTACACATACAGGATGGTTCCAAGGAGAAAGGTAAAGCATTGGATCTAACAGTTACCACCAATCTAAATATACCTGTAGGAAGTAAAGTGGCACTGAATGGTAAAATAACGCTAAATAAAGACTTTGGTGCTGGTTATAAATATGAAATCATTATGGAAGATGCAGCGGGGAAATAGATAACAGTTCACGTAATAATTAAATAAATTGTCCCATAGAGCAATACTGAACCTACTTTTACTGCTAACTACTTCGATAGGTTGGAGTCAATCCCCTCATGGCGAAAAGCTAAGAATTGATTGTGCCCTATGTCATAATCCTTTAAATTGGACATACGACAAACTACAATCATCTTTTGATCATAATAATACGGAATTTCCGCTTAAAGGACAACATAAAAATCTGGACTGTAGGACATGTCACGAGTCACTGCAATTCGAAGCTACAGAAAGTAGTTGTTTTACTTGTCACAATGACATTCATCAACAAACAGTAGGTAATGATTGTGCGAGGTGTCACAATGAAACATCATGGGTAGTGGAAAATATTACCAAAATGCATGAACAAACATCTTTTCCGTTAATAGGCGTCCATTCCATTGTGAATTGCGATGCTTGTCATCAGAGTGAGACGAATGTAAGATTTAGTCCTATCAATCCGGAATGTATATCCTGTCATCTTAACGATTATACTTCAGCCAAAATGCCAGATCATGTGGGACAAAATTTCCCAAAAGATTGTTCTTTGTGCCACAAACTGACAGGGTCAGCATGGAATGCTAGTGGTATTGTGCACAGTTTTTTTCCACTAGAACAAGGTCACCAAATTAGTGATTGCACAATATGTCATTTAACAACTACTTATTCTGATACAAAACCTGATTGTATAAATTGCCACACTTCCGATTTTCAAAATGCAAAAAATCCAGATCATACCTTGTTTCCTAAAGAATGTAACCTTTGTCATACACTAGCCATTGGCTGGATGCCGGCATCATTTTCAAATCATGATAGCAGATTTCCTATCTATTCAGGCAATCACAAAGGTGAGTGGGATCAATGTATTGATTGTCATACAATTGCCGGCGATTACAATACCTTTAGTTGTATTCAATGCCATGAACATAATAATGCATCTAAACTCGCTAAAGAACACGATGAAGTCGGAGGCTATCAGTTTGTAAGTACTGCATGTTTTGGGTGTCATCCTAAAGGGGATTAGGACAATTGCATGAAATGATCATAGAAGAAGCAGGATTGCAGGGTAATTGATAGGAAAAGCACTTCAATAAATGCAAATTTAGTTTAAGATATAATTATTTTTGTTATATTTTACCTCTATATTGTTTATAACCATTACTTTTGTACTACCAACCAACACTAAAGAATATTATATCATCATTTTTGATGTGTTGGCCTGTCTCATAGGTCTCTTTCAGAAAATACACATCCTTGCTGAAATGTACAGCAATTTTAGCTTAGTTAGTTAATAGAACATAAAAAAAAATGTGCCAAGGTGTCTTTATGGCATTAAACTTGTACATACATAAATAGAAAAGGCCCTCCACTTTACAGCGAAGGACCCTTTTCTAAAACTCCGCGATTGTTTAGCTTAGTTTGGAGACCAACTAAACATCGCTCGACATAGTAGGAGAAGTTCCGTTCGAAAGAGCAGGTCTTCTCCTGTCTTTTTTACGGGTTCCTCCTATTGCCAAGTACTCTGAACTACTCGTTCCGAATTTAGCAGCAGTACCTTTGAAGAAACGGTCATTGAGGTCATTCACCTCACGCTCCATCTCTCGTAACTCTGCTCTTTCAGTCTGAGCTTCAGCGGAAACTTTGTTTACACGCAGCATCTTAGCCTCTAGGGCATCAATAGCTGTTTTGTAGGCCGCGGCACTAAGGCCGTTACCCAAATCCATTTCAGGGTCCTGGCTCACCATACCCTGCCATCTCGATTTTGCCACATCCAGGGACATGGACTTACGTCTGATTAACATAAAAAAATTATTGGTTACTCTTTGACGGTAAATGGATCTCGCGTGTCAACTGATTACCGATATATCTTTATATATCTACTTGATTACATTCTAGACCACAAAAATAATTCATATTATGATATTTCCTAACATAATTTATTGATTAGTTACAATTATACGTAATAAATGACAAGAAATAACAATAAATGACAAGAAATAACCTATCATAATATCACTTCAAAATCATCGATTTTCTATTCTTGAACCGCTGTTTTATAAAAATCCTTTCAATTTTTCTGATTTTTCTTAAAGTTTTCAGCTTGTTCAAATATTTCAACATACACTTCATCCCGTTCCACAGGTGGATATCCGAATTCATCCAATAATAAAATCAAACCCACTTTCAAAGCTGATTTGATGTCGTCTCTTTTATTCCAGTCAGGAAATTTGGCTTGACCATCAACTAAATCTTTTACTGCTTTGGCTAATTCAATTAATTTATCTTCGGGATACTTAAAGTCATACTTCACACATAGTTCTAAAAGGATATCATAAAAAGCTTTTTCTTCAAAATCAATACCCAATTTCTCTCCAGCTCCAAACTCTCGATGTACTTCCCAAATCAAATTGGTCAGTTGTTCTGCCATTTCTTCATATACTTCACTTCTGAGCACATCTGCTTCATCCCGTTCATTATACTTCTCTACCAAAAACTGCATTTTCTTAGTAAAATCAACGCCTTTGACTTTATTTACTTTTTTGATTTCATTTATGACCTTTGCCAAAAGTTGCTGTAATAACTTGATCTTTGTATTAGGCAATTTTATCTTATCAATTTTTGCTAAATATTCATCATCAAAGAGATCTTGCTCCGTAGTATCTTCATTGCCAAGTTTAAATATTTCTTCAACACCATCACTTTGCAAAGCATCTTTAATCATTTCGCGCACTTTTGCATTCATCTGAGCGGTATCTGGTGCATTCCCTTTAGTCAATTTAAACACTATAGATCTTATAGCGATATAAAAATGTGTAAAATCTCTTTCTTTATTGGTTAGGCTTTCACTTCCTGCACAAATATCATAAGCTGCCTTCAATCTTTTGACCAAACCCATAAATCGGGTTTCAATATCTTTGGTTTTCTGTACAAACTCCGCTGCCATGTTCAGTACATTCAACTGCTCCATTGGACTACCATCAAAATACTTAGCATGATCAAATTTGTACATGATTTTGCCCAATAAATCTAAATGATCTCTCACTACGATCAGGGACTGCACTATATCTTCAAAGTTATCTTCATCTCCCTTATTATACTTTGCAAGGGCCAGATTCATTTGTTTTTTAATCCCAATATAATCTACAACAAGCCCTTTGGATTTGCCTTCATATTTCCTATTAACACGTGAGATCGTTTGTATCAAATTGTGTTGTTGTATCGGTTTATCTATATATATGGTATCCAGAAAAGGCACATCAAAACCAGTCAACCACATATCCACCACAATAGCAATTTTGAAATCTGACTTCTCATCCTTAAACAATCTATCCAATTCTTTCCGATACTCCTTCGTCCCCAACAAATCATACAACTCCTTAACATCATCCTTATCCCGAGTCATTATCATCTTCACCTGGGTCGGCCGAAGCTCCTCCTGGGTCGGCCGAAGCTCCTGCTTCGGCGAATCACCATCAAGAAGCTCCTTCCGGGTCCCCAAGAAGCTCCAGCTTCGGCGAATCTCCATCAAGAAGCTCCAGCTTCGGCGAATCTCCATCAAGAAGCTCCAGCTTCGCCGAATCTCCATCAAACACACACCCAGTAAACTCATAAGCCAAATCCCCTTCCGCCAACCGTGCCTTACTAGGATTATTCAAAATATACTTCACTGTAGTGTCAAAATGGTCTTCATCTCTGATAAACCGATCCCAATACTCAGGCATCCAAAACTTATCTGCATCATCATCTATTCCCAGCCCATATTCCTTGTTATTTGCCAATGCCCATTTACCAGTAAACGACTTCCATGACTGAATGATGCGAACAAGATCGCCTGTAGTCTTGATGAGTACATGCACATGATTGGGCATGATAGACCAAGCGATTAAATCGTACTTATCCCCATCGTGGTGGCGAAGTGCATTCATCATGACTTCTGCCATTTCTTTTTTACTTAATGCACAGCTTCCCAATCCTTGATCCAACCAATATTGATATTTTTTTCGTCTTTCTATGTCTTTATTATCATTAGAAAGTAAGTGGATTTCTTTTTCGATATCTTTTAGCACTTTCTGTGGTAAGCTATCTGCCAATCTGAATGTGATAAACTGAATCAAACCTTCTTTATTGCGGTGTGGTAGATTGCATCTATGCCACTCTTTGCGTAGGCCGAAGTCAGTGGTGAAGTGGGCAGCGTAGCTTATGGGCTTGTTTTCGCTTTCTAGTTCGGTTTCTAGGAAGTCTTGGATTTGTTCTTTTGATGCGTAGGGAAAGTTGGAGCTTGGAATTTCGTCGAAGCTATTGTTTGGAGTTTCGTCGAAGCTGGAGCTTCTCTCACCCAGGAGAGAGATGATATTTTTATACAGTGCGTAGGCGATTTCGCGACTGCTGCAAACGAACATGGCTTTGCCTAACACGGTGGACCCTTCGGAAACTCGAGTAGTATAATGCTGGACAAAATCTTCGGCGACTGCTTGTAAGCGTTTAGGATCTCCAAGGATGGCATTCATTTTTGCCGATTCTTCTTTACTTTTATCTATCTGAAATTCATTGGCACCTGCTGCTGCGGATTCTTCGTAATATCGTTCTATCTTTTCGAGTTCGGTATTGTTTAGGGCTACTTTGGCAGCACGACCTTCATATACGATTCTTACGGTGATCTCGTCTTTGACAGATTCGGTCATGGTATAGGCATCTACTACCTTACCGAAAACATCAAGCGTTGCATCTATGGGTGTCCCTGTAAATCCCACGTATGTGGCTTTGGGCAATGAGTCATGTAGATACTTAGCAAATCCAAATGACTTGGTGACACCTTTTTCTGTGATTTTTATCTTTTGATCTAGATTCGTTTGGCTACGGTGGGCTTCATCAGAGATGCAGATGACGTTGTTTCGGTCGGTGAGTAACTTGGTATCTTCTGTAAACTTATGTATCGTAGTCAAAAATACGCCACCACTTTGCCTTCCTTGGAGCAACTCTCTGAGATGGGCACGACTCTCTACGCTCACCACCAGATTGTCTCCGATAAACTTTTTGGCATTGGTAAAAGTTCCAGCCAACTGATCATCCAGGTCTGTCCTGTCTGTTATTAAGACAATAGTAGGACTACCGAAATCAGCACTTCGCATCAGCAATCGAGTGAGATATAGCATGGTATAACTTTTGCCACAACCTGTCGCTCCGAAATAAGTGCCACCCTTGCCATCACCTTCAGGTTTGCGTGCAGTTCGGATACTTTCGAACAATGCTCGAGCTGCGTAATATTGTGGATATCGACAAACTATTTTTTCATCCTTCTTAGAACTATCAGGTATAAATATAAAGTTGCGAATGATATCTCTTAATCTCCCTCTATCAAACATCCCTGGGTTCGGTGAAGCTCCAGCTTCACCGTATCCTAAAAGCCGAGAAGAACCAGCTTCACCTAACTTATTCCAGGCATAATAAAAAGCATAAGGCGCAAACACCGACCCAGCCTTACTATTTACCCCATCACTTATCACACAGAAGGCATTGTATTTATAGAGTTCCGGAATATCTCTACGATACCTTATCGTCAGCTGTTTCCAAGCATCATACACCGTCGCTTCTTCTCGGATGGCACTCTTAAACTCAAACACCACAAGTGGCAAACCGTTAATATAAAGAATGCCGTCGGGTATGCGTTTTTCGGTGCCAGATATCTCCATTTGTGTCACAAACTTATAGATATTCAAATCTTTGGCGTAGGTTTCTTGTGGATCAGCAAAGACAGTTATCAGTTCGTCATTAGCAGGGATACGATGGTTATGGAGACCACTATAATCTAGAAGTTGTATGTATATATCTTTCTGACTACGGTCTTCACGTTTCAGTATAAAACCATCAGATACCATCTTCATAAAGGTCTTATTACTTTCGTACAGATCAGATGCGGGGAGAGAATGTAACTGTAAGATGATGGATCTTATCTCGGTGGCAGTGATACCTTCGTGTCCATATTGAGCCTCCAAAAAAGCCATCAAGTCTGCTTCTATCAACACGTCATCAGGCCGACGGATGATGGACTGCCCTAGTTGATGAGCGTATCCTTGTTGCCCCAATGAATTGTAACACCTGTTCTAATCTGTCTTCTGTGAATTTCATGATGGATAAAATTTATCATCCTCCCATTTTAGGGATTGTTTATATTATATTTTCGAATGTTGATTGATTTGTTCATTGCGTATGATGTGTTCATAATAATTGCGTTGCAATAATTTACCATTAAATGGTGTCCACCCCATGTTTTTTACGCCACGAATATATTCTACCGTCACAATAGATTGAAACGCACCAACCATATCACCAACGGTTTTATTTTTAATATCACCGTTGGGGTAATCCCTGTGGTTGCCTTTTTGGGTATTGTTCATCATATTACCGGTATCCTAAGGATACCCTTACGGAAATGGGACCACAAAGGCGCCCTACGTTCCAAAATGGCGTGAAATGATTGGGCATTACAAACTATATTCGGTATGATTGGATATTTTGTAAATCGTTCCCGAGGCAATTTCAACCATTCATTTTCAACCTCGTTCCTGCATCATTACATATCATTTGCTTGTCAGTTTATTTTGCCGACAATGCACCCCTATCCTGGTTTCAAATGGTAATAAATACAATCCTGCCTGCGAATAATCATATCCTTTCAGGCCGGATGCTGCGTCGATGGTGGATGTTTGGATTTATGGCATGGAATTATAGAATTAATCTTACAGAATCATTGAACATATCTGTGATCTGATTTGTTATTCTTTTGAAATAGATTCCTCGAAATCATTTGTCGCCTGTGTGCCTAATCATTTTCCACAAACCAATTGTAGCCAAGGTCTCTTTTTACCCAAATTAAAATGACTTAAAGGGATTATTTCATCAAACGTAATATCTCTTGTCCTAATCCTTGTTTATTCAGGCGATCTAAGAATTTCATTCAATTTAGTATAAGATGTTCTTCTTCACGTATTGATCATCAGATTTTGGGTGAATGTATGGGTTTCGTTGAAAAGTGTAATCTATTTCTTGCCTTGAGTTAGAAACATACCTAAATTTCTAGATTCTGAATACACACAGTCTTCTCT
>JADKCC010000044.1 GCA_016714785.1 Saprospiraceae bacterium
CGTAATCAGGGTCTTGCTACAGAAATGACAAAGACATTGATCAATGCTTAAGAGATATTAGAGGTAAAAATATTATCGCTCATACACTCGGACATGAAAATGCATCAACTACCTATTGCAAAAATGTGGTTCAGAAAATAAATGAACTGATCGACCCTGATGAAGGGCTAGTCTGGAAATGGAACTAAAGATGCAATAGACTAACACAAATATTTTTGGTTATATAGAGGACGTGCGATTAGTATTTACAATATAATGTGCTTTATTGCAGAAAAATAAAGGGCTACAGTTATGGGCTTATGTAATCATAGTTTTCAATTTTTCTTGTTCCTTTGCATTTAGACATTCAAAGGTTTGAAGTAACGTATGCTAATTTCTTTGGTCTTGAGTCCGTTTAGCATTGATCACAAATCAATTTTAGGACGGAAATGGAAAACTTTTTGAAGCCACTTCTGGATTATTCGGTTCTCTGAGAACTTTGATGTGCAATTTCCTTTCATGCCAAGATTAGCAGTCAACTTAATATTTAAATCTATTTATCTTGTAACCAAATTCCATTCTTTCGTCAAATCAATCAACCAATCAATCATTCAATTATGAATCAATCAATCAAAAAATCTTGGATTTCCCAATTACAAAAATATTTTTGGGAATAACTGTTTGCTTTTCTTTTGTAGGGGTACAAAATTTTGTATCAAAACCAATATTTTATAGTATAATTGAAGACAAAAAACATTGCCGACCCTTTAATCCATCTGGTTTCTTTTTGGTGTTACTTTCAAGTTACTATTTTTATTTCGCTGGTATGAAAAACGAGAAATTAAGAACTTTCAATAAAATACTTACCTAAAGAAATGTTTGGTAGATTTGCAATTGGATTTTCTGCAATTTCATTATCCATTTTTATATTATATCTGTTGGGGTATTACCATTTTATTAATATATCTACAGAAGATTATTCCCTTAGATTATTCATGACACTGGTTGTTGCAGCGCTAATTGAAGATCTATTTACCAGAGGTTTGGTATTGCGTGAATTAGAAAACTGGTTAGGAACTAACATGGCAATTCTAATCATAATGATCATTGAAACTTACCACATTTTTAATCCGAACACAACTTGGTTTAGCTTTTTTATGTCACTGTGTTGGGGATTTACAATGTCAATGTTTTTGTATATACAAAAGAGTTTGGTTGCCTTTTTCTTTCATTTAGGCTGGAATTTTGCGCAACCTTTTTTATGGTTCAAACCTTACAGGATTAGATGATATGGCGAATTATTCATTCCAAATTTGAAGGTCCAGTATTATTTACTGGCGGAGGACTTGGAATTGAAGATTCAATTATAACTGTTTCCATTTTACTTTCAATAGGTGTTTTTTTATATCATCGTTCTAATAAAGAAGGTAAAATAATCAAAAGAAAAATTTAAGTTATGAATTTAAAAATGAGTTTTAAAGTTGATAAATATTTCTCACCAAGAATAATTGGAGAAGTAAACGACCAATTTATTAAAGTAGCCAAAATAAAGGACAAGAAATTCCTTGGCATAATCACGAAGATGAAGACGAATTATTTTATATCGTTGAAGGTTCTTTGTTAATGGAAATTGAAAATCAGGAAAATTTCGTTATGCAAAAGGGGATTTTTATGTTGTAAAAAAAGGAATCAATCACAGAGTTTCATCTAACGAAGAATGCTTAATTATGCTAATTGAATCCAAAAACAACAGAACATACTGGAAAAGTTAAATCCCAAATTACAAAATCAATTGACGAGCAAAAATATTGATAAAAATACCAAATCTTTGAAGTGAGTGCAAAACCGAAAGTTTGGCTTCCTTAATCCGTAACAGCCGTGAAAGCCCAGGAACGCCGTATGCAATTAAAGAACTGTTATGCCGTTATGAAAAATGACAATTAAAAGTCCCAGCATTCCCCGTTCGGCGTAGGTTGATCCACGTCACTATGTTGTTGGCTTTGCCATGATTCATGTACTTTCGCCATAAATTTTATATATCTGCGTGATATGAGTACAGGATACCAAATAAATGATAAAGCTGATCTTACTTCCTTACATTCCAAGTGGTGGATTGGGTTGATATTTTTACTCGAAAAGTTTATAGGGATATTATTTTGGACAGTTTTGCTTATTGCAGAATAAATAAAGGGGCTACAGTTATGGGCTTATGTAGTCATGTCGAATCACTTTCATTGCATCTTGAGTGCCGAAAATGGTAACTTACCCAATATTATTAGGGACTTTAAGCGTCATACTGCTTCAAAGATTTTGAAAGAAATACAAGAATCTAATGAAAGCAAGAAGGATTGGATGTTAAAGCGATTTGAGTTTGCAGCAAAAAGTCATATAAGGAACAGTGAGTTGCAATTTTGGACTCATGCTATGGAACTTTTAAGCCATTCATTATTTGTCAAAAAATGGCTTATATAAATGAAAATCCAGTAAAAAGTGGATGGGTGGAAAAGGCCGAAGATTGGATGTATAGTAGTCAACGGAACTATAGTGGCTTGGAAAGTTTAATAGAAATAGATATTGCTGTTTTATAATGGATATACTGCTTCGTATTCAAATTAAAAATTTGGCATCACTTAGACGTAGGCGCAGCCTACGCCTAACGGGGTAGAATTATTAAAATTTTATGAGAAATTCCAAAATCAATTAAAATGATTAAAATATTCTGCATAATTAAATCAATCATAAACCTATATTCTTATATTTGCCTTTACATAATGAGGTGAAATGTAAATCAATAAGTTGTAAAAAGATTTTAATTATTTTAATTAAAGAGTTGCATAAAGCGAAAAGTTAATAGTTATAGCAAATAAAAATAATAATGAAAATATACACTGTTATCTTAATAAATTTATTAGCATTTATGAAATCCGATATTCAAAACGCAAATGAAGTTACATTTTATTATTGGGAAGACTCCAATAATGATTTCTTGATGAGTCCTAAAAAATCAATCATAGAATTCAGAAACGATACTTTAAGGATTATTGATTTTCCTATGGATGTGGGTCCAACGCTTCAATACAGTATCGGAACTTATGAAACCAATAAAATTACTAAGGAAAAGTACTGCAAAATTGCAAAACATATTACATTTTCAATGAATATTGGACAAGTTACAGGCTACACAAAAAACTGTGAGACAATGATGAATTTATTAATTTTGGAGAATGGGCAAATAACTAGAGAGAAAAAGAGTGCAACTTTTATTTTAAACGCAAATGGAATACTGGTAACAACTGGAAACGCAATAATGAAATACCGTAAAGTCGAAATGAATGAAATTCCGATAAGATATGAATGGACTCGTGCTTTAGAAAATTATAATAATGAAGTAAAGCTTAAACCTTGTAATTGAAAGTACGACTAGTAACAAGCGATTTGATGAACAGATTTCGCTATCGCTCATCCGTCACAAATCGCCGATCCGTTATGCTCAATAAAAAAAAATGAAGTACATAAAGCTAGTATCTTATTAATATTAATCTCTCTTGTATCATGCCACGAGGAAAAACTGAATAAATTAAAAACCAATAAAGTTTTCTCTGAATCTGAAACAATTGAATTAATTTCTCTTCTTGACAGATTTGACAAAAAAATTTGTAAAATAGAATCAAAATCTGAAGGTAATTTTAAAGATTGTTACGACTCATTTTACAAAAGAATATTAAAAGAAATAGAAATAGGTGATTATGATATTGGAATTGATAAAGAAAATCAAAAAGAAATAGTTGAGCTGTTAAATCCTAAATTAAGAAATGAATTCTGGGTATATGGAAAAGTTGTGTTGAACAGAAGAATTCCAAATACGAATTCAAATGAAACATTTCCTGACAGTATTCAATCCATCCACATTAATAAAGGAAAATACTTAGATTACCTTGAAAAAGAAATTTCCCAAATAAACCCAAAGACAAAATTATACATTGAAAAATTTAGCATGGCAGGTGATATTTCTCCTTCTATATTTGCGGATGTAGTAAAGAATTACGGAGAATATGACATTGAAGACGAAAGAATAAGGTTATTAATTGCAATTCACTATCTTACTATCAATCATAGAAATTTAGAAATGAAAGCATCCTATGCCAGATTAGAAAATGACATTAAGAATGAATTTGAAAATAGAAGAAAAAAATAATTGCTAAGCATAACAATGTAAATGACGGTCATGTCGGCTAAACGCCGCCACGCCGCATGTACTAGGCGTTAGCGACAATTAAATCAGACCCGAAAATGGCAGACAGAATATTGAAAGACATACGATTTTACGAGAGTGAAAAACAGAATATTGAAGGACAAAGTATGCCTCGCGAATTGGGTAAACTTTTCATTCCTACAAATGACACAAACTATATTGGACAACGAATTGCAAGGAAACTGAACGAACTAAAATATTCTTTTAGCGAGTTTGACCATATTTATATCAACTTGACAACTTTCATTAAAGAGAATGAAATAATAGTATCTAACAGAAATATTGATAAACGAATTAAATACGTAGATTTTGGAATTGACTCTGGAAAGTTAAGTGCACTCCAAGACAGTGATAAAGACAACTTCATAAAATCTACTACTTTCAAAGTTTTGACACACATAAGCCAAAACGAAGGTTTGGAATTAGTTAGGCAGACTGAAAAATTATTGAGAGAGTTTGATACAGAAATCAAAATCCATTTCAAAACAAAGGAAACAAATTCATTTAAGATTGATATTTATTATCAAATTAAAGCACTTAACGGTGGGACAAAGGCAATAATTGAATTCAAAGACAAGAAAAACAACATTTGCAGAATAAGTAATTATAAACTTCAATTTTATGAAGATATTTACACTTTGGTTGACGCTATAATTTTGGCAGACGACAATATTATCTTAAAACCAAAAAAATCATTTACCGCAGACATTGCAAATGAAAGATATAAAACACCGATAGAATTGAAAATAAATGAATTAACAAAAATTAACTGCCACTAACAACTAAGTTTTCGTTTGGTACGAAGTGCCTAGAATTACCTGAGCGAAGCAAATAGATGAATTTATAATTCGTATAGTACCGGTTTAGTCGATCTAAAAAATGTTTGTGTAAATGCCGCTTACATTCCCGTTTCAGTATTAAAATTTACCCGTTCAGATATTTTAAAAGCCAGAAATTTTACAATTCTCTGACAAATATATATCTTTATCCATGTATTGAATCATTGTTGTTTTAACAATTTAGAGTGCTTAGATTTTTATTCATGATTTGGCTGGTGGTTATCACGCAACAAATGTTGGCACAGTCGCCTCATGGTAAAAATTTTGCTATTGACTGTGCTACCTGTCATCACCCTGAAAACTGGAGCTACCAACAAAATAAAGCTACCTTCAGCCACGATAGTACCGCTTTCCCATTGGTAGGACAACATAAAGATTTAGATTGTAGATCTTGCCATCAAACATTGGCCTTTGACCAAGCCCAAAGTAATTGCGTCTCCTGTCATTCCGATATCCATCAACAGACGGTAGGCAATGATTGTGCAAGATGCCATACGCCGCAGTCATGGATCGTAGAGGATGTCACTCAAATGCACGAAAATGTAGCTTTCCCGCTAATGGGTGTGCATGCCAATATCAACTGCAATGATTGTCACCAAAGCGAGACAAATGTGCGATTTTCACCCACCGGTGTGACTTGTATAGACTGCCACAGAGCGGATTATGTCAATACTAAAAAGCCAGATCACGTAAAAAATAACTTCAGTAATGACTGCGCTATGTGCCATGGTCTAAATGGCTCTGCTTGGAGTACTGAAATAATAGATCACTCGTTCTTCCCATTGGAGCAAGGCCATAAAATAGATGACTGTAAAGCTTGCCATTTAGCTGAAGATTATTCCATCATTTCGGCAGAGTGTATTAGTTGCCATCAGAACGACTTCAATGGGACTCAAAATCCAAACCATGCGATGTCAGGATTTTCTAATAATTGTATAGAATGTCATACCATTTCGCCTAGTTGGAAACCTGTCACTTTTACAGATCACGACGGTCGATTTTTCCTATTTACTCAGGCAAACACAAAGGCGTATGGACCGACTGTGTAGAATGTCATACCAACACGAATGATTTTTCATCATTTACATGTGTCGGTTGCCATAAAAATCCTGAGACAGATGATGTGCATAACGGCATTTCAGGTTATTCCTACACGGACAATGCTTGTTTGGGTTGTCACCCTACGGGAGATGCCGATATGGCCTTCGATCATAATAGTACGAATTTCCCTTTGACAGGTACATAGTATGACTGATTGTATAGCATGTCATGCTTAGGTATCAAGGTACTTCTGTCTGCGTTGATTGTCATACCATAGACTTGAATGGTACGCTCAATCCAAATCACACAAGTTTGGGTATATCAACAGATTGTAAATCTTGCCATACGACTGATCCTTACTTCGGAGTCCTGCGACTTTGTTGACCACAATAGTTATTATGCGCTCAATGGAGCCCATGCCGATAGGCCAATGACTGTATTAATTGTCACAATGGAGATTACAATAATACGCCTAATACATGTTATGGATGTCATAATGCTGACTACAGCGATGCGAAAAAACCAGAATCATACACTTAATAATTTTGCGCAAGACTGTACGACTTGTCACTCCGAAAATGTTTGGCAACCATCTACTTTCAATCATGATGGTCTTTATTTCCCAAATCTTCAGTGGCAAACACAATGGCCAATGGTCTGAATGCATCGACTGCCATACTACAGTAAGTGATTTTACGCAATTTACCTGTCTAAAGGGTTGCCACAACAACCCCTGAGACCAATGATGTACACCAAGGCGTTGGAAGCTATAGCTATACCGACAATGCTTGCTTGGCTTGTCATCCTACGGGCGATGCAGACAATGTCTTTGACCAGACGATGACTGCATTCCCATTGACAGGTGCGCATAGGATGACCGATTGTGTTGCATGTCATACATCAGGCTATCAAGGTACTTCTACTGTCTGCGTTGATTGCCATACCATAGATTTCAATGGTACGCTCAATCCTAATCATACAAGTTTGGGTATATCTACAGATTGTAAGTCATGCCACACGACTGATCCCGGTTGGAGTCCTGCGACTTTTGCTGATCACAATAGTTATTATGCACTCAACGGAGCTCATGCTTTGATAGCCAATGATTGTGCCGCTTGTCACAATGGTTCGCATAACAATACGCCAAATACACGCAATCGAGGTCATAATTCGATTATAACGCGACGACCCAATCCCAATCACGTTCAACTTCTATTCCTGCAGATTGTGCCACTTGCCATTCAGAAATGTATGGACGCCATCTACTTTGATCATGATGGCATGTATTTTCCAATCAACAGTGGAAAACATTTATGTGTGGAACGAACGTAGAATGTCACAGCACACCTTGACAATGGGAGAGTTTATATGTATAACGCCATTATCAAAATCCGAAACTAAGGAGCAACACAATGGAGTAGGAGTGGTATGCTTATCTGTCCCCGCGTGTTTGCTGGTCATCCCACAGGTGATGCAGACTTGATTTTTGATCATATTACTACGGCATTTCCTCTGACTGGCGCATAATATTCACGGATTGTCCGCAATGTCATGCAGCTGGATTTGCGGGCACATCACTTGCTATAAGTCAGTTGTCAGTACGGCTGATTTTAACCAATCTATCAATCCAAATCACACACAAACTCAATCTGACGACAGACTGTACCGTACGCCATACCACAGCACCGGGCTGGAGTCCGGCTATTTTTCCATCGCACAATGAGTTTTACATG
>JADKCC010000045.1 GCA_016714785.1 Saprospiraceae bacterium
CAAAAACTCATTGATCTCGAAAATGGCCTGTCTTTTACAAGTGTGGTCAAAAGGTCTTTTAGTGCTATCTTTGGAAAAGAATCTAGTCTAAAGGAATGGCTCACAACCCAAGCCAAGGATTTCGAGCTTAAACTAAATACATCGCTCCGTGAAAAACTACAAAATGGTATCATAGATGTGGCCGAAAACATACAAATCATGGGTAAACTTGTGGACAACAAACTTAGATACTCAGAGACTATCTTAAAAAATAATGACGAGATATTTGCAGATATTGCTGAAAGGCGAATCAATGTCTTGAAAGATTTGCAACAAAGTTTTGGTCAGTTTATGAATAATGCAGAGAATTTTTATGATGAAGGAATGGTCTCAGAGTCTTCCAAAATGACACCAAATCTTGCAGCAGGTGGAGGTGTAGCCATTGTAGGTGTTATCTTGGCAGCAGTAGCACAAGGTGCAGTATTTGATATTACGGGTGGTGTATTGACGGCAGTTGGAGTGTTATTTGCGGGTGTGACATTAGGTTTAAATCGAAGTAAAGTCATCACTAAATTTGAAGAAGAAATAGTCAAAGGCCGTATAAAAATGAAGGAAGAAGTCACAGAAAAACTTACAGATTATACCCAAAGGATCAGAACCAAAATTGAAGCCAACTTCTTTGAGTTTGATCAACTGCTAGAAAAAGAAGGACTTACCATATTAAGGGTAAATAAAGTACAGGATGAAATCAAAGTCGAATTGAAATCTATGATTTAATCCACCTTTTAATAGTATTTTAACACTAATAATACAATAACATACGTTCAATTGATATCAAAACTTAAAACTTATTTAAAAATGAAGTATTTTTTCTCAATCATCTTTACATTGTCATCCTTTTGGGTTATTGCTTTAGACAATTATAACTTTGATTTCACTAATAATGTCTATGACAACGATATAAAAACGGTTACTTTAGAAATCAATAATCTACCAACCAATTTTCCAGTGATGTCTATGAGTAGTGGTCAGTTTGTTATGTTAAAATTTGACGATTTACTTAATGAAGAGCGTACACTTTATTATAGAATTATCCATTGTGATAAAGATTGGAATCAATCAAGCCTTAGAGAATTAGATTATTTAATAGGTTTTAATGATGAAAGGCTTCGCAAATATGAATATTCCGCAAATACGAGGCTGCAATACATACATTACTGGCAACAGTTTCCAAATAAAGATACAAAATTTAAGGTTTCTGGAAATTATCTTCTTGTAATCTATGAAGACAATATAGATCAGCCGATAATCACCAGAAGATTTGTGATCACTGAAAATGTAGTAGGAACTGCCATCACAAGTATCTATCCTTCGGATGTCCAAAATATACGTTACAAACAAGAACTTCAAGTAAATGTAGCTTTAGATAAGTTTAAAATGCGAAACCCAATGGAAGAAGTGAGTATCGTCATGTTACAAAACGAAAACTGGGAAAACGCCATACACGCCAAACCATCATTTTTTGGTGGCACCAATTTGCGATTCAATAAATTAAAAACTTTTGAATGGTGGGGCTTAGCTGAATATAGAGAATTTGACACAAGATCGCTCATTCGTTTAGGAAGAAATATCAAGTTTATAGAACGGAGAACTGATGGAACTGAAATAACACTTCACGCAGATTTGCCAAGACGAAATAAAGTACATTTAGCAACTTTTGATTTTAATGGTCGCTTTTTTGTAGAGAATTTTGAAAGAGCAGGTACACGTCGTATCACAGATGTCTTGGATGAGTATGCCGCGACAGTGTCTGCTGACCAGACGCTGCGCCAAACGCTTCGTGACTCGCTACTAGCAGGTATAAGTACCAGAAATTCCCTCCTAGACTCAGAGTACCAAGCTGAAGAACGAAATATAAGAGCGGACTATACCAACAATGTATTTTTCTTGGACGATGATATAAATTTGAAAAGTAATCAGGATATCTACATCTTAGGCTCTATGAATAACTGGATGCCTTCGGAAGAATACCGTATGAGATATGATGCCAATAGAGATATGTACACCACACAAGTACTTATGAAACAAGGTTATTATAATTACTACTACGGGATAGTGGAAAATGGCGAAAAGATTGATTATGCAACAATGGAGGGAAGCTGGAATGAAACCGAAAACGATTATCAAGTTTTGATCTATTTTAGAGGGTTAGGAGACTTATATGATCGGGTGATCGGGTATCAAACGTACAACACAAACTCCAATTTGCTCAGGAATTAATAAATTTATTTTGTTACTTTAGTTAAAAAGATAAAACAGATATCTTACGGCTTTATGTTACGCAGACTTATGTAAAGTTCCAGATTAATATAATAGGGTTTAACCTATTTCCTTGAGTTTGGTCAATATAATAGATTCCACAAGACTAAATTGTGCATCAATACTCAGATCAGTATTATCTATCAAGATGGCGTCATCGGCTTGTTTTAGTGGGCTATCAGCTCTTTCGGTATCAATTTTATCTCGATGCGCAAGATTAGATATTATGTCTTGTAAGTCCGCCTTTTGATTTTTAAACAACATTTCGTTGTACCGCCTTTGAGCTCTAATTATAGGATCAGCCAATACAAAAAATTTAAGATCTGCATTAGGAAAAACAACTGTTCCAATATCTCTTCCATCCATGACCAATCCAATTTTTCCTGCCATGTCACGTTGCAAAGCTACCATTTTGCGTCTTACATGAGAGAGTGCAGATACTTCACTTACAAAACTAGATACTGCTAGTGATCTTATTTCCGATTCCACATTTTTGCCATTAAGAAAGGTAGTATTATAGCCATCAACAATATCAAAAGTGATGTGGATAGCTGTTAAAGCTTTGATTACTTGAAGCTCATCACTGATATCTATGTGTTGCTGCTGAAAATATAGTGTTGCAGCCCTATACATAGCTCCTGTATCTACAAATATCAAATTGAATCTTTTCGCTATTTGTTTAGCCAGTGTGGACTTGCCACACGACGAATAACCATCTATAGCTATGATAATGGGATGGGAAGTGGGATGTTGTTCCAAAGAATTGAGGGATTAGGTTGCACAAAATTAAAAAAGTCCTGCAATAAATCAATACAACAGGACTTTCTTTATGCTTAAAAAATGAGTCGGATTTTAATATTCCTCTTCATTAAATAAAAAATCGTCTTTACGCGGATAGTCCGGCCAGATATCTTCCATAGATTCGTAAATCTCAAATTCATCTTCTAGTTCTTGAAGATTTTCTATCACCTCAAGTGGTGCACCTGATCTTATGGCATAATCAATCAACTCATCACGTGTAGCTGGCCACGGAGCGTCTTCAAGGTTGTGTGCTAATTCTAATGTCCAATACATAGGAGGTATGCTAAAATTAAATGTTTAAAAAAAAATTGATCTCTTGTACTTACAACGCAAAAAAGTGGACTAAGTTACATTTTTAGAAAAAATATTGTAAGCCCACTCTTTAAATACTTATTTGGCTAAAAAAGTTCAAAAGGATTTACCTTATTGTCAAAAGAAATTAAATGATCAACATGGCATCACCATAACTGAAAAACCTATACTTTTCTTTTACAGCTTCTTGGTAAGCTTCCATTATGAGATCGAATCCACCAAAAGCCGCTACCATGATGATAAGACTTGTCTTCGGCAAATGGAAATTTGTAATCATACTGTTGGCAATACTAAAATCATAAGGAGGATAAATAAACAAATTTGTCCAACCTTCTGATGGCTTCAGCAAGCCCGTTGCTGATACAGATGACTCAATAGTTCTCATGGATGTGGTTCCTACAGCACAAATCCTGTGGTTACCTTCTTTAGATTTATTGACCAATTGTGCGGCACTTTCAGGTATGCTATAATATTCAGCATCCATTTTGTGTTTGGAAAGGTCTTCTACGTCTATACTTCTAAAAGTCCCTAATCCCACATGAAGGGTTACTTCAGCGAGCTCTGTACCTTTGATTTCCAACCTTTTCATGAGTTCTTTAGAAAAATGTAACCCAGCAGTTGGTGCAGCTACAGCGCCAGTCTCCTTCGCATATACCGTTTGATATCGTTCATCGTCTAAGTCTTCAGGTATTCTTGTGATGTATTTTGGCAATGGCATACTTCCCAGTTGCTTCAAGACATCTCTAAACTGCTCATCTGTTCCGTCATAGAAAAACCTAATCGTCCTACCTCTTGAAGTAGTATTATCCACAACTTCAGCTACTAGGATGTCATTTCCTTTATCGTCTGCAAAATACAATTTGTTGCCAACACGGATTTTTCTCGCAGGATCTACCAATACATCCCATAGTTTCGCATCCGCATTAAGCTCGCGCAGGAGAAAAACTTCTATTTTTGCACCAGTTTTTTCTTTTTTACCATACATCCTTGCAGGAAATACCTTGGTATTATTAAAAATAAGTGCATCGCCATCATCAAAATAATCCAAAACATCTCTGAATATTTTGTGTTCTATCTTTCCTGTTTTGCGATCTACTACCATCAGTCTTGCCTGATCTCTTTCTTGTGTAGGATACTGAGCTATCAGATCTTCGGGCAGCTCAAACTTAAATTGAGAAAGTTTAGTCCTCATTGATTTTTCTATTTTTTTTTAAAAGGAGTGCAAAAGTATGAATCTTTAGACACTATACAACATATATTTGTTTGGTTTTGTTATAAAAATATTATATTTAGAAAAACATTATATGCAAAAATGATAAAAAACAATGTAATTCCTATCATTTTATACATTGAATTTACCAGATGGTTTTAAATCTAAAGTCTCCATGCTGTACTATTGAGCTATCTCAGAAAAGTCAAAAATAAAAATTATCACAAAGATCAAAGGCCACAAAGTTCCTAAAATAATGATTATCAACTGTTTGAAATAGATGCTTCATTGTGTTTTTGTGCTTTTGCACTAAAATTACATGGTTTACAATGAAATCTGCATGCAATAAGGCTGACCAATCATCAAAACCTAATTTTAGTCAATAAAACCATCATTCTACCGATAAATATTCTACTTTCATCTAATGAATGTTCAAATGTTGATAAATAGTATTTAATTTGCATGAATTTAGGGCGATTACACCATTATTGGCTTAATAATATACAAGATGTCTATATTTTTAAAAATTATTTGGGAAAGTTTAATGCAAGCATTGGGCTCATTACGTGGAAATAAACTTAGAACTTTCCTATCGCTACTCGGCATTACCATTGGAATATTCTGTATTATCACTGTAAAATCTGCAGTAGATTCGTTGCAGGCAAATATAGTGGAGGGTTTTAATGAATTGGGTAGTGATGTCATCTATTTGGACAAAATGCCTTGGAATGAAGATCCAGGAGACAATTACTGGAAATACGCCAAAAGACCTGATCCATCTATGGATGACTATAAAGCCATTAAAAGAAAATCAAAACTAGCAGATAATGTTTCATTTACCATATTTACAGGCGGGCGTACTGTGAAACATCTTTCGAGCTCGGTATCCAATGCCTTTATCATGGGTTCAACCTACGAATATGCAGCTATCCAGGGTGTGAAAATACAAGAAGGAAGATACTTTACACAAAGTGAATACGAATCAGGTACCAACAAAGTCATCTTAGGTTTTAAATTGTACAATGAACTTTTCAAGAATTTTAATGGTATCGGAAAAGAAGTAAAATTATTTGGGCAAAACTTCCAAGTAATCGGATACCTCGAATCAGAAGGAGATAATGCGTTCAATTTTATCAATTTTGACGATGTAATATGGCTTGGATATAATTCTGTCAAAAAATATATCAATGTCAAAGAAGAGTCTAATGTAGGTCGTATGCTAAATATTAAAGCAAAAGATGGTACAGACATACAAGAACTCAAAGGTGAAATAGCTGGCATCATCAGAGCAGTGAGAAGACAAAAACCTTTGGAAGCAGACAATTTTGCACTTAATGAATTATCAATGTTATCAGAAGTATTGGACAGCGTATTCAAGGTATTAAATATTGCTGGGTTGATTATCGGTATTTTTGCATTGATTGTAGGAATGGTTAGTGTTGCCAATATTATGTTTGTATCAGTCAAAGAACGAACTAGTATCATTGGTATTAAGAAAGCCTTAGGGGCCAAACGCTATATCATTTTGATGGAATTCCTTATAGAATCTATTATTTTGTGCATTATTGGAGGCTTGATTGGTTTGATATTGGTGTATGTTAGCTTGTTTTTAATCTCGTTGGCCATTCCATTTAAAATGTCTCTATCGCTTCTAAATGTCACTATAGGAGTAGGTACATCTATAGCAGTGGGTATAATAGCAGGCATCATACCAGCTAGTCAAGCATCTGGAATGAACCCAGTAGAAGCGATTCGTTCTTAGTCAATCAAATAGAAATATATGGACATAACAACTTTTGTTTTACAGGTAAAAAATATAACAGATAAGTTAATAAATACCATTCCATTCATCATTCAAAACAAACTTTGGTATGGCTTTTTTAAGCACAGAATTGTGCTAACGATTTCAATAATTACCGCTATTGTTGTTCCATTTTCATTTTTTAATTTCATAAGTGACTATCTGCAATCATTAGCAAAAGTATCCACTCCT
Source organism: Saprospiraceae bacterium (assembly GCA_016714785.1). Taxonomy (GTDB): domain Bacteria; phylum Bacteroidota; class Bacteroidia; order Chitinophagales; family Saprospiraceae; genus OLB9. The sequence goes on from JADKCC010000045.1 coordinate 6,615, forward strand.
CAACTATTAGCATCCACATCCAGTGATCAAAATATCAATTTCAATAAACTCTTTGAAGGTACGCACACTTATTTATTGATGATATTAGTGCATCTTCTCAATATTTATTTTTCCAACAAAACCATTGAAAGATTATCAGGCGTAACGATCGATTTGTCCGTAAAAGAAATGATCTATTCTTACTTTAGAAATTTGAAAGTAATCGTGAGGACATGGTTTACCGAACTGGTATTGGGTATCGGAATCTCCATCATTGTAGGAATATTTGGTCCAGACTGGATGGTTGATACATTGAAGTTTTTGCTAGGATGCTATTTTTTAGGGTACATATTTATTGACAATTATAATGCAACTTTTGCAATATCCATCAATAATAGTTTTCAAATTATAAAACATCATGCAGGCGCAGCGATAAGTTTAGGATTGGTAGCCAAAATATTATTGCTTATACCATTTATTGGCATCATTTTGACATCATTTATTTGTGGAGTGGCGGCTACTTGGTATATGCACACATCGGCAGATAAGCAGGAAAGTACTTTGGCTTTTGTAGAATAAAAAACACCTTTGTACAAAGTCTCAAACTTTAATACCAGTAACGTACGTTCTCCTGACCGGAATAATAATTCGCTAAATTTATAGATGAGTTTGGCGTGATATCTCATACCAATTCACATATAAACATTCATGTCCCTTACTTGGTGAATTCTCCTAACTTCGTTGACATAACTGATCGGTCTATTAGGGTTGATATTTCTTGCAAATTAGTTTTGCAAGTCCATTATAGCTTCAAAATTGATACCCTACCCTAAAGTCCAATCCAACCAAAAATGGAATAATACAGCCCGTTGTGCCTTGACTTTCATCTACAATATTGGTCAAAGATCGCACAGCCATACCATTCAATTCTAAAGATAAATGGTCACTTAGCTTGTATTGTACACCTAGTTTTCCGATGCCCGAGTGGATAGACCCTCGGCAATAAATGATGGCTATTTCAGTTTTAGCATCAATTGAAAAGCCAAATCCGAAGCTATCCATTCTTCAATTATTTTGTCTTTATCAAAACGAGAAACAACGATTTCATACCATTTAACTTTTTTGTGAGAAGCAGGTATTCCTTTTAAGTCAGCTTTATGTGTCCCACTAAAGGTTCTTTGCCAAGTCAATACATTGTCATACTGGGATAAAATCTCAATTTTTTTGATCTTTATATCGGGAATTGAAGTCCTTACTTGATTGGTAAATTGCTTAATAAACTTATGACCGTGATAGGTCTTTTCTCCAGCATGAGCAATATAGTCAGTTGAAAAAGAAATGTCAACAATGTTCAAATTCCCTTGTCCAATTAACTGATCGGCCATGTATTTAATCTGATTTAATTTGTCCAAATTATTATGTTTTAGGCTATTGATGTTTGTTTCATGCAATTATTTTATGGAGATAATCTCAACATCCACTAAACTATACATCCAATCATCCACATCCGTGCCATTCAGAATAAATTTGCCTGTAAGTATTACATTGGCATCCATTTTTAGCTTGCCCGGATCACCTTTGAATTTCAATCCCATCACCGTTTCAGGACCTGCTTTGCCACAAAAAAAACATGCCGCATAAGTATTTTTACTTAAAGCCCAAGTAGTTTTATCTACGGGTACTAAATATCCTTTGATGACCACCTGTTTATTCGTTAGTTTCTTGATTTTTTTTGAAAATTCAGGTAGATACACCGTCCCATAAATTTCATGTGGTGCTTCTTTATACTCTAGATCATTCAATATCAACCACGTAATGGTATCCTTAACAAGCGGAACTGGTAAGACGCTTGCATTGACAGATGATGAATATAAACAAACACAACTAAAAAACAATATAAAAACTTTTTGCATCGGTTGATTTTTAGAAATTTTACGCAAATATACAACTTACCCTTCGATAATATATTAAGAAAGGACTGACCAAGGGTGTTAAATGTTTCATAAAAGCTAAGATAGATCTATACTATTTCACCACCACAGCTACTACCAGCACCTGCAGTACATCCATAACAGTGTTGATTAAGCACAATTTTTCGTTGCATTAGATTTTCAAGATCAAAGTCATTGATATGACTGAACTTTGCAGCCACTTTTAGGTCTAACATTTGATTAAAATCACAATCATACAAATAACCATCCCAACTCACAGATATCGTATTACGACACATAAGGCCATCTACAGTGGCAGGATTGAATGCTTCTACCAATGATGTCATATAAGATGTATAATTTCCTGACTCTATGAGATAATCCAAATACCTACTCACAGGCAAATTAGTAATCACATACAAAGCATTAAAAACAATACCATACCTTCTTTCCAATTGGATTTTGAATTCGTTTTCTAAAGATTTCTGGTCACCAGGTAAAAAAGCACCTGATGGATTATATACAAGATCTAAAATCAACCCACTACCAGCTACGCCATAACCCACAGCATTTAGTTTTTTGAGCGCTTCTATGCTATCTTCAAAAACGCCATCACCACGTTGGCTATCCGTTCTGTTTTTTGTAAAATACGGCAACGAAGAAACCAAATGCACTTTATTTTTAGCAAAAAAATCAGGTAAATCATGATATTTAGGGTTGGCCATTATGATGGTCAAATTACACCTGTTAATCACTTTTTTGCCTATAACACTACACGACTCTACAAACCATCTAAAATGTGGATTCATTTCAGGAGCACCACCTGTTATATCTACCGTAGGAATGTCATGTTTTTTGAGGATATCAAGACACTTCTGAAGGGTCTCTTTATCCATATTTTCTACTTTTTTATCTGGCCCAGCATCCACATGACAGTGTGCACAGGTTTGATTACATAACTTCCCAATATTAATTTGAAAAATTTGTGGTGCTACAGGTACAATACTACCACCAATTTTTGATATAAATGGCTCAAACTGTTCGTCCACCAACGCATTTCCATTTAAAACCTGAAGCTGATAAAAGGTATTAGAAAGTTTATTGTCTGTGGCGCTGAGAGACTTAGATCTTTGTTTTATACTCATAAATATATCAAATTTGTCTTGAATTTACTGTCAAAAGAAAATCGTTTACTAATTATTAAGTTATTCATTCATCCCACTACGGCACATAGTATTAATAAAAAGGTCAAATTATTTGCATCAAATTTACTTACAACATACGATCCAAACAATAAATAATTACATAAGTTTAGCTTTTATTGTGTTCATCATAGGTACAGCATTAACCAAGGTTGCTCCACCTTTTATGGCTGCTGCTACATGAACAGCTTCCATCATTTGTTCTTCATCCGCTCCAGATGACAAACAAGAAGTGGTGTAGGCATCCATACAGTATGGACATTGGACAGTGTGGGCGACTGCCAAAGCTATTAGGTTTTTTTCTCTGACAGTGAGTGCACCATCTTTAAATACTTCATTGTACCATGCAAAAAACTTTTTACCCATTGCAGGTTGTAATTCTGTAATATCACCAAATTTTTTTAGATCTTCAGGATTAAAATAACTCATTGAAATGTATTTTGATTATTAAAAAATTAGTTTCACAAAATAATATATCATAAGGAACAACTCAAAAATTGGAAGCCACCTCTAATAACAATTAATATTATGAAAGCGTAAATTTACAGGATAATACAGTAAAGATTGATCTGAACGTCAGATTTTTTGAACAAATTGTCTCCTAATTAAGTTTGATAAGGGATTTGGAAATAATTCTAGTCATTAATTTAGATTCTCTCATGCGAATATATACTTCTTTTGTGATAGTTTTTATGACTATTGTTACTTCATTTAGTCAAGTTCAAGTTTCATGTTGTAATGCAAGTTCTATCAAAACCTTTACAGACTTGGCTAATGATGTGGCTTTCGTAATACAACATGAGGAGCCCCTGCCCTTTAAGTTATTACAACCGAAAGGTAAAAATATTACCTTTACCGTAAGTGATGGTAAAAATGGATTGGGTTACTATATAGCTGGGAATAAAGAAAATAAAAAATGGATTTTTGTTTTTCAAGAATGGTGGGGATTGAATGATTACATACGACAACAATCTGATTTACTACATGAATCCTTTCCAGATGCGCACATATTGGCCGTAGATTTATATGATGGCCATGTCGCTTCTACTCGTGAACAAGCGGCGTCGCTAATGCAAGCCGCAGAACCAAGCAGAATAGAAAACATCATACAAGGTGCTGCAAAATTTAGTGGCGAAGATAGTCGCATAGGTACAATCGGTTGGTGTTTTGGAGGTGCTTGGTCAAATAAAGCAGCGGTAATACTGAGTAATAAAGTAAAAGCTTGCATCATGTATTACGGTATGCCAGTAAAAGATGAAGTGCAGATAGGTCAAATTAATGCACCTATTTTAGGTATCTTTGCCGATAAAGATGGCTGGATCACACCCAAAGTGGTAGCTGATTTTAAAGATGCCATGCTCCATTCAGGCAAATCAGTAGAAATACATGGCTATAATGCAGATCACGCTTTTGCTAATCCTAGCAACCCAAAATACAACAAAGCATATTCTGATGATGCTTGGAGTAAATCAATTGCCTTTTTCAAACAAAACCTTTGATCGCTCCTTAACTATACTTTATGCACATATCTAAGGTTTCATTTGACAAGATCCAGGCGCTTTCGCACAAAGATGTCTTCTATCAACAGCATTATCAAGTACTTAAAGATTTTATAGCTTTTGAGCCCACTATGGAAGGTCTAGAACAAGCCATTGCGGCCCGTCAAAAATATCCTGTTGACAGAACGTTATTGGTCAATGTGCTTGCGAGTCATTATGAAAACTATAAGACCTCCGAAAAACAGTATCACAACATATATAAACTAAAGGAAGATAACACTTATACCATAGTAACTGCGCATCAACCGAGTTTAGCAGGTGGCCCCGGATATTATTTTTATAAAATATTCTCTACTATCCATTTGGCTGCAAAATTAAGTGCTAAATATCCAGAGTACCATTTTGTACCAGTATTTATAAGTGGTTCGGAAGATCATGATTTTGATGAGGTGAAATCTTTACAATTATTTGGTAAAACGATTACTTGGGATACCATACAAAGCGGATCAGTTGGTAGATTCAATATCAACGGGCTGGATCAAGTTACCAACCAAATAGCCGAAATCTTAGGCACAGGTAAAAAAGCGCAGGAAATTAGTCAAATATTTACATCTGCGTTGGATAATGCACAGTCTTATAATGATTTTGTATTTCTTTGGCTAAATGACTTCTTTAAGGATAACGGTCTGATAGTGCTGAACATGGATGATGCTAGACTTAAGAAATCTTTTGCCCCTATACTTCATAGAGAGATCACCCAGAAAATCAGCGAAAATCTTGTACATCAAACACAAGAGCAATTATCTAAATTTGGATTTAAACCTCAAGCATTTGCAAGAGATATTAATGTATTTTATATAGATGGCGCATCCCGTGAACGTTTGTACTTTGAAGATGGCTTGTACAAGATCAATAATACCAATTTATCATTCGACGAAAGTCAAATAGTACAAATCCTAGACCAACATCCTGAAAAATTCAGCCCAAATGTTGTCACTCGGCCACTTTACGAAGAGTGGATTTTGCCTAATTTAGCCTATATTGGTGGAGGTGGAGAATTGGCCTATTGGTTAGAAAGAAAGTCACAATTTGAAGCTTTTGGTATATTTTTTCCTGTACTGATAAGACGGAACTCTGTAATGATGATTCCCAAATCTGTCCAAAAACTAATGGCTAAACTTCAAATTACCGAAGATGACATACTCTTGGACGAAGAAAAAATAATAACTAGATACCTTGAAAGAACTTCTTCAGAAAATTTTCACTTGGATGTAGAAAATAGCAAACTTACCGAAATATTCCATATTATTGCAGAGAAAGCAAAGCACATTGACGCATCTTTAGAAAACTTTGTAATAGGAGAAGGTCATAAAGTATCCAAAACACTTGAAAGTATAGAAGGAAGGCTTAAAAGATCTTTAAAACAAAAAGAAGAAACAAATATCAATCAGATAAGAACATTGAAAGGCAAGTTGTTTCCTAATCATGGTCTTCAAGAACGTACTGACAGCTACTTACAATATCTAGTGAGCGAAGATACTGATTTGACGGAAGCCCTTATTCAAATATTGGATCCGTTGGAAAAAGAATTTTTATTCGTGTACCTCTGATACTTCAGGTTCGATTTTTTTGATATCAAAACATGCTAGTAGATCGGTAAGTGTGGCCTTGAGATTTTTCCTATGGACTATAAAATCAAGAAAGCCGTGTTCTAATAGATATTCAGAAGTTTGAAATCCTTCAGGAAGGTCGCGCTTTATAGTTTCCTTGATGACTCTTGGCCCTGCAAAACCTATCAATGCTTCCGGTTCGGCAAAATTTATATCACCCAACATAGCATAAGATGCCGTGACTCCACCAGTAGTTGGATCGGTCATAAAAGAAAAATAAGGAATACCCTTTTTGGCTAATAAAGTCAATTTGGCCGAAGATTTGGCCATTTGCATAAGCGAAAATGCGGATTCCATCATCCGTGCACCACCTGATTTAGATATAATCATCAAAGGCATACGGTGTTCAATGGCATAATCTATAGCCCTTGATATCTTCTCCCCTACTACCGACCCCATAGAGCCACCAATAAAACCGAAATCCATACATGCTATGACTAAAGGATACTTATTCACCTTGCCTGCTGCAACAGACATGGAGTCTTTAAGGTTTGTCTTCTTGTATGCTTCCGTAAGCCTATCTTCATAAGACTTTACATCTTTAAACTGCAACACATCGACAGATATAATCTCATCAAAAAGACGAGTATATTTGCCATCAAAAATTATTTCGAAATAATCCGTTGAACATACCCGAGTATGAAAGTCACATTTAGGACAAATAAATAGGTGCTCTCGCAAGTCCTTCACTGTTGTCAATTCATTGCAACGCGTGCATTTATGCCATAGCCCATCAGGCGTTTCCTTTTTATTTTTTGTAGCGGTCTGAATACCTTCTTTGAGTCTTTTGAACCAGCTCATGTTATTGCTTTTTAAGGTACGGTATAAATATAAGGGTTAATAATTAAGCTGCAAAAATAGAAATATAGTCATAGCTTTGCTAATCATTTGCTTTATTTTATCGTATAATTAATTAACATATATGTACAGTTATGATAATATTACAATTACATTTTGCATATTTACTTTAAAACTTTCCAGTTTCATTCAAATAATAGAAAATTATCAAATAATAAATACAATTGTCAATTATGCCTTTAAAGAAATTGTCTCTTTAACAAAACAGTTTCCACTAATTATATTTTTTCATATTTGAATAAAATGAGTTTTCTCACCTCTCTGATTTTTGAAAATACTAATTTTATTAAGTAGTGTTAATTTACGACAATTTTCTTCGCATTATTTGTCAGAACTACGAAATCCAATGGTTTTCTTTCCAATCGTTTCATTCTCCTGAAAATGAAATAATGTCTTAACATCTTGTTCTGTTATGATATTAAATTGAGCTTTTTTGCGATCTACGTTCGGAATCGCACCAAATCTCAAATTTTGATTTTTTATTATTTCTAAAACCATCTTTCTCACAGTTCTTGCATTACCAAAGTACTTGTCTCTTTTTTCATAGAGTTCAGAAAATATAGGTGCTATAAGATTTTTACACTTAGAAGACAATCTATAACCTTCATCACTAATCATCTTGATTGCAATACTTTCTAATTGGGAAGGAGTGTAATCCTTAAAGGTCAATGTTTTGTCAAATCGTGAACTTAATCCGGGATTGGCTTTCAGAAAAGTGTCCATATTATCCGGATAGCCTGCAACAAATACAAAAAACTGCCCTCTCAAATCTTCCATTTTCTTTAAGATGGTTTGTATGGCTTCATTTCCAAAATCCCCCTGTAGTCCATTAAAATTACTCAAAGCATACGCTTCGTCAATAAAGAGTACACCACCAAGCGCTTCATCTATTCTTTCGGTAGTTTTGATAGCTGTCTGACCTACAAATCCAGCCACCAAGCCTTGTCTATCTGTCTCTACGATATGTCCACGCTCCAAGACACCCAAAGCCTTATAGATCCTGGCCAATATACGGGCTATGGTCGTTTTGCCTGTCCCTGGATTGCCTACCAATACTGTGTGTAAAGAAAAGTTAGCAAGTACATTTTTACCTGTTTCTCTATAAAAGCGGACTACATTGACCATTTCGTGGATTTGGTTTTTGACATTATCCATTCCTATCAAATTGTCTAGCTCCATCAATGTCTCTGTCAAAAGGGTTTGGTCAATAGGAATATGCGGTCGAGACACTATAGATGTAGGTAAAAGTGATGCTACATCACTAATTTGTATTTCTGAGAGTTCACTTCTGGACAATCGCGATGGATTTTTTCTAGCCATAATTCTAATAGCCATATTGAGCTTGGTTTTATCCAAAAGATCCATAATAAATCTTGCATTTCCGAAGGTTTTGTCCCTATCTCTATATGCTGTGGTGATAATTTCTTTGAGCAAACCAAAACTGGCTTCAGAAAAATTAATTTCTCTACCTATAGATGCAGTCTCTGCTATTTTTATCAAATCCTGTGGCATATAGTCAGAAAATTCAAAAAAATGTTTAAACCTAGATCTAAGACCAGGATTTGATTGTATAAAATTTTTCATTTCCTTAGGGTACCCAGCTACAATGATCGCCAAATCACCCTTTCCATTTGACATTTCTTTGACTAATATCTCGATGACTTCCCTTCCGAAATCTTTGGAATCGTCATTGGCGCGCGCTAAAGCGTAGGCTTCATCTATAAACAAAACGCCACCTCGTGCTTTTTCTATCACTTCTTTTACTTTGGGTGCTGTCTGACCTATATACTCACCTCTACCAAATCTACTCTATCCACTTCCACCACATGCCCTCTACTGAGCAGTCCCATTTTGCGATACAATTGCCCCATCATCTTAGCTACAGTGGTTTTACCAGTGCCCGGATTGCCCGAAAAGACTGAATGTATATTGAGACTTTCGGTTTCTTTAAAACCCTTATCCCTTCTAATTTTTAAAAACTCAAGGTATTGTGCATGTTCTTTGACTTTCTGCTTTATTTCTTTGAGCCCTATCAATTGGTTAATTTTTTGAAATACGTCATCAAAACTTTCGTTTGGATTTTCATCTGGGTATAAAATACCAACGGCTTTCCCTGGTAGCTTCACATTGGCAATGCCCTCAGTAAAAACATCACTCACTTCAAAATCAATCGTTGCCAATAATTGATCCATAAAGACAATTTCTATGCTATAAGATCCAATTTTCCATGAGCCTTTGGTATTTGCTCCCCACCCAGCAGTTATTTTGACAAGTTTATCATCCTTTTTTACCGTATGTAGTCTGACTACTTGGCCTTTAATTTCTCTACTTTCATTGTAGAATTTCACAAAAAGTTCGCAATGCCAATTATCATCAAATATTTTATTTTGCAAAAATATTTCAGTATAAACATACCTTGTTTCTTCATTAGAAAATGTAGTCAAATACTTCCTTTCTTCTTCCAAAACATCATCATATTGTCCTTCATAAAGTTTTACTGAATGTACGTCAACGTAAGCACTTTGCCCAGCATCGGGCCATTGATCTCCTATATCTTCCACATAAAAATACTTTGTACTTACTTTTTCACCATCAATCCATGCCTCCCAGTAATAGGTGCCTTTTTTCCAAAAAGTGCCTTCTTTTTTATTGCCCCAACCTTCTCGAACATAGACTATATTATCGAATTTACTTATTTTCTTTCTAAAGGTAAGGGTACAAATTTGTTTTTTATTATTTTTTATTTCAAAACATTTTAGTTCTACATCTACTTCCCAGTTATCTCTATCGAATAGTTTGTTGTAAAAAGCTAATTCTGCATATATGTATGTAGTTTCATACCTATCAAATACTTGTCTGTACTTTTTCTTATTATCCGCAAGCCATTCTGTGGAAGAATAGACTTTTAGTTCTTTGAATTTAAAGTTTTTATTATCGCTACTTGGTACTTGCTCTTCCATGATCTGATTAATGGTATTACGAAAATAATCATAATTTTTGAAACATCAAAGCTTTTCAAAATATTTTTATCCTAATCACAAATATGCGCCAAAAAGTTTGCAAACGGTAGATACTCACAAACACAAAAAAAAAGCCTTGTAAACATTTCATCTACAAGGCTTTGATAACTTTATATTAAAGTTTATTTTAGCTTAAACTCCTTTTTAATTTTGTCAACGTAATCCAACTTCTCCCAAGTAAAAGTCTCTACTGTAATATTTTTTATGGTACCGGAGCCATCTTTGAAAGTCACATTTTTTACTTCTGATGTCCTACCCATGTGGCCATACGCAGCAGCTTCTGAATATATCGGAGTGCGTAATTTTAGTCGCTTTTCGATCGCATAAGGTCTCATGTCGAAAATATCATAAATCTTTTGTGCTATTTCGCCATCCTTAAGTGAGACTTTACTAGTCCCATAAGTATTCACATAAATATTTGTAGGTTTTGCCACACCGATGGCATAAGACACCTGAACTAACACTTCACTGCATAACCCTGCAGCTACCATATTTTTTGCAATATGTCGCGTCGCATAAGCTGCCGATCTGTCCACTTTACTAGGATCTTTGCCCGAAAATGCACCACCACCATGCGCTCCTTTACCACCATAAGTATCTACTATGATCTTCCTGCCTGTCAATCCCGTATCACCATGTGGACCACCAATGACAAATTTGCCAGTAGGGTTGACATGGTATATAATATCATCATTAAATAACTTCTTCAAAGAGTCCTTCAGTGTTTTTTTGACCTCAGGAATTACAATTTCAATCACATCTTTGCGTATAGTGGCTAACATTTTTTCATCTTCGGCAAAGTCATCATGCTGAGTAGAGACTACTATACTATCGATTCGAATCGGTTGGTTATCGTCAGAATACTCAATAGTCACTTGCGACTTTGCATCAGGACGAAGGTACTTCATCTTTTTGCCATCTTTCCTGATATCGGCCAATACTTGAAGTATCTTGTGAGATAAATCCAATGCTAAAGGCATATAATTGTCTGTTTCATTGGTAGCATAACCAAACATCATACCTTGATCCCCTGCTCCCTGATCTTCTTTTTTTGCACGTTCCACACCTTGATTGATGTCTGGCGATTGTTCATGTATAGCAGAAAGTACACCACATGAATGTGCTTCAAACATATATTCAGACTTGGTATAGCCGATCCGTTTGATGACGTCTCTTGCTATTTGTTGAACATCTAGATAAGTTTTGGATTTTACTTCACCTGCGAGTATGACTTGACCTGTTGTAACCAGTGTTTCGCAAGCCACTTTTGATGAAGGGTCAAATGCTAAGAAATGATCTACCAACGAGTCAGAAATCTGATCTGCTACCTTGTCTGGATGTCCTTCTGATACTGACTCTGATGTGAATAAATAAGGCATATTGTATAATTTTAGTTTGATCCAATTTTATTGATGCGGCAAAAGTACAATTTCTAAAAGGCTTTCACCAAGCTATATAACTATTATTTTATATGTAATACTTAAATTAATTTGTTTTATCACTTTATTTTGCATTCGATAAGTCGATTTCCTTCCAAAAATCCTTCATAAGAATCTCCAATTGCTACTTTACCAACACCTGCAGGTGTACCTGTAAATATTAGATCACCCACCTGCAAAGTAAAATACTGCGATATGTAACTAATCAAATAATCAAAATTAAAAATCAAATCTGAAGTATTCCCTTCTTGCGCGGTTTGCCCATTTTTTGTTAGGTTGAATTTGATACTTCTAATATCTAAAGTTGATTTATCTACAAAATCGCCTACACAAGCAGAATGATCAAAAGCTTTGGCCAACTCCCAAGGCTGCCCCTTATCTTTTAAGGAATCTTGTAAATCCCTTGCTGTAAAATCAATCCCCAATCCAATGTGTTGATAATAGGTTTCCGCAAATTGCGCTTGAATCGCTTTACCATTTTTACAAATTTTCAACACTACTTCTAATTCATAATGTATATTTTGTGAGAATGCTGGATGATAAAAAGGCTTACCATCCGTCAATAAAGCGGTAGATGGTTTCATAAATATAAGCGGTGATTTGGGAATTGGGTTACTCAACTCTTTGGCGTGTTCTATATAATTACGACCTATACAAATTATCTTCATTATTAATCGAGATTGTTTAAAGGCAGCAAAGGTAATTTTTTTGTCATAAAGCTTATCAATCAAACTTCACTTATTTAATAATTGCTGAGTTTTGATCTATGCGAAATTGGGTATCGGGGAAAAACTATGAAAAAACGTTTCATGCTGGTGTAAAAGTAATTGCTTTAGTGGTTTTTTACAATGATTTTTTTATTTTTATTGGTAAAAATAATTTAAATATGACGTTTGTATGCACTTTAAAAAACATAATTACACTAGGTTTAGGCCAATGATAAAAGGAATTACATTAATTTCTATTCAACTAACAGCTATGGTGTGTACTATGACATTGTTTTCGTAAGAAGTTGATATGAAACCTTTTCCTACATAAATTTACTACTTAAAAGTCTAAATGACTTGAATTTAGATAACCACTTAGTTAAAATACGTATATAAACAAGACTCTATTAACATTTGGTAGTATAGAATTTTAGCTATCTAAGTAGGTACATTGACATAAAAAGATGATATATGTAATTGCAACAACTTAGATCAAACTACAATTATCACTTTTACTAAATAAGACTATATAAATTTATAACCTAATTTGTAACTTGTTGATTATAAGTTACATTGAGTATTACATTAAAAGTTATCCACATATATTAGCACAAATTTCCGTTGTAAATAGTTGATTATAAAGCATGTATAAAGTTATCCACATTGTGTGGATAACTTTCGTATTATATTTATTAATCTGTTATCAGATATTTATTAATTTTGTACTTTAAATTCATCAGACCAAAACTAATTAATTAGCTTTTCGTGGATGCGTGAACCACGATTATATTTTTTGAACATAATAAAATATCTCAGAAAGATACTTTACTATTTATAAAGCCAATTTCACCCAAACGATTTATTTATACTCGGTTAAATCTGACATACCGTTTATATCTAATATAGTTGTCAGGATTTTATTTTAATTTCATATTGAGTAAATGCTTATTTATTATGACAAACAGCTCGTCGAGATCACCAACGAGGGTAAACAAGCGGAGGTCAGGAACCATTTTATGAATTTCTTTAATATAATATTATGCGCCCTAATAAGACGTCAACAGTATTAAAAGACGCAATGCGTCGATTAGAGAGACTCAAAGCCATCCAACCTGTACCTGATTTGGGAGAAGGGTTCAATCTGCAGATTTACGAAACTGCTGTCAATGCCTTAAAAGCAATGGAAGCATCGTACAATACGAAGATTTCTGAACTTGACTCTATGTCTGCAGCACTCAAGGATATGGAAAGGATGGTGAGAGATTACCGTGCACGAATATTAGCTGCTTTCGGAGCAAAATATGGCAGAAACTCGGAAGAGTACGCTGCTGCAGGTGGCACAAAATTGAGTGAAAGGAAGAGAACCACTTCAAGACGATCCTCTTCCTTGTCTGACAAAACTATCTAATTTAACACATTAGAAAGTTGGCTTGTACCTCCACTGTTGTTTGCAAGAACCAATGGTGGGGGTACTTTTTTTTTATACTAGGATATAAGAAACTACACATAATAAATAATACTGTTTCATAACTTCATAAAGTTATAATACCATAAGATAGCAAATTACTGTTGACGGAATTAAAGTACAAATATAGGACTATCGTTGTAATATGTGACAATTTTTCTGAAAAAAATATATAAACACCACTACATCCAAGCCCAACATAGATGAACAAATAACTAATGGCTACCGCTAAAAGATAATAATTCTGGAAAGAATATTATAAACATCGCAATAAATGTTACTAACATCCGAGTAAATGTTACTAACATCGCGATAAATGTTACTAACATCGCAATGAATGTTACTAACATCGCAATGAATGTTACTAACATCGCGATGAATGTTACTAACATCGCAATGAATGTTACTAACATCGGGATAAATGTTACTAACATCGCGATAAATGTTACTAACATCGCAATGAATGTTACAAACATCGCAATAAATGTTACTAACATCGCGATAAATGTTACTAACATCGCAATGAATGTTACTAACATCGCGATGAATGTTACTAACATCGCGATGAATGTTACTAACCTCGCGATAAATGTTACTAACATCGGGATGAATGTTAGTTTTATTGAGATACTAATGTATCGGTAATTCAATGGTTAACTTTCTAGAAATGTTGATGGAACAGTGATATTTGATCATCTTGAAATGAAGCAAACGTAATGAATGAAAGAAAGAAGTGTGCAGGTGATGCAGGTACAAATGAGTTGACCAAAGAAGAGCTAGAGCGTTTACAACAAATTGTAATAGAAAGTATTTTACACTCCCGTAATAGAAAGTAGCAAGTTTACAAAGTATTTTACACTCCCCTACACTCCCAATTCCAAAGCAAAAATTTGTTCACTATTATTAACTATGATATACAACTCTTTATATATTTATGGTCTATCCATAGCAGAAATAGATTTTTTTGATTGCCTCACCTTATTCACTGATAAGTATTACTGACCTTTACTAAACAAATAGTCATATTAATTTGTATCCTTGATTAATACTTATAAGATATGAGTGAAAAAAAGAATCCAATAGGCATCGATAAAATCACCGAAACGCCACATCTATTGCCGTATGCCCATCATGTAGGAAGTGCCATCATCAAGCCATTGGACAAAGGAAAAACCAAGGGTGTAGCCATGAAGGCTATGTACCAACAAACAGAAAGCCAACTACTGCAAATAAAAGAACAAGTGGAAACGCTCATTAAACAGGCACAAGCCATTCATGATAGAATCAATCTATCAGAGCAAATTTACAAAGCTGACTGTGGGTTCAAACCTTTGCCAGGGAATACCTACTTCTTGTACGAAAAAAAAGACATTTCTTGGTTGATCTCGATGATAGCTCCCAAAGAATGGGGCGCAAAAATGCCCTACAAATACCTAGCTACCATAGAGTTATTGGCAGATAGTACCTGGCGCATCTTGGAGAAAGGAGAAGCTATGAATTGAAACAATAGTTTGTGTCATCTGTTGATAATACGTAAAATATAGATAAATGATAGGTTGGCAGTTCCGTGATTTTGTCCCTTCGGATACAGAAGATCCCTTCCAAAGGCTACTCAAGATATTTAAAGATTTATTGGTGCATACTTCAGGAGATGTATCTGAGGCGCTTTCATGGCTTACAGAGTTGGACAAACATTATAAACTGACCGATGAAAATTACGGTATAGCGGATTTCATCAATGACTTAATAGACCAAGGGCTGATTAGCCAACAAAATAAAAACGGAAAACTGGGTTTTAGTCCTACTTCAAAAATGGAGTTAGCACTAAGAAGACAAGCATTAGATGATATTTTTGACCAATTAAAAAAATCAAAACATGGTAATCATACGACCAAAATGACCGGACAAGGCGATGAGTTCACATCAGAATTAAGACCCTATGAGTTTGGAGACAAATTGGATGCTATTGCCATATCAGAAACACTGAAAAATGCCCAAATCAATCATGGATTAGATGACTTCAGATTGACTGAAAAGGACTTACAAATACACGAGACCTATTACAAAAGCCAAACTAGCACTGTGCTGATGATAGATATCTCTCACTCTATGATATTGTATGGGGAAGATCGCATCACACCTGCCAAAAAAGTAGCGATGGCGCTGTCAGAATTGATCATCACCAAATACCCAAAAGATACACTCGATATTATTGTTTTCGGGGATGATGCTTGGCGGATAGAAGTCAAAGATTTGCCTTATCTACAAGTAGGCCCATACCATACCAATACAGTGGCAGGACTAGAACTCGCTATGGACATCTTGAGAAAGCGTAAAAACCCTAATAAACAAATCATGATGATCACCGATGGTAAACCTACGTGCATCAAAAAAGGAAAACAATACTATAAAAATAGTTTTGGATTAGATAGAAAAATCATCAATCGGACATTGGGTTTAGCAGCCAACTGCCGTAAGATCAATATTCCTATCACTACATTTATGATAGCCAGAGACCCGTATTTGGTCAGATTTGTAGATCAATTTACCAAAGCCAATAATGGTAAAGCTTTCTATTCTTCTCTAGAAGGTCTTGGGGAATTCCTTTTTATGGATTACAAACAGAATAAACGCAATAGAAAAAATTAAAACTTACCAATTGGCTCTTCCATTAAATCATATACGTCAGGTGCAAAGAAATACTCAAAATTGGCGTCAAAAAACTTAAAATTTATTTTGTGATTTAATTCTAAAGATAAATTATATTTATTTAGCTCAGTATAGACGATATCTTCCAGCCATGGCTTCGCAAGATCTTTTATCTCTTCATCGGATTCACTAACCTCTTCAAATAGGTAAACAGTCCACTCTACTTCTCTGAAATGTGAATCTGTCATACTAGCAAAATTTCTCTTGGGTTTCACAACGATTCCTGATCTTTCGATAAACCCAGCATAAAATTCACCTTCATATTCACCCTCGAAATCATCATCAAAATTATCTGCTTCAAAGGATTCTGCTTCTTCCATAGCTTGATTCAATGTCATTACCTCCAACTCGAATGTCTCCTTAGTTTTATCACGTACATCAAAATATGCACTTTTGATCATTAACAAAATGTCAGGATATGTATTAATTTTAAAATCAATAATTTTTGAAACCACCGAAACATCCTTTTTGGACAAAATGGCTTCTTCTGTAGTACTATCAATGATTGTTTGTTTATCTAGACCTGTTACTAAACAAGAATTTGCCATATTCCAACCAATGATACCCAAATGATAATTTTGATTTATTTCTTTGGGTGTTTTAAAATGTACTTTTAACAGATTCCAGAAAGCTGTTTTTATCTCTACGTAACTATTACCGTTTTGGTGGCTTCCACCTTTGATTATCTTCATTTTATCAATTTTTATTTTATGTTTTACTTAATTATTTATCACTACTCACACGCATCATCGTGTCTTCTACATGGTGTACCAACTGTGTGAAGTGCGGATCCCGTTTGGTATCTCTAGATCTGTGCAATGGCAAATCTATATGAATATGTTCTACAATTTTAGAAGGTGCATACTTCATTATGTATATATCATCTCCCAAATAAACTGCTTCAGAGATGTCATGTGTCACAAAAATGACCGTTGAGTGGAACTTTTCCCACAGCTGTAGCAATAAGTCTTGCATTTGGATTCTAGTTTTTATATCTAGTGCACCAAATGGTTCGTCCATCAGTAATATTTCAGGATTGGCCAAGATGCTTCTTGCTATGGCGACACGCTGCAACTGTCCACCTGAAAGTGTAGGATACATGGCATATTTTTTTTCATGACCGTCCAATCCTACCAATTGGATGAGTTCCATGGCTCGTTGATCCCTTTCCTTTTTGGACACACCTTGATATTGTAAGGCCAAACCTACATTGTCCAAAACTGTCATCCAAGGTAAGGATGAATACTGCTGAAATACCATGCTTATGTGCGTATTTTGATCTACAGGTTTTCCTTTGACCAATACTTGACCTTCAGTGGGTTGCTGCAATCCAGAAATATACCTCAACACCGTGGACTTCCCACTACCTGACATGCCTAAAAGAACCACAAACTGACCTTGGGCAGGTTTATCTTCTACTATCAGATTAAAATCTTTGATGATCCAGTTTTGTCCACCATCATAGGATTGTCCAATACCTTTTAGCTCTATGATATTGTCCATACTCGCCTTATCTTCAAACTGAAATCCACTCATTATTTTACGAATATTTTTTGGTATAAATGATAAAATTGGTAGCACAAAATGAGCAAAAAGACTACATGTATCGTCCACAATGCATCACCAAATAAGTAACTTAAAGGTTTAGCACCACCTAAGAATGGTGACCACTCATTAAACATAAAAATAAGATAAATAGCTAAAAATATCCATGTAGATAAAGCGATCACATAATCAAAAACAGCATCAAATCCACTGATGGTTTTCAGACTATTGCGACCATCATAACTGTCTTTGATCTGATACTTGTAAGGGAAAAATTTTCTATCCAAATAAGCAAAAACCTTATCTTGAAATATACCAACCAACATGATGATGATTAGGCAAGCAATGGTGATATCTACCCTACCCAATCGCTGCCCAGCTCTATAAATCAATGACCCAATACCACCTTGATCTGCTGATGTTTCTGCTACGATGATATAAGTCCAAGAGATCGCGGTCAATATTCTGATATCGTCTGATAGTCTGGAAATCACTGCTGGGAAGTACACTGTCCTAATGGTTTGCCAATACCCTGCGCCTAGGGTATGTACTGTTTTAAGGTACACGTCATCGACTTCATCTATTCGCTGAATGACGATAGGCAATAGATATATAAAGATACCAAAGGCTAAGAAGTTGATTTTCTGCTCCGCATAGATGCCGAACCAAATAATAAATAATCCTGTCAATGCGGTCAATGGCAAAAATCTTACGGCATCCACCATACGCTGAA
Organism: Saprospiraceae bacterium; assembly: GCA_016714785.1. Taxonomy (GTDB): domain Bacteria; phylum Bacteroidota; class Bacteroidia; order Chitinophagales; family Saprospiraceae; genus OLB9. Next base: position 25,372 of record JADKCC010000045.1, read on the forward strand.
AAGCACCTCTAAACAAAGGCACCAACCCGATGATAAAACCAACAGGTATGGCGTATAAAATAGCTTTGATATATCCTCCCAAATTTAAACCGATAGACCTACATAGGTTCATGATCAGCTCATTATTGTTATAAAGCTCTCCGAATGCATGAAAAACCCTAAGCGGATCTGGGAATATAGCTCTTGGGATAGCTGGTGTACTTCCCATAGTTAGTAGCGCCCAAATAAAAATGAAAAATATCAAACCACCGATGGTCAGCAATATTTTTTGATTTTTATTGAGATCTCCTCTAAGCTTAAATAACCATGAACTTGTCATTTTTTAGTTGATTTTAATGAGATTACTCAAATTCGATATCATCATATATCTCAGAAAGCGGAATTTCTATGGATAATGAAGGCATTTTTAAAAATTGGTCAAGTGCATTCATTTCAGATTTGACCCAAGTGTCGATATCTTTTCTGTACCATTGCTCTATGGCTACTTCAGATTGTGAAATGATGATATATTCGCAAAAAGATGGCAATTCCTGATACAAATGAAACTTTTCAAAAACATCATAAGGCTTTGATGATGGAGATAATACCTCCACGACGACCAATGGATTGGTAATAATATCTTTTCTCTGATGCCAAAATTCTGGTTTATCAGCGATGATTAGGGCATCAGGATAAAATACTGAATTCTTGGAAGGGATAAATACTTTTTGATCGCTGTTATACACTTTATACTTATTTTCCAAGCGTTTAGTCCTAGTAATCAAACAAGAAGTAATTTGTGCCGAAATTTGGTTGTGATTAGTGGTTGCTCCAGCCATTTTGATTATTTTTCCATTATAGAATTCACTTTTAAATTTTGCTTTTTCCTCGCGCTGCAAATAATACTCCAAAGTATGTTCTTTGAGTTTCGATCTGCGCCTCATCTTTGCAGATTCTGAATATGCTAATTTGCTGATAGTCGTCATAAAACTGTATTTGTGAACAAAGATAATTGGTTTTGTTAAAATATGAAATAAAAAAAAGCGAATCAACCTAGTAAAGTTGATTCGCTTTCCATGTATATTTCAATTGGAAGACTATTTACCCTCCAATAATTTGAAACTCTGTTCGTCTATTTTTTGCTTTACAGGCTTCATCTCCATTGGACTCACAGCCTTGTACTGGTTTATTAGGTCCATTTCCTACAATTACAAACCTATTGGCGTCCATACCATATTGAGATTTTAAATAGTCAGCTACTGATTTTGCTCTTTTTTCTGAAAGTGCTTTGTTTGCTGCTGCGCTACCCACATTATCGGTATTGCCTTCTACTCTTACCTTTACGTTTGCAAATGTTTTGGCGAGTTCTGCAAATTGGATATCGATAATAGTTTTTGCATTTTCATCCAATAAAAACTTACCTGAAGGAAAGTTAATACTGACTGGCTTTGATGCGATAGCTGGTGCATTTACTTCCGCTTTGGTAGCAGGTGCAAATGTTTTTGGTTTTTCAGCTTCATACATTGCGCCTTTAAGGTTGGCTTGAGCTGCTGTGATAGCACCTGGATATATTACTGATCTCCATGCAGGCGCTGTTTTTGGTGAGTCTCCAGTTTCAACAAATTTTTTAGACATTTTTTCGTAAAGATCTTGTCCTTTTTGGCCTTTATACATAGAGTTCAAACCAAAAAAATTGATATTGTCACCATGACCTGTCCAATAAACGGTGGACATCATTCCTAGACCATCTTCTTGGGTCAATCCTACTAACTCCCCTACATATTTTGCTGCTTTTGCGTGATTGGCGGTACTGGCATTTAGTTCTGCTACCCCTTTCATCCATCCTTCATAAAACCCATGAATCATGTTTCTTTTATCTTGAATGGTTTTCTCACTTGCAAACATAATGTCGGCAATGATGTGTGACTGTTGTACTGTAGTGACCAAAATTTTGGAACCAGGTACATCTGCTGTTGCTAATTGATCATCTGGACTCCAAACGACCGCTGCATCCACATCATTGGTTCTGAACAATTCAGCTGCTTTTAGATTGTCAGATGTTTTGATGATGGTGACGTCTGAATATTTAAGTCCTGCCGCTTCTAGTGTATTGTTCAGCAAAGTTTGTGCAGGTGACGGCACCGCGACAGCGATTTTTTTACCTTTAAGGTCATTGGCTGTGTTAATCCCTCTTTTTACAATCACGGCATCTCCACCTCTAGACCAATCCACCTGCATAAAAGCTTGCGGCTTAAAGGCATTGATATCATCAGGAGCTGTATAAAGCGGAAATGCATCTGCAGTTTGCACCAATACATCATATTCGCCTGCCATCCATGCATTCATGGCATTTAACAAATCATTTTCGAGTTTAAAGTCCACTTTAAATCCATATTCTTTAAAAAACCGAGACTGCTCATTAGCCAATACACCTTCATTAAAATAAAGTCCGGGTGCATATCCTCCCCAAGATACCAACTGTACTCTCAGCGTATTGGGATCTCTCGGACCTGAAGTAGATGATGTAGATGGTGCACCACTTTGATCACCTGTAGCAGCAGCTGCTCCTTGCTCTGCTTGTTTTTTGATATCCTGACCGAATTTAGTGCTATTTAGTAAATATCTACCGCCAAAAAATACTGCGGCGAGAATCACTAATGTAATCATAAGTTTAGAAAATCCTGTAAGTCTGGTTGCCATTTTGAAATTTGTTTTTAAAATTAATTATTCAAATAGATTATCGTATTGATTGGTACGGCCCACTTTTTCGGGTTGTTTGATCGGAGCATTTAGATCCAAAACTTCTGTATCGTCATTAGATTTTAGGATTAATGACTCTTTTTCACCACCCAACAAAAGAGAAACACTTTCATTTTCCCATTTTTCCAACATTTTAAGGCCTTCCTCTTCAAAAACGCCATTCTGTAAGTCAATAGACTGCATAAAACTTTGGGAAACTTCCATAAAACGTTCCATCTCTCCCACTTTTTGGCTCACATCATCTGCAATGGATTCCAAAGCTGCGTCAAACATGGCTTTTTTGTCTGGATCGCCTTTGATTACAGACATGGCTGATTTCATCGCTGAGTTACTCGCCAATATCGCTTTTCGTTCTTGCTCTTTGACCATCACTTGGTCTTGAACATCTTCTACCAATATTTCTGAGTTTTCATACATTTTTGCTAGCACTCGATAGAGTACTTCCATCTTTTTATATAGGTCTTCTAGCTTTACATTTGAATCTTGTAATCTTCCCGCTTTACGGCTTTTGAGCAAAACATGCGCCTGTTTATTGGCTTGGGCTGCTTCGGATGCCATACTGAGATTGGTATCAATTTCCTTCTTATTATTGATGATGATCTCTTTTAATTTATGCATTTGCCCACGAAGTTGCGCTATCTGCCTATTCATCTTGGTAAGATTGGACTTCAAGTCATCTACATAAGATTTTAAGATGCCTATAGGATCTATTTGCACAAACAAGCCTGTAAGCCAACGCATTGCACTTTTGTACATATAACTTATTAATGTCCTGGTTTTGCTGTCCAAAGCCATAAATACGATTGTACCCAATATCATCAATGAAATGAAGGCACCCATAGTAGTACTGACAAAAGCTACCAATGCAGCAATACTGGATAAGGTGATGTAACCAACACCAAATATAAGTGCTGCTAAAACCAAGGCGCCTGTGACACCTTCAGGTCTTGACCAAAATGATTTTGCTTTTTGTTCTGTCATTTAAATTGATAATTAACTGCCAAATATAAGGTTTTCAATGAAATGTATATAAATTTTTACAAATATATTTTTAATTACAATAGAAAATTAAAGGTTTTTATTAATTTTTTGGATATCTTCGGCTATTTGACCATAAACTAAATTATACGATGCGACAAACTGTTGATTGGTGGTATCAATTTTAACAACGGCATCATTTATTTCATTTCTCACAGCTTCTAGTTGCGATTTTGCCCCTTCAATCTCTTTTGTAAGACTCTCTATCATTTTTTGTTTGTCCACTATTGCTTTTTCTACACTAGCTAATTGGTCCGCTCTACCTTGGATTTGTTTTGCTTTTTGATTAGCCAATGCATCTTTAAATTTCTTATCTTCCGTAGCCAGGATATTGATATAATGGTTAGCACTTTGCAATAATTTATCCTTAGTCAATCCCATTGTTTTTGACATTTCGTAAGCTGACTTATATCTCATGCCTTCATCAGGAATGACTGCTTCTATCGACTTAAGAGAATTTTAAATTCAAGATAATCAAAACCTTCCAAATTGTTAGACTCAATGGCTTTGAGCAATAAATCTGTAAACTTTGCATCAGGGCGAGTATCTGTAGGTGTTGCAGGCCTAGCTACTGTTGGTGAAGGCACATTTGTATTTTTTGCAACAGGAGATGATTCAGTCACACTCTGTTGATCAATAGTCTCATTTACTTTTGCTCCACCTTGTTCTTCGATAACAAAAATAGATTTTATTTTTTTAAACATGTCTGAATTTTGCAACATAAGGTAAATTATTTTGAAGTGATATTAGTTCCTTTAAAAAGGAAAATTTCGATTAGAACACTATTATTAATGATAAATGTATATCCAAAGCAGACCAATTAAATGGCAGGTTCTTGTTGGCTCAAACAATGAAAACTACCTAATCCCCAAATGATATCTACAGAGTCGATCCCTACTATCTCTCGACTCGGGAAACAATCTTGCAATATTTCAAGCGCTAATTCATCATTTTCATCCCTGAATGTGGGTACGATGACACTTTCGTTAGAAATATAAAAATTAGCATAAGAAGCCGGTAACCGCTGATCTTCATAAATGACTGGTTTTGGCATAGGCAGCTCCACTATATTTAATGGTTGATCATTGGACAATCTCATTTTTTTGAGTATTTTTAGATTGTCTTTAAGAATGTCATAATTGTCGTCCATTCTATCATTCTCTATGACGGTCACCACCGTGTCTTCATTGACAAATCTAGTGATATCATCTATATGCCCATCTGTATCATCGCCTACTATGCCTTCATCTAACCAAAGAATTTGTTCGGCTCCGTAATTTTCAATCAAAAATTGTTCTATTTCGTATTGAGAAAGGTGCGGATTTCTGTTTTCATTGAGCAAACATGCAGTTGTAGTCATGATGGTACCTTTACCATTGAATTCCACACTACCACCTTCCATAATAATGCCAGGGTTGAAAACTTGAAGCCCTAATTTTTCTCCAATCAAAGTGGGTATCACGTCATCCAAATCATAAGGCGGATATTTATCTCCCCAAGCATTGTATCCCCAATCTATGATGGCTTTCGTTTTTGCGTCTTCATTGATCAAAAATGCTGGTCCATGATCTCTACACCATGCATCATTGGTAGGATGATAATAAAAAGTAATATTTTCTAGTACTTTGTCTAAATTAGGATGATGTGTGGCAAATGCTGATTGTACAATCTTGTCTAAGGCATCGTGATGCATCTTGCCATCTGTCACATTGATACATACTTTCTGATGACTCGCTACTCTTAGGATAAATTCGCAATAAGGATCGTATATCAAATGCAATTTGCCTGGCCAAGAAGCTTCTTTGTGTGGCCATGACAACCACAAAGCAGATTGTTTTTCAAACTCAGCAGGAAACCTAAAGCCCAACTCTCTAGGCGTAAAATCAAGCTTCATCTATATATCTTTTTGTAATGGGAAGATAACTATCTATGCGTCTGTCTCTTAAGAATGGCCAATGAATCCTAAATTCATTAGCTTGATTGAGATCTATATCGACAACTTTGGTTTCTTCGTGGTCATGTGATGCCAAATATAGCAATTTTCCTTGTCCATTGGCCACAAAGCTGCCACCCCAAAACTTCATAGCGCCCTCTTGCTCAAATCCTACCCTATTGACACTTACTACAGGTACTCCATTTGCTACTGCATGCGATCTTTGGATGGTTTGCCAAGCATTGTATTGGTCTTGATTGGTCTCTTCGTCTTGAGAAGTCGCCCAGCCAATAGCTGTTGGGTAAAACATAATTTCAGCGCCCATCAGAGCAGTAATACGGCTCGCTTCAGGATACCATTGATCCCAACATATCAAAACCCCGATTTTAGCATATTTCGTTTGGAACACTTTATATCCTAAATCTCCTGGCGTAAAATAAAATTTCTCATAAAATGCAGGATCATCAGGAATGTGCATTTTGCGATATTTCCCGAGATAACTGCCATCTGCATCTAAAATAGCAGTTGTATTATGGTACAAACCTGCAGCACGTTTTTCAAATAAAGAAGCAATTATGACCACATTTAGTTCTTTCGCCACTTTAGAAAGTACATCTGTAGATGGACCTGGAATGGTCTCAGCCAATTCAAAATTGTCGTAGTCTTCTACATCACAAAAATATAATGAAGTAAACAATTCCTGCAAACAGACAATCTTAGCGCCATCATGGGCCGCTTTTCTAATGCCATCTATAGCTTTATGCAGATTTGCTTTAGTATCTTTGACACAACTCATTTGCACTAAGCCTACTTTTACATTTGCCATTTATCTATTTTTGATTACGCTGCAAAAATAGATAAAATTATATATTTATAAGGCTAAGAGTATGTTTAAATTTTTATTGCCTTATAATCAATATCTTATGAACCTAACTTGAAAATAACTTCATCGATTAGTGCACTAAATTCTTTAATCGTCAGAACCATAACCTATTGGTTAGCAACTAAGATTTTTATTTAAACATACTCTTATTTCATAATGCTGATCAACTAATCTTCAAAAATTATAAAGATATCTGAATTAGCGACCTTCTTCATCTAACCAAGTTGTACCTGATTTAATAAATTTAAGTATAAAATAAAGTACACCCGTTGCCACCATAACATACAAACTCCAAGTTTTTTGAGTCATGTAATCACCTGTGCTCAACCATTGCGTCCAGCAGTTAAAAATAAACACAAGTAGGAAAATGGCAAAAAGTCCATTTTTCTCTTTTTTAAGTACTTTTTTCCAACTAAAGCTTAGATCTGGGTTATCCCATTTGGTAAAAGCAGGGATAAATGCAGGCGTTTTTGCGGCCCATGTACTATAAATATTTCCAAATTTATTGGTAAGAAACTGCTCCTCTGCATACATGATGCGTTCATAATATACCCAATAGCCCATAGTGAATGCTATCAAAAACCAAAGTTCTCCTGTCAAAATGGCTATACCTAACCACATGAAATAGTTGCCCAAATACAAAGGGTGCCTTACTATGCTATAAATTCCAGTGGTATTGACTCGATCAGCTACTTGTCCTTGGGCAGTATTTCTTCCAGAAGTATTTTTGGGTGTATAACCGACTGTAAAAATTCTTATAAGCAATCCCAACAAACATGATGCTATAGCGAGTATCTCCAATAGTGTCAAATCTGAAGTGCTGAATAATTGCGGACTCCTTTGTATCATATAACTGATGACCCAAAATGCAATCGGAAGCAAGACCAAAGGAAGGTGACTCCTATACTTAAATAAAAAATTGCCTTGTACTTCGAATTCCTGCTGAAGTGCCATGATACTTAATTGATTTGTGTAAAAGACGCAAAAGTATCACATCTATCTTTATTTACACTAAAAATTAACACCTATTTTAAAGTAAATTCTATTGAAATCTTGGTATATTGTATTGTTTTGCCATGAAAAATTATAATCTTTTTTTGTTTTTTGCGAAAGATAGCCCATACTAACATCCCAAGATTTGACGTAACTAGAACTAAAAAGCAATCCCATACCAAAAGAATAAGTATTACCTCCAGTGGATTTAGGATCACCTTGGTCTGATTCATTATCAAGATTTAATCCCAAACCATATCCAAGATCTCCAAATATGTAAGGTGAGACTACTTTGTCCATAAGTTTCAATTGGTATCCACCTGTCCAATTCAAAGTACTGATGTTGGAAAAACCTTTAAAATTGACCAAAGCAAGATTTGATCGTAAATAGTGTAGATTGGAACTCTTAAAAAGTTTGACTTTTATGCCTGCATCCAATATCAGTGTTGAAAATAATTTGTCACTTTGGCCACCAGAACCTAATCCTACTTGTAAGCATCCGTTCCAGACTTGTGCCAATGAAGTAGATTTATCTGGTTTTGGAAGTAAAATTTTATCTGCTTGTTTCACCATTTTGATGATCTCATGGGGATAAAATATCGAGTCACCTTTCTTGGTATTCAATGTGATTCCATATTGATCTGCAAAAAGTATTTCACATTTAAAAGCATACCCATTGTTAAGAATAATAACATCTTTGAACAACGTATCGCTTTGCCCATAGACCATCTTACTGTCTAAAAACCAAGCTAATATACAAACTAATAAAATTGAAATTATTCGCATCATTTTCCTATCTTGCTGAGTAATACTAAATTATTTGGGTCTTTGTGGTCATACTGCCTTAATCCATCTTCACCAATAATGAGCAATGAATGTCCAGTCAATGAAATGGCATCCCAAGCATGAAATCCTTGGTAATGTCCTACTTGATTGGCACTTATTTTTGCTTTATCCTTGATATCGAATACTTTAAGCCCATGCTTCCCTTCACAAAGATATAAATAATCGCCTTCCACAGCCAAACCATGAGGGTGAGACATTTTGTGTGAATACATATATTTCGGCTTTAAAATATCTTTCACATCTATTACATCGAGTTGATTGACGAAACCTTGACATTCGGTTCCATCTCTCAAGGTAACATAAGCTATATCATCTTGCACAACCACCGGATCACAAGCCCGTGCATGTTCAAAAGTGGATGCAAGTTTTGGTATGGATGGATTCTCTAAAGATAAAATATGCATACCAGCAGCTGCTCCAATAAATAAATATTCTTTATATGGAAAAATTGTCTCAATACCCCAAGGCAGAGATGTATGTGTAGGGTCTGAAACCGACCCATTATTATGAATTTGGAGCGCAAAAATTTCGCTTTGTCCTATTGTATATATGTAACCTTTATTGATTGTGATTCTAGCCATTGAACCACCTTTTCCAACTTGGGATGGTAAAACAATACTACCAGAAGTAGAACTTAATGAATTACTTTTGTCATAAAACAAACCCAAAGCATCTTCATAGTATGGTTTCCCGAAATTAACATTAGAGCAGTCAAGTGTTTGTTGGACTTTGGTCTCTTTATAATGCGATAAAATATATCCATTTGCGTATTGATGGTAATAGCTTTTAAATATATCAGGCTTCCTATTGATTTGGGTGATAGCGCGTACATTCTTTAGGTCTAAAATAACTAAATCGGTGTATGCATCAGCATAAAGATAGTCATTCATTACTGCAATATCCACATTGCCTTTGATGGCAATAAATTGTTCATTGATAGGATTAGCAGGGTCTTCATTATTTATCACATGAAATCCTTCACGTGGCTCATTGATAAAAATATAGTCTTTATAAAAATAGATTTTACCAGGATTTTGAACTTTCCTTGGAGCTTGACTTTCAGCAGGCTGACTCAAACTATCAGGCAATACATACACAGGCTCTATAAGACTATAAGTCATTTCATTGGTACACTTGTCTTTTGTACATGAAGCTATAAATACCATCCATAATAAAGTTAACAAAAAAAGTCCTTTTTTCATTTTTTAATTTTTAGGTGTTAAGATAATCAATGAATTCAACAATCGTAAAGACTACATTTATTTATCTATAGGTTGGCAAAAATGTATTTTTTTTTTTTAATATTCTATAAAAAATATACCGCTCAAATTTTTACAAACTCACCTATCTTTCTTCCACTATCTTAAAGTATTAAACCAGGACTTTATCATATCCAAAAATAAAATAGATTCATGAGTGATGGTATCATTTTTAATAGCAAGCGTAGAAACATCATTTTCTGACACTCCATAAAAGCCCGCTGCTACATCAACATTCCAATATGCCTTTCGACTTTGATCTGAACAAAATATATCTCTTCCAAAAATAAAAGTAGAATCATTGGCTCCAGTCAATTTACAAACGCTTTTAGGTAAATCGAAATGATTGCAAGGAATAGTATTCTCTTGATTCTCTATTTTCATTGTTTTTTGAGGCTCAAAAACTAGTAAAGGTATCCTGAACCTGTTATGATCCTCCATCCCGGCCCAACCAGAGTGGGTACTCCCATGATCTGATGTTATAATAAAAACTGCATTGTTATACCAAGATTTTGATTTGGCAAGATGAAAAAAGCGTTGCAATGCCATGTCACTGTATCTGACAGAAGATTTATATTGGGATTGGTGTCCCTTTAGTTTTGTAAATTCATTGGTTATAGGCACATCAAAAGGAGCATGTGAACTCAATAGTAATACTGTACTGAAAAACAACCTTTTATGACTACTTATGACATCCACCGCTTTTTCTGTAGTTATGTGGTCAGGTATGCCCCATGCAGTGATTAAATCAGCTTCATTGAAATCACTGTCCTTGATTATGGTATCAAAACCCATGACAGTAAGATAGTTATAAAGATTTGAAAAATTAAGATCGCCACCATAAATAAATGAGGTAGCCCTACCCATTGACTTCATAGCCAAAGGTAAAGATGGATAGTTTTTAACCTTATCGATTACATTTGGCATGTTTGTACTCTGTATGGATGGTATGCCACTAATAATACTCATCAAACCCTGATCTGTCCTGAAACCTGTAGAAAAAGCATTAGTAAATCTTATGCTTTCATTACTTAGAGAATCAAAAAACGGTGTAACATTTTCATTACCATATAAGTAACCTACCATGTCTGCTGACCAACCTTCTGCAATTAAAAATATGATGTTTTTGTTTTCCCATAAGTTAGAAAAGGTATCAATATCACATGTATTTTTGAAATATTTTTGAGAATAAGCTTGTATTTCATTTTCAGAATAGAAGGTTTCTTGTTTTGATGTTTTTTTTAAAGAATATATAAAGTACCAAGTTTTATTGGTAGCGGCAAAATTGTTTCTCATATCTGAAGAATAAAAAGCATCAGAAGGTACGATAGGTAATTTTTGCCATCCACCTCGCAAACCCAAAAAAGCAATTGGCCCAATTAAGATCAAAAAAGGAATGGTTTGGAGATAATATGATCTTGTAGGTGACCATCCTCTGAATAACATTAAAAGTCGCTTTACTCCAGAAACCACTATGACCAAACTAAAAAATATGGGCAAGATTGGGATAAAATCTCTAACGGAAGCCCAGGCTTCCTGTGGATGTTGCAAATAAGAGATGGCTCGGCTATCTAAAGTGCTTCCCCATTCTTTATATATCAATAATGACGAAAACTCAATAACACAAACTACCAACCATAACATAATATGCAAATATTTGGTAACATTAAGCAAAAGGCTCCAGCCAAAAATATGATACAAAATGTATGGGATATATCCAACTAAAAACACACCACAAATCATTGAAAAATCTAATCTAAACCCTTCAATGATAGAATTCAACACATTGGGGACTTCATTGTACCATATAAAAACCAGTTTCCAAAAAGTCAACCCAACAAGATAAAAGACAAATAGCCTAAAGGGAAAATATAGACTCAGGTTTCTATTTTGTGTATGCATCTACGGACATTTTATTGTTGATGATAGCATCTTGATATGATTGAATAGCTTTTTTTAGATCATCCTCCATTGCAAGAAGCGCAACTTTATGTTTCTTCTCATTCACCAGGTTTTTTTTCAAAAGCGGATCAACGTGCCAATTGAATAGTGCCAAAGATTTTTCGCCATCAAAATACAAATGGAAAATTTCATTAGTATAGTGGTAAATGCCCATCTTGTAATTGACTATTTTAGCATCACAGGATGGGTCAAATATGTCATGGCCAAAAGTGAAAATAGAATCTTTGATACCTACTAAGTGAAGTATAGAAGGCATAATATCAATTTGCGCCATCAATCTATCAGAAGATCCTTTCAAACTACCATCTGGCCTAAAAAAGATTATTGGAATACTATAATCTATCAGGGATGTCCTTTTGGATGTAATATTAGGTCCTGTATGATCGGCTGTTATTACAAATAATGTTCTTTCATACCAATCTTCATTTTTGATCTTATCAAAAAATTGGGACAATGATTTATCCATGTATTGCAAAGAATTCAAGATAGGATACTTTTTAGATGGCTTTAAGACCTTAAACTCCTTAGGTACTAAAAATGGGTGATGGGTGTTTAAAGTTAATATTGCAGAGATAAATGGCTCTTTTGTTTTTGACAATCGATCTGCCATAAAAGGTAAAAATTTATGATCCCAAATACCCCACGAGCCATCAAAATGCTGTTCGTTATTATAATCTTCTCGACCAAAATATTGCTCAAAGCCAACGGCTTTTGTAAAAGAATAAAAGCCCATAGAACCTGATGAAGCACCATGAAAAAAAGATGAACTGTAGTCATATTTTTTCAAAACAGATGCTAACGAGCTTACCTTATTGGTTGCGTATCTTGAAAAAATATAAGACTCATCCATCCATGATGGCAATGATGATAACACCGAAGGAACTCCTTGCACCGACTCACGAGCATTGGCGTAGGCATTGTCAAAAACCATACTTTGACACATCAATGAATCAAGGAATGGTGTATGACCATAACCGCCATAATAAGAAAGATATTGCTTTGAAAGACTCTCTACCATTATGACAACAATATTCACCCTCTCTTGCGAAAGCGAACTAATAGTATTTATTACCTTAATAGGTGAGTCACAGCTAGCAAAATCTACATTTTTAAAATATTTTTTTTCTGTTATCTTGTTTTTTTGCCAAGTTCTCAATACTGAGAAAGTTGAATTGAGTACAAAAGGTGCATTTGTGACACCGGCAACATTTGATGCATCTAAAACACCAATAGGCCGCAATTGCAAGCCACCTCTAATTCCTAAGACATTCAGTCCCAAGACCAGAATAATGATCACAATATTTGCGAAGCTGATGGATACCTTGGTTCGCGATATTGGATTTATAATTTTATTATATAAAGTAAATAAAAGCCAGATGAAAACAAAATATAAAAGTAACAAAAGCCAATTTTGACCTAAAAAAGTTGGTATCATGCCCATTGCTTCTGTCCCTTTATCACCTGTAGCAAAAAGCAAAGCATCATTTTGCAATCTTTTTTGAACAAAAGGGAAATAAGCAACATCTATGAGATTTAAGGCAATAAAAAAGCTATTGATACTAAGGAATATAACTTTAAGAACAGATTGATAAACTTTACTATTTTGTATCAGATGATAGGGGAATAAATATAATATAGTAAAAACTAGGTTGGTTAGAAGTACAGCAGACAAATCAAATCTTAAACCATTAAACATAACATTGGTAAATGCTTGGTGTATTGATTCGTCAAAATCTGCTCTATTAAAACTAATAAATATAATACGGCAAGCAGTATATACTATTAGCAATAGCCCATACAACTTACACAAAATCTTGATTCGTGAATTTAAAATAAACATTTAGCAAAAAAATATTGGACAAAGATATATGAATAAAGAACCTAAAATGATTTTAAAGGTTGAAATCTTTGAAAACCTGGTTTTATATGTGATTTAGTAAATTCTTATCTTTTCTAAAAGATATGGGATCAGCACAAAGTCCCTATAGATTTCGTGATGGTGATTTTCGAATATTTCAGGTATGATATCCAAATTGTTAAACCAAATAGTATCGGGTATATATGGATCTTTACTGCCAAAAAATAATTGCAAATGGCAGTTTGGTTTTTCTACTTCAAATCTTAATCTCGTGGAAGATACCAAAATTAAATTATCTACAACCATTCCTCTTAAGCATGCTTTCCAAGCTATTAGTCCACCAATGCTAAACCCAATAATGGCTAATGCCGAAGATTTTCTAAAGAATAAATTATCAACTGCTTTGTCTATTCCGAAGTTTATAAACTGAGTGTGAATCTTTTCTTCATTAAAATCGGATGTGCATATCTCCCCTAATTCTATTACATCAAAAACTATCACTTTATATTTTTTTTCATAATACCTAACATAATGATCCATCCATTTTTGATGATTGTATCCCCAAATATCGGTTAAAATTAAAATCTCCTTTCCCATATTAAGTAATAAAAAAAAAGACGTACCCATAACTGAATACGTCTTTTCTTTAATAGATATCTATTTTTTACTCCATATCTTCTTCATCATAATCGTCTGGTTCATCATCAGCTATCATGTCTAAATCTTCATCGTCAGCGAATGAGTCATCATCATCATCAAGACCCAAGTCAGCTTCATCCAATTCTTTAATGACATCAAGTTCAGAGAAGATTTTATCCAAATCATCATCATCCAATTCAGCCACAGCTTTAACTGCACTAGGTTTTTTAATAACTTTTGTGATAATCACTGGTTTTCTTGGTTCAGGCTTTCTAGCAGGTTTATCATCCTCTGCTTCTTCCAAGTCATCAAATCCTCGTGCTCTTTCTTTTGGCATCTGTACATCCTTCATTTCAGATAACGTTTTAGCCGTAACAGACTTTGTAGTAGTAGGTACAGCCATAAGCCTTTTTTTGTCAATCAGCTCACCAGAAACTACACAAATCCCGTAGGATTTATTATTAATTCTAATAAGCGCATTTTCCAAATCTTGGATGTATTTACGCTGATGATTGGCCATGTTATTTAACATTTCTACTTCCGACTGGATAGAAGAAAAATCTGTAATATCTTTCGCAAAATCATCATTATTGTTTTCGGTGATATCTTTCAGCTGCTCTTTCAAACTAGCGTATTGACTTCGTGCTTTTTCAAGCTTTGCATCTATGATATCTTTAAATTCCTTCAGCTCATCATCGCTGTATCGGGTGGTTACACTTGTTGGTATAGACATATTCTTCTTGTTTTTCAAAAAATCGCACAATATTAGACCTTAAATATCATATTACAAAAAAAAGTTTCATGTTATGCTATGATTTTATCAAAAAAGATTAGAATTTAAGTCTTTATCCACTTTTTTTATACAAATTAGCTAAAACCAACCGCTCTTCTTCGCAATTATTTTTTTACCTTTGCCGCAGTATGAGATTGAAGAGCCTCCAAATTAAAGGATTTAAAAGTTTTGCAAACGACACTATACTCAATTTTAGTGAAGATGTGATCGGTGTCGTCGGACCTAATGGGTCAGGAAAATCCAATATTGTAGATGCCATCAGATGGGTACTTGGTGAGCAAAAAAGTAAAGAGCTACGTTTAGAAGCCATGTCTGATGTTATATTTAATGGTACCAAAACCAAAAAAGAAGCAGCCACTGCCATGGTGGCTCTAACCTTTGACAACAATAAAAACCTACTTCCTACCGAGTATCAAACTGTGACCATATCAAGGACTTTGTACAGGTCTGGAGAGTCTGAATACAAACTCAACAATGTAGTATGCCGCCTGAAAGATATCAATTCGCTCTTTCTTGACACGGGAATTGGCTCCAACTCTTATGCCATCATTGCACTCGGAATGGTAGATGATATCCTTGCAGACAAAGAACATTCGAGATGTAGGATGTTCGAACAAGCCGCTGGAGTTTCTAAATATAAAATAAGAAAAAGAGAAACACTAAGCAAATTAAAGAGTGCCACAGAAGATCTAAATCGGATAGATGACCTACTGTTCGAAATAGAAGGCAATCTAAAAACTCTAGAAAAGCAGGCTAAACGTACTCAAAAATACTTGGACCTAAAAGCAGAATATAAAGAGATGAGCATAAAACATGCGGTATTCTCTATACAACATCTCAAACAAAAATATAAAGGCATATCTGAGCAATTGCTCAAAGATCAAGATACTTATAGAGCAAATGATACCATACTGCTCAAACAACAAGCTCAGCTCGAAAAAGAGAAAAAAGCCAATCTTGATAAGGAGATGGCTCTATCTGACCATCAGAAAAAGCTCAATGAGCTCGTATATCAAATCAGGTCAAGGGAAAGTGAAAAAGGATTATTGACTCAAAAATTGGGTTTTAAAAAACAAAATAAAGAACAACTCAATAAAAATATATTTGAAAACGAAGCAGAACTAGAAAAAGCTAAGACGGATTCCATAACACTTGACCAACGAATCCTTACAGAAAATGCCCAATTGGAGATCATCAGAAGTACGCTATTGAAATCTAAAGAAGTATATGATGAAATCAAAAATGAATATAATACCGCTAAGTTAAGTTTTGATATTCGTCAAAAAGAAAAGCAAGAATTAGAGCGGCAAGTTTTTGATATAGAAAAAAACATTGCAATCCTTCGAAATTCCATAGAGAATAACGAAAGAGAAATATTCCGGATCAATGAGTCTATACAATCTAGAGAAAAAGAATTTTCACGAGCCAACGACCAACTAGAAGGTTACAATAATAACTTTATGGTCAAGGAAAAGGAATTGGCGACTCTCCAAGAAAATGAAGAAAACAGAAAACAGAAGATTGCTGATTTGGAATCTAAGCGAGACCGAATGCAGGAAGAACTAAATAAAATCAATCGAAATATAGACTCCAAACAAAATGAATATGATTTGCTCAAAAGCATGATCGACAATTTTGAAGGTTTTCCTGAGTCTATAAAATTTTTAAATGATCATTGGAAAAAGGATTTGATCTTACTTTCAGATATTCTTGATGTACAGGAACAATACAAAGCTCCAATTGAGTTATTCTTGGACCAATACCTTAACTACTTCATAGTTAATGATGTAAAAGAAGCAATACAAGGTATTACCTTGCTGAAAAACTCACAAAAGGGTAAAGCTAATTTCTTTTTACTGGACCAATTAGTCCATGCTCCTAAAAATACCTCTATCAAAGAAAATGGTCTTATCAGTGCCGTAGATGTGATCCAATGTGCCGACAAATACAAAACTTTACTCCATGCTTTATTATCGAATGTATATATCTTCGGAGGGGATATTGATCAATATCAAGGAAGTGACCAAGCCATCACCATCATCTCTGCTTCTGGCACTTTTTTAAAGCAAGGATTTAGTATTTCTGGTGGATCAGTGGGCCTTTTCGAAGGTAAAAAGATAGGTAGAAAACAAAACCTAGAAAAGTTAGCAACATTTCTCGAAGAAAGTGCTGCAGCAAAAATAGAATTGTCTAATAACCTTACTGAAGTCAAAAAGGAACTCGCAACTATCAAGTCTTCCGACTTCAATAGCATCATTGATAAAATTAAAAAAGAAATACAACTCATTGAGCAAGATCGTATCAGAGTGCGACATCAAATAGACTCCTATCATCAGTTCAAAAATGAAAGCGATTTAAAAATAAAAACAGCCAAAGAACAAATCAGAGACATAAAGAGCAGGATGTCCATGGCAGATCAGCAAATGAAATCACTCAAACAAAGGGTAACAGATCTGGATAAACCTGAAGATGGCAAAAATAACGACATCGACCAACTAAGCGAAAAAATGTCATCTGCATCAGAGCAGTTTAACAATGACAATATTGCCTTGATTAGACATCAAAATTTGATTGGCAATTTTGTAAAAGATAAAGAATTTCGTGACCTAAAAGTGTCTGAATTATCATTAAAAACACAAAATGACAAACAAAGACTCTTGTCGGAAGATAGAGAGCGTATAGATATTGAAGATCAACTCATACAATTAGAGTCTGAATTGCAGACCTATTATTTAGAAAAAAAGAACTTCCAGTCAACTCTCAGTGAAGCAGAGCAAGATTTCTTCAAAGCCAGAAACACCATCAATGAGCTAGATGATGCAATACGTAATCTTGCAAAAATCCAATCTCAACTCCAACATACAATCCAAAATCTTAAGGATCAGTTTACGGAACAGAAATTCCAGATCCAAGCTGTAGGTGAACGATTGCGGATAGAATTTAATATTTCAGTCAATGATATAGTCAATCAGGAGCCTGAGCAAGGAATAAATTATGAACAACTTACTGAGGAGTTGGACAAGATAAAAGTCAAAATGCAATCTTACGGAGACATCAATCCACTAGCTGTAGAAGCATATAATGAAATGAAAGATCGGTATGACAATATAAATGTCCAACGTAAAGACATACTGGAAGCTAAAGATAGTCTGATGGACACCATGAAAGAAATAGAACAAACTGCTACTGTTCAGTTTATGGAAGCTTTTGAGAAGGTAAGAGAAAGTTTTATTGAAGTGTTCAGGAGTTTATTTACAGAAGATGATACTTGCGATCTCATTCTCTTAGACCCAGCCAATCCATTGGAGTCCGATATAGAAATTATCGCCAAGCCAAAAGGTAAAAAACCAAAATCGTTAAGTCAACTGTCCGGTGGAGAAAAAACACTTACCGCAACAGCACTTCTTTTTGCACTATATTTACTTAAACCCGCGCCATTCTGTATTTTTGATGAAGTAGATGCACCCTTAGACGATGCCAATATCCAGAAATTCAACAAAATCATTCAGAAATTCAGTAAAGAATCTCAATTCATCATTGTCACCCATAACAAATCAACAATGGCAGAAGTCAATGTGTTGTATGGTGTATATATGGTGGAGCCTGGAGTTTCTGGTGTAAGTGCCGTAGATTTTAGATCTTTAAAGCATGAACCAATATTAGAGAATATCTCTTAATCTTATGTCAAAGAAGACACACCATTTGCATGACAAATTTGTCAAAGCATCCTTCTCTGATTCTGACAGAGCCATCTCCTTTTTTGAACGATTTTTGCCTGATTCATTGCTCAAAGAAATTGATGTGTACTCTCTCAAAGTCACGCAAGAATCCTATATCCAAGAAGATCTCAGTGAGCATTTTTCAGACATTGTATTTGAAGTCAGAACATTAGATCAGGAGCCTGTAGATTTAGTCTTACTTTTCGAGCACAAGTCTTCCCCTGATAAGTATGTGCTTATACAAGTGGGACACTACCTGTTTTCTCACTATTTCAAGTGTATTTCTGACAAAAAACCGCTCAAACTCATCATACCGCTTATCTATTATCAAGGCAAAAAACAATGGAAAGACCCGAATCTTTCGTCGTTATTCCCAAAATTGAGCGGTACACTAAGTGAATATATTCCTACCATCAAACATATCTTTATTGCACTAAGATCGCTCTCTTGTGATAATATAGAGAATATAAGAAATGGTATGATGGCAGCTGCTGTGATGGCACAACGCCATGCTTTTGATCCTATCAAATTGGCAGATGATTTCCTACGGATATTCACCTTGTTTTCAGAAACAAAAGACCGAGGAAACTTTTTGGAGCAGCTCTTTGTTTATGTGGTAAATGTATCTGATATCACAAAAACAGACCTTAATAAAGCAATAGAATCCATACCATCCAAAATAAAAGATGACATCATGACCACTTATAGTAGAATTAGACAAGAAGGAGAGCAAATTGGAAGACAAGAAGGAGAGCAAATTGGAAGACAAGAAGGAGAGCAAATTGGTATCCAAAAAGGTGAATTGAAAAAACAAATAGAAATTGTAATAGCTCTTTTCGATGATAAAATACCTTTCCACCAGATTGCTAAATATACAAATCTTACTGTGGATGAAATAGAAAAAATCCTTAGAAAATATAAAAAGATCTCGTAATTTGCGTTTGCGATAAGGCAGAATGATTCTTGGCTCTTTGTTTAAAGAGTTAATGTATTTGATATCACCAAATCACAACGCAATAAAGACATTGATTTCATTCAACATAAAAGCTGACATCATGACCACTTTTAAAAGAAGCTTTTGCAAAAATGTCATAAATGAGATCTGTCGAATTTAGAATACATGACTCTTATTTTTCTGGTAAGTGTATATCTTAAGACTAGAAATAGTATATTTAAAAAAAAATCCACAATTATTGAATCATCTAGCTCACACTTTCTTATCATGTAAAGATGCAGATCTTCTCGCTGGCAATTTTATGGCAGATTTCATCACAAGAGCAGACATCAAAAAGATAAACTCTCCTAATATTTTAAGCGGAATTGCTTTGCACAAAAAAATAGATGCCTTTACCGATGAACATGAAAACGTAAGACAAGCAGTAAGGTTGCTTCATCCCACACAGCGTAAATATGCACCTGTGACATTAGATATATTGTTTGACTATTTTCTCACCAAAAATTGGGAAAATATTCTGAGGAAAATATCAACTCATTCACGCAAAGAATATATGAAATGTTAGAAAGCAAGCGTGACAACTTACCTTTTAAGTTGAAGGAATTATTGCCCAGAATGATCGATGACGACTTCTTGATGAGTTGTAAAAATGAAGAAAGACTTATTAAAACGTTTGAAAGAGTAGGAAGGAGAGCTAGTTTTGACCACAGTTTCCTCACAGCCCATGTCGATATGGCATCCCATTATGAAACTTTGAATGCACATTTTAATGATTTCTTCCCAGATCTGATTTCTCATGTCAATGATTTTTGTGACTGCAATTAGATAGATATGACAAAACAATATGGTCTTATAGGCTATCCCCTCTCCCACTCCTTTTCTCCAACTTACTTTAATACAAAGTTTGAACAAGAAGGCATAGCCGCTCATTATGCCGCCTATCCGATGGAAGATGTCAATGATTTTTATACATTAATCCAAAATAATGCCTTTGCTGGTCTTAATGTAACCATTCCTTACAAAGAAAGTATCATACCACTTTTAGATGAGATCGATCAAGGCGCACAAACTATTGGTGCTGTTAATACCATAGCCTTCCATAACGGTAAAACCAAAGGTTACAATACCGATGTTTTTGGTTTTGAAAAATCTTTACTTGATTTAATTGAAAACCCTAAAAATATAACCCAAGCTTTAATCCTTGGTACAGGAGGTGCAGCAAAAGCAGTAAAATTTGTGTTAGTGAAATTAGCCATTCCCTACCTGATGGTAAGTCGAAAAAAAGGAGATATTACGTATGAAGATCTGACAGAACAAATATTTTCTGAAGTCAATTTGATCATCAATACAACACCTTTGGGTATGGCTCCGACCATCAATAGCAGGCCACAAATACCCTATCAATGGCTCGATAAAAAATATTTTTTGTATGACCTTGTGTATAATCCCAAAAAAACCATATTTTTGAGCGAAGGATTAAAAAAAGGATGTAAAATCAAAAACGGTTATGATATGCTAATCCTTCAAGCTGAAAAAGCATGGCAAATCTGGAACCAAATATAATTTAACCAACCTTATGAGTGAGCCCGACCCTAATCTAAAACTTGACTTTTCCAATACGGAAATTGCATTTTCCAATAAATCTGACAAAGAGCTAAAAAAAACTGCTTGGTTGTTTAAGTGGATGAATAACCAAAATCTAGTAAAAATAGGTTCAAAAATTGGCCTTTTTGCCATTAGATTCAGATTGCCATTTACAGAAACTGTAGTAAGAAACACCATTTTCCCACAGTTTTGTGGTGGTGAAACTTTACTTGATTGCCAATCTGTCATAGACAAACTTTATGAATATGACACACTAACCATACTCGATTATGGCGCGGAAGGCAAAAGTGATGAAGACGACTTGGATACCGCCATGGAAGAAACATTAAAGGCCATAGAAATGGCTGCTTCCAACAACTCTTCTCCTGTAGTCAGCACTAAGATAACTGGTCTTGTAGATAATGTTATTTTAGAAAAACTGCATAATAAAGAAAAACTTTCTGAAGGCGATCAACGAAAATTTCAGCATTTGTATGAACGTGTAGATGAGATCTGTAGTAGAGCAAAAGAACTCGGCATCAGCATATTTGTAGATGCAGAAGAAAGTTGGATTCAAGATCCGATAGATGATTTGGTGATGCAAATGATGGAGAAATATAATAAAGACCGTGCAACCGTTTATAATACTTACCAACTTTACAATATTCACAAGCTTGAACATCTCAAAAGAGATCATCAAAAATGCTTAGAAAAAAGTGTATTGTTAGGTGCAAAAATGGTAAGAGGTGCTTACATGGATAAAGAAAGATTGAGAGCAGTTGAGAAAGGATATCCTTCTCCGATACAACCTGACAAAGCTGCCACAGACAAAGACTATGACGATGCCATAACATATTGTATGGACCATCATGAAACCATATCATCTTGCTGTGCTTCTCATAATGCTGCTAGCAATATGCTCCAAGCCCAATTAATTCATCAAAAAGGTCTGCCACATAATCATCCGCACATCAATTTCTGCCAGCTGTATGGAATGAGCGATAACTTAACCTTCAACCTAGCTAATGCGGGCTATAATGCTGCAAAATATGTTGTCTATGGTCCTATCAAAGATGTGATACCTTATCTCATAAGAAGAACTGAAGAAAACTCATCTGTGACAGGAGAGATGAGCCGAGAATTGACATTGATAGATAAAGAGATGCGTCGTAGAGGCATGTGATAATGATAAGATCAAACTTCCAATAAATTAGGGCTTTCTAAAATTGAGACAATATTGATGAAATGTATTGCTAACAAAAGTATTGCCATACCCATAAGGCGCTAAATTAATATCATCTTGGCACCAAAAAACCTCTGGCAACAAGTCCAAATGTGTCATCAGTTTATCCGCCAAATCCCATGCAAATGGATAATTACGCCCTTTTTTCTTAATATTTTTAACTACGATGGTAAGGTGACTTCCTGATTTCATTACATCCAAAACATTGATATAAACTTGAACCAAATCAGATATAAACGACTCGTAATCAGCAATATTACCCAAATCATCGCGACTTTCTGAATAATTGGTTTGCAATCCTTTTTCTAGTCTTTTTGCTTGGTTTTCTGCTCCCTTCATATTGAGCATATCCCAATATGGTGGTGATGTGATCAAGTAATCAATCAAGGGAAAATCACCAACCGATATCAAACGAGCGTCTTTGTTAATTAGTTTAAACTGCTGCTTATTAGCTGGCAAAAACATATCTGCTTGAGTAGGTTGTACTAAATTTTGACAACGCTTCTGAGCAATCTCTGCAAAAAAATCACTTAATTCAGTACCATAAGCATTTCTACCTGCTTTTAATGAAGCTACTTGTGTGCTTCCTGTGCCTGACATAGGATCAAGAATATTGGCATCTTCCTCCGTAAATTCATACACAAACATTGTGACTAAATCTTCAGGATATTTGGCCGGATGCAGTACCTCATCCTTTTTGCGTGGTGCTGGCTTTAGTATAAACCATGAAGGAATTTTATTCTGAAATTTTCTAACATTAAGATCCTTATGATGAGATTGGAATAGATTATGTTTTCTCTCCACCAATTGGCCACCTGAATTTTCATCTTTACGAAAATATAGCGCATAAAATGTTTGATTGGGTGGCTGGAAATACATATCTTGTACATCAATGCTTTCTGGCATACAAGCTATTTTTTCATCTTTGAGACTAAATAGCGATGATAATTGTAATCCTAAATCCCACGCATAAGGATAATATCTATCTGCTGTTTGAATATTGGGAATAAAGATACATAAAAAACGTCGATGTATGAGTTGATTATATATCTTTTCTGCAATATCCAATACCGTTTCTCTATAGCTGTTATAATCATCAATACTATTTAGTTGATAAACATCTTCCCTCAAATCCAATAATGCAAATTGTAGAGATTGTGATGTAAAACTATCTTTATCAACCAATTGGATATCTTGACCTAAAGCCAACTCTTTCACCAAATCTAAATGATTGCCTTGATAATACACGGCTTCTTCAGTTGGTTCTGCTTTGCAAAAAAATCGCAGGTTTTCTACATACAACTTTTCTTCAGATTCATATCGAAACCAAGACTTCTGAAAAGGAAGCCACTCTTTGGAAGTTAATCTATTGAATCTATTGACCATTTATATTTAATTACGAACGACAAATTTTGATAACTTTTTCTTAAAACTTAATTTTGAGTCAACTCCGAAAAGTATAATTTTGCCACAAAGGCACAAAAAAAAAAAAAAAAACAAATTCCATATAGTTAATAATCAATACTTTATAAACCTTAGAATCTTGGAGTCTTAATGACTTTTCATCATCTTTGACTTTTAAGAGTGGACTTATTTTTTCATTGTGAAAAACAATAAAAAGCAGCCTTGATACTCAGCCATAAAATAATTTAAACATACTTTTAATACCCAAATGACTTTGCAGATTTATTTTCCTTTGCTTTTGGGTCATACTTTATCATCAGATTAATCCAAATAGACCTAGACATTCTCAAAAAAAACATATAAGTCAGCGCTGCGATCAATAGTAAAACACCCATAGCTGCATTCAAACTCATCTTAAACACAATCAAACATAGACCTATGATTCCTAAAAAGAAAAATGCAGAAAAAATATACGATAGAAACATCGAGCCATAATAAAAACCAGGCTCTGGCTCAAATTTTTGGTTACACACAGGACAATTTTCAGGCATATTTACTGGTTTAGAAAATTCAAAAGGTTTGACAAATAAATCTCCTTCCTGACACCTTGGGCATTTTTTCATGAATGCATTTAAAATAAAATTTCTCTTAGACACTGCTTAATATTTTTTAACTTGGCTTGACACAAGTTTTGATTATGAAATATGTTATTGTTTGTTTATATTACTTAGGGTTTGTTCTAATTGGTCAGCTTTTAATAAAACTTCCTGTTTAAGCGCTTCCTTATACATCAGTATTCTATTTAATATATCAGCATCACTTGATCCAATAATCGAAGCTGCAAGAATACCCGCATTTTTGGCACCATTTAGCGCAACTGTAGCTACAGGAATCCCACCAGGCATTTGCAAAATGGACAAAATAGAATCCCAACCATCTATAGAGTTGGACGATTTTACTGGTACGCCTATGACGGGCAATGGTGTGATAGCTGCTACCATGCCAGGCAAATGCGCTGCTCCACCTGCACCTGCAATGATGACTTTTATGCCTCGTCTATGTGCATTTTGAGCGAAATCAATCATTCTTTCTGGTGTACGGTGTGCTGAAACGATGGTCATTTCATACCCAATGCCAAAATGTGAAAGCATATCCGCTGCTTGCTGCATAACTGGGAGATCTGAATCTGAGCCCATGATGATACTAATGATAGGATGTGACATATCAGGCTATGACTTTTAATGTATTTTGAACAAATTTTGCTTTTTCTATGGCGCTTTCTAAACTTTCTCCCACAATGGTGACATGGCCCATTTTGCGGAAAGGTTTTGTTTCTTTTTTTCCATATAAATGTGGATAGACACCTGGCAATTTCAAACATTCAGCTATATTTTTATAAATAACTGGTCCCGCATATTCAGGTTCACCCAATAAATTGACCATAACAGCAGGTCTCACTAATGTTGTATCCCCTAAAGGTAAGTCCAAAATAGCTCTCAAATGCATTTCATATTGAGAAGTTACTGATGCTTCTATCGTATGGTGACCAGAATTGTGTGGTCTTGGAGCTACCTCATTTATCAATATCTCACTGTCTTTGGTGACAAACATCTCCACAGCCAACAAACCTACCACATCCAATCTTGAAGCCACTTCAATGGCTAATTTTTCTGCTTCTTTAGCTTGTACTGATGTAATGTCTGAAGGACAAAAAAGATATTCTACCAAATTGGCGGTTGGATGAAAGTGCATTTCTACCGGAGGATAAACGGCCACTTCGCCTGATGGATTTCTAGCTACTATTACGGCAATTTCTTTTGCAATATCTACCATATTCTCAACAATGCTGCCTCCATCTAGCAGACCTTCTAGTTTTGATGGCTCGCTTACGACATGTACACCTTTCCCATCATAGCCATCTGTTCTTAATTTCTGCACGAATGGTATGCTTAAAGTACCGGAATTTACAGCATTTTTAATTTCAATTTTATTTTTAAATATTTCAAAATTAGAAGTAGGCATATCTCCCGATTCATAAAACATCTTTTGTTTCGCTTTATCTCTGATGATTTTTAGCGCTGCTGGTTGCGGATAAACTTTTTTACCCAATGCTTCTAAAGCTTCTAATGCTTCAACATTTACATTTTCGATCTCAATGGTGATGATATCCATTTCTTTACCGAAAGTAAATACATCATCATAATTTGTAATATCTCCACAAACAAAAGTTGAACATACTTGAGCAGCTGGAAATGAAGTATCTTTTTCGAGTATGTGGATATCAAGCCCCAATTTGCTTCCTGCTTGACAGAGCATTTTGCCCAATTGACCACCGCCTAATATTCCTATCTTTTGCCTTAACTTGTCGATTGCCACTTTGTTTTGAAGATTGAAAATGCAAAATTAAGAAAAAAATTCAAAATTGTGTAGCAATTGTTACACTACGTGTGTAGCGACCTAGGATGCGCTCTATGATTTGGCTCCAACTATTTATTCATAAATATTCAGGATATCTATCAAAAGCTATATCTGGTAAATCTAGATTCCAGAAAGGAGATTTAAGATCATGGATTTGAAAAGCAAAGTTGGATAGATTGAATATAATAGATGCCTAAAAGCAATGTTTTGGACATAAATTAATTTTATTCTGTCCCTAAACAGAGCGACAAATAATATTAGGTGATATGCTTGCTCCGTAATGGAAACGGTATTAAATATTGTATTATCAGTAGTTCCAGTTGAATTGGATCTATAATACAATAAAAATTGTATGTTCCGACCAGAAACTTGTTAAAACACTTTTTTTACTATTAGTTCCGATCAGAAACTAGAAAAAATAGAATTAGGACGTTAAGTTTCTTTCAGGAACTAATAATTTTAGACTTTTATTGACTAGTTCCGCTCAGAAACTAACAATTATAGGTTTTTTATTTGATGCTCCGCTGCGGACTCGGTAATTACAGGGCTGAGCCCATATTTTGGCCAAAAAACATCCTAAATCATAGTCAAATCAGCCCTATTTTCGCTAATTTTCAACCAATATCTTAATATTGAGCGACAAAAACCTCAATTTATTGAGCACACCATACTAAATTTGGCTTTAACCAATCAAAATTCAATGGAAGGACGGTCTGACTGGAGGCGGACTAAAAAATATTAAACAAGACTACCCTAAAGTCCAATCCAAATCTATATCTCTGCAATGATTTTATAGTTATTGCGTTCAGTCGCACTACGACTGATCAATTCACCCAAAAATCCTGCAATAAATAATTGCACTCCTACTATTACCATCAAAATACCCAAGTAAAAGGCTGGTCTATTGGCGATACCTATAGTGCTAAAAAATATTTTTTCAATACTGAGCCAAGTCAAAAGGCCAATACCACCGAATGAAATAAAGGTACCCAATACGCCAAAGAAGTGCATGGGCCGCTTACCAAATTTGCCCATAAACATAATGGAAAATAAATCTAACGGTCCATATATAAACCTAGATAGGCCAAACTTCGTGACACCATACTTCCTAGCTTGATGTTGCACTACTTTCTCACCGATATTGGTAAATCCTGCCCATTTTGCAATGACAGGAATGTATCTGTGCATCTCTCCATAGACTTCTATATTTTTCACAACATCTATACTGTAGGCTTTTAAGCCACAATTCATGTCATGGAGATGTACGCCTGACATTTTACTTGTTACATAGTTGTAAAGTTTCGTTGGGATAGTCTTGGAAAGTGGATCAAACCTCTTCTTTTTCCAACCAGATACTAAGTCGTAACCTTGCGTTTTGATCATTTCGTATAATGCTGGAATCTCATCAGGGCTATCCTGAAGATCTGCATCCATGGTGATGACAACATCGCCTTTAGTATGTTCAAATCCCACATTCAAACCAGCTGATTTGCCATAATTTCGCCTAAATCTCACACCATACACCTGAGTATTTTTGGCTTTCAATTGAGTAATCACTTGCCAAGATTCATCTTTGCTGCCATCATCTATAAAAATAATTTCGTAGCTGTAACCATTTTTCTGCATGACCCTTACAATCCAGTCATGGAGTTCGGGCAGCGATTCTGCTTCATTGTATAAAGGTATGACAAGTGATATATCCAAGGCTAATAGATTTTATGTTAGTGGCAATGTTTGCTCTTTCTTCATGATGAGGGCCATGATGAGTGCAAAAAATACACCAGGAAATAAAAATGAAAAGGGCAAGGTAAACGCTATACTTTGAATACCGTAAGCATCAGTATCTTGGATTCTATCTATATAAGCAGTTTGCTCAGCTTCTGGAATTTTAAACCATGCGGAAGCTTGTTCAAAAGCTTGGATTTGCATATCTTTTACCTGATCTTTCAGCCCTGGGTCCACATAATTCATAAGAAAAAAGGTAAAAAGCGTAACAATGGTGGTAGCTAAAATGTAGGTCAACCACGCTGGTTTGAATGCTTCTCCAAAAGAGATAAAACCATTCATATCTTTTTTTGTAGCAGAAACTGACCTGTACATAAAATATATCACCAAACCAAACTCTAACAATCCACTTAGTTGCAATAACATTCCTTTGTCTGTAAAATAAAAAGATAAGGACAAAACAATCAATAAACCACCAGCTATTAGCCCATTTCTTACAGGATGATTACCCATCATATTAAAATTTGTGGTAAAGGTATAAAAAAATAAGAATCGAGCACAAATAAATTGTTTTACAATTAGCTATTGGATGGTAGTGGATAAGTTGGATAGCCATGTGGATGCATCAGTGGAGAATTACACTACCTAACTTTCACTGGGATCG
Source organism: Saprospiraceae bacterium (assembly GCA_016714785.1). Lineage (GTDB taxonomy): Bacteria > Bacteroidota > Bacteroidia > Chitinophagales > Saprospiraceae > OLB9. The sequence goes on from JADKCC010000045.1 coordinate 54,027, forward strand.
TATATATTAGATTAACCTTTTCATTCCTCATGATAGCTGGTTGCCATGGCGGCATTTCTTCTATGATTTGTTTAAAGATAGGTAATTTATCTTCAAAGTTTCCTTTTATGGGTGTAATAAAATTTGAAAATTAATTAGGGGTTGCTGAAAAAGTCAGCTGTTATTTTTGGTTGTTAGTTTAACGGAGACTATCGTTCAAAAAACAAGCAATAGAGAATATGAACGCAGTGTAGTGCAAAGCACCAAAGGCGGCAAGCCTTTGACGGAGTGAACCGTGAAACGGGTGGGTGGGCCATGACAATGCGAGAAGCGAAGGAACCCGTAAGGGATGGGCAGGTCGAGAATGAACGACATTACACTTAGCTGATTTAAGTTTAAATCAGTGCCTTCATTTTTGAGTGATTTCGTATCACTCAAATGCAAAAAGCTGCACCATTCAGTTACCTTTTTGAACTAGACTTTTGTTACTTTTGGGCAATGCAAAAAGTATCTGCCTGCCTGCATAAGGCAAAAGTAATTCAAGGTACATGACTTTTGGACAAAATCAATTAAAAGGTTTGCATTTAATTTGTTTATTATAGACATAATTTATTATTTATCAATTGGTTGTACCATTGTCAGCAGACCTAAATAATAATATGTGTTCTCATTGAAATGTAGTGTAAATAATTTATTAAAATATGCAAAGTTAACCTTCTAATTTAAACCTTACTGGAATAGTATAAAATGAAGGAACAAATCGCCCTTCAAACATGGCAGGTCTTTCAAATTTAAATTTTTTACATACTTCTATTGCTGCTTCTTCCAAGCCATAACCGATTTTTTCACTCTTTACTATGTGGTCCTTAGTACTCCCATCTATATCCACTGTAAAAGAAACAAGGACTGTTCCATCCTTTTTTGCTTTCTTCGCTGCATAAGGAAATACTAAGTTTTTCATCATAAAAGTCAGCAATTCTATATCTGAACAGCTTATGATTTTGTTATAATCTTTTTCAATATAAGCACAAGAAGTATATTTATAAATTGGCCTAACTTCAAAGACTGGATTTTTCATTTGGCCTAGTGTATAGGTCGAATCCTTTACTGACCAAATAAACCATTGCCCTTCTTTTTTTACCATAATACTGTCATTTGATACCTTGTTAACTTTATCCAATACAGGAGTGTGAATCAATTTTCCTCTAATATCCATAATTCCAAACCTTTTGTCTTGGCTAAAAACAAAATAATCTCGAGCCCCTGCTTGATATAGCGTATCATAAGACAAAGTTTTGATCAAATCTCCACTTTTGTTCATCAATCCAAATTTATTATTTTTTTTGACTGAAAAAATTGAAATCTTGGGATCGTATATAAGAATTTTTTGATAATAATCATCTGTGATTTTTTCTCCTTTCTGATTGTACAGTAACATACCTTTTTTATAATCCGTTGCTTCTATTAAGTTGCCATTTTGGGTTAGTCTATCATAATCAAAACCTATAATTGTTTTTCCCAAAGTATCTATTAATCCTTCTTTATTATTTTGGGCAACGACCATCAACCCATTGTTCACCTGACTACATCTATCAAATTTTGGAGGTATGATAAATTTTTTACTGCCTTCTAGACAGTAGCCACATTTACCACGATGTGCAGCAGTTACAAGTTGCCCAAACATCGAAAAAGAACAAATAATAGCGAAAAGGATTACAAATATTTTTTGCACAATTATTTTTTTAAAGGGTGAAAAAGATGACTATACCTATCCAAAATAAAAATCGAAGCGCTTGTCTCATAGTGAGTAGGATTGATGTTGTCAGGACAAAGATATAATTTTTTTGAAATGCCAAAAAGGTAAATCTATTTTACTTTAGCTTATTTGTTCTCCAACTTTTTCTTAAATCCAAAACCATAATAAATGCCCATCTGGATACTATTTTGTTTTAAAGTCAAAGGTATTTCTTTTATAAATGTTTGACATAATGCCATTTCCTACTACATATTTTCTTTGTTCATAATATACACTATAACTATTGTTCCATGATCTAGCATAGTGGATTTGAAAATTTAAACTTTGATTATTCGAAAAATGTCTTTTGATACTTATACCCAATCTACTCCCATAATTGAGATGATATTTATCTTGAAGTAAATTGCTAGAAAGTATTCTTTCCGCATAGCCCAAAGAGTTATAATCACCTGTTTCAATATCAAGCTTATCACTAAAATGATTGATGAAGCCGCCGACATCTGTGTATAAGGTCCACTTGTTTAGTCTTAATGTTTCGTAACTTAATGATATTGGTAAAACGAATTGTACAACGGATATTTTTCTTTCATTTGGGAATTTGACAGTTTGTGTATTCAATTCAAATGATGTCTTAATATGTAACTTTGCTTTTAATCTCATATCAAAATGCAAGGTCAAACCAAACATTGGATAAGTACTAACTCCATTAAATGGCTTATTAAAGTCAAGTAAAGTCATTTTCCCACCCAAACCAAAATTTATTTTACCTTGACCCTTTGATTCAGATATTGAGTAAAGCAAAAATGCAATGATAAGTACACTTTTAAAAATTTCATACAAAATGTAATTTTAAAATTTTATGCCCAATCCAAAATTCCATGCAAAAATATCGCCTTGGGTGCAATAACTATACCCTCTTCCATCACTTGATATGAGATGTTGTGCACTAATAGGTGGCGAATTTTGGACAAAAACACCACATGGGTATCGACTATGCAACGTTCCTTCATTGACAATGTCTTTATATGACAATTGCATTCCACATACTGAAATTTCATCACCTTTTTTTAATTCATCGGTTAAGAGCAAATTGATACTTTTCCATCGGCTACTAGAAGGAGTGATATTTTGATAAGTGAGATCTACTAATGGTAGCATAAATGTGGCTCCGTTCAATGAAAACGGTGATAATCTAACTTTTACGTCTAGGTTATTTTGGAATAGATTGAAATTTCGCTCAGGAATTGCTATGCGACAAATATCAAAAGTACTACCGTTTTTTTTGAAGTAATGATAAGAATATATGAATGATTCATCAAATAAATTACTCAATTGAAACAACACAATGTCTTTTCGGATATCAAAACCTGTTAACACTACATTTCTTAACAATGGATTATCAGATACACAATCTCTAGGACAAAAAGTTTTCTCTCTTAAGCAAGGTTCTAGATCATAAAGAAAAGGCCCTTTATAACTGCATTGGTCATACCATATATCAAAACTGGTGCGAAGATTAAGATAAATTTTGTTAGGAGATTTGCTGTCCCTAATACCAGATTTTAATATGTCGGGCAGGATGTTGGCTTCACATAGTTTTATTTGAGGCATAAACTCCTCCAGTGTGATGTTTTTTTCATTAGTCATATTATTGACATTAATAAGAATATGATCAGAAGCATACTTGACCATTAAATAAAAATATTTGACATTATCAAAATATTTTGAATCAAAATCTTTAATCAATTCATGATAGCCATTGTGATAAAAGAATGCATAATGCAATTCCCATTGACCTACCTTAATTCTTGATGGAGTTTCTACCCCCACAAAGGGTGTCACATTTTCAGTATCCCAATCATATTGATGAAATACATCTGGTAATTTGATAGCTACCATAGGGTCATCTTTTGCAATTCGATCCATTAAGGTGTCTCCAAAAAGCTCTTTGACTTCGCTGTCTTCATGACGACTTATGATTTGCTTCACGGTGGTACCAGAAGGTAATACTGCGTCTTTGATTAAAGCATATACAAGTTCCTGATATATCCGCTCTCCAGGTATTTTACTTTTTTGCTTTACAAATTCTCTTAATTCTTTCTCCCTCAGCGCAGCAGCAAAGGTCTTACCAAATGCTAATCTGATCTGGTATAAGTCACGGTTTTGGGCAGGGATATGTTCTGTCCATGATGCGATATTTTTAATATCAGAAATTTCTTCTATTTGACAAGATGATAAAAATAAAATTATGATTAATAGATTGTTAAATTGATTCATGTTTATTTTAAATAAAATGTTCTTACAAAGATACTTAAATTAAAAGTAACCCCACAATTATTTTTAAATAATATTCACATTTGTACTTTCAAAAATTTATTTTAATGTCGTTTAGTCAAGAAATATTTTCATTACAAATTCACTCACCTAACAAATTACTTGCAGTATAACTCTTTATTTAATATTAATGAGTAATTTTCCTCAAAAACAATCTTTTCTAAACGACAATTAAGGTTCAATAAAAATATTTACCATATTTTATATTTACCCAAATAAATTAAGTTTACATTTATTTATACCAAATAGTAGATGTTGATAATTTAGCATCATTCATGCCTCCTATGGTATTCGAAAAATAATAATTGCTTTGTATGCTATTTAAATCAAATTGGGGCGAGATTGGAGACTGACAATATGATAATTGGAATAAACCAATACGCACATCATTTGCGGCTGTAATATTATAAGAAGTTGCCGATGAAGCACTACTTGACCAATTTACTTGTCCACTTGAAGTTTCCCCAAATCCAATTGAAATATTCCCACCGATATTATAATTATACGTTTGCTGATTTTGGCTAGAACAGAATCTCGAATCAGTTTCATGCCAAGAAAAGTTTGCAGAACTTCCTTGACTTTCAGGCACCCAATTATTACTAACTGCATCAGTATCCTTAAATAATGTTCTATTAATTTGAAGATTCAAAATTTGTGGCTGGATAATCCATAAATTTGGCTTATCATAAGTGCTAGGTAATAGTTTAGTAACTTCCACATTTTCGACTTTATAACACTGACACCAAAAATTCCACTTCCATTTAATTTTAGTTTTGGGTTTGGAAAATACCAACTGCGAACTTAGAACATAAATGTCAATTGGGTCGATATTTATAACATTGCCATTAATAACATAATTTTTCCATAATGAGAAGTGAAATTCTGGTTCAGGCTCGCTACATGGTTGATTGTCAAAGAAAAAGTATGTAGCCCAATTAATATCATTTATTTCAATTATATTGTTTTGGTTATATGAATAATTAGTAGAAACTACCCACCTAGGACATACAGGTCCACCATTTGGTCCACCATTTGGTCCACCATTTGGTCCATTTGGAGGATTGACGGGTGGAGTTAAAAGTGGATTACAAATAGTATTATATATGCTTTGCACATCTGTAATCTTGTCTACCAATACACAATTTGAAGTTAATGGAAATTTGGGTTTTGATTTCAAATTATTTGCAACTGCAGAACAATTCACATAATCATCTCCCATCACAGTTCTGAGACTACCACCACTACATATTGAAAAATCATCTGGATCTACTAACTCAATATATATAGCAGTATTGATATGAATGCCACAAGTATGAAAATCATCCATAGTCTTTTTTTCAAGATTTCCATTGAAAAAAAGATAATCAATTCTATCATCATAATCTTCAACAACAGTAGGGAACTTTAGATCTGGACTTTCAAGTATTAATTTATGATAATCACACACTTCTTCAGTGCGTATAGGCATATTAATTGCTACAAGTGGATCGATGTCCAACACTATTTTAACTGGATCCCCAACTGAAACGAAAGGAGGCAACGTTTTCAAAATTTCATTGATTTTTCCTTTTTTAACCGGATCTGAAATTATATTATAAATTAGCAAATCTTTCAACCTTACAGGAAATGAAAAATTATTGCCTCCCTGACCGTCACCACCACCTGCCAAATTTTGATTGAGAGCCCTTGTTGGTAGATTTTCACGTATCATATTTTGCAACACATAGTTTTTGAAAGAAGGATCATTCTCAAAAAGTTTAGAAACAGCATAAGCTATTGCCTTGTGAGCATCTGTTTTGGATGAGATACTTGTGGGTGAATAAACGGAACTTCTATTTTCTGTTTGTAAATTTTCATTATTTTGCTCTACTAACTCATCAGAGCAAGAAAATAAACTGATCGTTAAAAAAAATAAATAAAATAAATTTTTCATGATTATGAAATTTTAAGAATTGAATAAATATTATGAAATGAAATTAAATTTTTATAAATTTGGATGAATATACTTTTTCTTGATTTGCAATAATTTTGAAAAAATATATTCCGGGAGGTAGTTGTTGAATATCGATTTGATTTTCATTTATCTTGGTAAATAAGATAGATTTCCCAACTGTATTAACTACCTCTACTTGATATATCTTTCCTTTTTCTAAATTATTAAAATTTAAGACACCTTGAGATGGGTTTGGATAAACGTCAATCTTTGTTGTTACCTCTTTTCTGTTCTCAGTTTCTTGAGCACAATTACTATATACAACTTGTACATTATTTTGACAAACTATATATATAAATCCATTTTGGCAACTTGTATAATACGATAAAGGAGATTTTTGTTTTACTTGATTCCCATTGCATGTTACCCACCTCCAACAGTTAGGTGAACCGGACGAATTTTCCCACGACCAAGCCTGTGTTGATTGTGGTAATACAGAATTTATGGCTCCAAATACATTTGTATTATCGCAAGACACATCTGATTCACACATATTGTTAGAATTATTTACACTCCAATTATTATAGCTAGCAGTTCCATTGACAGTGATAGGACCATCTGCGGCAACACAGGTTACTTGTTTTGTGCATCCCTGTGAAGAATTCCATTGCCAAAACCTGGATTGATAGGAAAAAATGAACTGGCAGGAAAATTATCACATTTTGCAACACATAATGATGAGTTATTTTGATACACAATTTCAGGTTTTTCCGTATCTAAAACATTTGGAGGCATTTGTTCATTAAAACAAATAACACTGCGTTCGCACAGGTTGTTAAAACTGTTATATGTCCAAAATCCGAATTGTGCAGCTTGACTGATCGTTTCTCCTCCACCAGGATTTCCAGCGCAGTTATAGATCCTAATACACTGCTTCGAAGTTTTGTTATAATTTGTCTCATAAGCAGCATTTACTACTTCTTCACCTAGTTTTTCCCCATTGTAATAGTATTCTTTTTTACATTGTTTGGTTGATGGTAGATAGGTCTCTACGATATTGTCAGGTGTGACACATTCTTCATAAGTGCCACCACAAGGATTTCCTAAGTACAGGATCTCCTTTGCATTCAACAGTTCTGCATTTACCATTTACCGTTTGAGTTTTTAACCAAGGCAAATTTATTGTTTCTGACATAAATAATAATTATATTCAAATTTTCACAACATCCATTTTCGATTGTTAGTTATACTCCACCAAGGACCACTAACATCATTTCCATAAGTTATATTTCCAGTCGGATCTGTCCAATAAATGATGTTAAACGATCACTAGGAACTTCCTTGCCTCTAAACTATATTCACTACATGCAATAAAGGAATCTAAAAATTATTATTAAACTGACTTTGGGTTTGGTTTTGTACAATTTGAACTACTAGGTTTATTGTTCTTATTGTTGGATAAACTGTGCATTATAAAATACCTTTCAGGTGGTATTAGTTGTCAATTGTTTCAAGTCCAAACAATTAGACCTTATCCAAACCAATCTAAATTCAATATTAGCAAATCATCAGAGATACCGGCATAATTACATCCAGTCTCTAGACTAGTAATTAGATAAAGATACTGAGTTTTCGTAGGTGAAAAGTGAATGTATCTGTATTAAACATATTCTTAGAACCCTTTGGTATCGGAAAAAGTCAGTTCAAATGTTGACACATCTAAGTTAAAACCTACAGTAGCTGTCACATTAGAACCGTTCGAAACATTATCAGCAGAATTTATAAAGTACTTACAGAAGAAATGGTTAGTTGAGTTTATAATATGCTTTGAATCACAACAAACTGATTTTTTCACAATTTCTGGGGAGGACATGAGTTGCTTGTATGGGTTATAACATAATAGAGTTCAGGTCTAAGATCTCCATTTCGACGAATCCAAAGCTTGGGACTACTTTATTATACAATTTCTAAATTCTTCGTCAATCACACACCACATAATAATTCTCAATATTCATATTTAATGGATCTGGTTCATTTGTTATTAGTTGTAACAAATCCCAGATAAACTAGATAACGGAATTGAACTGTTTCCTAAATCTTTATTGTTCCATTAAAATTGTTATGAAACCTACTCTTACGATTGTTCTAAATATTGGATTTCTACAGTTTTCCGGACATAACGCCCTAGATACCACTTTTATATATCTAAATTACCCTGTTGACTAATCTTTGTTTTCTTATACTTAAAGGTACTTTTGTCACTAATGTATACATTTGGGTTTAATTGAAGGTGATTCATAATCGAGATCTATATCCCAAGGCGTATCTGCTGGCGGTGTCCCATTCCCTGGGGGCTGACCATAAACATTTGTAAATAGTGGGGGTCAAAATAGACCAAATTAAGATTTTAAATTTAAACTTGTATAACCATAACATATTTTGTTTTTACTCATAATCGGTATCCAGTCCAATAACAGATTGTCATTGAGATCAAAATCAATTATGATCACAAGTATGGATTTGGATTATAGTTAATATCACTATTTCCATACTTTATGGTGAATCTTCACTTTCGATGGGACTGCTACCTTTTTTACGTCAGTTTTAGTGAATACATTAATGTCTTCTGTTGTACTTGTTTTCTACCTAAGTGTGATTTACGCTTATTCGTTGCCAAGGTTTTGATAATACTATTAATTCGGTGTCTGTAGGTAAAAAATCAGTCGAATCGCTACATCCCATTACAAACCCCTCCGATGATGTTTGAGATTCAGGGTGCATGTCGCCCATGTTTTTCTTTTGTGTCATCGGTTCTCAGGATATCTGCTTCAGTTTTCCGAATACTACGAGATGTCCTATACAGCAAATAGGTTTGGGGTTGTTTGGATTTTCAATGATTAGAAATATCTTTTTGTAAGTTATTCTGTCTTTCGGTTAGTATGATACCTCTGTTTCTTAATATTTCAAGTTTTGGTTGTTTAGAAAATGGTGATTACGCTGTTATCATTTAATAGTTTAGCTCCATTACTTTTAATGAGGCATATTCTAGCATCATCACCATCCATTACATGATAAATGAAAATAAATGATACTGCAAAAAACAATCAAGATTAAACTTTACGCAAGAAAATAACTTTCAGGTAAAAATAGATTAAAACAAACCATCTGCCTCAAGCCAAACTTATTCAATAACGGTGCGTATAAATCCCTCATTTCTCACTGCTCTTTGTCCAATAGAAATAAACTGGAATAGCAAATTCTTTTTAACGATTCAAAGATAGAATAATTTTTCACATAAAATATAATTTCAATGAGAATTTCATATTTTATTCTATATATATAGAATATCAATTAGTTGCAAAAACATTACAAAAAAAAAATATATCAAAATTACCCAAAATTGGGTACAAAGATTGTGGTACAAAAGTACAGATATCTTCACTTTAAATCCTTATTGATAATAAGGGTAGGAAAACTCATATCACCTCCGCCACCACAAAAAATACTACCACCTACGAAGATGACATCATTATCTTTTGCACTGTTTTATGAGCTGCAAAAGCCAGCACCTTCACTCATAAGTTTTGCCTTCAAATTTAGGCCATTTGCTTGTTCTTTGATAGAATAGCTGCATCCAAGCCTCTTGGTATATGGGCTTTAGCAAAGTGTATATTGCATCTTAAGGAAATAGTCCTAATACCTTACTTAAATCTTTACCATTGACAGCCTATTACGATATGAAGGTGATTTGGAGATGGCGCCTATTGCTTGGAGTGGTACGTGGTTTGCTTCATTATGTGCACTATCTGCAACTGATGAGTGGTTTTTGACTCAATATTGCCATCGGCCCATATAGCCAGTTTGATTGTTTAAATCCGGAAGAAGGACACCTATTTGATTTTTATCAATATATATTTGTTCACTAAGTTGATACAGGAGATGCTAAGGCAGTACATATATTTTTTTCCTGATAAGGACCAATCAGCGTCGTTTTATAGCATCAATCCAACATTGATCACCATGCCATACTTGACAGTTTTGGGTAGTAGTGTTGCATTGATAGCTTGAGTTGTAACTACCTTCTGCAAATGAGAGATACGCCTTACAGATTTAGCTTTATCCCAAAAACAGACTCGACCCCATACTGTCTTTCACCGATGGCAGGTACACAGCCTTTGATAATACCTGCTTTTTCACCAGCTATAGCTTGCAAGGTGTCTCCCAGCATATTTGATGATCGTAGCTGATATTGGTGATGATGGAGAGCATAGGCGTGAATGATATTGGTTGAGTCCACCCACCCAACCGGTCTCAAGGATCGCATAATCTACCTTTTCAACGATTCAGTAGGTAAAAGCCAATTAGACCTAACTTCAAAATGAAGGTTGAATCTGCTCTATGTCATTAAAGTATTTTTCTACAAATGATTTGATAAATTTCTTAGAAATATAAGGTTATTGATCTTGATCCTTTCTCTAAAATCTTTGCAGGGTGTAGGCAGTATAAACGCTTGACTTTGTAACCCTGTTGGTTGTAGGCCTAGCTATCAAATGGGTAGTGGTGCCTTCCGCCATTGTACCGCCAAGCTATGTGTATAGATTTGATTTTTATCTTGTGGATTGCCTGGCTGCACAAAGTAGTATGTGTATTAGATAAATCTTTTTATAGGCTGTATGGTCTCTCTAACGCTGAAATAGGGCAGCTTTGCATAAATGTAATCCAGTACAGCATTATATGATTTGAATGTCTGTCGCATCGGTTTGATTAAGCAAAAAGTCGTCACTAAAAATGATATTCAGCGACGACTATATTACTATTGAAAAAAATATTATAATTTACAATACTTCTGATACACATCTGATATTCTAGTCCGAATGCATCAAATACGCCTTTATATACGACTTGCCCAATTGACCACATTAAGAACAAGTTTCAATTCATTATTGTCGGCACAGGCATTTTTTCCATCCTTTATCTGCCAATTGTAAGCATAAGGTGCGTTGCGTTGGTAATGCAATAGTAGATGTATAAGGTACAGCACCAGGCATATTGGCCACATAATAAGCACTTCCCACCATCTATGATAAATGTCCAGGATCATCAAGCGTTGTAGGTTTGCATGTTTCTATACAGCCACCTTGATCAACAGCAACGTCCACTATTACAGTACCTGGTCTC
>JADKCC010000046.1 GCA_016714785.1 Saprospiraceae bacterium
GATGCTGATTTGAATGATGATGGGGAGATAGATGAGAGTGAAGCGGAAAGTGTAATTAAGTTATTAGTCAATAACAAAAATATTTCGAATATAGAAGGTATATTAAAATTTAAAAATTTAACAAGCTTGTTTTGCTCAAGTAATAACATTACTTCATTAAATGTTCAAGGCTTAAATAAATTAGAATACTTGTATTGCAATAACAATCAGTTTACAACATTAAATTTACAAGGATTAATTAATTTAAAGAAATTAGATTGTAGTGGAAATAAACTACCCTATTTAGATGTAGAAAATATGATTAATTTGGTGGAATTGGAATGCAATTATAATTTTCTTTCGACTATTTTTTTCAAAGGATCAACAAATTTAAAGCATGTTTCTTGCGGTAATAATCAAATTTCATATTTGGATTTAGATGGCTTAACTAATTTATCATCATTGTCTTGTGGTTTTAATAGAATTTATAATTTAGAGATCAACAAATTATATAATTTAACTTCATTAGCATGTGGCTTTAATCTCATTTCAAAAATTGATATTAAAGGTTTACAAAATTTGAAATATTTTAATTGTATTTATAATCAGATTAACGACTTGGATTTACAAAACATGAATAATTTAGAATATTTATTATGTAGTGCAAATAGGTTAGCACAATTAGATGTAAAAAGTTTGAAAAACTTAAAAGAACTTTATTGTGATTCGAATCACCTCTCAAACATTGATTTGAAAGAATTGATAAATTTGGAAAGGTTAAATTGTGGATATAATCAACTTACATCTCTAGATTTGGATGGATTAATAAACCTAAATCATTTAAATTGCCAAGAAAATCAACTTACTTTATTAGATATTGATGGGTTAAACAGTTTGGAACATCTAAATTGCCAAAAAAATCAACTTACTTCTATAAATATGGATGGATTAAGTAATTTGACACATTTAGATTGTCAAAGAAATCAATTAACATCATTAGATATAATAGGAATAAGAAAAATTTAAATGTTTTATATTGTCCAGATAAACCAACTAACATTTCTAAATGTTCAAAATTTGACTGAATTGTCGAATATCTTTTGTTATTCCAATCAACTTAAAACTATAAATATTAAAGGAAATCGAGCGATTGATCTTAGGTTTTTTTTTCTTTTTAAAGACAACCCTAATCTTAATTACATATGTTGTGATGAACATAATATTATAAGCATAAAAAATATATCGATTTTCAATGGCCAAAACTGTGAAGTTAACTCCTACTGTTCTTTTACTCCAGGAGGAAAATTTTACACAATCAAAGGAAATAATGGGTTTGATGTAAATAACAGTGGCTGCGATGATCAAGATCTTAAAGCATCACATATCAAATATAACATCACCAACGGAACTGCTTCCGGAACATTCCTCTCAAACTCCACAGGAAACTACTCCTTCCCGGTCCAAGCAGGAACCCATACAATAATTCCGCAACTAGAATACCCAGACCACTTCGAAGTTACACCATCATCCATCACAGTCCTTTCCTTCTACATCCGACACCATCACCCAAAACTTCTGCATCACACCCAAAGGTATTTTACGCCAAACCAATATTACAGTCCTACCACTAACTCCACCAGCCAGACCAGGATTTGATGCATCTTACAAAATCGTATGGGAAAACGTTGGAAATCAAATAGAAAGTGGTACGCTCAATTTTACCTATGATGAGCGATTACTGGATTATATCTCAGCTACTCAGACAGCAAACCAAGTAGCAGATGGTATCGTCAAATGGAACTTCACTAATCTCTTACCATTTGAAAAGAGAGAAATCACGGTCACGCTCAAAGTCAATAGACCTACAGATACACCAGCTGTCAATGCCGGAGATAAACTATATCTTACGGCATCTATTTTGGACAATATCTTCACGCTCGAAAATACTGTCGTCGGCTCCTACGATCCCAATGACAAAACCTGTCTCCAAGGTGATCGTATAAAACCAGATATGGTAGGTAAGTACGTGGACTATCTCATACGCTTCGAAAATACAGGCAACTACGCCGCCGAAAACGTAGTCATCAAAGATATCATCGATACTAAAACTTTTGATGTCAGCTCGCTACAAATCACCGATGCCAGCCACGAAGTTTATACCCGTATCGAAGGTAACAAAGTAGAGTTCATCTTCGAAAATATCCAACTCCCTTTCGATGATGCCAATAATGACGGTTACGTTGCTTTCAAGATCAAGACATTGCCAACACTTGTCCTTGGCGACTCACTCAAAAACCTAGCAGACATCTATTTTGATTATAACTTCGATTCGAACAAATGAAGCGCAGACGACGATCGCTTTGCCAGTTTTACTAAAGATATTACCACAGAGTCAATATATATCCTAATCCGGTCAAAGATATCTTATATCTGGAGTCAGATAAAAACTGGCCAAAGCAGAAATCTTTGATATTTCTGGTAGGATTTTGAGATCAGTTTCCTTGGATAGTCAATATATAGATGTGAATGGATTAGAAAGTGGAAATTATTTTGTGAGATTGAAGGATGGAGAGAATGTGGGGCTTGTTAAGTTTGTTAAGATTTGATTATTAAAAATTGATAAAAATGAAAAATATATTAATTTTTATTGCAACAATTATCCATTTTACATACCCGCACTTTGGAAATGCACAGTCAGGTTTTGAAAAATATTTCGGTAAAGATGTAATCTCGGACTATAAAATTAGTCTTTTGCCTTTAAGAATTGGTGACAAAGAGCTTGAAATAAAACTTAAAGAAACAAGGTTTAATAATTTGACAATTCATATTACAGAATTTGACAACCTTAAAGAAAAAGTAGCCCTTATTAATTCACATAATAATCTCACTTCAATTGAATTGGCTTCGAATTGGAGAGATACGACTTTTGCAAACATTCCAAAGTTCAGGAATCTTGAAAATATTGATTTCGTTTATATTGACGGCAAAATGAATTTAAATTATGACAGTTTATGGTTAGAATTACTGAAAATGCCATCGCTTAAATTTTTAGGTATTTACAATATTGGCAAAAAATTGGTTGGCTCTCCAGATTTAGATGAATTATTGGCAAAAATGGAAGGAATATATATGAACCAACCTGAAATTTATCTACCCAACCCCGAAAAATACTCATTAAAAGCTAAAAGTATTGTTTTAGAATCCTACAATCACGAAACCAAAAATTTCTTAGAACCATTAAAAAAAGCTAGTAATTTGAAGTTTCTTTCATTGTCAGGTTTTACACTTTCTGATGAAAATGCAGCAGATTTTAGAGTTTTTAAGGAATTGGACAAATTGTTTATTTTTAGAATGGGTACAAAGGAAGATACACCTATATTGCAAAATTTAGCTTCATTACCCAAATTAAAACAACTTATTTTGAATTTAGGCAAGACTACTTCAAATATTGAAAAAAATTTAGGGCTATTAAAAAATATTGAAGACTTAAAAGTCTCAGTTAGTTGGAAAAGTGAAGCTTGTTATATCCCTGAATCACTTTTTGATTTATATAATTTGAAAAATCTTGTAATTAGTGGTTTTTCTGACACAATTTTAAGTAAAAATATCAAAAAACTATCCAATTTAGAAAAATTCGAATTAAGTGGAAAATTCAAAGTACTTCCTAATGAAATAGGCGAACTTAAAAATCTAACAACATTAAATATTCCATTTATTGATCTTTTAGAGCTACCAAATTCATTAGGGAATTTAAAAAAATTGAAGAAATTAGATGCCAAATTTTCTAAACTTATTAGACTGCCTGAATCTATTGGTGATTTAGGAAAACTAGAATATTTAGATTTTGGTCATAACAAATTAGAACAATTGCCGAAAAGTATCAAAAAACTTGTTCATTTAAAGGAGCTTAAGCTTAATAATAATAATCTTAAAGAATTGCCTTCTGAAATTGGTGATTTATCATCTTTGGAAATTTTGGAAGTAACCAATAATAATCTCACAGCAATCCCAGTTAGCATTGGTAATCTTGCAAAACTGAAGACCTTATATTTACAAAATAGTTACTACATGGACTTAGATGATTTTAAATCTGATTTTTCAAATAATATTCTGTCCTTACCATCTACAATCCGAAATATGACTGGATTGGAGACAATTTCATGTGCGCTTAATAAAGAGTTTGATGGCGAAATTCTGAAAGAGTTGATGAATATGCCCCAAAAATTTGAAAGAATTGACTTTTCTAATTGCAACATTACAAATTTACCTAAATCTGGTTGGGCTAATCTCAAAACAAATAGGCTCAACTTGAGCAAAAACAAAATAGAATCATTCCCTTTAGAAATTTATCAATTTGATGATTTTAATGAATTAGACCTTAGAGATAATGGAGACAGAGCCTTACACTATTACTTCCATAATGCAACTGAACTAAAAGTAGTAGGTTATCTAAATGGTTTATTTACTTTGGAAGAAATAAAACAAAGTGAAGGAATAGTGGATGCTTTGATGTCATTATCATCGAGATATGACTATCATAACAATTATAATCCTATTTTAAAACTTTATCCTATCGCTTTAGAAATAGATTCTGCAAGAGCTATTGAATTGCTCAGCCCAGATAAATATGCAGATGCTTTATATGAAGCAAAAGATATGAAGAATGTATAAAACCATATTCGATAAGTATTCAAAGAGATATAGATTTTTGTGTTACGATTGTAAACTTTATTGTCCCTAAGATATATAATAGGGCTAACGCTTATTTCTATACAGGTGATTATAAAAATAGTTTGAAAGACCTAAAATATCTGGAAACCAAATATGATATCCCACTAAATGAACAACTGGCTTTAACTTATCATTTTATGGAAGATAATTCTAATGCAGATTCTATTTTTAAAGCATCGGAAAGTGAATACTTGGAAAAGATAGAAAATAAAAAAATTAGTGAATGGTGGGCCAATGAATTGAGCTTATTAGAATTGTACCTCATCAGCAATGAAAATGTCAAGTTTAAAAATTATTATAATGCTCTTAAAAATTTGATACCACCAGACAAAAAAAGCAAATATCTCTTGGATTATCTATACGAGATATATTCCATCTCAACCAATCAAACATCAAGCAATGATAATTTCTCCATCTTCCAAAAATTAATTATGGATGAAAATGTATCTTTTGATCGATGGTCTTGTCAGCTTGTTGACATGTGGAGTAAAAAATTAACAGCAGATACAGCTGAAGAAATATCAAAATGGAACGAATTAATTTGTTCAGAATAGATTTTTTATAGAATTCAATATGCATTATTCTTAGGTATCTAAATTCAAAACATCAATAAAGTAAACGCTTATATAAACAAATGCGGAACCCCAAAATGTCCAATTTGTCACTTCAAAAACTTCCTTATCGCTGCCACACTTCTTTCTGGATCTTCTTCCATCGGCACATGCCCTGTTTTTTTTAGGATAACCAAGGTATCATTGGGTAGATCTTTTTGAAATTTGTACGCATTGGCAACGGGGATAAGTTTGTCATTTTCTCCCCAAAGTATCATGGTCGGAACTTTTATACTACGTATTTTTTTCAAGTAATCTGGATACTCAGAAAAATTCATCCGATCAATAAAAGCTTGTCGATTTCCTTCTCTCAGGAATAATTCAAAATATCTATCTACTACCTTTTCCGTCACTTTGGTTGGGTCATCATATACATTCATCACACTTTTTGCAGCCAAAAATTTAGGTGTAACATAGTTGAGTAAATGTTTTAATACAGGAGTTTGAGCTATAGTGAATGCAATCGGTTTGCTTTCTGAAACCATAGGGTATCCTGCAGCATCAATTAGGATTAGCTTTTTTACTTTTTCAGGATATTGGTATGTGTAATTCCATGCTATTGCTCCACCCAAAGAGTTGCCTCCTATGATACATTGATCTACTTTAATGCTTGTGAGAAACTCATTTATAAATTGCACATAAAACTCCTGCGAGTAAATTCTGTCAGGGTTGGGACCTGTCAAACCATAAGCGGGCAGATCCAAAGTGATTATTCGTAAGCTGTCTTTGAGTACGTCAATAGAAGCTTCCCATGTATGAAGACTAGCACCTGTGCCATGTATCAATACCAAGGGAATGGTATCTTTGGGATTTCCTTCATCTCTATAATGGACATTCATATTCATCACTTCTACAAATGCGGAAGTCGAAGAGGTGTATTTAGCTTTGAGTTCATCCATTGGAATATCATTTTTCCAATGGAAAGTACATATAACTAACACCAAAACCAGTATCCCAACACCAATAAATCTTAAAACTTTCATCACTTAAAGTGTTTTTAAACGTACTATATAAACCTGTGGATGTGTGTTATTTAATGTTTATTATTATCTAAACTATACTTCGCACCTTCAACATCTCCCACTTTCACAGGTATAAATCTTAAGTCACCAATGTTTTTATTTCCTTTGGGTATGAATATTTGTCTTTTGATCAACCAAGGATTTGTCTCCTTCACTATTGATGCTTCATCCAAAAATATCCAGCTTGTATTGTTTTTGAAATGACTATCGATACCCAAAATAATCTTGCGCATTTGTACCAAATCTGCAGCTGTCACTTTTTGATCATTATTGACATCTGCAGCAAGGAATTGTATGGGATGTGTAAAAGTTTCTAAGCCTAAAATATGTCTTTGTGTAAGCACCAAATCCAATGTGGTCAATCCATAAATGGTATTTTCATTATGGTATGCTTCCAAAATGTATGTTTTATCCACATTGTTTTTTGGCAACAAAAATGTACCATTAGCTGATGTTGTGGTGGTTATCATGGTATTTTCGTGTTTTCTTCTGATGACTGTATTGGTCAATTCAGGAATTACATTCATAATCTCCCCATTGATCAACCTATTTTCAGCAGGATGGCATGAAAAATGTAGCGCAACATCATCTATGTCCCATACACTTTCCTTTGCACCATTTCCTATTCTACAATAAGGTGTCAGTTCTATTCTGAAGTGAGCAGAATCTGTAGAAACATATAATTCATTATCAAAAAAGTCATATTTTTCTTTATTCCAGTCCTTACTGGTAGGGACATCCGTTTTTCGGTAAATTTCTATATTGTCTTTAAATATTTTGATACCATATTTAGTAGGGTAATCGCTTGGTCCACTCGGGCCGGCTATCCAATTGTAGGTATCAGGGGCTTTCTGCTGGAAAATTAAGTGATTAAATTGTATTCTTTGACTATCATTGGCATACATGTCAAATTTGATAATAATGGGCGTGATGCTAGCTTGTTCATAATCGCAAGATGAAGATGTTCCGACACATAAGGCTATTGTATTATTGTAGCCTTGCGTGCATGAATGTTTATTAACTTGCGGGTTGTCTCTATATATATTGGAGGCAACTACGAGTCCGCAATCCAGTACTTTATTGTAAGCAGGTACAAATTCATGATATACCATACTATTTTCAGGAACTAAGGCATCGCATTTTTCTAGATCATATAAGATGTTCTGGTCACAAGGCAAAATGTGGATTGTCAATACGCTATCGCAACCAGTAACGGTGTTTAGTTCGATTTTGTATATACCAGCTTGACTATAAGATGTCCCATACACCTCAATAGGTTTTTGATCACAAAGTGAAAATGTTTTTTCTGTATAAGTTGATTGACCTTTTTGTACTTTTATATTAATAGTACTATCACAACCATTGCTATTACTCAATATTTGTGTATAATTTCCAGTATCATTATATACAATGCCGTTGATGATCCCCGTTTCATCATCACAAAGTTGGATATTTAAAAAAGATTCTGTAGAGATATATTTATCTATTGTGATGGTGAGTGTACTATCACAACCAGCTTTGTTGGTCAGTTTTTGATTGTAAATACCTGTGGAGTTATAATTTATCCCATTGACATCAATAGTCTCATTGTCGCATAGGTTAAAAGATATTTGACGTTCCGTTTTTTTAATTTCTTTTATATTAATATTTAATGTGCTGTCACAACCACTTATACTTTGAAATACTTGTGTGAATGTACCTGATTGGCTGTAGAAGGTTTCATTGATTTTGATAGAATCGCCCTCACAAAGGTTTATGTTTTTTGTCTCAGAGATGCCTTGACAATTGACTACATTAAACTGAAATTCTCTTCGAATACTACCTATCTGCACTCCATTTTTAAATTCCTTCACACATACACCTACTACAAATTGTCCTAATAAATTTGGGGTACCTGTGATGATGCCTGTGTTAGGATCAATGGATATTTGTGGATTGCCACCCATCGGATTTAAAAAGGAATAATTTGGTCCAAAAATAACAGGATCATACGGTGGCAAACAAGTTACAGGCAATGGAGTCACACCTGTACAGGAAGTAATGCTCCCAGGTGTAGTGGCTCCATCCGTTCCTCCAGCTTGTAGTGGTGTGCAAAATTCATATTCTAGTCGATTCCCTTCACTATCAGACGCTGAATGATCAAAGTTCAATGGCTTTTGAGCGCATATAAGTATAGGCGGAAATTTATTAAAAACTGGACTATTGTTACAATCTTGGATTGCGTTTCCATGTATTTCTACAGAAAAGGCGGCACCTGTTTCACCTGGATTAACAATATTAGTGATGGTGTTGTTTCTGCAGCACCTTTGATAAGTGATTTGATATGTTTTTGTTGTCCATGGCAATTCGATGTCGAATATATAATTCGCTTTTTCTATCAATATACTGGAGGGCACTATCACACAAACATCATCATAAGGAACTGTCTGTTTATTTATTGGATTAGCTGTAATAGTTTCTCTGTGTATCCACGTATTTGTACCCTGATCACCTTCAAAAATGCCAAATTTAGCGTTATTATCAAAAGGTGCGCCATTACCGGCAACGTCTCGGTACAAAGTATAGGTTATTGTAAATTTTGTTTTTTTCGTAATAGGATTTGACTCTATACACTTATAAGTCACATCACCACCTACAATGTGTGCAGCTTGTATTTTTGTGAACAATATGTTTGACAGGATGATAAAGGATAAAATTCTAAACATAGAGCAATATTTTTTAATGAACAAAGATATATGTTTTTTCATATTTTAAAATAAAAATATGTAAAATTCTGATTTGAAATATTATAAAAGGATATGTTATTCATACATAACTTAAAATAATGGCAGTTTTGTCAAACATAACAGTTGTATTTCGCATTTATGTGGTATCATTGCCGGATAGTGCCAAAGAGTTATTTTTTTATCAAATATTATAAATTACCAATATTTTTGCGCATCTTTACGGTATTACTAATCTCGTTTAAAAATTGTCAACATGACCACACAAACACTAAATCCATTTTTTATAGGGCTAATACCTTTGGTAATGCTCATTGCCCTCTCTGCCTTTTTTACCGTTAAGCAGCAGACTGCGGCAATTGTAGAACGATTTGGACGATTTAACAGTATTCGCCAATCGGGACTTCATTTTAAGATTCCATTTATAGATCGTATTGCAGGGAAGTTAAATCTTAGGATCCAACAATTAGATGTGATTATTGAGACAAAAACCAAAGATAATGTATTTGTAAAAATGAAAGTATCTGTACAATTTAAAGTGATTCAAGAAAAAGTATATGAAGCTTTTTATAAATTAGAATATCCTCATGATCAGATTACGTCTTACGTCTTTGATGTGGTGCGTGCAGAAGTACCTAAACTTAAGTTGGATGATGTATTCGAAAGGAAGGACGATATAGCAGTAGCAGTTAAGCGCGAACTCAATGAAGCGATGACAACTTATGGCTACGATATCATTAATACGCTTATTACGGATATAGATCCAGATATTCAAGTCAAAAATGCGATGAACAGAATTAATGCCGCGGATCGGGAAAAAACCGCTGCGGAATACGAAGCAGAAGCTGGTAGAATTAGGATTGTGGCAAAAGCAAGAGCGGAAGCTGAAAGTAAAAGATTGCAAGGACAAGGTATTGCGGATCAACGTAGAGAGATTGCGCGTGGTTTGGTAGAGAGTGTAGATATACTCAATAAGGTTGGGATCAATTCACAAGAAGCTTCTGCATTGATAGTAGTGACGCAACATTATGATACTTTACAAGCCATTGGCGCTGACACTAATTCCAATTTAATACTCTTGCCAAACTCACCGCAAGCAGGATCAGACATGCTAAACAATATGGTTGCAAGTTTTACTGCCAGCAATCAAGTAGGGGAGTCCATGAAATCCGCTAATAGTACTAGAAGACTTAAGAAATAGAAAGATGAATTCGGAAGTACAGAAGATTTGGACACCTAATTTACCCTTAAAGTCGATATAAAAATCTTTTAATTATAGTTTATGTCTGGCTTTGATTACCTGTAACTTCATTTTCTTTTGAAATTGTAAAAGGATTGTTTTCTTATACTGAAATGACAATAGATAACATACTGTCTATCCGAAATTTGAATGTTCAATATTGCCTTAATGAACGGGAGTTCCCTATTCTGAAAAATGTTAATTTTGATATTCCAAAAGGCAAAATACTTGGTATCACTGGCCCATCAGGTTCTGGAAAATCAATGACAGCTTTGAGTCTAATGGGACTAGTTAGTTTTTTTAATCATTTGGAAATCAAGGGTGAAATAATCTATCAAAATGCCAATCTACTTGAAAATACTCCAATCGCTTGGCGTAAACTGAGAGGAAAAACAATCGCACTCATCATACAGCAACCTGAAGCTGCGCTCAATCCAGTAAAAAAAGTGGGTGACCAAATCTTGGAGTGCTTTATGTTACATCAAGACAAAAAAAACAGCGCTGACTTTAAAGAATCTGTTTTAGAGTTGCTACATGAAGTGGGACTAGCTGAAGTGGACCTAATCTACCATTCCTATCCACACGAGCTTTCTGGTGGCCAATTGCAGCGCATTGTTATTGCTATGGCCATAGTGCATCGACCAGATATCATCATTGCAGACGAAGCAACATCATCATTAGATAGTAAGATTGCTATCGAGATTATGGAATTACTATTAAAATTGCAAAAAAAGTTTCAATCCACCTTGGTATTTATCAGCCATGATATGGGCATGTTAAAGGAAATTGCCGATCATATTTTGCTATTAAAAAATGGTGAGGTGGCAGATTTTTTTTCAAAAGAAGACTTCCAACTCAGAAGGTTGTCATCCGATACGATGTCGTATTTGAATGCTGGCTCTTTTGAGAATAGGGCAGCATATATCACCACCAAAGATGTGCAAAAATGTCTTGAAATACATGATTTGAATAAAATTTACTATCAACCTTCATGGCTTTTTTGGAAGAAAGGAAAAGCCAAAGAAGTGTTAAGCAGTATTCATCTCACATTAGAAACGGGTAAGATGTTGGGTGTTTTGGGAGAATCTGGAAGCGGCAAGACTACATTAGCCAAAATCATTGCAGGCATTATCCCATCTTCGACTGGAAGTATTTTGTTTCAGGGCTTGAACATTGCACAGAATAGTTTTAGAAAGAATCCATTACTTAGACGTAAAATACAGATGGTGTTGCAAGATGCACTCACAAGTATGAATCCAAAAATGAAAATAGCAGCACAATGGGAAGAAGTCATAAATTACTACAGTTTAGCAATTAATAAGGAGGAAATAACATCTAAAATGAATGATCTACTTAATGAGTTTTCATTGCCGCACGATATTTTAGATAAATATCCTATCCAATTATCTGGTGGTCAAAGGCAAAGAGCAGCATTAGCTCGAACATTGCTATTGCAACCAGACTTGATCATATTTGATGAGTCTCTTTCTGCTTTGGATGTTTTTAATCAACAAAGGATGATAAATTTAATTATTAATCTTCAATCTAGAAGACATTTTACTGGCATTTTTATTTCACATGATGTAAAACTTATAAAAGCACTATGTCATGAAGTGATTGTATTGGATAATGGGAGGATTGTTAAGTCTGGCGCAACTTGCGATGTATTGGTTTGATCATTTCGATATACAATTAACAACATTTAACCCGAAATATGCATTAGAGAATCTATTCCGAAGCTAAACTGCTGCAAATCAGAAGCTTCGCCTTTTTTCTTCTGTGACCGTAGCGGTGCTACTCTTTTCGCATATAAATAGCTGATTTATTGCATTTTAGCTTCTCATGCCGAAGCTCTAACGCATAATCTGGAATTATACGACGATTGCTCTGAGAGTAATATAAAATCAAAAAAAAAAGTGCTTGAGCGGACTGTCCAAGCACTTTTTTTGTTTAAAATATAATTATTTTATCAGAAACAATCCATATCTATTCTTGATTGTGTATCTGCATTTGGGAAGCAAAGACCAGAAGGTAAACTTTGCGGCACAAATCGTTTGAGATTTGGATCATAAAGAGATTTAGCAATAAAAACTTCTAAAGCGTTGATTTCTTCATTGGTGAGACCCAATGGTTTGAACCTTTCATCCAAAGCGGATGGTGCTATATTTGTATTCTCTGCTTTAGCGTTATTTTTGTAAATGATTACATCTCGTATAGTTCTCATACTTGACCCATGTCCATAGAAAGGAGAATCTTTGAGATTATACAATTGTGGCACTTTAAATTTGTAATAGTCTGCTGGATTTTTAGTAAAACTACCTCTACCAAGATTGGCGGGATCATTTTCTTTAGTCTTTAATGTTGGTTCTGGACAGTGCACTAAATCACCCATGCCGATAGCGTTGAATTGCATACTATTTAAGGCTGGACCTGTATGACAACTTGCACATTGTGCTTTGCCAAAGAATATGATTGCTCCTTGCTTTTCAATATCATTCAATGCGTTGGTCTGTCCTTTTATATATTTTTGAAAAGGCGCTTGATTGGAGAGTAATGTTCTTTCGTAAGCGGCTATAGCCAAACCAGCAGTAAGTTTTGTGTATCTTTCACTTTCTGGATAATCAGGGAATACTTTATCAAATAGTTGTTTGTATGCAGTCATAGTGAGCACGCTTTCATCAATATTAAGCCTGTGTACGGACATACCGGCAATAGCTTGTGTCTCTAAACCTTCAAAACCTAACTTATTTGTTTCAATAGGTGTTCCAGGTGCCCAATTGGCTTCTGTCCCATTATTAAGGTGTGTAGCTCCAAATTGACCATTCCAAAGTTGGTTTTTTTGGTAAGCGCCATTCATCGCACTAGGTGATCGTAATGGCTGAACATCTACATCTGCTAAGCCAGGAATAGGTACTCTCAATTCTCCCCTTGTTCCAAATCCTTTTCCGCCCTCTCCCAAACCTTGAAATGTGCCTGCTTGAAAACCTGCACCTGCATGATGGCAAGATGCACATGAGTAAGTCTTTTTATTTTTCGAATCTTTGGCATCTACCGCCAGTCCTGTTTCATGAAATAGGAAACCACCGAGTGCGACTTTTTCTTTTGTAATAGGGTTTTTAGGATCTTGAGGTATTTTACTAAAGTCAGATGATTCAGGAAGCTCGTAATAGGAAAGGGTACCATTTGATGCTTGACTTTTTAGGAGGCCTATTAATTCTGCATCCAAATTATCTTGGATTGGGTTATCTTTTTCATCTGTCGAACAGGATGAAACTAGAATGAGAACCATAAATAGTAGCAATGAATTAGATAAACTTTTCATTTGTGTTGAAATTTAAAATTAATAATATCGAATGTTATACATATATTAATTATCATATCAATATATATGCCAATTTTTAATAATATGTTTTTTTGTTTTTCTTAAGTCATATTTTTATGCATTAATAATAGATATATTAGAATCTATAAACACTCATTTTTTAATGAATTATAAAGTCTTTTTTGCGGTAACCTTTTACATATTTTAAAAAAATATATAAAAAAAGTTAGAATTATTTGGATTGATTACCAGACGCTTATTATATTTGTGAATTGTTTCTATAATATTGCAAAATTTTTATTTCTATTGTTTACTAATTGAAATTTGATCAATTAGTATTCGGTAGTAAAATGTATTTATTTTTATAGAATATTTTTATTTAGAAACAATTTTAAAATTATCTTTTCCAATGAATGTGAAACTTTCCTTATTTTTATGTCTTACATTGATAAGTTCAGCATTAAGCGCTGCTATCTTGTGTCCTCCAGATAAGTATCTGACTTGCCATGATGATATACATTACTTACCGCTCGTAGGTACTCCTACTGTATTAGGAGGATCGGGTCAGTTAAGATATGTAGATCAGTCATCCAATAATGTTTGTAATGTAGGTCATATCATACGTACCTGGTATCTTGATTATAACAGCAATCAAACTTATGACTCTGGAGAGCATGCTTGCTTACAAAATATTTATGTATCTTATACACCAAGCACCACTACTATTGAGTGGCCGTCAGACATAGTGTTGAATTGTAAAGATGTGATACCTAATACAAATCCAACTTGGGTTTCTGGGCCTTGTGATATTATAGGAGTGAGCAAATATGACCAAATATTTGGTACAGATACTAAGTCATGTTATAAAATACTTCGCAATTTTACTGTCATCAATTGGTGTACTCATATACCAGGTACCAATGTCGGGATTTGGTATCACACGCAAATAATTAAAATTGATGATACGTCAAGACCTGTTATAAAAAATTGTAATTTGGTAACACTTGGAACTGATATGGGTTGTCAAGGGAGTTTTGCGCTAACCAATAGTGCCACAGATTTATCTCCTTGTGGTCAGCAAAAATTATTATGGAAAGCAGAAGTAGATCTTTGGGATGATGGAAGTGTAGAATATACCTTTGCTCACAATCATCCAGATTCACTTTTTAGATTAGATACCGTAGCAAGTGGACAATCTGTAACAATCAAACTTCCTTACCCAGTTATGCGAGGTTACCATAGAGTGACATGGAGTGTGAATGATCAATGTGGTAATGCTACAATATGCGAGCAGAAAGTATTATTGAGAGATGATAAAAAACCAACACCTTACATGCATGATATATTATCTGCTGCTTTTGAAGGCAAAGATCATCCGCTGAAAGTGCCTGCTAGGATTTTCAATGTTGGTTCTTTTGATAATTGTTCTAGACCTTACCAATTGCGTTTTTCTTTTTCTCCAAATGTAAATGATAGTATTAGAATAATAAATTGTAATAATGCTGGCTTTCAATTTTACACGGTATATGTCACAGACTTAGAAGGCAATCAGGAAACGGTAGATGTGTTTATGTTGGTTTATGATAACGGAGCTTGCAGTACATTGCGACTTTCGGGCAGCGTAACCGAAGCTGACAATTTGCCGATCTCCGATGTTAGTTTTAAATTAAGTAGGGTAGGTGATCCTACCATGGAAGCCATTTCACTTTCAGATCAAAACGGAAATTTCCTTTGGGAAAATATATCACTGTACAAAGATATGGAGATCAAACCTTCCTTCAGTCTTAATCAAGATTTTAGATTGGATGTGGCAGATCTTAAAATGCTTCAGGATTATATAATGGGGAGAAAGGCAATTATAGATTTACAATATTTGGCTTCTGACCTTGATGGCGATTTAAGTATTAAAATTAAAGATCTGGAGTTGTTGAAAAATAGGATTTTAAGACCTGAAATTTCATCTGAACACAAATGGGCTTTTGCTGCAGATCAGGATTCTATTCAGAATGTGAGTGAGCTAAAATCTGTTAATAACACGATTACCTTAGCGCAATCAGATGGAAAAATTGATTTTAAAGCAGTGTATTTAGGAGACATCACAGATGCCAACGAACGAAAGACGGACAATAGGTCTGCCTTAACACTACGTGAGGTATCAAATCCAACGAGTATTGACTATATTTTGGACCACCAAATGATTGTCGAAGGTATTCAAATCATTGCACAGTTACCCATTGGAATTAAAGAAATTAGCGTGGAGTCTGCCCACTTTGAGATTCCAGCACATTCCATAAGTATCAACGATGAAGGTGTTTTGAGATTTGTTTTGACCAAAGAAATGAAGTTTATGGACGGAGATATATTATTTTCAATAATATGGTCTAATGAAACTGATTTAAAAAGTACTCCTGAATTAAAGAGTGGTTCCAAGTTTTTACTTTCTGAATATAGAACACTTGATCTGAAGGCAAAAAAGCAACCTAATGACAACGTATCTATTCATCCCAATCCTACCCATGATAGATTTACCATTGATGGAGATAATTTTACAATCATTGACATCAAAAATGTATCAGGACAATCGATTCCATTTAAACTGGAAGGAAATCAAGTGGATTGGAATGCACAACCAGGTATATATATTGTTACAATGAGAGTAGGAAATGAAATTTTGTGTACAAAAGTATTCAAGATTTAAGAGTACTCAATGTGATGTGCGGTGAAAACGGAGAAAAAGTTTTATTTTGCGGCATATTTTAAGAGAGTAAAAATTTTAGGTAAATTACTTTGATAAGGCAGGATCCGTGAAGTTATAAATTCATAAATCTAACAGTAAATAAGGCTGAATAATTGATAGCTCATCTGAATTTAGGTTCAAATGAGCTATTTTGTTAATGAATTCATAAACTTACCCTTTACTGATACATAATATACAACAAGATAGGTTTGATATTAGTTAATTACATAATTTTGTGGTTCGAAACGGATGGTTGCTGCGCAATAGTTTGTTTGGTCCAAAATTTTGTTTTTTGAAATCTAAAAAATTAATGCTTAACATGGCTTTATTAAAACATTTTTATTTATTTATTCTACCGATTGTATTGGTAACATCATGCGGTGCAATCAAAGGTACTGTGATATCTGGTGCGATCAAAGGTGCAGAAAATATGACCATTTATTTGGATGAAATGGCTATAACAAGACAACCCAACAACATCTTACAAGGTAAAATAGAAGCAGATGGGAAATTCAAATTGTCCATACCAGATGGCGTCAAAAAAGGAATCTATAGTCTTAGGATAGGAGAGCAGGTAGCTCATCTTATTATGGATGGCAGTGAAAAAGAGGTAGTTCTTGGTGGACAATTGAGTGATATTAATGAATTCAAATATACGGTAGCGGGATCCAAACTTTCTGAAGAGTACTTGAATACAGTAAAGAATTATATCGCACAAAAAATGGATGTTCCAGCATTGACTGCTTACACAGGCAAAAC
Organism: Saprospiraceae bacterium; assembly: GCA_016714785.1. Taxonomy (GTDB): domain Bacteria; phylum Bacteroidota; class Bacteroidia; order Chitinophagales; family Saprospiraceae; genus OLB9. The sequence continues at coordinate 17,125 of JADKCC010000046.1, forward strand.
AGCTGACCCAATGATAGGATTTCAGATTGCAGCTAGGTTGTTTACATTCAGACCAGAATTTACAGGTTTGCACAAAGAAGTGTCTCAACGTATGACTACCACCTATCCTGAATTGCCATTGACAAAAGAATATGCAACGGTAGTCACACAGATGGAACAACAAATGCAAGCGCAAACTGCTGCACAAAAAATTAAAGTGGGAGAACAAGCTCCTGATATAGCCCTACCAGATCCAAAAGGTAAAATGAGAAAGCTATCAGATTATAAAGGCAAAGTAGTGTTGATTGATTTTTGGGCATCTTGGTGTGGGCCATGCAGAAAAGCAAATCCACATGTAGTAGAAATTTACCACAAATACAAGTCTAAAGGATTTGATGTGTTCAGTGTTTCATTGGATGGAATTGATAGTCGAAGTGCACAAAGATTTACAGATGCTACACAGTTGAATGAGCAGATGGAATCTCAAAAGCAAAGATGGGTAGCTGCAATAGAGCAAGATCAGTTAGCATGGGAAGGTCATGTATCAGATCTTAAAAAATGGGAATGTGCTCCTGCTGGAGAATATGGTGTGAGAAGTATCCCGCAGACTTTTTTAGTGGGTCGTGATGGTAAAATAGTAGCCATCAATCCTAGAACCGACTTGGAAGAACAAGTGAAAAAGTTCCTTTAATTTTTAATAGGAAAATATATAAATAAAAAAGCCGAAGGACAACATCTTTCGGCTTTTTTGTTTTAACTATAACAACTCACTACATTATTATATTTTTGCTTTATTTTTTCCTTTTCCTATGTTTTTGTTATAAGCTAATTTTAAACCACGGAGCATATTGACCTCGTAAATGCCCATTTCTTGGTCAGTGGAATACTCAAACACTTCGACAGAATATATTTGTGCCGATTCGGGTGCATTTGAAAGTATCTCTTTTTGTGTAAAAATGAGGGACATGACGCCCAATATCCCAATCAAAGATGCAGCGATAGAGATTAATTTGTACTTTTGAACAGTCGCTGTACCTCGATGTTTCTCTAATTTAGCATCCAATCTTAACCAAGCACTTTCCCTTGGTGCTATTTTATGATTCAAAATAGATGTTTGGTTATTTTTTTTAAAATTCATGATTTATTTAAATTTATATATCAAATTTTCTTTTTTTTTAAGAATGTCATACACTTTCTTCTTTGCCAAAATAAGCTGTGATTTGGATGTATTAATACTGATACCTAGCATTTCAGCTATCTCTCTATGTTTGTAATCTTCAAAGACATAAAGATTGAACACTGTTCTGTATCCTGTGGGCAATTCATCCAAGATTGCCATTATTTCTTCAAAACTAAATGATTCATCTCGCTCTTCGATTACATCTGCAATATCGGTTTCAGGTATTTCTATGGTCAGATGAAGATTTGTTTTTTTACGAAGAAACATCAATGATTCATTGACCATAATTCGTCGCATCCAACCTTCAAAACTACCATCACCTTTATACATATCTATCTTGGTCAGTATCTTGAAGAAGGCATCAATAAACACATCTTCTGCATCTTGCTGTGACTTAAGGTAACGAATGCAAACAGCATACATTTTATCTTTGTACATATCATACAATAGCTTTTGGGCCTCAGCATCTTGAGATTTGCATTTTGTGATGATATGTTCTAGATTATGGGTCACTTTGAAATTGCCTTTCTTAATGTAAAGATGCGATAATTTTTATTTTTGGTGCATTCAACCTTCATAATATTTTAATACATGAATTATCAATAAAAAAAATGTACTTTTATAATCGGATCATTTTGTCTATTAATATTCTAATTTTGTAGAATATATCTATTATATTTTGAATATTGACCTAATTTTGTTTAGGCGTTGCAACCATAAAAAAAATGGAACGTCTATCAATTAAAGTCAAAATCAAAGCAATGGGTCGTATTTATTTAATATTTTTATACATCATATTTGGTGGGATCTATCTCTCGGGCCAATCTTTTAGTACAAAGTCCTTGACTGAGCAGCTTACAAGCGCCAAAACTTTGACTTCGAAGCGTGCTACTACGAGTGTGAAAATAGATGGAATATTGGATGAAGGTGAATGGCAAAATGGTTCTCAAATTAAGCATTTTTCTGAATTTAGACCAAACCCTGGACATGATGAAAGTGAAACGCATAAGACAGAAGCTTATCTACTTTATGATGATTTGGGTATTTATTTTGGGGGCTTTTGCCATGAGAAAGTGCGAGATTCCATTTCTACTGAATTAACAGGACGAGATGGTTTTGGCAATAACGATTTTGTGGGTATCATATTCGATACATACAAAGATAATATCAATGCATTTGAATATTTTGTAACGCCACTTAATGAACAATGGGATGCAAAGCAGGCCCCAAATAATAATGGAGATTCAGAAGATTTCTCTTGGAATGCTGTTTGGGAAAGTGCTACCAAAATTCATGATAATGGTTGGAGTTTTGAAATTTTTATTCCTTTTGCTTCAATCCGATTTCCCAAAAAAGAGATTCAGGATTGGGGACTCAATGTCACGAGAAGAAGACAGATTACGGGAGAACAATTTTTTTGGAATCATGTAGATCAAAATATTAATGGTTTTTTGACTCAAGAAGGATATTGGACTGGCCTTACCAATATAAAACCACCTATTCGACTTCAGCTTTCGCCTTATTTATCATATTATACCAATCATTTCCCTTCGAATTTGCCAGACAAAAGTAATTACACTACCCAAGTAAATGGTGGCATGGATTTGAAATGGGGCATCAATCAATCATTTACTTTGGATGCCACTTTAATTCCTGATTTTGGGCAAGTACAGAGTGATGCACAAGTACTCAACCTTACCCCATTTGAAGTACGCTTCAATGAAAATAGGTCATTTTTTACAGAAGGAACGGAGTTGTTTAATAAAGGAGGTTTGTTCTATTCGCGAAGGATAGGTGGTACACCAATTAATCTTTATTCAGTTTATGATCAATTAGGTAACAATGAGTCTGTAATTTCTAATCCCACAGAAACAAAACTCCTTAATGCCACTAAGATATCAGGTAGGACGCAGCATGGTTTAGGTATTGGTGTTTTAAATGCAGTGACATCAGAAACTACAGCTATTATTGAAAATAAAGAAACTGGTGAAAAGAGATCATTAGTTACGGATCCATTGACCAATTATAATGTTTTTGTACTTAATAAGTCACTGAAGTATAACTCTAGTGTCAGCCTCATCAACACCAACGTCTTAAGGACTGGAAGTACTTATGATGCCAATGTTAGTGCCTTTTTATTTGATATCAATGATAAAACAAATACCTGGAATGTGGGAGGCTCGATATCTTCTAGTCAAATATTACATTCAGGCGATAAAAAGAACACTTTTGGTTATTATCATTCATTGTATGCTGGCAAAACTAGTGGCAAGGTACGTTATAATATTTGGCAAGAATTGGCAGATAAAAGTTATACAAGCAATGACTTGGGATATTTTACCAACAGTAATTATATGATACAAGGTGTCTGGATCGGTTTTAGAAGGCCTGAACCAAAAGGTTGGAGCAATAATATGAATACCAATATCAACATGAATTTCAGCAGACTTTTGACACCATTTGGCAGTGAAAACCCTATGTACCAAGCTGCTAGAATCCAAGTTAATATAAATGCACAGCATAAAAAACTTTCTTGGATGGGTTTAAATCTAAATTATTCTTTTGCCGAAAATGATTTTTATGAACCTCGTGTTGCTAATCGCTATTTTAGAAGAGGACACAGTGCTTTAGTAGGTTATTGGTTTGAGAGCAATACCAATAAGAAGTACTCCGTCAGTCCAGAAATATATATTCGCAGATATTTTAATTTTTACAACGGGACCTCTATAGATATGAACTTATTCCAAAACTGGAGAGTCAATAATAAACTATCGCTTAGACTTGGTATTAGTGTACAACCGAGGTTTAACAACGTTGGTTTTTCTACTTTTGAATCCAATGAACCAGTTTTTGCAGTGCGAGATATAGATACCTACGAGACTTCTCTTAGGACAAAGTATAATTTTACGAATAGGATGGGTGTGTCTATGGTAGCCAGACATTATATAAGATCTATAGAAAATAAAATGCTCTTTAATCTAAAAACAGATGGTTCACTGACTGAAAATGATTTAACACCAACCGCACAAAACAGAACTGTCAATTTTTTTAATATAGACCTTGTTTATACTTGGCAGATAGCACAAGGAAGTTTTGTCAATGTAGTTTGGAAAAATGCCATCGGCAAGTTGGATGCAGTATATAATGAAGATTATTTTTCAAATCTAAGTAGCACCTTAAGAGGTGATCAAAATAATAATATTTCTGTCAAGGTTATTTATTTTCTTGATTATCATACGATTGCAAGTAGTCGGAAGAAATCAATTTGAAATGTATATTATCTACACAGAATAGTTACCAATTTTTTTTATAAATTTGGTCTTATTTTTATGGGTAAACATATTTAATAGTCAAACAAAATACTTTCATCATGAAACAAAAAATCTATAACATCGTATCTATATTATTTGGTCTATTACTGATCAATGGAGGCTTAGATAAGTTTTTTCATTATATGCCAATACCTCCTGATATGCCGGAAGCTATGACCAAGGATTTTACTGCACTGATGGAAATATCTTGGTTAATGCCTTTGATTGGTTTTGGCGAGCTTCTTGGTGGTATTTTAATTTTGTTTTCTAAGACAAGAGCATTGGGTGCGCTAGTGATATTTCCTATTATGGTCGGTGTATTGCTTACCCATATTTTTGTGGCCCCGAGTGGACTGATCATTGCAATTGTAATATGGGCTATTTTGCTATGGATTATTTACGATAATTGGGCAAAATATTTACAGCTGTTAAAGTAAATTTGGAGGCATCAAATTACATTTCTTGGCTTTGTAGTATATTCCCATACCATCCATGCCGTTAGTAAAGTATATTCCATTGCTATCCACCATAAATTTTCATAATATACAGGATAACTGTAATTAATGTATGAAATAAATATTAAATATGACCATATAGCAACAAAGCGGTACGATGTGAAAATGGCGAAGAAAAGGATGCTAATTACGTACCAAGGATGCACTGTAGTAGCTAATAGGAGATAAGCTGTCCAAACGATCAAAGCATATTGTAAAAAAACTTTGGCGCCACTTGTTTTGGTGTATGCTGCTTGATAAACGTTGATACCTATAGTAAGGAGCCCGAGTAAAGGACCTAGATATTGAATTAGATTATACCCCGATATTTGGTAGCCTAACCATCTCATAACAAAATAAATACTGGCATTAAATTCAAATTTTCTAAAGTACAAATCTACACTCTGCATAAATGTTGTCACTTGTATTCCTTCAGCCATTGGTGAAAAAAGTACAGATAAAAATATAAAAAGAATAATAAAAAATTTCCACTTTTGTTGACTTCTCCATCTAAACCAAAAGAAGGGTAGGAGCATCAATGGGAGGAGCTTTACGCTGATACTTAAAGCTAACCACGCTGCACCATATATTATTCTATTGTTAAATATGTAATATATAGAGATGCACAAAAATGAAATCATGATTACTTCAAAATGCAGATTGCCAACACCCTCTAAAATGACCAAAGGGTTGAACATATATATGGTCGCTAATTGGATAGGAAGTTGTAGTGATTTTAATATTTTGAACAAAAAAAATAACCCAGCAACCTCTGTAATAATGAATAGGATTTTCAAAACAACATTTGCCTGAACAATATCTCCAGACACAGCTGATAGGAAATAATATAACTGACTTATCGGAGGATATATGGTGTAGTATGATTGAGAATTTAATTGCTCAAAAAGTTCTTGATCTAGATAAGGTATGTTTTGATGGAGTGCATCTGTAGGCAAAATACCATACGGTGAAATACCAGACAAAGTCAGTTTTCCATCCCAAAAGAATCTGTAAATATCATCCGAAAGGCTTGGGAAAGCAAAGAGTAATCCCAGTCTAATAAAGATGGATATTAGATAGATATGTTTTTCAGTCAGTGTAGCTTTAGTGAGCCACAACCAAGCTCCAAACGCTAAGGTGTAAAAAGGGAAAATAGCAAAAAAATCATTTTGGCCAAAACCATAAGCGATATTCCAAATACTCACTGTAAGAATAACAGCAAATACATACCACAAAATTTTGGATTGAAGGAATTTATCTAGAAAATTTGCTTTGTACGGCATAGAAAAATAATATCAAATAGCCAAAAGCCAGTAAAAAATGTAAAACAATAAATTCTTTCATATCATATCGATATCCAAGGAAGATAGCTGTAAAAAAATATAAACTCAATATGCCTTCCCCTATAGAAACCCAATCCATTTTTTTTGAAAAATACTTAGTTTGGATGACTATATCATTTTTTTGTGTAACACCATATTTAGGCGTCCGGACGAAAGGGGACTGTTTGCCCAAAAATCCTTGAATAACTGCCAGTGAATTATGAAATGCTAGTCCCATAGAAAGTGCCAGAAATACAGGAAATAGCAGCACAAACTTTAAGATCATCCAAAGTTTATTTGTTTTGGGCCAAGCCATCTCAACATTTGCGACATAATAGACTCCTATGATGGCAAGCAGAGATATCATAAAGACAGCCAATTTACTGGTATCAATGCCCAATGGATTGAGTAAAAACATCATAGGAAAACTAAAAACTCCAATTATAAATACAAAAATAAAAATAGAACTGGACAATAAATGAGCGGTAGCTTGCACTTTTTGGTGCCAATAGATGTTTGAAGCCCATACTTTTGGCAACATTTTTCTCGCAGTCTCTGCACCGCCTTTCATCCATCGGTATTGTTGCGATTTGAGGCCGTTGATATCAGCTGGCAATTCTGCTGGCGCTGTCACATCTTCTAAATACTTTATTTTCCATCCTTTCATCTGTGCACGATAACTTAGGTCTAGGTCTTCTGTAAGGGTATCAGCTTCCCAACCACCAGCATCCTCTATACATTGCTTGCGCCAAACTCCAGCGGTACCATTAAATTGAAGCATATAGCCTGCTTTGTACCTTCCTTTTTGTTCTACTGTAAAGTGTACATTGAGCTGGAATGCTTGCAATTCTGTCAAAAGCGAATAATGTTGGTTGATGTGTTCCCATCGAGTCTGTACTACTCCTATTTTTTCATCAGCAAAGGCAGATAATGTGGATTTCAAAAAATCTGGTCGTGGCAAAAAGTCTGCGTCAAAGATGGCTATGAATTCGCCTTTTGCCTGCAACATTGCTTCTTTTAGTGCTCCAGCTTTGTAGCCACTTCTATCAGTTCTTGACAAACATTCAATATTAAATCCCTTATTTTTAAATTCAGCTACTTTACGTTGGGTGATGGTCAAAGTATCGTCCGTAGAATCATCCAAGACATGTATTTCATATCTATCTTTAGGGTAATCTAAAGTGACAATATTATCAATTAATCTTTCTACCACGTATCTCTCGTTAAATATAGGCAATTGTATGGTGACGAACGGATAAATTTCTGTTGGTAAGCTTTCATTTTTTGGGTCAGTTAAAGCACCAGGTTTTCCATAGCAATACCTGTACAATAAGTGCAATTGCATCAAACAAAATATGGTAACATAAATCAACGAGAGGGTGTAGATTATAAAAAAAATATACCCGAATATCAATACTCCTTCCACTTTATATCAGTTTAAATATTGTCCATAATATTTTATGCCCCGCCAAAATACTACCCTTAATAGTACCCGAAACTTTTGATTTCCCTATCCTTTTTCTGTATTTGACAGGTATTTCGGTGGTCTTCATGCCCAATTTTGCGGCTTTTACTTGCATTTCTACAGTCCATCCGAAAGTCTTGTCTTCCATATTCATGGCAATGAGACTACTGTATTTTATTGCCCGAAATGGCCCCAAATCGGTAAAATCATAGTTGTAAATCCTACGGATAAGCGTAGTTGCTAGCCAATTGCCAAAAATCTGTTGGGGCATCATTGCACCATGCTCCATTTCTCCTAGTGCTCTTGACCCTATCACCAATTCTGCTTTATGGTACATAATTGGTTGTACCAGAAAAAACATTTCTTCAGGGTAATCTGAATAGTCGCCATCCAAAAATACTACAATATCTGGTTGTCGTTCCAATGAGGCAAGGTAGGCCATACCTTTCAAGCATGCGTTCCCATACCCTTTTTGTGCTTCATTGACCACAATGGCCCCATGACTTAATGCTACTCCAACAGTGTCATCGGTGCTTCCATTATTACATACTACGATGTGACGAATTAAATTTTTTGGGATCTCTGTAATTACATTTCCTATTGCATCTGCTTCGTTAAATACTGGGATGATGACATCGATGACTGTGTCCAAAAGTGTCTATTTTTTGTTTTATGGGCCAAATATAGTATTTTTGTGCGATGGTAACGAAAGGGATTTTTCATTTTTCATTTTTAATATCACAATTGGCAAATATTATTTACAATTTTGGCGTTAAAGTGGACATCAGCAAAGTTTAGATCTATGTCTTTAAAATATTTGAGTGTTGTTTTTTTTGGATTTATTTTTTTGATTTTGGCTTGTCGGCGAGATGAATATTATGAGGGAAGTGATATTACATTGACTTTTTCTGAAGATACATTGCGGATAGATACTGTATTTACTACCATAGGTTCAGCTACTAGATGGCTCAAAGTTTATAATAAAAATGAGCAGCCTGTTTTGGTTGATATAAAGTTGCGTAATCAGTCCAATTCCTTTTTTAGGATCAATGCAGATGGTCTCAAAGGACCTGTAGTCAATAATGTAGAAATCAACGGTAACGATAGCATTTACATATTTGTAGAAGTAACGGTCGATCCTGACCAGCCAATCAGTACCTCTCCATTTATCATCGAAGACCAAGTGGATGTCACTGTCAATGGTAGTACTTTTACGGCACATCTCGAAGCTTTCGGCCAAAATGCAAATTACATCACACCATCCGATGGCAATGGTAAAGGTTTCCTTTATTCTTGTGATTTTGGCGAGCGTATCTGGGATGACCCGAAACCTTACATTATTTATGGTATATTGTACGTGGACAGTTGCAAAATTATATTGCCAGCAGGTACGCGTCTCTATGTACATGGTGGGATAGTGCGCGATACCAATACGATCTATAACGATGGATTGGTGGTTTTTCTGAAAAATGGCAGCCTGGAGACCCAAGGCACGCTAGATGCACCCGTTATCATCCAAGGCGATAGGTTGGAAAAAGAGTTTCAAGATGTAAAATCCCAATGGGTAGGGTTAATGTTTTGGCAAGAGAGTAAACAAAATATACTCCGACACACTATTGTCAAAAACTCTATCATAGGAGTTAGAGTAGATTCATTGGCAGATTTAAAATTGTATGCTACTCAAATTTCCAATACTAGCGGCCCTGCCATCATAGGCCGCCACGCTACAGTTTATGGAGAAAATTGCCTATTTTATGATAATGCCAGCTATGGTTTACAATTGACATACGGGGGCAATTACCACTTCAATTACTGTACAGTAGGAAGTTATGAAGGGCAGAAAGAAGCCGTCTCGATAGATGATGTACAGTGTGGTGATATTTTTTGTAGCCTTCCTAATAGAAGGTACAATGACTTAGATGCCACCTTTACCAATTGTATATTTACCGGGAGCGATAAAGACGAAGTAAGTATTATAAGAGCTGGAGAAGGGAAGGTGTCATTCCAATACAAATTTACCAATTGCGCTTTCCGGGTGGCAGATCTTCTGGATCCTAAAAATCAACCAAACTTTTTTGATAATTGTACGGATTGTATCAATCTAAAACAAAATGATAGAGTTTTTCTCGATAATAGGAAAGATGATTATCGGCTAGATACCATGTCGGTAGTGCTTAATAAGGGATTGGCACTTAGTAATATCATGACTGATATCTTAGATAAAATGAGAAAACCAACACCAGATATAGGCTGTTATGAATTTTAATTTTGGGAGTGTCCCTCCGTTGCACTACGGGTCAGGCTATCCGCTTTACTTCCTTCGCTGCACTGCAGTCGTGTTCGCTTCTATCCTTCACTCATTTACATTGTGACTATGACAATAGCCGATAAGATACTTGATTTTTACTCCAAAGTACATTTTAAGGGTAAACTTCCAGATAAGATTGGGATCATGAATCCTTACAGAGAAAGTGAAGATATCCGGATGATTTGTAAGCAATTTTATGATAAGTATTACGCAGATGAGCAGCCACGGACCTTAATACTTGGTATCAACCCAGGTCGATTGGGAGCAGGCGCTACTGGACTACCATTTACAGATACTAAAAGATTGAATGAGTGTTGTGGCATTCGTTATGATAAATTTGTCACCCATGAGCCATCTTCCGTTTATGTCTATGATGTGATTGCCGCTTACGGTGGACCTAAAGCATTTTATAGTAAGTTTTACATAAATTCTGTGTGTCCACTAGGATTTGTAAAACATGAAGGCTCAAAATCAATTAACTATAATTATTACGATTCCAAGGACTTGCAAGAAGTAATGTTGGATTTTATTATTGACAACATCCAACAGCAAATAGCAATAGCAGGTAAAAGCGATAAGTGTTATTGTTTCGGTACTGGGAAAAATTTTCAATTCCTAGATAAACTTAATCAAAAATATAACTTTTTCGATCAGATCATACCATTAGAGCATCCCAGGTACATCATGCAGTATAAAGCCAAGCTAAAAGATGTTTACATCGATAACTATTTACAATTGTTGGGTAAATAGGGTATAAAGAATAATGCGATGTGGAAATAGAAATCAGTGTTTATGTAGTTAAGTTTTAATCTGTAGCAGTTTAAATATCCTCACCACCTTTATTGGTACATCCCCTGTCATAGATAGATATTTTTGCTTTGTATTTTGAATATTGCACCCATTCTATAGAATTACATAAAATAAATTTCTTAAATTAATAACAATAGATCAACGAAAACTGTTGCAACATTTTAATTGAAACTATCAGTAGCTAAGGTAAACATTCATATCGAAGTTTTATCAATAATTTGATAATTATTTTAAAACTTAAATACACTAAACCTTTAGTATTATCATTCTAAATCTAACTGGTTGATCATCAAAGTCTCCAAACTTCGATGATTTATACCATTCGGTCTTAGACCGAAATAATGTTCAAAAAGAGCTTTTGGTCATTCAATCTAAGCTTTTGGACATCCAATCTAAGCTTTTGGACATTCAATCTAAGCTTTTGGACATCCAATCTAAGCTTTTGGACATCCAATCTAAGCTTTTGGACATTCAATCTAAGCTTTTGGACATCCAATCTAAGCTTTTGGACATTCAATCTAAGCTTTTGGACATCCAATCTAAGCTTTTGGACATTCAATCTAAGCTTTTGGACATCCAATCTAAGCTTTTGGACATCCAAAAAGAGCTTTTGGACATCCAAAAAGAGCTTTTGGACATCCAAAAAGAGCTTTTGGACATCCAATCTAAGCTTTTGGACATCCAAATATCCTTAATATTTAGCAGAGTCATATCTTCCCATTCCTACCAACCCGTAAACGCATCATTAAAGATATTTTCCATTAGTTGCTTGAATATCTCATCTATTAGTCCATCCTGAATGCTAATGAAATCTTGATCACTTGCGAAAGTACGGAAGAAAGTAAATTGTTTGGCTTTCCAGTTTTTTGATTCATCTTTATTATTGACATAGTCCACGGCAACCGAAATTTCTAGTTTGTTAAGGGCTACTGTATTGCCGGCTTGCGGAGCCTCAGGAGACAAACTAAATCTTACAATACTACCAGAAAATTCAATATCGGGATTTTGATCATTATAGACTAGTCTGGACTCATTCCTGATTTTGGACCGTAAAGCCTCAGAAAACCTCTGATTGATATCTCCAGGAGCACCCATGGCATTATTCAAAAAATTGTCCACAAAATAGGTGTTCACATCTGTGGGTATATTGATACCTTTAAAGCTAATGGAGCAACCAAAGAGAAGGATAATTATCCATAATAATGTAAGACCTGTTCTCAATTTTTAATATTTGATATTTGAACGAAAAAACACCATTATTTGTTTTTCGACCTGTATGATATTTATCATATTCAAAAAACTACTATAAGATGACGTGACATATTTTTATTTTCAAACTTTATCGTGTAGCTTTGCGTTATATTTTATTTAATGTTATTTTATCAAGCTTATTTTATAGTGGAGAATTTAAAGATAGACAAGTCGTTACTGAGAAATTTTACAAAATATACGATTACGGACAAAACTAAAGCTACTATTCAAATTATTAATTCATTCGGACCATTCATAGCGATATGGGTGTTGATGTATTTTTCTTTGGATTATAGTTATTGGCTTACCCTGTTTTTGGGCGTGATCAATTCATTTTTTTTAGTGAGGATATTTATCATACAGCATGATTGTGGACACCGTACCTTTTTGGACAATACCACAGCCCGAAATATAGTTGGGTATGTTTGTAGTATTTTTAGTACAATACCCTATCATTATTGGGCTAAATCTCACCATATTCATCATAGCCATAATGGGCAATTGGAAGTACGAGACATAGGAGATATTGATACCCTTACGGTGAATGAATATAAAGTGCTAAATACATGGGGAAGGATCAAATATAGAGTTTACAGATCTATACCAGTGATGTTTTTTATAGGACCTATCTATTATGTATTGATCCACAATAGATTGCCAATGATCAATATGGATGTGTTTAAGAATGAAACTTGGAGACTTTGGTTAAATAATGTAGTGTTGGCCATAATATTTATTACATTAGGATATTATTTGGGCTGGTATAAGTTTTTTATGACCCATTTGACTATAGTTGTCTTATTTTCGGTAATTGCGATTTGGTTTTTTTATGTTCAACATCAACATGAAGAAGCGTACAAACAGTGGAGAGATAAGTGGGACTACCTGACTGCTGCCATTAGGGGAAGTACTTATTATAAAGTACCAAGAGTATTCAATTGGTTGACGGGAAATATAGGTATTCACCATATACATCACTTAAATCCTGCCATTCCTAATTATAATCTTAAAAAGGCCTTAGCTGAAAATCAATGGATCAATCAATATGTGACCATACTCACTTTTTGGGAAAGTCTTAAACTCGCATCCAATAAACTTTGGGATGAATCATCGCAGCGCATGATTACTTTTGCTGAGTATTATAGACTTGAGAAAGCTGGTTTGGTGTAGTATTTAAGTATGATGGTTTAATCCAATTTCTAAGTAATTGGTAATATAAAAAAAAAGAAGATTTTGAGCTGTTGGTTTCAAAGTCTTCTTTTTTATTTATTAGAAAAATCAAATACTGTTTTCATTATTGAGAGCACTCCGAAAAGAACATTGATTATCCCGAAGTGACAAAACTTAATTTACCGTCGATGTGATCGGTGGTAAGTAATAGATATAAATTCCAAACCCTAAAAGGGTTTAATTATTAAGTGTTGATATTCAATTATTTAATGCTTTGGTTTTCATCTTTCATTGTGTCATAGGTTTCACCCGCACAGTTATGTATATTCAGTCCTTTCAGTTATACCGTTGATTTTCCTACTTTAGGTTGTGGATTCAAAATTGGCTATTTCTATGCTCCGCCATCTATAACAAAAGTTATATTTCTCATCATACAATTTGACAGTAAATTTGTGTTTTTATTTAGACACCTGAAAATAAAAACGTATGAAATCTATTTTTGAGTTATTTCTGATGATACTGCTTGTGACAATTTCTCTGTTTGCAAAACCATAATTACAAAATGATTAACAAAAGATTATGCATCTTTGGTACACTTATTTGCCTAGATACAAAATTTTTGATTATCTTTGTGCCTTCAAATAAAATATACAATTGCAAACATTTAAAGATTTAGGCCTGAGTGATGATATTTTGAAGTCACTTGAGGAGATAGGTTTTGTAACACCTACAGAGATTCAAAGCAAAGCTATACCCGCATTATTAGAGAATAAACCTGATTTTATAGGTCTTGCACAGACAGGAACAGGTAAAACTGCGGCATTTGGTTTGCCATTACTTCACTTTTTAGACACCACATCTACGCATGTATATGCGCTTATCCTAGCACCTACGAGAGAGCTTGCACAGCAAATCGCTAAAGAGCTCGAAAATTTCGGCAAGTACAAAAAGGGATTAAGGACACAGGTAGTGTATGGTGGTACCCCGATCACTACGCAGATCAGAGACATAAAGCGTAATCCGCCACATATATTAGTGGCTACACCTGGCCGATTACAAGATTTGATAGATCGTAAGGCGATCAAATTGGATCAAATAGAGTTTTTAGTACTAGACGAAGCCGACGAAATGCTCAATATGGGCTTTCAAGAAGACATAGACAAGATACTTATTGGAACTCCTGACGAAAAGGTAATTTGGTTGTTTTCAGCAACGATGCCACCTGAAATTCGCAGAATTGTAGGAACATACATGGAAAAACCTTTTGAGGTAAAAATCCATTCTGAGAGCAAAACCAATGAAAACATAGATCACAAATATATCTATGTGCACAAGCATGACAAAGAAGCAGCACTAAAGAGAGTACTAGATTATCTTACAGACTTTTATGGTGTGATCTTTTGTAAGACCAAAATGGATACGCAGGAATTGGCAGAGTATTTGGAACAAGAAGGGTATAGAGCAGAGCCATTACACGGAGACATGTCTCAGTCTCAAAGAGATGCGGTGATGGCAAAATTTAGGAACAAATCTACTTCTATTTTAGTAGCTACAGACGTGGCCGCTAGAGGCATTGATGTAGATTCATTGACGCACGTGGTGCACTATTCTTTGCCTGAAAATCCTGAATACTATACACACCGTAGTGGACGTACTGCTAGGGCGGGCAAAAAAGGTACATCACTAGCCATCGTAACACAACAAGACATCGGACGTATTCGATTTTTCGAACGTACCATTGGTGTAGATATCAAACACATCAAGGTGCCACTTCAGTCTCAAATGTACAACAAAAAGTTGGAAAAATGGACAGAAAAAGTACTCAATACTGATACCATCGAACTGAATGATGAGATGATAGCTAAAGCATCAGAAATGTTCGAAGCTTTATCAAAACAAGAGTTGATGGAAAAAATTCTTGCCTTAGAGTTCAATAAGTTATACAAGAAGGTAGAAAAAGATGATCTCAATATTTCGCTAAGTGAGCGCAGAGACGATCGAGGAGGCAACCGTAGAGATGACCGAGGTGGTAGCAGAGATGGCAGACGTGATGAAGGTCGAAGAGATGGAAGGAGAGACGAAGGAAGACGAGACGATAGGAGAGGGGATGATGGTAATAGAGGTGAAAGAAGTAGCCGAGGTTACCAACCTAATCCACACATGGAGCAGTTCTTTGTCAACATTGGTAAAATAGACAATGTTCATCCAGGTATTTTGATAGATATTCTAGCTGGTCATGCAGGATTGAATAAAAAACAAATTGGCAATATAGACATTCAAAAACGTCATTGTTTAGTGGAAATAGACAAGAAATTTTCCAAAATGATGGACAATGGCAAAATACTGAAATATAGAGGCAGACGCATTACTATAAAGAAAGAAGACTTCAATTCATAATCAAAACATAAAAATTCGGATACATCCCGAACTCAACCAAAATTAATATATGGAATCCATAAGAAATATTGCAATCATAGCGCACGTTGACCACGGTAAGACCACATTGGTGGACAAAATCATTCACGAATGTAAAGCCATGGATGAACGAAAAGACACTGGCGAGTTGATACTGGACAATAACGACCTTGAAAGAGAAAGGGGCATTACCATCCTATCTAAAAACGTATCAGTTCAGTATGGTGGTGTTAAAATCAATATCATAGATACGCCTGGTCACTCTGATTTCGGTGGTGAAGTGGAGCGTGTATTAAATTTGGCAGATGGTGTTTTGTTGTTAGTTGATGCCTTTGAAGGGCCAATGCCGCAGACTAGGTTTGTATTGAACAAAGCCATTGAGTTGGGTCTTAAGCCGATTGTAGTTATCAATAAAGTAGATAAAGAAAATTGCCGTCCTGAAGAGGTACAAAGTGATGTATTCGACCTGATGTTCAATCTTGGCGCTACAGAAGAGCAGTTGGATTTTGTTACGCTTTTTGGCTCTAGCCGTGATGGATGGATGAGTTTTGAGCATGATATTCGTACTAAAGATATCAAACCACTATTGCAAGCTGTGATAGATGTGATTCCTGAAGCTCCTTACAAAGAAGGTCCTGTGCAAATGGGTATTACTTCATTAGATTTCAATGCATTCCAAGGGCGTATTGCGATTGGAAGAGTATATAGAGGAGATTTAGAAGAAAATAAAGACTACTACATCTGTAAAAAAGGTGGCGTAATGAAAAAAGTCCGAGTAAAAGAACTCTTTGTCTTCCAAGGATTAGGAAAACTTAAGGTTCCTAAAGTGAGAAGCGGTGACCTTTGTGCAGTAGTGGGTATTGATGATTTCGATATCGGAGATTCTATCGTAGATTTGAATGAGCCTGAAGCATTGCCAAGAATAGAAGTGGATGAACCAACAATGAGTATGTTGTTTACAATCAATAATTCACCATTTTTTGGTAAAGAAGGCAAATATGTAACATCTAGGCACCTAAGAGAGCGTTTGTATAAAGAGCTAGAAAAGAACTTGGCTTTACGTATAGAAGATGGTGAAACAGAAGACAAATTTAGCGTTTTTGGCCGTGGTGTACTGCACTTGAGTGTATTGATAGAAACCATGCGACGTGAAGGATATGAACTTCAAGTAGGTAAGCCTCAAGTAATTATCAAAGAAATTGATGGTATAAAATGTGAGCCCGTAGAGATTTTGGTGGTAGATGTGCCGGAAGTTTCTTCAGGTAAAGTCATAGAGCTCATCACACAACGTAAAGGTTTGCTCAAAGTGATGGAGCCTAAAGGCGATGTACAGCATTTGGAGTTTGAAATCCCATCAAGAGGTATCATCGGTTTGAGAAATAATATCCTGACAGCTACTGCTGGAGAAGCCGTGATGACACATAGATTCCATCAGTTTGAACCATTCAAAGGTGATCTACCTGCGAGATTGAAGGGCTCGATGGTAAGTATGGAGCAAGGACAAGCTCTTCCTTTTGCCATCGACAGACTGCAAGATAGAGGTAAGTTTTTCATCGATCCAGGTGAGCAAATATATGTTGGAATGGTACTAGGCGAACACTCACGTGACAATGACTTAGAGATCAATGTGATCAAAGGTAAGAAGTTGACCAATATGCGTGCTTCAGGATCGGATGAGAATATGAAGATCGCTCCGAAAATCCAGTTTTCACTAGAAGAAGCCATGGAATACATCAGGGAAGATGAATATCTAGAAGTGACACCATTGAGTTTGAGAATGCGAAAAATAAGTTTTAAACCACAATAGATATAACGTTTTCTGTCTAAATAAATAAAGGCCAACTAATCATTATGAAAAGTTGGCCTTTTTTTATATTGTCTAAATCTACTTGATTTTTTTATTGCATTCATCTATTCGTTTTGGTCGGGTAAAGGATTAAGCATTGGCCCACCATGAAGACTTAGTAGTAGTTCTTACTTGTTTGCTAAGTCCTGAATACATTGCTCTCTGATTTTCCAAATGTCGTTAAGAGTTAAATTTAGTTGTTTGTTATTGTCCAGCCAAGTCGAAAGATAATTTCTATGGTAGCTTACTTTGTAGTCTGTGATTTGATTTGGTAATATTTCTATTTCATCAATTAAGTCATCCAAAAAGTCGGTCGGGTCAGAAGTAATTTTAGTGAAGTCGAGTATTTGGTCTTCAAATTTCAAATAACAATGTGCTTCGGGAATATATTCCAGATTATTTTGAAATAATGTATTAGAAATTTCAGGAGTATTATTTTTGTTCATTTTAAAAAGGCCAACAATAAGTTTTACTGTATCAAAATTATTTTCGTCTGCAAGACTTTTGAGCAAAGCGTGCTTTGTGCTACATGTTCCACAATTGTCAGTAAAAACAGAAGTTAAATTCTCTTTGTCCGCATTACGCCCATAACGTAATCCTTTCACAAATAAAGTTGCTTGATTAAATGTAAGAATGTTTCTGTTTACAAATTCTTTTGAAATTCGTCCCTTATAAGATATGTCAAAGTCGGGTTGATTGATCATTACATTATGCTCTTTTACTATTATGAAAAACATTCCTAACATCATCTTGTTCCCCAAAAACCATTGAAATCGGCTCACTTTATTTCAAAATATTTGGACATCGCTATTCAGTAATATGGCACTATCGCTATTGCTACTTAGTATATTTTTCTTCATGTTCTAATAAATATTTTTTACGCCAAAGTCCGCCTCCATATCCTGTTAAATGTCCGTCTGATCCTATCACTCTATGACATGGAATGAGAATAGAAATTCTGTTCATTCCATTGGCATTGGCAACCGCTCTAATACTTTCAGGATTTCCGATGGTTATGGCTTGATCTTTATACGACTTAGTTTGACCGAAAGGAATAAGTTGTAATGCAGTCCAAACTTTGTTTTGGAATTCTGTACCAGGCGTGTGCAGTGGCACGGAAAACTCAAACCTACTGCCATTAAAGTATTCTTGCAATTGGTTTTCTAAGATTTCAAAATGCGGGTTATTCCCTTGAATAATGGTTGCATTTAGAATTTTTGCAATGGACTTTAGTTGTGTTTCCAACATTTTCCTATCTGTAAATTCCAATAGACATATCCCTTGGTTGGTTGCGCATGTAAGCATTGTTCCCAAAGGTGTTTCAATTCTTTTAAGGTCAATAATATCTTGTTGTTTTCCATTCTTTGGGGAAACGCCAAAAATACTTTTGAAACGGTCACCAAAACCACTTAATGATTCAAAACCAGTGCCAAAAGCAGTATTAGTTACACTTTCGCCACTTTGTATTTTTTTAAATGCAGAATTTATTCTAAACATTCTTTGATATGCTTGGAAAGTAATGCCGTGATTTTTTAAGAACCATCGTCTTATTTGACTGGGTTCAATTTCTCTTAGTTTTAGATCATAGTCTTTAAATTTTATGGTCGGATTTTCTGACAGTTCATCCATTACCATTTGAAATTCAATCGGTGTTTGATTTAATGTTTGTAAAGGATGACAAATTTTGCAAGCTCTATAACCTTTGAGAATGCACTCTTTTGATGTTTTCAGAAATTCAACATTTTCAAGTTTGGGTTTTCGTGCAGTGCAAGATGGACGGCAAAAAATACCGGTGGTTTTAACAGCTGTAAAAAATACACCTTCAAACGAAGTGTCTTTTTCAACAATTGCTTTATACATTATTTCGGTGGTCAATTCCATATTTAAAATAGAGGATTAAAAGATTGTTCAGATAAAATTATAATTGTCGATTGCTCCAATGAGGTGTAATAATAGCCGTTTAGAAAATTGCCCATACTTATTCTTTTTATACCATTTTTTTTAAGGATTTCAAAGTTGGGCAATTCAGGCATACACATGACATTTATTGGAAGATTAGTTGTAGAAACGAATAAGGCAATATCACCTACTTTGGTAAAGCAAGGTAATGCTTTAAATTTGGAGTATATTGTCATCATCACTTTTTTTGATGGTACAAAGATACTCTTGGTTTGTCTTAACATACAACCGAAATATTGACAAGTATTTTATTTTGTAACTTTTGTTGTAATGGCCTTTAATAAAGTCTATTGACAGAAGTATGTTGGAACTACATATCCATCAACTAAATTATTCATTCCAACCTTTACCAGCATATATGTTATCAAGATATTTTTCAATTCTTGATGTTCGTGTCGAAGATTGTTTTGGTTGAGAAAAGTAAATATCCTATTTGCCTTCCTGGTGTAAGAACATAAAATGCATTTTTGAAATCAGGTATTTCGACAAACTTATTTTCAAGCTCTTCTGGAATGGCAAAGTCAGCAGTAGATTTTAGTTGTACCTTTACGCCTAATTTTTCTAATTCTTTGGCTTCAAGAATATACTCTTTTATGATCTCCAGTCAACAAAAATGGGAAACTCATTACTAATTCCTACTTAAAAAATTGATTAAAATGACTGGTTTATATGGCTTAATGTGTTAATGTGTATTTTTCTGGTTTACTCTTAGTTCTTACGATTATTTTTCTAGCTTCGAGGTCAAGCTTAACAGTTTCTCCATACCATTGAACTCCGCCATCAAAAGTCTCTTTTACATTTGCATATAATTTTTCCATTAGTTCAGTATGAGTAGGTTCAGAATCTTTTAAAATTGATAAAATATTTTCTTTAATTACATTATATTTTTGTAATGAAATAAGTTTATTTTTTTTTCCAGAATCTGGATGAAGTGTTTGAATTTTCTCTTCTTTCATTTATATAATTTTTTTTTGATTTTAGTATTAAATAAAATTTTAAATTATTTGCGAATCTTGACTCTGCGATGCCATTCTGACTATCGTTAAATATTACCATTGATTATCATTTTGTTGCATAACCCAAATCTGTTTTTGCCAGTGCAAATGTATCTATTTGTTGTCGGATCCGAGATACAAAACTGAGTTATCTTTTCTTGTCTAGAAATATAAAATCTGTTGGTGCCGATGATATTAGCAACTATGTAAAATCGAAGAATGAAGCTAAAACGACAGGAAATAAAGTATATTTGTACCTGCGAGATAAGCTGAAGCTAACGATTAACAGGGAAAAGAGCGGAATCAGAAGACCTGTACACTTCGAGATATTGGGTTTTAGATTTGCATCCACGTATGTCAAAGGCGACAAAGGTAAATATCAATTGATAGTAGGGGACAAGGCTTGGGATCGGTTGCAACAAAGTCTTAAATTGATCACCAGGAAGACATCGCCGATAAGCTTAGCAGAACGGATAACGAAAATTAACGAAATCCAATTAGGCTGGCTTAATTACTTTCGTGGAGCAAGCATTTACAGTAAGCTCAAAACGATGGACGGATGGTTACATAATAGACTGCGATATTGCATATGGCACGACTATGACTGAGCGATCCCGTAGGGTGAAGTACGGCAGTGCTTCAAGTGAAGGAACCGCGAAAGCGGGTGGGTGGGCCCGAAAGGAAAAGGAAAAACCTAATCCGATTAGGTGTAAACCAAGGTGATGCATATGCATGGAATGACTGACCGATCCTGCAAGGTCGATGCCCATACGTGGCATCGAAGGGAAGGAACCGGAACGGGTGGGAAGGCAGAAAAGGTGGATGGGCAGTAGCTCAAAGCCCAATTTTGATAACAACTATTACACTGCAACGCCTAAAGAAACGGGGCTACCAATCACTTTTGGACATGTACTTTAAACTGAACCCATCAGTTTGCGAACTGTGACTGAATGGTGCTATGAAATAGCATCTGAGTGAACGATTTCACTCAGAAATGAAGGAACCACAAACTACGGCTTGTGGCTACCAGAGATTCTATTAGTTTGGAAAAGAGAGGCGCTCCCCATCAGCTTCGGTTGGTGGGGCCGTCTACTCGATTATATCGGGTTTAATTCAATTTTATATTTAGTTCGAGTTCACCACCAAAGCCGTACCGCACAATTTTTTCCAACGTTGAAATTCTTGCTTCTTTTACACTGTTTTCAATTTTGGAAATATAAGATTTGGTAGTTCCAACTTTGTCCGCTAATTCTTGTTGTGTCATACCTTGTTTAAGTCTTTCTTCTTGAAGCATTGCACCTATCTTGAAGTTGATATAACCTTCTTCAAGCTCATCTCTTTTCTTGGTGCCTTTTTTACCAAAGAATTCTTCTTTTAATTCATCAAGTGTTCCCACATTATTTATTTTCTTGCTCATATTCTTCTTTTATTTTTAATGCTTTAATTATTTCTGATTTTGGTGTCTTTTGAGATTTCTTTTGGAATGAATTCATCAATATAACCAATTGTTTCTCTGTGAAGAAACAAAATATTCTATAAATGTTAGTTCCTAAGCTAACTCTAATCTCATAAAGACCTTCTGTTCCTTTTAAATGTTTTAAATATGTTTCAGGAACTTGTTCAAGGTCTTCAATTAATTCTAAAGTCCAAATGATTTTCTTCTTTACAGCGTTTGGTTGCTTCCTTAGGAATTCTTTAAAATAATCCTTGTAAGTAACTACCTTCCGATGTTTTTATTAACCATACTGCAAAGATAAAAAGTATTTCACTATAGTGCAACTTATTGATTGTATTTCTGACATAAAAAACTATATTTCAAGTATCAAAAGTATTAATTGCAGGAGATTGGATTCGAACCAATGTTACTAAAACTAGTAATAACCGCTACTATAGCAATTGCCTTCACCACTCAGTCACTCTTGCATTGATTTTTTAGAATTTCTTCACAGTCTCTTTTTAGTCCGAGCTAACGGTTAGTACATGCGGGGTGGCGGCGATTAGCCGACATGATCGTCATGTACATTGTTAGGAGTCGCTTTTACACCTTTTCTCCTTTTGGGTTTTCTAATTCTGTCACTCAAATATAGTCTATTTTGACAATTTGGTTAATCCAAAATTCACGATTTCAGTATATCGTTTTCTTTAGCTTCCTAAATTTTTATAAAATTTTTGATTCCGAGCCCAAAAACAACCTTTCACCGTCACGGTTCTCAAAATTTTTTACGTTGAGTATATGAAAGGTAGCGTCCCAAAGTGTGCTATAATTTCATGTACAGTGTTATATTTTCGCTTTAATTAATTTATAAATGTTGATTGATCTCAAGTTACATTAGTATTTGGTCATATTGTTAAAATAACCTTTCCAGTATTCTTATTGAAAATACTACAAGAACTACAATTAGTATTATTTTAAAGCAACCACCTTTTGGCGACTCGATTAATGGTTTATCATTTTTATAAAAGTCAATTACTACACCATTTACTCCGAATCCAGTTATGATTTTGCAGTCAGATTCTACTTCATTTTCTGTTAATTTAAAATGATGCTCAGTTCCTGTTATAGAAAACTTGCATGATACTATTTCTCCATTAACTTTAATTGTTTCTTTTCCAAGCAAAGAATTGAATATTTCAATTCTATTTTCGTCTAAATAAATTGTTGTGTATTTCATTCTTTATAGATTTTATGGTGAAAGATTACTACTCTACTCTTTTATATCAATTTCTAAATTTAAAATTTGCTTTCAGAGTTTCAGTGTATTAACAAACTTTTTCACAAAGTCATGTTTTGCATTAGTGACTCCTAACGGCTGTGCTTTGCGACGGTTTTTGGCGATAGCCAAAACTAGCGTCAAAGCACTTGTTATGGCTTCGTGATTCTCTCTTTGTTGATTTTATCCATAAGTTCAAGCAGATTTGTATTTTTAATAGCATTTTCAACATTGTCAATCTTAAACTGTGGAAGTTCCATATTTCTGGCACTGTTTAATTTTTTATTGATGGCAATTATTGGTTTCCTTCTAATATCTAATGTTTCTATTTGATTTGGCTTCATAATTTACTTTTTAATGACTATAAATGAATGATAATTTGTATCTCTTGTGAAACGTTCAAACTCACCTTCAAGTTCCCCGAATATTTCAAAATCTTGTGCTATACTTTCTTACATTGAGTTTATTCCTATTTGATACAATCTTGTCCTTGCTTGTGTGCTACCCCTTGCATATACCATTACAGATGGTTTTTTACTGAAAAATGAGTAAAGAGTTGAACCGACTGTTGCTAATACTTTATCTCTATCGTTGTTATTCGTTACATTTAAAAAATCTATTACGTCAGTTTTAATATTATAATCTCCCATTACAAGTTGCCATAAATTAGGTATCGTTGTTGGCGTGTAAGCTATTCTTTTATGAATATTTCCTTTAGGTCCCTGACTGTAAAAATCAAAGACTTCTTGTTGCTCATCTGTTTTGTAATAAATACTTTCTAACTCCATTTACTCCTTCAAAACCTTATATCTCTGGTATCCGACCACAAAGATAAGTATTCCCGTTGGAATTTCAGATAGATTTATAGTGTTTTGATCTTCTGAAATATCTCGATTTAACAGCAATCTACCATACACATCCATGATTTGCACCGATGTTGGTTCTGTAGTTGTGATGGTTATATCTGATGTGGCAGGATTTGGATATATGTTGGTTTCTATATTGCCATCGTATCTCACACTTGCTAATCGCTATAGCTGTACTGTCCATCATAGTCCACTTGTTTGATGCGGTAGTAGTTTATCCCGATGGATGGTGATGTGTGGATGTACTCATAATGTTTTGTTTCATTGGTTGTACCATCGCCTTCCATCTCTCCAATGGGTGAGAAGTCTCTGCCATATTTGCTATGCTCGATGATGTATTTATCGTTGTTGATTTGGGTTGGCTACAACCATGAGAGATGGGTTTGGTTGTTTTTGATTTTGGCAATTGGAGTTGAAGACCAAGTGACTGGAAGTGGTGGAGTAAATGCATTAATATCTCCAGCCCTTCACCTGTAACTTGAAAATCATCAATCCCACAGTTTGATAATCCAATAATTTTGACCCACTGATTTTGGTTTATTGTGCGACTTCCATTAAAAGGAACTAATGTTTGATTTCTGTATAATTGTACCTGTTGACCATCGCTTTGATTTATGTCGCCGTGATTTAGCGTGTCCATGGATCAGTTTCAGTATATTGTATCTATCAATTTGTCCTTGCATTATACCATCTTTAGCATCTAACCATAATTTGATTTCCAGCTCTTGTCGCTGAATAAACATAATTACTAACAAATAAAAACATAACAATTACAAAACACCGCATACCACTTAAAACTTTTGAATGATTAACAATTAAATTCAAAAATTACGACCATTTTATTGAGTAGATTTATTCCTTCTCATGAGCCATAACGTTCCGCAGCTACCCGCTGCCAGGCTTTTATTCAACCAGCTTCCCAAGAAGCACAGAACACGAATTTAGTAATAGTTTTCAAGAGAAGCACGAGCGAAAGCCTGGTGGCGGGTAGGTGCTGTTGAACTAAACCTTCGGTAGCTTCTTGGCTTGATTCTTGGCATTAGTATTTCAAATAAATCATATTAAAATGTCAACAAAAAAAAGCGACCAGAAGATCTAGGTCAACACACATTGATTGCTCAAGCGAGAGCACAAGTTACAGGTTTTTCAGAATTGATAGACAAATTTGAGAAAAAAACTTTCTGTCTTAGGTCGGAGTCCATCTACCTTTAAAAATTATGCTCGTCACATTGCTCAGATGGCGCTACATTTCGATTGTCTGCCTACTGAGCTGGAAGAAGATCAGGTGACTGACTATCTCCACTTGCTCAAAGAGCACACAACACACCGTCTGATTCGTACTTTAAACATACGGTGTATGGTCTGCGTATGCTGTGCAAAGTGGTTTGAAGCCCCATGATATTGGGCTGCCAAGTATCAAAGGGACCTAATAAACTTCCAGTAGTATTGTCTAAAGAAGAGAAGTGTGGCGTTTTGCTATGTACTCGGATTTATTGAAGCATAAAATACTGATTGGGTTGCTCTATGGGTGTGGTCTGCGATGTAAGGAAGCACGCAGCGTACGATTACAAGATCTTGATTTTGATCGTAAAACAGTGCTAGTAGTACAGGGCAAGGGTAAAAAAGATCGCTATGTCCCACTTAGTGATCACTTGATCCGAGGGTTAAAACAATACATCGACGCGGAGCGACCTGACGAATGGTTATTCAATGGTCAACCTGGAAAACCGCAAAGGTGGTGACTTGATAGTCGGTACTCACAGAAGGGTGTTCAGTGGGCTGTTAGTGCCGCATCTAAAAAAGCTGGCATCATCAACATGTCAATGTGCATACACTGAGACACACCTTTGCTACTCATTTGCTGGAGGACGGTATGGACATCATGACGCTTAAAGAATTGCTGAGACACGAAGCGCATCGAGACGACGTTGGTTTACCTGCACATTGCAAAGTGGACGTCGCAAGCCATTTAGTCCATTGGATACTTTATTTGCGGCATGCGCGCCAAAAACGAAGTAGCACACATACTGGCTCGATCATGGGATGAAGTAACATCATCAGGTCTCAACAGTTGGCAAGTCCGAACACTTCGGGCGATCAAGGATTGCCGCACTGTTGCTCTGTGGTCATGTAGATGGTTGCGATAGTTGTGGACATATACAGATAAGGTTACAATAGTTGTCGCAATCGTCATTGGCCTAAGTGCTCAGGGACATAAGCGTGTACAATGGATAGAAGCTAGAGAGACAGAACTTTTGCCAGTTCCGTATTTTTCCTGTTGTGTTTACCTTACCTGATGCACTAAATGGCCTTGCGATACATAAACCTAAGATTATCTATGATATCTTATTCAGAGCAGCTTGGGAGACTGTAGAATCATTTACGGGTAATGGAAACAAGGCTGGGATGATTAGCACTCTACACACCTGGAGACAGAATCTAGTCTGCTCCACACATATCCACTGTATCATTCCTGGTGGTTTTGTGAATCAGATGGAAATGGAAGCTATCAAAGACTGAAGGCAAATTTCTGTTCCCTGTCAAAGCAATGAGCAAGGTCTATCGGGCTAAATATGTGGCACTTTTAGCGAACATCTGAAATGGAAGTAGAGCACCTACCTACGACTCATTATTCAAAAGAATGGTAGTGGATGCCAAAAGACCTTTCGGATCACCCAAGTCGTCGTCGATGATCTAGGACGATACCCCACAAGATAGCGATCTCCAATATAGGATACTGTCTATCGATGATCACTGTGACCATCTCTTACAAGGACTATAGGGCAGATGGTCAAGAAAACAATGACACTCAGTCATGAAGAGTTCGTCCGCAGATTTGCTTTGCATATTTTGCCGAAGCGATTTGTAAGAATAGGCACTATGGTATCCTGAGTTCAACTTCGGCGATCCAAGTTGACCGACTTACAATCCAAACTCAAGGGATAGTTTTAACATCATTACCCGTCGTGCTAAAGGAACCAACCACAAATGCTGCCCATGTTGCAAAACTGGGCAGATGATCATACTCCTCACCTTTGGCAGACGTGGGCCACCGAGTGAATTTTACAAGGTCACCATGAAAAATCTAATTCCCCAGATTCAATCTGATTTTGGTTATGACTGAACGTTAGAAGAAAATCGTGATACGTAATCACGATTTATTGAAACCTACCGATTTCAGCTTGGGTTGTTTAAATTGAACTACTCTCAATGACTTAAACTTGAAAAAAATAATACTAAAGCCTTTGTAATCAACCAAGGTGAGGAATAGTCAAGACACTTGACGATATCTCCATACAATACTTAAATTTCGTTTTTCAAATTTAGTTCCGCTACCGATGGTACAGTTCAACAGGGCGTTCATCGCATGTCCGCTGGACACGACGAACGCTTAGTTGTTATGTGCTGCCCTTCTTCTCATTGTTTCACTAGTTTAATTGTCCTATTATCAATTCTCAGGAAATAAAGACCATTTGATAAGTATGAAAAATTTTGCTGCTCAATATTTATTCCTGACCAAATAACTTGACCAAAATAATTAATTAGTGTGAAAAATTCTTTTCCAGTCGTGTTTGTCAGGTTGATTTTGTCTGAAAATGGATTCGGAAATGCTTTGATGGCTTCTTTAGTTTCGTTTAAGTCGTTAATTCCAGTTGTCAAGCAGCCTAATGTATAATTCTGGAAAAAAGACCAAAGTAAATCAGTCGCAATAATTTGAGTTGAAACAGGATTGTTGTTCGGATTTCCGCCTGGCCAACTATGACTACCGTCAGTGGTGGCATAATGATGAATTTCTACATTACATGAACAGTTATGTATTTTAATGAAGTCGTAATTCGTTCCATTGCCATTTATAATTGTGTCTCTTGATTGGCAATTGTTTTTCTGTGACCATATATTCATTGTACTGTCCTGTGATGGGAAAAATATAGTTGTCAAAGGAGGAGCGCCACCCATACCACCATTGTAAAATACAATCGGGTCAACTTTTGAATGAAAATTAATTATAGGTATTTTGTTTGTTGGATTACAAGGAAAATACATTTGAGAGCATGCATTGGGTGCAATAGCCGCAAAACGATGGCTTAATTCGCAAGCTAATCTATAGCAGAGCATACCGCCATTTGAAGAACCTGTTGCGTAAACTCGGGTCGTGTCAATTGGATAATTTGAGAACAAAGTATCTAATAAATTATCGATGAAGCCAACATCATCAACATTTTGATTCATTGCAGGCGGACAACAATTACCGGCATTCCACGAACGATTTTGATTAAAAACCCGGCCTTCTGGATAAACTACAATAAAACCAGAACTGTCAGCCTTTTCAGAAAGTTTACTCTGATATGCAAACACTGTCCAACCCTGCGAGCTTGTCGCTGCCTGTTGGCCGCCATGGAAACCTAATATTAATGGATAATTTGTGTTTGAATTATAGCCGAGTGGTAAATGAATGTTATACTTTCTCCAAACATTGTCAACGTATATGCTGTCGTAAACATCTGTTTGTCCGAAGCAACAAGTCAGCATAATAAAGTTCAAACAGAATAGTAAAAATAATTTTTTCATTTTGCAAAAGTTTAGTGTAAGACTGTCAAAATTGTCAAAGGTTTATTTGGTCGTCTTACAGGGTTGCACATAACGGCTAGGCTACCTGCCGTGCGACGTATAGGAGCATGGACAGGTAGCTGGTGTTATGGGCATTTTATCACTCAATAACAGCATTCTCTAATATGGTAAACGATCTTTGTTCTGAATCAATTTCAGCCGTAATTCCATAAGGTATCGTGAATGTTGGGCAGGTGTGACCAAAATCCATACCTGTGATTATAGGTAACTCACCTAAACCTTCTTCCTTCAAAATCTTGATTATAGTTTCATCATATTCTCGCCAGAATTTATTGTGATAGGGTCTCCCGAAAATCAAACCACTGATGTTATGCAATATCCCAGAAGCCGCATAATTCCTCAGTATCCAGCCGAAGTATTCTGGGGCAATCATAAAATCAGAGGCTTCAAGGAACATTATTTTTCCCTTCCAATCTTTTGGAGAAACCCAGTACTCGGTATCTTTCAGATTTTCTAAAACTTCTAAACATCCTCCAAGCAATTTTCCGCTTACACTACCAATACCTTGTAGAAACCTCCACTCAGTGCTTTTTTCCAATTTTCGTGACTTCGTTTGATTTGCAGGGTCTCCCCAATCTAATAGCTCCGAGGTCCAACCCTCCTGGTTTGGGATGATAGTTCCAAGGGGATGGGCGGAAAATAGGCTGCGTTTAATATCATCTTTTTGATACTGGTACATCCCGTTGTTTTCTGCAAATCCAACCATTGCGGAAGTACCATAAAAAGAAGTTACCCCGGCTTTATAGAATGCAAAATGAGTTGCGGTAGTGTCAGAAAAGCCGATAAATATTTTAGGGTTTCCCTTGATTGTTTCAATATCAAGGTATTTGAGTAACCTGATGCTGTCGTCACCACCGATATTGGAAATAATTCCCTTAATTGATTCATCTGCCAAGGCTTCCATTAAATCATCTGCTCTTGCCTTTGGGTTTCGGTAAATCCAATCAGAAGGTTTCAAGGCATTTCGTGTTTCAACTACTTCCAATCCAAACGTTTCTTGTATCTGCTTTTTACCAATAGCATATCGGTGTGGAATGTCTCCCGCACCTCCCCAAGAAAGGGATATCGTTGCTACTTTGTCGCCTTTTTTTAGTTTTTGAGGTTTAATCATCTGATTCGTCTAAGTCGTTAATGCTAAATTTTCTATTCACTATCCAGCCATTACCATTGTCAAAGTAATAGAAAAGCCCTAATGTGCTAATCTTGAACTTAAACTTTGGATTGTATTTTTTTAAATATAGTTGTGCAATATGAAAAGATTCTGGATTTTCAAAAGCGGCTACACTTATATGGAATCTAATATTCTCTCCTTCAAATTCAATGAGGCTCCAAGTCGAATCGCCTTTTTACTTCGGATAAGATTTTTTGATGCAATTCAGTAAGTTTTGGGTTCTGCTTCAAAGCCAAATAGATAACTTTGTCACTAAATGAACCGAACCCTTCCAATTCCATTTCAAAAGGTTTCATGCTTCTTGACAAGTTCTCCAAGTATAAAACATGGTCTTCAATTTCATCTGTTTCGAAGGGGGACTTGATGGTAACATGAGGACTCTGCCTTGCCAATCCTGTACCCATTTCTTGATGAAGTTCCAATTGGATTTTTCTTATAAAATTATGGCTTTCAACATTTGCCATTATTGCATAGCCTATCGTCATCCTTTCTTTTTTAATTGCCCATAACGTCGAGTACATGCGGCGTGGCGGCGATTAGCCGACATGATCGTCATGTACATTGTTACCTGCTGGCTTTTCATTGTTTATTATAGTTTATAGTTTGAATTTCTCAACTTCATTAATTCTTATATGTTCTGAGAGCATTGAAAGGCTCACCTTTTCCGCGGAACCTATTTCAGCTTGAATTAATTCTTCAAGCTTATATAGAACATCTTTTCCGTATCTATATTTTGTCGGGTCAGAATCATAAAGTGCATTTATCTCTTCCGCCTTTTCCATTGGGTCTTCCATTTTTCCGAATTTGCCATATTGAGCAAGAGCTTTTCTAAGCTTCCCTTTTGATATATCTTCAGTCTCTTTCGTCGCTTGTAAGATTAACACTTTAGCTCTGTCTTTTGATATTTCGGGAAAAACTACGTTAATATGATTTTCATTTAAAAAATAGCTTTCAATGTCGTAATATTTTGTAATTAAAATTGTTGTTATAGAATCGAGTTCATAACTTCTTAAATGCTTTGATATTATTTGTTGTAGCTGTTGTGGATTATTATTGTCTCTATCTTGATGAATCAAAATTCTTTTAAGATTTTTTGACTTTTTAATTAGTTTTTAGCAAAAAAGACAGAAGCGAGGAAGGGGTTGTCTTTACCGTCGTAAGATTCTAATTGCACCTTGTTTAAATCGAAATTATGAATTTCAAGTATTTTTGAAATCATACTTGTATTCCCATCTTCTGTAAGGACAAGATATTCTTTAAAATCTTCGATTTCGTTTAATTCGTTTGCAATGGATAAATATTGCTCAAGTTTCTCTTTGATTAATGATGAAAAATAATCGACAACGGGCTCTAAATTTCCTTTGTCCGCTTCAACTAAACTTTCATAATATTCTTTTCGCTTTTCATTTGGTATAGCGACCGGAAAAAAGCCATTTTTCAATAGAATAAGATTGAGAATTAAACGAGAAATACGACCATTACCATCTAAAAATGGATGAATTGAAACGAGTTTATGATGGAATAATATCGCTACAACCAATTGAGATATTTTATCATCTTCTTTAGCATTGTAGTACCAATCGAAAATTTCACTTATGTCATTGGAAATTGAATTGAAAC
Source organism: Saprospiraceae bacterium (assembly GCA_016714785.1). Classification (GTDB taxonomy): domain Bacteria; phylum Bacteroidota; class Bacteroidia; order Chitinophagales; family Saprospiraceae; genus OLB9. The sequence goes on from JADKCC010000046.1 coordinate 48,627, forward strand.
CAAACTCAATTTTACTTCCATCGGGATGGATTGATGCGTAACTTTTTCCAAGACTTAAATATTTATTCTTTTTCTCTAAGTAAGAAGCTTTAAGTTTAGGGTCTTGTTGTGTCATAAAGTCTAACTCTAACCCTAATTCTTCTCTTATTTCTGGATTAAGAGAGTTCAAATGTGATTTACTACCTATGATGAATGATTCCTGAGCAATTTTTAAAAGAGTAGAATTTCCATCACCTAACTCGTCAACTTTTTGTTTTAAGTTATTGATTTCTGAAATTATTTCTTTTTTACTTAGTTCAATTTCGTTCATTGTCGGATTTTTAAGCTTGCAGGTAACGGCTAGGCTATGTGATGGATGAAGCGATAGCGAATCTATCATCATAGCCGTTGTTATCTCGGGTTTATTAATTCATTTTAATTTTTAGTTCTAATTTACCACCAAAGCCTAATTCAATAATCTTTTCAAGTGTCGAAATTCATTGCTTCTTTGACTGAGTTTTCAATCTTTGGAAATATAGGATTTCGTTGTTCCCACCTTGTCATAAGTTCTTGTTGAGTTAGTCCTTTTTTAATCTTGCTTCTTGAAGCATTACTCCAATTTTGAAGTTGGCATAGCCTTCTTGAAGTTCATCTCTTTTCTTAATTGCCTGGTTTTCCAAAGAATTCTTCTTTTAATTCATTAAGTGATCCTACATTATTTATTTTCTTGCTCATATTCTTCTTTTATTTTTAAATGCTTTTATGATTTCAGATTTGGGTGTCTTTTTGAGATTTCTTTTGAAAGGGAATTAATCAATATAACCAATTGTTTCTCTGTGAAGAAACAAAATGTCCTATAGATGTTAGTTCCAAAGCTAACTCTAATCTCACAAAGACCTTCTGTTCCTTTTAAATGTTTTAAATATGTTTCAGGAACTTGTCCAAGGTCTTCAATCAATTCTAAAGTCCAAATGATTTTCTTCGTTAGCGACTGGTTGCTTCCTTTAGGAATTCTTTAAAATAATCCTTGTAGTAACTACCTTCCGATGCTTTTTATTAACCATACTGCAAAAAGATAAGAAATATTTCACTATAGTGCAACTTATTATTTTTATTCCTGACATAAAAAACTATATTTCCAAGTATCAAAGTATAATTGCAGGAGATTGGATTCGAAGCCAATGTTACTAAAACTAGTAATAACCGCTACTATAGCAATTGCCTTCACCA
>JADKCC010000047.1 GCA_016714785.1 Saprospiraceae bacterium
AAAGCAATATCAGGAAATGGAATACATCCAGCATTTACTCATCGTGGGCTGAGAATAGATTTGGAACCTAGCAAAGAACAGTCAAATGATATGATAAAAGAAAAGGCCAAGAATAAAAAATGGTGGCAATTTGGAAAATAAAAGTCGATAACAATGTACACCATGACCATACTTCCTATCGGTCGTACGGCAGGTGCACTAGACGTTAGATACAATTTTTTAAGAGAAAAGGAAACAAATACCACTGACATTTAAGGCTAGAAGTTGTGTTGAAAACCGACTTTCGGGCCATTTTGAACGAAGCGATGCCTGATGTTTAGCAGATATTTTACTATGCGGATTGGAATGAAGCTATTAGATTATTGTCGATTCTTACACATATCGTTTGTTTTAATTTTTTACAGTGTATTGATGTGTTGCAGGCAAACCGATTAAAAATATAGAACTCAATACTATAAACCATTGCTTCTAAAATATGTTTATTTTTTGAAGTCTTAATGGTCTTATATGAATTGCTTATGTCTTTATAAGATATATAAATTTTGATTATGGCATTAAGATTGTAATTTTACACGAATAAATAAAATATAGTATGGATAATAATCATAATGCGACGACCTATGAGGTGAACGCAGTAAGTAAATGCCCATTTACGGGAGCTGTTAGCAAACAAACAGCTGGTGCAGGTCCTTCAAACCGAGATTGGTGGCCCAATCAATTAAAATTAAATATATTGCGCCAAAACTCGACCCTTTCTAATCCAATGGATCCTGATTTTAATTATGCGGAAGCATTTAAAAGCCTTGATCTAAATGAAATCAAAAAGGATATTGTAGATTTGATGACTACATCACAAGATTGGTGGCCTGCAGATTGGGGACATTATGGTCCTTTTTTTATAAGAATGGCATGGCATAGTGCAGGTACTTATCGTATAGCTGATGGGCGAGGAGGAGCAGGTTCTGGCACACAGCGCTTTGCTCCACTGAATAGTTGGCCAGATAATGCCAATCTTGACAAAGCGCGATTATTGCTTTGGCCTATCAAACAAAAGTATGGAAATAAGATATCTTGGGCTGATTTGATTATTCTTGCTGGCAATTGTGCGCTCGAATCTATGGGTTTTGAAACTTTTGGCTTTGGTGGTGGAAGAGAAGATGTTTGGCAGCCTGAGGAGGATATTTATTGGGGCCCAGAAGCTGAGTGGTTGGGTGATAAAAGATATACTGGTGACAGGGAATTGGAAAATCCTTTAGGCGCTGTCCAAATGGGATTGATTTACGTAAATCCTGAAGGCCCCAATAGTAATCCTGATCCGATCTTAGCAGCGCGTGATATTAGAGAGACTTTTGCTCGAATGGCAATGAATGATGAAGAAACAGTGGCATTAATTGCAGGAGGACACACATTTGGCAAAACACATGGTGCTGCTGATCCAAGTAAGTATGTAGGCCCAGAACCTGCTGGAGCCACGATAGAGGAGCAAGGATTAGGATGGAAAAATACTTTTGGTAGTGGTAATGGGGCTGATACAATTACAAGTGGATTGGAAGGTGCATGGACCACAACTCCAACTAAATGGAGCAATAATTTCTTTTGGAATCTTTTCGGTTATGAATGGGAACTGACAAAGAGCCCAGCAGGTGCTCATCAATGGATACCTAAACATGGTATGGGGGCTAATTCTGTACCTGATGCTCATGATCCGTCAAAGAGAAATACTCCTGTGATGTTAACAACAGATTTAGCTTTGCGATTTGATCCTAAATATGAAAAAATATCCCGCAGATTTCATGAAAATCCCGATGAGTTCAAAGACGCTTTTGCAAAAGCATGGTATAAATTAACACATAGAGACTTAGGGCCGATTTCGAGATATTTGGGACAGGAAGTACCTACAGAAGTTTTAATATGGCAAGATCCTGTACCTACACCAATACTTCCATTGGTAGGGGAAGATGATATCCTTGTATTGAAGGATCAAATTATTGGCTCAGGTTTGACTGTTTCGCAATTGATTTCAGTAGCTTGGGCATCTGCATCCACATTTAGAGGATCTGACAATCGTGGTGGGGCCAATGGTGCACGAGTAAGTTTAAATCCACAAAAATTTTGGGAAGTCAATGAGCCAACACAACTTGCCAGCGTTTTGGAAGCATTGGAAGTCATCAAAAAAACATTTAATAGTGGAAACACTGGAAAGCAAATATCTTTGGCTGATTTAATAGTTCTTGGTGGATGTGTAGGCGTGGAGCAAGCAGCTAAAAATGCGGGTATGAATATAAATGTTCCTTTCACTCCAGGCCGTACTGATGCCTCTCAAGAACAAACTGATGTAGAATCATTTGCTGTTCTAGAACCAAATGCAGATGGGTTTAGAAATTATTTGAAGGCGAGAACAGATGCATCTGCTGAAGATATGCTCATAGACAAAGCACAACTAATGACTTTAACTGCGCCAGAAATGACAGTACTCTTAGGAGGAATGCGTGTATTAGGTGCTAATTTCGGGCAGACGCAGCATGGCGTATTTACTAAAAGAGCAGAGACGCTTTCCAATGATTTTTTTGTAAACTTACTTGACTTAAATATAACTTGGAAGGCTACATCAGCATCACAAGACATATTTGAAGGTCGTGATCGAAAAACAGGTGAAGTCAAATGGACAGGAACCAGAGTAGATTTGATATTTGGTTCAAACTCTGAATTGCGTGCGATTGCAGAAGTTTATGGTAGCAATGACGCAAAAGAGAAATTCACAAGAGACTTTGTAGCTGCTTGGAATAAAGTTATGAATTTAGATCGTTTTGACCTTGTATAATACATTTCTCTTCAACCTATAATTATTTAAGCTAGTATATTAAAAAGGGCAATCTAATACGAATTAGGTTGCTTTTTTTATGTTTTGGATCTCAATTATATAGTATGATATAAAAGTTTTGATGTAGATATTACAATGTAAATACCTGGAATTTAAGAGTAAATTTTTCATAGCAACTAATTTCGCATCTCTGAAGCAAATTCAATCAGGCTCTTTGGGGGCTAATGATTGTATTGCCGAGTTCACTCTAAAAAGTAATTTGGTATTCCCCAACGGACTGAATATTAAATCGTTTCAGGATTATCTTTTTTATTTCCAGCTTTAAAGAGTGGAGTCATATCGTTTTCATTTTATTGTACTATTGTTTTTTTGATTGAATCTATGCGATAGCTAATAGCACTAGGATTGAAATCTTTTGTGTTTGTATTCTATTCGAATTCATAACAAAATTCCCATCTTTGCAAATAAAAAGAATATGATGACAGATATCATTCCTAAACTTCCTATGAGGAACAAGGCAATCACTAAGGATTATTATGTAAATCAGTTAGGCTTTACAGACATTGGAAGTCAAGACTTTGATGGATATTTAATTTTGCAAAGAGATCAGATAGAGATTCACTTTTTTGAATTCAAAGACCTTAATCCTAAAGAGAATTATGGCCAAGTTTATATTCGCACAGATAGGATAGATACTCTTTATCAATCATTGATAGCCAATGGCAGTGCGATCCATCCTTCAGGACCTTTACAAGTCAAACCTTGGGGACAGAAGGAGTTTTCGATGCTAGACCCTGATCATAACTTGTTGACTTTTGGGCAGAGTGTTTAGTTTTGATATAGTCTATCACGTAGGAAGTCACAAGTGTGTAATATGACCTCTATAAAATTAAACCGATGAATATAGAAAACGATTGTCAAATATACAGTTCACGAAGCATCTATGCTCCCATAGAAAAAGTGTATGAAGCATTTGCTAATCCATCACACCTGAAAAATTGGTGGGGACCTCATGGCTTTACCAACACAATTCACGAATTTGACCTTCAAGCTGGAGGTAAGTGGATATTAACTATGCATGGACCGGAAGTCGGTAATTACGAAAATTCATCTATTTTTACAGAAGTTTTGCCCTTCAAACTAGTATCATGGAAAAGACTTTCCCAACCATTATTTGATATGGAATTAGGTTTTGAAGAGGTAGATAAAGCGCATATTCAAGTATCATTCAGAATGATTTTCGAATCACCAGAGGCGTGTGATAAAATCAAAAAGTTTGCGCTACCAAAAAATGAGGAAAACTTTGATAGGTTGGAGATTGAGTTGGAGAATATGGTTTAAATATTTGAGGACAACTACAAGATTGAGTCATTTAAATATAAATGACTGGTTAAGAAAAGGATATGATTCAGGGGCTAAGTTTTCACCTGATGGTAAAAGATTGCTTTCTATGGTCAAAATGAAGATAAAAACTTTGAGATATTTGTTATGAAAAGTGATGGCTCAGAAATCCAAAACGTGACTAATGATATTTTGGAAGATTATTCACCTGATTGGTCAACTGATGGTAATTGGCTTGCGTATTCTAGTGGCACTTCCAAACAATATGACGTGTGGCTGATCAACTTAATCACCAAAGCTAAAGTAGGGGCTGCTGAAAAAGTCAGCTATTATTTTTGGTAAATAGTTTAACGGAGATTATCGTTCAAAAAACAAGCAATAGTGAATGAAGAAACAAAAGTGCGTCTATTGCCATAGAAAGCACAAAGGATTAAATATGAAATACTTATGGCAATAGAAAAAGCATTTTGGTTCGAAAATGAACGGTGCTACGCAATTGCCTTTTTTGAACTAGACTTTTTGGTTACTTTTTTGGGCAATGCAAAAAAGTAACTGCCGCCTGCATAAGGCAAAAGCCAACTCAAGGTACACGACTTTTGGACAAAATCAATTAAAAGGTTTGCATTTAATTTGTTTATTATAGACATAATTTATTATTTATCAATTGGTTGTACCATAGTCAGCAGACCCTAAAGTAAGGATCACCCATGAACCGAAAAGAAATGAAACGCCTGTATGGCGACCGAAGTAGCATATAGCGTGTTAATTTAGCCAGACAAGATGCCTTTAGATACTGTATAGTAACTAGGAAGCTACAACGAACTGTGTCATTCCTGCATCAGGAAAACTTATCCTGAAATAAAGGTAAAAAAAAAAGGAAGCCAACTTTTCAGATGGCCTCCTGCTATGGTTTTATCAAAAAATATGGGTGTTAAATTTTTACCAACTTTTTTGCTATATTTTTACCGTTGCTTAAAATTATATTCATGGTATAAAAACCATTGGATAAATGAGATATATCTATGGCTGGAGATGATAAATCAGAAGTTGAGTAAAGGGTTTTCCCATCTAAAGCTATAATTTGGACCAATTTTACGGCAACTTTTGACGATTCTAATGAAATCAATCCTGTTGTAGGATTAGGGAAAATGGCAATAGATGGTTCATCAAAATCTAGCGCAGAAGTTGGAATTGAACCATTATAATCTAATTTGATGGTGGTTAATTCTCGATTGTGGCCGGAAACAATTTTATTGCCATTTTCATACAGTTTGAAGACATCATGCAGTACAACATTTTGGTTTGCTTTGATGATTATTTTTAACATGGATGCTTGATTTTCAATAGCATATCCATTGCTTCGTATATACTGATCATCTGCCAAAGATACAATCAGATAGTGGTCACCTTTATCTACCACAGTTACAGTGAAAAATGGACTGAGCACTTGAACGATATCAAAAGCCCCATTTTTTTCAATTGCCAATTGAAAGCCTTTCAGTCTAAGATCACCTACGTTATTGGTTTTAATAGCATACATTTCTCCTTGGTTGAGTATCTGGTCATCTAGTTTTAGTGTGGTGATTTTAAGTATGTTTTCATTTCTATTGTAACTATCATTCAAATCGCCAATCTTCATGCCTTTGAAGTGATATCTCTCAAATGGTGATGAGATATCACTAACATCTGTTAATGTATTTTTAAAGTAAAAGTCATTTGCTTTTATAAATTTCCATGGACTACTATAAAAAGGACTGCCTGATGTCTGATTAGTTAAAAGACTGTTTAGAATAATAGCATCATTATTGTTTATATTTTTATCCGCATTTAAATCAGCTGCTGATTTTTGCATTTCATTTAATGTAGTTACGCCAAAAATGTATTCCTTCAGCATGATGATATCTTCTACATCGAGCCCTGACTGAAAGTCTGTATCATTTCTGTATGGCTTGATTTTATCTATAGATCCATCATCATTCATGGTACTACAGCCTTGTTCTCCTGATGTTACGTTTGGTGTAATGTTTACGTTAGTTATCGGTGCATCATGCAAAGTAGTAAAGCATACATTACGGCTATTGGTGGTAGCAGCATTGATGGTAATATTTTGGATGTAAGCATAAATTTGGCTGCTTACGGTATTTAAGATAGACCAATTTCTTTCTACTAAATACAAAGATGGACCTATTTCAGTAATGAAGTCAGAATATGATTTTAACCATGTATTATCACATAATGTATTTAAGATTGGACTTACATCATTGGGATGAATGGTTTGATTAAGGCTTAAATCATAAGGAGATACTTCAAGAAAATCTACTGAAATATCGGCTGGCCATTCTACTGCATCATCAGATGTATGCCCTGATGTACAATCCCCAAATGGAGCATTCCAAGGTAGCGTGTCACACACTTCACAAACTACATTGTTAGTTGAGTTTAAAGTTATGGTTTGCTGATAGGTATAGACCCTATTAACGGTATCGGCAAAGTTAATATAAGCATGATTATACTTAATAATGTTGCCTTGGATTTCTGTAGTAATGCTTTCTCCTAGCTGCAAACATTTGTCAATCTTGGTTACACCTCCAAAAATTATTGGCTTAAAGTCAGAGAGTGGCACATTTAAAAAATCTGCAATGATCTGTGGGGTAGGATTGGTTAATAAATAGGAGGGAGCATTTTCTACCGTAATGTCGCAAGGCCACTCAATGTCATCAAGGAGTGTATGACCAGCGTTGCAATCTCCATCAGGTGTACATCTGCTCTCAGTGTCACACACAGTAAATGCTCCCGTGCAATCCAAACCTATAATGGTTATTGTTCCAAAACATCTGGATTGTGTTTCAGGGTCAGTCACGGTATATTCAAATGTTTTTCCAATATCAGCAGGTCCTACTAATGGTTTGGGTAGCGTAACGTTATTATGCTTTAATACAACATCATAAAATGAAGGACAAGCATAAGGTCCTCCTTCCAATAAGCTATCTGCTGTAATCTCAAATATGCCCACTGGTGGTACCCCAAATGTAATAGCACTTTTACAAACTATTTGCTTAACACGATTTTTATTTTGGACGATGTTGATCATAGTGATAACTTGATTAGAGTTGCCAGCGGCATCTGTCACGGTTAGTATGGCTGGCAATGGATTGGGACTGTTACAATCAATGACACTAGGAGATACGGAAAAGGTTACCGCTGAACAGTGATCGTACGAACCATCATCTAACATAGAGGGAAGTAGCGTAAAAGAATTTTGTTCATTAAACCCTACTGTTAATGATATTTCTCCAACTGCAATCGGTGCTGCTTTATCCGCTAGAGTCACATTACAGGTACAAGAGCTTGTTTGTCCAGAGTTCTTGGTAGCAGTCAATGTCACCAAATGTGGCCCTAAAACTGTTAATTCTGTTTTGTCAATGGACAACATATCATAGTCTGAAGACCCATTATTGATATCTGAAGGCAGCAATGTATAAGAACATGACCACGGATTTGTAGATACGGTGACAGATGTTTTGCAAACTGCTACTTGTGTATTGCCAATATTGATAGAAAATATCAATACAAATAGCAGTATAATCGAATGTAAATGTTTTGGAGTGTTCATTGTTTTTTAATTTTTAAATGGTTTAATAAAAATGAAGGCCTAAGCCAATTGATGGAAAGATTGCGCTTCTCTTTCCACTGTATGAAGAAAAATTATAACTTTCGTTTCTGTATGTACATTGCATAATAAATGTTGCTTGTAGATCTTTGGTAATGAAATATTCTAAATTTGTACCAACTCTAAGATATGGTTTAAGGGTCATTCCTGTGACTTGCTGAGCCATAAAGCTTCGTTCGTCGTGCGTAGGTATGATGTTTCTTGAAATATTTAAAATGTCAATACCTAAACCTAGATGATGATTGATCTGAAATTTTCTTCTCGATAAAGAATTATATTGTAGCATTGGTATGATGCTAAATCTGTGTTGATATCCATGCACTTTACCTTTTTGTTCTGTTATTTTTTTGCCACCAACGTTGCTTATGACCACATTTTCTGATCCTGCACTAGAAATAGATATTTCGGTAGTGTCTATAAAGCTGATATTTTCGGTCAAAATGCTGTGGTAATTTAAACGATAAATCGTATTGCTATAATTGCCTAATATACCCAATGAAAGTCTTCCTTTCACTTTTTTAAGTAGGCCCAATTCTGCCGTAAATGAAAGAATAGGTGTAAAATCTGTGTTTCGCTGATTTCCTTCCTTATTGAGTTGCCTATCTGTGACCGATGCCGCACCGGAAGTAATCCCTACTAAATACTGCCAATTATTTTTGGATTGGTTAGGGATGATTTTAGGCGTTAACATTGGTTGATCTATTTCTTTTCGGTCTGTCTCAGTGACAATTTGGGCTGATGTAATGGTTGAAATTAGTTCAACTTTCTCTTGATGCAATGGACTTTGGGCTATTACTTGAGATTGGGTGATGTTATTTTCAGGATGTGATGTGTTCGTGATTGAAGAATGATTACTTGCTACTTTGTATTCTAATTTAGGTTGGGCGTTTGAGTATAAGTCATGGTTATAGATATTAAAGTTGTTTTGCGCTTTAGTATTTTGTAACCTTTCATTTGCTTGTCTGATTTCTTCTTTCAATATTTCCATTTCAATGACATTGGCATGGATTATTTCTTTTAATTGTTTGTTATCCGTCGTTAAAGAATCCACCACATCCTGCCATTTATTTTCATTGGGCAAACAAGGCGATTGAAAGAAAAAAGAGAATATTGCTGCAGAAACTAGACCACCGAGTCCGAACATAAATAATAAGGGTAACCAATTCCTACACTTTTTAATAGGCGCATGATGTTTGATATCATTCCACAATTGATCCGTATCTACACTTGCAGATTGGTTATTTAATTGTGCCTTTATGTCATTTTCGTTATACATCATCTTATGTATCTTTAATTTATAATGTTGATAGTACTTAGGGTTTTGGCCGCTTTTAAGTTTTACTATTGATGATTAAATGATTTCTTTTATTTGATTTTTCTATGGTCTCTTGTAGCCACTTGCGCGCTCTTGTGAGATATACTCTGCTGCTTGATTCGGCTATATTTAATAATGTGCTGATTTCGGCATGACTGAAGCCTTCTACTACGTGCATGTTGAAAATAATTCTTTGCAATTCTGGTAATTCACTGATTATCTTAACAATATCCTCTATGTCAAAGTGTAATGGATGATCATATCCGTTTACTTCTTGCTGATCTACTATGGACAAATCATGTAACTGTCTCCTGTTTCTGATCTCACGGAGACATGCTCTCACTGTTATTTTTGTCATCCATCCATCAAAAGAGCCTGTACCAGAGTAAGTTGATATAGACTTAAAAATGGAAATTAAACTTTCCTGCAAAGCGTCCTTTGCCAGATCTGTATCTTTCAAATATCTGTTGCATACGGCCATAAGTTTTGGCGCATACTGATCTACTAAGGCCTTGAATGCTTTTTCTTGACCCTGTTTACAACCATATATGATGGCATTCTGATCCAAGTTCTTATTGCTTTATTTGAAACTCACCAGAAATATTTTTATACTGTGCTCCGACAGGATTGAGGGTTTTTAACCAAAATCGACCTTCAAACCTACCTTTGACCAAATTGCCGTTTTGTCCCCAATATGTGATTTCGACATTCGTAAAACCACATTCAGACGACGTAGGACAATTGAGCGATACACCATATCCTGCTATTTGGTCATCAAACCACGCAATATTAGCTTTTTTATGATCCAACTTCCCTACCATATTTGTATGTCCAAACTTCAAGAATATGGGTAGGGCGTATGATGAAGCACCTATTTGGATGATTTCATTGTTGATTGTTTTCTCGAAACTTGTATATTTTTTGACAAAACCATCAATATTTAATATCAAATAATTGTCTTTAATATCATTACACAAATATATACTGGATAAATCTATATTGTAAGGCACATTTTCGAGTATGGTGGTTTCATAATCAGCTGTAACTGTTGTACAAGAAAGAGCGACTAGGTCACCTTCGCATAGCGGAACAGAAAAGTTAAAAGTTGAACTGTCGATATATAATGTTTTATTGATACTTTTGGATTTTATTTTTAGAAAACCCTCTTCTATTAAACCACCATTACAGTCTCTAATCTGTCCACTTATTTGATAAGGCAGATAATTAGCAGAAGACGTCACATGTGTACCCACATCAAATTTTGTATCTGTGACAATGACTGACTGTGATTCTGTTTGGGCACAACTTAAGGCGTAAGTGATAGTAATGTTTTCACCTACAGGAACAATTGCTTCCCATCGTCCATTATTGGATGTCAACACTTGTTCATTTAAACTAGGTGAAGTCAATGTGATGACAGATTGTCTCGCAGGCATTTGATTGATCATCCATTGACCTTTTAGGATGCTAAACGCTTTGATCTGAGCAATGCAATAGGTCCCATGCCGATTAGTCAATACCTGTTGGTTGGATACCACGTCTTGTAGGTAAGTCCATACATGGCTATCAGCATCATAATAAAACAAAGCGCTCCCACTTTTGACCGTGGATAATTGTATAGCTATTGGTTTTTTAAAACTCAATTTTTGTTTGTCTGTAGAATAGACATTAAATTCAAAGGCATCTTCCATTTGCAACAACCATAATTGATTGTCCTTGACACCAAACTTTCCACCGGGCAATGTTTTTACGTGGCTTTCGTTTTGAATGTCGAAGTGATTATACCTGAGCTCTATATTTCCTGTGTAATTTTGGTTTACATTGACAAGGTAATTATCTTTAATAAGATTTACTTTAATACTTGAAGTAATGGGAAGCGCAAAATCATCATTGCTCGCCAAAGAAGCATTTTCTTTATTAATAAATACGTTGATTTTTTTATAATTGACTTCATTGGCTTGTGAATGGATGAGGTAATCATAACTATATCCATTTTGGTCTGTAATCTTTAGTAACTCTTCAAATCTATTGACTTTTTTGCCTTCGAAATGAAAAAATGAAGATTTATTGACCAACTTAATTTCCCCATTGTAAGATGCAGTCAGACCGACGATGGGTTTTTCATTTTCATCTGCCACTTCTATAACCAATTCACTAGCATCAATAATATATCGTGGGTCATTTTTTATGATGGTAGTTGTAGAGGTATTTTCATCCTTAAAACATGACAAAGTTGAAAGGATTATGATGAAGAATGTATATTTTTTGAGCATGATGGTACTTTATATTGAGTGTAAAATTTTGAATGATTTTTTATTCATGACAAATTACAATATAAAGAGAAAAATAAAAGCAGTTTCGCTACAAAATGATGAAGTTTTTAAAAAAAAAAGTTAATATTGAATCTATTTCAGGCAAATATTTGAACATAAGGTTAAAGTATAGTTTCAGAAGTTTAAGGAATAATTTGCTTTGTCATATTTGAATAAAATAAGTTTTCTCTCCCACCTAAACTATTATCTTATATCATTTCGATGAAGCTTTAGCGACAGAGAAACCCATACTCCCTTTCTCTCCCACCTAAACTATTATTTTATGTCATTTCGTAAAAGCTTTAGCGTCCAGCGCGGTGGAGAGAAACCTAATTATTTAGGGCTTGCTGACTATGGTACAACCAATTGATAATTAATAAATTATGTCTATAATAAAGAAATTAAATGCAAACATTTTAATTGATTTTGTCCAAAAGTCTTGTACCTTGAGTTGGCTTTTGCCTTATGAAGGCAGCAGTTACTTTTTTGCATTGCCCAAAAAAGTAACCAAAAAAGTCTAGTTCAAAAAAAGGCAATTGCGTAGCTTTCGTTCATTTTCGAACCAAAATGCTTTTTCTATTGCCATAAGTATTTCATATTTAATCCTTTGTGCTTTCTATGGCAATAGACGCACTTTTGTTTCTTCATTCACTATTGCTTGTTTTTTGAACGATAGTCTCCGTTAAACTAACAACCAATAATAAAAGCTGACTTTTTCAGCAGACCCTATTTACTTAAATTTTTTGAAAATACTAATTTGACAAAGTAGGATTAAACTACTTTTTATCAAGCGCTGCCATTAGTTTTGAAAAGGTCGGTGTCGATACATTATGTTTAGCACCTTCAGTAAGCACATATCCTGTCAATGTTTGTAATTCAGTTTTTGCTTTTTTATTTTTATAATCTGAGTGCATGGAAGATGTGGTCTCATAGGGTAAAGAGTTAAGTTTTAAAAGTGTTTTTTCCACGATATCTTCTGAAATGAAAATACCTTTTGCTTTAGCCACTTTTGACACTTCATCTATCAGTAACTTTATGGTATTTAGGCATTCCACATCGGTTAAGATTTCACCAATACATTTGTCGAAATAGCAAGTTGCAGTAGCTGTCGGTGAAAGAAAAATATATTTTTCCCAAATGATTGTCGAAATGTTCAGAGCAAGTGTTGCTTCTATCCCTGCTTGTTTAAAAATAGTTTCAAACAAAAGTATTTTTTCATTGACAAAATTGTCTAATCCGAAGTAGAGGGTTTGTATATTTCCACTATTTTCGATTGCTCCAGCTTCTTTTAATCGTGAGACAATATAGACACAACCATCTAGCACTATATTTTCAGGATAAATGGTTTGTAATATTTGCTTACTGTCAACACCGTTAAGCAGTGGTAGGATGACCGTATTTTGACCAATACACGGTCGTAATTGATGAGCTACGGTTTCGATATCATAACTTTTAGTACAAATCATAATTAAGTCTGCAATCCCAATTTCTGATGGATTGTCTGTAGCAATATTTGGTTTGGCAATGATTTCGTGTTTTCCTTGTATGATTTTCAAACCATTTTTTTGAATTTCTATCAGGTGCTGACCACGTGCAAGAAAATTGATTGCTACATGTTTATTGTCAGCATAATGTTTAGCTAATAAACCGCCAAAATAACCACCAACTCCGCCAATTCCTGCTACAATTATTTTTGTCTTTGTCTGCATTTTGCGTATTTTATGTCGTTTCCTTTAATTTTACTCATCCTAAATCCTTCTCTTAAAAAAGAAGGACTTTTGAATCCCACATTAAAGATTTTTTCTAAAAAATTATTAGCCTGTTTATACAATGGCTTTTTTATGGTACTCAGTTTGAATTTAAAAAGTTTAAATCTCCAATATAGTGCCAATATATTTTCCCAAAAAGTGGTTCTATTTCTTTTATTTGCACAAAACCAAGCCTTTCATAAATGCATCTTGCTATATCCAATAATTCATGTTATTCTTATACTACTTTACAAATTGGATTACACATCACTTCAAAATGCACAGCATTGATTATATAATATATCGATCCACAATATGCAATGCTATACATTATTATTTTCTACCAGGGACCATCCTTTGTTATGTTAATAAATCGTCCGTTTTCTAATCGGAAGGCACCACCAAAACCAACAAACCACATCCTATCAGACTGGTCTTTGTAGATTTGAAAAATTACGGGTCCTTTATTGTCTTCGGTTTTTTTAAATTCTGTAAGTTTATTGCCATCATAGGTATACAAATAATGTTGGTTTACCACAAACCAAATTTTCCCATCTTTATCTTCGGCAATACTTCCTATGCCTTTTCCTATTCCAATATTTTCATCTGTGATTTTTTTTGTCACCCCGTCTTTATAAGCAAATAATCCTTCTTTTGAGGTGATCCATAAAACACCAGCTTTATCTTCGAATCCCATACCTACAAAGTTTGTTTTGAATTCAGCACCATTCGAAGCATCAGTCACTTTATTATTTGAATAAGTAAAAAGTCCTGCGTTTGATGCTATCCAGATTGTACCTTTCCTATCCTGAAATATCCTATTTACCATCTTCTCGCTTGATACTCCGACAGTCGTATCTTTTATTCCTAATGGCAGTTCGATATTTGTAAACGTTTTTCCATCAAATACACAGGCTCCATCAATGGTTCCTATCCAAATTTTCCCATCAGTATCTGAACTTATGTTCCATACATCATTACTTATCAAGCCATTAGATTCATAATAATTAGTTACTTTTTCTCTTCTGACGCTGCTTATGCCATCGGTATGGCCAAGCCAAATATTTCCATCTTTATCTTCGGTGATATCCTTTATAGTTACGCCTGTTCCAGTCTCGCTTTTTATACCGTCAATGTGGATCAAGCTATGACCCGTCAGTTTCCAGGCACCACCTTCAGCACCAAACCAAATATGGCCCTTACTATCTTGAAACATCATTCTCACTACTTGACTGATCTGTTCATGTGGCCTATGCACCAAAATGGGATGTTGCGTTACTATGGGTTTGTGCAATGAAGTATCATTTCTACTATTTTGACCCTGACAAGATAATATCGTGAAGGCTTGACATAGAATCATCCATATTTTTAAGGTATAAAGTGGCATGCTCTCTTTTTTATTATTATTTTATTTCATTATGAAGTGTGCCTGTTTGTATATGCTGTGTATTGGCGTTTAGTTGATAAACATTTTACTTGTCAGCCTGTATTTCATTTTTGATCTTTTGAAGCGCATCTTTGTAATAATTAATGAATTACATTGTAAAGTTAAATGAAAATCTTCTATGAAATATACTTTTTTCATTTTATTCTTATGCTACTATACAAGTTGGATTACACATCACTTCAAAATTCATAGAATTGGCTATATAACATATTTCGTGGGCTTTGTGATGTAACTCGATGGCTTTCGCTATCATACGCTCGTCGGCTACATAACAAATAGGATTCAAAGTGACTTCTTTGAAACTTTCACCTCCACTTGCATTTTCGATCATAATACCTGTGGCATGGTCAGTGTATGACGTGATGACAATTCCTTCTATAGCACAAGCATACAAATAGGAAAGCATGTGGCAAGACGAAATGGCTGAAACCAATAGATCTTCTGGATTTAATTTTGATTTGTCTCCCACCGCAGCGTTATCCGTCGTTAGGAATAATTCGGGTTTCCCTTGTATGGAAACGGTGTGGCTACGGTCATAAGTTCGTACATTTTTATTTCCGTCACCTTTGTTACCAGTCCATTCTGTCGTTATTTTGTAATTATGCTGGTGCGCCATGGTATTTTAATTTATTGTTCTTCTATGATTGATTGACCTTTAGATTTATCTCCCGAAGTCCATTCCCAACTTTCGTGCAAGCGGATTTTTCCATTTTCAAGGATTTCGGGTTTTGATTTACAAATGCCTGTCATGATCTCACCCAAATCATTCACTTGGTGATAACGCATGTCTATATTGCCATTTTCATCAACCAGCCCAATCAGATGTCCATATTTTATTTTACCACCAGCATATTCGGATGTCAAAATATTTCCAGTTTGTCTATATACAAAAACTGTTTCATTGGATGTTTCACCATTTTCGGAATTGGCAATTGGCCTGAATATTTTGTTGTTATAATTAATCATACTATATTGATTTAAGGTCTTCTACATTTCCATTTATGAAGTGAGATAAGTACAGGTTTTAGTAATGCCTGAAATTTAGGTTTGATTTTATATATGGAGATCATTTTGTTTTATTTCGCAAAAGTTTTTATTTCACCACAAATCTACAACAGAATCTCATTTTTACAATTTCTTAGTGAACAAAGTTTATAGAATCCATCATTTTCTCCTTCGATCTATCCATTTGGTATAAGGTCAAAAGGAAAGCGATGGCAAAGCGAAATGAATAAATTGAAGCCACGACTTTTAGTTAGATCATCATAAATTGTGAAAACTGATGTGACTTTATGTACCGATAAGTAACTATTTGTAATTTGGGATTTTTTTGTTTTTGTGCCTTTTTGGCAAAATTATACTTTTTGGAGCTTACTCATAATTTTAATTTCAAATATTTGAATCAATAAAAACTCTCCATACTCCATCGTTTTCTTTTTGCCATATAAGGATGTACTTACCATTATATGTTCCTTCACATTGACCAATTTCATAAACTAAATTCGCATTTACAGAAAGCATTTTTAGCGGGACTAGAGTGAGTTTATAATTTGCATTTTTCATATATGAATATTCCTCAATTAATTTTTCTTTTCCCTTAATTAGTGGCTTATGGTTAAAATAAATACTGTTAGAACTATACAGTGTATTTACAAGGTTTTCTGGATTATGAGTATTACATATTTCAATCCATAAATTCCTTTTCTCAGTTATACTTTTTTCATTATTGTGTGTTGCTTCTGATATTTCTGACACGAATTCAAATTCTATAAATTTATCCCCGTTTTTTACTGACCAAATGAGTAGTTGAGCAAATGATTTTCCACTTAGCGTTTCGTATTTAGTGATTTCATAGTCAATATTCGTTTCTTTATTTGCTTTTACAATATACAATGATGAGATTGATTTTATGTTTTCTGATTGCAAAGCATAATATTCAGCTATTTCAGCGGGTCCACTTAACTTGCTATCCAGAGAGATTATTTTTATTGATTCTGGTCGGTAAAAGCCTTTTATAGCGTCAACATTTTTGTCATTTACGGCGTCAACCCAATGTGAAAATTCCTTCGATATATTATGTCCATCAACTTGTTGTACAGTAGTTTTTTGTGATTTTTTATTCATCAAAAATTGCTGGCAACCTGTAGAAACTATGAAAATTAAAGAAATTAATATGGTTTTCATTTTATTCTGTTTTGTTAATTTATCGTCTTTTTTTATAATAACCGCTACGGCCCCAAAGTGCTAAATATCGTTATAGAATGTAAAGTTAAATAAAATCTTTTACCCAAGGTACAGTGCTTTCCCAAATTTATGATATGTGAAGTTGTTATATTTATTATAGTTCAAAAATAATACTTCTTTCTGTACTCTTCTTATACTTATTCTTAGGAGTAATCTCTCTGTTCGCAGTTGAACGATAGTATTTACTATTTGGGTTTAGCATATATTCGGTTTGATACTCAATCATTTTTTCAAAAGGAATAAGGAAATCCTTCGTCTCGCATTGCTCAATGTTACCTTCCTTAAGTAAATTTAAGACCGTATAGACTGACTCAATCGTGCTAAGACAAAGAGGTGCTGGCTGCTGTTTGATCATAAATTTTGATTTTATATTATTATCAAAACTCACTCTTTTTAGTTTTTGCAAGTTCTTACTTATTTTAAGCATTTTACGGGCGCAGAACCATGTACCATCGAGCAGGAAGATGTATGAATGATGACCAATAAAAGCGTTTACTTCTGAACTTTCTCTTTTCGATAAGTTGAAATTATCTTTTCCTGGATAAAGTAAAAAAGAACTACCTTTTTCATTAATCAGTATTTCATTCACCCGCTGATTTTCAGTGAAATCGACACCAACTATGATTTCTGAATTTACGAGTTGAAGCTTAGTCATAATTCCCGTTCCGTTTTTTTCTTTTTTGTATTCCATCGGGTGCATAAGAATAATAAAACGAGTCTTAGTCTGTAAAGGATTAATGTGTTGACAAATACAGGTGCTTGAAGGTCTCTTGCATTGGTAACATTGGATTCTTGAATTTTTTATTTCTACTTGCAAAGTGATTTGCTCTATTAAATGATAACGGATGGCCTTAGTGAAGTACCGTCCTGATAAGGTGGTATTGCATTAAAGCCTTTTTTCTGCTATTGAAAGGAGATTCTAAGGCTTCGTGATCAACTCTTTCAGTACTTTTGTTTGTTTTGCTTTTGGAATTGGTGCTCTTGTAATTTCACCAGTAGCTTTGTAAAGAGCTATTGCTTTAGAAACTAACTCTATATCTTCTTTTGATCTCTTTGTTGGTTCTACTACTAAATCCACTCCTTTGGGTTCTATACCTAATGTCATAAATAATTTATTTGGTTTTGAGCAGTTACTTCAAGAACTTCAGTTGGCAAGCTATCGCCTGAAATAATATTGACTATACTGTTTGTCAATTTATCTATCCAAACATCTATGTGTTTTTGTTTTGCCATATTTTACTCCTTATATGAGCCATAACCTACTAATTTCCACAACAAACCTACAACACTCATACGGTTTTTCCAAACTAATTATAGAAAATCTAAGAAAAACGTCGATTTCATCATTTACTTCTCCATCTATCTGTTAAGTAGGCTGCCTTTATTGTCTTTTCGTTCAAATCCTAATGTTTCAAACCATGCTTTTTGGGGTCTGCTTTTTGGATAACCGTTTTCATTGCGAAACTTTTTTCGTTCTTCCGTAAAGTCCCACCATGTCTTTTTCGTGTCATTTGTATTTGCAAAGTACACAACTAATCTAAATTGGTCTTCCACACAAGGATCAACCCAATAACCTTTTTTCTGTTCGTATTCGTCCGTCAGTATAGGACCTTCTTTGTGCTTTAGTTCGTCAAGTGAATAGTACCCTAAGAACACTAGGTCTTCGGCAAACTTTATACCGACTGACGGAACCGTTTGAAATTCTGCTAATGCATAAATTTCTTTTGCTCGTTCCCTAGTAGCGTTTAATAACACTTCCAACTCGTCCTTTGCGAAGTCAAGAATGTCTGCCATTTTGATCTTATTCTTTCTCAAATTTGCTTTTTCAATGTCCGTCAGCGGAAGTTTTATGTTTTTTTTATTTTTCATCTTCGGCAAAAGTCAGTAAAAAACCGTTATTATCTTCTATTGAAAATTCTGTCGCACCATAAAATGTTTTTTCAAGTTCTTTAACCACCTTTACTTTGTCTTTTATTCGGTCAAAGAATTTTCTGATGTCAGATGTCTGAATATACAGAAGCAATGAGCCACCGTTTTGTCTTGAAATAGCAGGTAATTCGGTGCCCAAACTTTCGAAAGTCTGAAACATAAAAGTTACGTTTCCACAAGTCATCATTGCCCAAAAAATGTCGCCTTGTTCAGGAACAGTAGTAACAACATTAAATCCTAATTCTTTGTAAAAGTCAATGGTCTTATTGATGTCTTTTACGAAAATGTTTGGTGATATTGAATCCATTTCTTATTGATTATACTGTTTGTTTAAGTTTGTATCGTTGTTCGTCAAGGATGCCATTAACTTACTTATTTCTACAACAAACTTACAACACCCATACGGTCTTTCCAAACAAATAATAGAAAATCTAAGTAAAACGTCGATTTCACTATTTACTTGTACTAAAGAAGATTACTTACAAACGAGTTTTCATGACTTCCCGCTTTTGCGGGACAAGTAGTGCCGCAGTACAGAGCCTATCATGCTTGGTATGAACAAATACTTTGAGTTATGTGCAGTTATTGTTGTTACTTATCTAGTGAAATAATAGCCCATTCATTTAATGAACCTGAACCTGGTTCTGATTTCACTAAAGTGTGGACCTTGTTTCCGTCAGAACTTGCAAATACAAAATAAGCCCTTGACTTAAAAAACTTACCACCGCCCTGACCATCAGGAAATATAAATCCTTGAAGTTCTTTAGACCCAATTGGATTTAAGAATTCAGATTCATACACGGTGATGGTATTTGAGGGAATGAATTCCCATGCATTTCCTGTAGACAAAGAACAATAAATTCTTTTACTACCTTCATGATGGTCAAGTGAAATAACATTGCCGGTCCCTGCCAGCTGACCATTATATGTTATATCCAGATCTTTATTTTCTGATGCTCTGAAAACATTTCTACTTCGAGCATAAATTCTGTCCCCTAATTCAGAAAACCATATATTTCCTCCCATAGGGTAATCTCCATGATAAGGTGAATCATACATGAATATAAGTGTGCCATTTCTAATATCATACTTTTCAATATCAGCAGGTGATAATCCATTATCTGCACCATATATGTAATTTCCTGACGGGTGTAGTCTAGCTAATGTTCCTGCATAAATAGAATTTCCTGTACTTTTTGTTTCGATTCCCGTTTGCAAATTTATGCATCTGACAGTTTCCCATTGATCTGTTTTAGGAAAAACGTAGGCAAAATTATTAGGAGCTAAAATTATATCAATTGCATTTGCCGTCACATCAAAAACATTTAGAACAGTCATCGATCCTAAATTTATAAAAGATACTTTTCCGTTGTGGCCTACAGCGGCAAATTTTCCATCTTTACTTATAGAAACACAATTTGGAGGCAGATTCAAATTCAATTTTGAAAATGTCTTAGTAACCGGATTATACTTTATAAGTTCATTTGGTGCCTCTAAAACGGAAACAATAAGATCATTTATTCGGTCATATTCAGCATCTTTAATATTGCCATTAATAAGCCATTTCGTTTCTTCAAAATTATTTATTTGTACTGGGAATGAAATGGTGGAACCTAAATCATAATTAATTGAAAAAGTGCCATTTGTTAAAGCAGTAGTCAATTTTGATCTGTCGACAGCTACAGTAATCACAACGTTTTCGCCGACTTTTACTGTTCCTGATCCGGGAGTTATTGTTAAATATGCCGGTATTTGATTGATGCTCCAATTGATATCAGAATTTCCTTCATTTGCAATGGTGAAAGTTTTATTGTTATCAAAATATGAGAAATTCAGCAGTGAAGGATTTGTAGTTAATTTGTGAACAGTTACATCCGGGCACGACATTGAAGTGTACTTGGGTGTGCCATCATTATTGACTGTCAATCTCCAACACTTTCCGTCAGGAGACTTCATTATTACACCTTTGGCTGCGGTGCTTAGGAATATATCATCATTTGATACCTGAAGTTTAGTTTTTGGAGTGTTTGTACCTATACCTACTTTACCATCATTAAAATAGATGTCTGAGTTTTGCTTTTTCCATATATTATCTCCACTATTTTTAGCATATAAGGCATAGGGAACACTTAATAATTGTGTTGTACCGACTATTTTATAATTGGTGCCACCATTCTCATCCAGCTCAACTTGGACAAAGTGACTATCAGCACCCCAATCTATATTTTGAAAGGTGCCTTGTTCGGTAAAGCCATATCCAATTTGTATGGAAAACATGCCACTATTGCTTGTTTTTATGTTGTGTTTTTCTTTATAAATCGGTTGGCCTAGCGATGAGCCGACTAAAATGGATATTCTGAGTCCAATATTCTTATTTGGAAGCGGATTGCCCGATAAATCACGTGCAACTCCCTGAAAATTAAAAGCTTCAGGTGTTTGAGAATATACAAAAAAACTCAATGCTAAGAAAAGTCCGGTCAATAAATATGACTTCATATTTGTTATATTTTAATAATTTTTTTAATAAAAGTACGATTGAACTGGTTAAAATTGAACGCGACAAAATATATATCTCCGGGATATTCGCTTAAATCGATATGAAGGTTTTTTATTCCAAATTGTATTTTTGGAGTTTCAAGCAACTTACCAGCTGAATTGTATATTTTAACATTCGTTCCAATTTCATTGAGTAAGGAATTTTCGATAATGAAGATTCCTGATGAGGGATTAGGATATACTGAAATATTAGCGGTTTCATCGTTTAGTTCCTTTATGTCAGATATTAATTTGAATGTTTCCTGTTGGATTCCAGATGTAATGAGATCCTTATTTTCTCCCATAAGCATGACTATGGTTTCACAAAAAGTATAGTCTAAGGCCATGTCACTGCCTTTGAATTGGCCGCCGGCACTTGAGAATACAATGGGATCGATGGATTGACCAATGGCTCCGGAAACCCTGATAGTCAATAATATAATTGCAAGTAACTGATATTTCATAATACAATATTGTTGCTATTTTGGAAGATCAAAGATATATTATTTTTTTATTTGCTCCGGTTATTATTTTATTTATTTTAAAATTTTGAAGATATTTTTATATAAACCTTTACTATGCTTAATTTTCTTTTTGGTCAAAAAATAAATGTCTGGCTGCGCTATTCACCGCGGCGGATTCAGTTCAACAGTGCGTTTATCGCATGTCCGCTGGACACGACGAACGCTTAGTTGTCAGGTGCAGTAGTCATTGCATGTTGTTTTTAATTTCATTGAATCTTTTTGTTGCTAATTCACTGGTTCTACCTTTAAAACAGAAGTCCATTTTTGCTAATTGTCTGTTGGGATTTTCGACAATCATTTTGTCATCTTGAAGTTTATTTTCAAGAAGTTTAAATGCCTCTTTAAGCCTTTTGTCGCCATTTGCTTTTTTATAAAATGATAAAACAAATGTGTAATAGAATAAATTGTACCTAGAAAAAGGAAATTCAGTTTTGTTGAATAAAGTCCCTATTCCGAAAAGGCAAGGTCCAACTGGTTTTTTATGTTCCCAGTGCCATAAAAGGAATTCTACTGCTTTGTTAATTTGTTGTTTGTTTTCGCTTATGTCAATAAAACGAAATGTGTCTAATGCTTCTAATGTCGGGCCAGGATTAGAATGATATGTCTCAGGGCCTTTTCCAAAACTAAACTTATTACATTTCCATCCGCCATCATTCTCTTGAGTTGAGAGTAAATGTTCAAATGTCTTTTTAAGTCTTTTGTCTTTTGAATATCCTAAATAGCACAATACTCTTAAACACCCTATTGTGTGACAAGGATAGATTGCGCCTGATTTAGAAATTCTGAAACGTCCGTCTTGTTGCTGGTGTTTGAAGATCAGCTCTGCAATGTCTTTGATAATTTTGTCTTTTTTGGTATATCCTAATTCAGTTAGAATTAACGCAACATCTCTTGTTGAAAAAGGACTTCCTTTGCCTATATTATTATCTTCGCCTGCCCATAAATCGCTCCCATTAGCATACCTTTTCGACATGATAATTGCAATGTCATTTTTATATCTGTCTTTTATTTTCATGGTCGTTTACCTATTGCACATGACGGATAGCACTGGCGATCGGACGCAGCGAAAGCAAGTCTGTCGTCCAATGCATTATATGTGCCTTGAATGGCAAATGTACGACTAACGGTTTGGTATTGACGACGTTTTTGCGATAGTAAATGTCATTCAATTTTGTGTTATGGCTTCGTGATTCTTTCTTTTTCTTTAATTTGCTTCACTGCTTCAAACACATTATTGTTTTTTAGCATATTATTGGCTTGATCTATTTTTTCTTGACATGGTTTATTTAGCTCACTCAAATCTAAATTATCATCATATACCATAATTGGATTTCTTTTTGTGTTTAGTTGTTGAATATCAATTGTCTTCATCTCTTAATTTTCTTATGAATGCTCGATAATTTGTATTTTTCATAAAACGTTCCCATCCGCGTTCAAGTTCCCCGAAAATCTCAAAATCTTCAGATGTTTCTTCCAAATGGTTTGAAATTCCAATTCTATAAAGTCTTGTTAGCAAAGGAACTCTTCCATTAAGTTTTGCTAAAGCTGGTACAATTAGTAAAGTTGAGAGAAGGTACAAAATTGAAAAACTAAATAGTTTTCCAACGTGCAATTGGTCGCTTGCTGATTTTATGTATCCAAACTCAAAATCCATATTATTCCACCAATTTGGGTGACGATAGTTAGCATTGCTATTATTCTAATATGGGTAAAAGTTTTCAAATTATATTTTCATTTTTATTCTACTTCTAATGTCATATCTGGCATCCTCTGATCGAATTCTGACCCTGGGCATTTATATTTAATATTTCTAAAAAGTAAAAGTTCTTTTGATTTTGACTTTTTGAATATTTCAAGTGTTTCATTTGTGTACTTTTCCCCGATGTTAGTTGATTTCAACACCTTGGAATTAGATTGAATAAGATAAACTTCATATCCTATAACTTTACATTTACCATCAATATCACAACATTCGATGTTTGCAGTTATTCCAGAATATGCTCGTAATTCAGCCCATTTAATTTTTTATTTTCATTACTTGTATAGACACACCAATTCTCCGGGTTGCTGTTATTGGTTTGACAGTAAGAGTTCTTTTTACTTCGCAATTTTTTGCCTGAATATGTAATGTTATTTTGCCTAATTTTGTAGGATTAATTTTATAATTACTATTTTCAATTATTAGGTCTGCACTTTGACTTAATCCAGTTTCGTAATCTTCAAATGTTGCAGTAATATTTTCAATATCAATAAATTCGTATTTATCATTTACAAGTTGAATTGGATTATCAAGTCCAATAAGCAATTCCCTGTTTCTAAGTTCACAATAACAATTTAATGATTGTCCAGTTAATCTTAATTGTAAAAAAATTAAAATAAAGATCAATTGAATTACATTTTTGTTCACTGCTTCTTAATTTTTAATCCGAGATAACTTCATGCTATCCGCCACTCCCTTTTTTTAAATCGTTTTACAACTTATTGATTTACAGTTCTTATGTAAATATATCAAAATACTAAAGTTTGTTAATAAGATTCGTTATTAAACGTGTTAAATTCGGCTGTACACAGAAACTTAAAAAGTGTGAAGACCAATATCACCATCATCATTATTTCTCTGTCATTACGCTTAGGCAAATATAGGATTATTTATGAATGGTATTTTTTGGGTTGGATGAATGTTTTATAATGGTTTTAGGCATTGTGTAAAGGCAGGTTTGGAAAAATAAAACGATCAACTGGGTGACTCAATGGTATAAATGTAATCAACTTGCAAAGGAGCGCGAATAGTCAAGATGCCTGATGCTATCTCCATACAATACTTAAATTTCGTTTTTCACCCCGTAAGGAATAATTTATCCAACAGGGGTGAAAGGTCCGCTGCCTTGACTGAACGATCTCAAAGTATTGACGGTGCTTCAGGTAAAGGAACCGGAAATCGGCCGAACAGGTTCAACAGGTTTTGATGACTAATGTGTATCTATGGCGTCATCGAATATAAATATTTCATTCTAGACACTTCGTACCAAACGAAAACTTAGTTGTTGTGCTGTTCGTTGTTCTTCTTTCTCAGTCATTTATAAATGTTAAGAAATATTCTTGAATTTCTTTTCGTTGCTCGTCATTAGCATTATCGTCCATTTCATTATGGGTTGTATTTGCCAATTTTACTATTTTCATTTTATACTTTTAGTTTCCTTTCTGTTGGTAAACACCTTTGTCTGCTGGTTGGTCGCTTGAACGTAACAAGAAGTAAACTTTAACCCTTTTTGATTATGGCAATGCCATTCTTCTGTTGTCCAACGCGACTATTTTTTCAACTATGTTCGGGTATTTCTGTGGAAAAAGAGCAGTCATATCTCCACCGTTAGAATGCCCAACAAGTGTTATGTGTTTAAAGTCCAAATCAGGATTTGTTCTTTTGAGTTCGTTGATAACGTATAAAAATATTATCTGCACCACGTTTCCCCAAAATGGTCGTCTTACAATTTGCAGATTTCTATCGATGGCTAATAAACTGTCAGTTGCAAGTTCGTGTTGAATGCTTACAACGAAGAACCCTTTTGTT
>JADKCC010000048.1 GCA_016714785.1 Saprospiraceae bacterium
CAAATCAGATAAATCTTTGTAATGACTTTATTAAATATTAAATCTTCAATCCTTCTCCTCATATTTGCAAGCATGCCTGCTGATTAACTTTATTCCAGCCTGTATTTACATGCAATTCTGCATAAAGACCAAGGATATGGTTTTTCCGTCCACATACTGACAAAAATGTCCCTTTTACCTGTGACTACACCTGTATTGCTAATAAGCCTAACACCGATTCGTGTACTTTAACCTCTGTATAGGTTAGCTTTCCCGATTTTAAGTTGGCAATGACATCAGCTTTGGATTCTTTCCAGCCATTGGAGTGAATGTAATGCACATCATCATGGAGTAGGGTAGAGAGTGAGTCATATTGTTGTTCGGCTAACCATTTGAATTTTTTTAGGTGTATGGCGTGGATAGAACTTTCTAGTTCTTCATTAGTATTTGGTCTTATATTTTGTCCATAAGACCATAACGAAAGTAAAGAAAACAAATAGATCAGATAAAATTTCATAAGTGAAAATGTGTTAAAATAAAAAAGTCAGGCAAATATAGGAATTTGCCTGACTTTAAAATTATTTAAAATTAGATAATTAATTAAATATATATCTTATTCCGAATTGGCCTGACCATCTTGAACTATTGAATGCACCATCATTTATAGTCCATGGATTAGTGGTAGGGGTCTTGAAAGAAAACATAGGAGTATAATCTTCTTTTGCCGCATCCTTGAACCCTTCAAAGGTCAATAATCTAAAATTGTCATTATTGACAAAATACTGCCTACCCCATTTTGAGTTTAGAATATTTGTAAAGTTGAAAATATCTAATGATATTTGCAAAGTATGAGACTTTTTACCCACAAATAAGTTGATATCCTGAGTAAGTTTTAAGTCAAGTGAATGCTGGAATGGAGATCTACTACCATTTCTTTCAGCATAATTTCCGCGACGACTATTAAGGTATTCATCTTCTTTAATATACTTGTCAAGGGCTGCCCATTGAGCATCAGCACTTGTGGCATCTTTAAATACAATTTGATCTTTAGTTGCAGGTACAAAAATTAAGTCGTTAGCTTCAGTTCTAGCCCAGTCATTCACTAAACTATTTGCATAGACATAAGAAAATCTATTTCCTGATTGCCCAGTGTATAATAAAGAAATTGCTGTGCTTCCAATATTTTTTGTTGTAGATTTATTAGTTGTTCCAACAGCATACGATACATATCCAACAACTCTATGACCTAAATCAAAGTCTGAATAAGACAAAGTCTGGAAATTTCTACCGTTTATACTTTCTATATACCTCCATTGAGAACTATTTTGAGAGCTTGTTACTTCATTTAGTATTTTTGATTCACCATAAGTATAAGAGAAACTTGTTTGTAAATCTTTAAAGAAAGTTTTTTCAATTTGTGCAGTTACATTCCATGAATTACCATTAATACTAGCATTTTTTAGTAAAAATACATTATTATTGTATTGATTTTGGATTCCATTTGTGTTTGGATCAAAATCTAATTTTACTGGATTATTTGCTGTTGGTGAATAAATAATTCTTTGGTCAGCACCAGCAGACTTTAAATTTGGTTTAGCAATATTAACATTATTATATTCAATGTCATTAAAATTCTGCGTTAACATTCCTTCTAAAGTAAATTTCCAACCATCAAATTTCTTATCTATACCTAAGCTAGATCTTAAGATACTTGGTAATTTGAAATCATCAGCTATTAAATTTAACTCACCACTAGGTATGTTTACAGATTGACCAAAAAATCCGGCATCATATTGTTTATTAATATCAGGATTGAATGAAGGAACATTTGCCCAACCTGCTGTAGGCCTATTTATGCCTACACCACCAATAATTGCACCTGAATTACTATAGGCACCTCCTGGCCAAACCATTGGTATTCTACCAAAGAATATTCCCGAACCTCCCCTTATTTGTAAATTTTTATCCCCATTTACATCATAATTAAATCCTAATCGAGGAGAGATAGTAAATTTGCCACTTGGCATTTGGCCAGCTTCAGCACCATCAAGTTCATAATTTGAACTAATAACAGGTTTAGCTACATTATTCCAATAGTCTAAAGCTTTTTGATCAACAGTAGGTTGAGATGGGAAATAATTACCATCAAGTCTAATACCTGCTGTAAGTGTAAATTTATCATTAAACTCATATTTATCCGAGATGAATAAACCAACTCTTGAAGTACTAAATTCAGCAGCAGCTTTTGACCCATCTCCTGTAACATCATCCACTAAAGAGTAGGATCTATCATACCTATTTGGATTATTTGCATAGAAATCAGCAATTGAACCAAATTGATATTGTCCATAATTTTGTCTGATAAATAAATTATAAAAACTTCCAAATTCTGCATCAAAACCTAACATTAAATTATGTTTGCCTTTGTATAACTGAAATTTATTTAAAACTGTAAATACATCAGAATTTAATTGATTTCCTGTAGAAAAGGCCTCAGATCCAAATGTTATTACCCCTGTACCATCTATGATTCTAACAAAAGGGAAATCACTTCCGATTGGGTCTCTATCATCTCTGACTGTAGTGTAACCCATAAGCAAACTATTGGACATATTAGTGCCAATTGTTGACTTCAATTCTAAAGATGTGGAATTTGTTTTACTAGGAAAATATATTCCACCATTAGAAATTGATGGATTGTGATCCACTTGAACTTGGTGAAATTGACTCACCATAAGTATATCTGTGACTGAATGAGATTTTGTGACTTTTATTTAAGTTTGTAATCTAATCTTGCACTAATCTTGTCACTATTTATTTGAGCAAAAGTATTTCCATATTCTCCAACTTCATATTTGTATGTATCAGATACATATTTCTTCAAAGCATCAATATCTGCTTTTTTTGAGATACCACCATAAGTCGCTATATCGTATGTCCTTGGCCTCTCTTCTCTTTGAAGTTCTGCGTTTACAAAGAAAAATAATTTATCTTTAATTAAAGGTCCTCCTATTCTAAATCCTGTAGTATAAGCATTAAAGTTTGCCAAAGGTGTTCTTGTAGCTCCATCAACATCAGTTGGCGTTAAACCTGCAAGCCCTTGACTTCTATGGAAATAGTATGCAGAACCTGTAAAATTGTTTGAACCTGACCTAGTTATGGCATTAATACCTCCCCCAGTAAATCCACTTAATGAAACATCATAAGGAGAAATAACAACTTTAAAAGATTCTATTGCATCAATACTTATAGGGCTAATGCCTGTTTGACCTCCATTGGTTCCAGATGCAGCTAAACCAAAAACATCATTATTCAAAGCACCATCAATTGAGATTGAATTCATCCTATTGTTCTGACCAGCTATGGAAATAGCTCCATTATTATCAACTTTTGCTTGAGGTGTAAATCTAGTAAAATCACCTAGACTTCTCGATACAGTTGGTAGGGCTCCTATTTTTCACTTCCAATTACAGTTTCCGAACCTGTCCTATTAGCATTAAAGGATCTACTACCTGTTACCAAAATTTCATTCATTAAATTAGATTCTTCTGATAAATTGAAATCAAATTTTGAACTTTCGCCTAAATTTAAGTAAACGTTTTCAGCCTTAGATTCGGCGTATCCTAAATAATTGACTTTGATAACATATGGTCCACCAGGATTCATATTGTTAATATTATATTTGCCATCGATTCTGGTAATTACACCATATTCTGACCCTGATGGAACGTGTAAGGCTATGACTGTTGCCCCAATAAGTTCAACACCATCTTTGTCAAATACCTTTCCACTTATACTTGATGTCGTCACCTGCGCCTGAACACCTAGTCCCAGCAACAGGAATAAGAAAATTTGTAAAAATCTTGTCTTCATAAAACTTTGATTTAGGTTTTGTTTCCACCTAGATTGGAAACAATCTGCTTTCATTTCCATTTTTTAGGCTTCTACAGTTAATTAATGTTTGGTTTGGTTAAAAAATCAGCACAAAAGTAATGACTTAATATTAAAATAATGTTAAATTTTATATATAAATTTTATATATTTATCAATCTGCTTTTTGGATATCATATATTTTACCTACTTTTATGCTTTAAATAACCAAAATCTTAGTACAATGAAAAAGTTTTTTACATTACTAATGCTTGTTTTGTCTGTTTCATTCGTTTCGTATGGGCAAATAATAATTACAGAAATTTCTTACAATCCACCAGAAAGTGGCACAGATTCACTGGAATATATTGAATTATACAATGTTGGGAATGCTGTCATTAATCTCAAAGACTATAAGGTCACAAAAGGAGTTGAGTTGACATTTCCAGATCAGATAATTAATGCGAAAGCTTATTTGATCTTATCTGCAAAGGCAAGTGCAATTCAAAATAATTTCGGAAAGTCATCATTGCAATGGACAGCAGGGGCACTTAATAATGGTGGCGAAGTGATCGCAATAACCAACGATTTAGGTGCTGAAATTATTTCTATCGACTTGAAGGATGTGCCACCATGGCCAGGAATCACGGATGGAACGGATGGAGAAGGAAGATCCATAGAGTTATGCGACCTTTCTGCTGATCCTAATAATGGAGCTAATTGGAAGGTATCCACAAAGGATCTTGGTTTTCAGATCAATGGTAAACAAATGTACGGTACACCAGGAGAAGCTAATTCTGTGACAGTATGTGGTGAAACACCTCCAAATTTATACCCTGCAAGAACTATAGCTGCGATGACTTCTGTGGATGCAGAAGGGAAAGTGGATTCCCTTGGCAAAAATTGTACATTGCAAGGTATAGTGTATGGTGTCAATCTTCGGCCTGAAGGATTGCAAATTACCATCATAGATGCTCAAAATAATGGAATTGGCGCTTTTAGCAATTCTCTAAATTATGGTTACACAGTAAAGGAAGGAGATAATATTGAAATAAAAGGTAGTATTGCTCAGTTTAATGGATTTACTCAGATGAGTCTAGCTGAAGTGAAGTTAATTTCATCCAATAATAATTTGATTAATCCTAAAGTAATCACAGACTTTAATGAAGCAGATGAGTCTAGTTTAGTTACTTTAGGCTATGTTTCTTTTGTGGATCCTTCACAATGGACAGGGACAGGCTCAGGGTTTAATATGACTATGCGTAATGGTGCTGGCAAAGAATTTGCAGTTAGAATTGATAACGATATCGATGCCTTTTCTGCTCCAGTTCCTACAGCAGGAACTTTTTTTGTAACAGGTTTATTAGGCCAGTTTGATGCAACATCACCTTATGACGAAGGTTATCAATTATTGCCTAGATATTTAGTAGATTTTGATCCTGCAGGATCCACAGACAATACTTTGGATGTTAATATGAAAATACAACCAAACCCTACTACACATATTTTGACTATAGTTACGGATAGTCAACCTGAAAGATTGGAATTGTACAATATTAAAGGGCAAAAATTAGTCCAATTTACGAATACTCTAAGTCTAGATTTGTCTATTTTTAGTAAAGGTGTTTACTTTGTCAAAGCTATAAAAGGGGACAAATCATCCACACTCAAAGTAATCAAAATGTAGTCGGAGCGACACCTAAAGCATTTTTAATCTATAAAAATGGTGGTTTGGTATAATGTCAGATCACCATTTATAATTAAAAGATAATTTTGAACCAAATTTTATTTAAAGCAAAAATAATTAATTAATGAGCAAATTTATTTTCACCGTCAGTTTGGCTATCTGTGTTGGTTTTGTACACGCACAGTTAAATAAAATCCAATTTCAGGAATTCACCTTAGAGAATGGATTAAAAGTCATCTTGCACCAAGATAAGACCACACCTATTGTAGCTGTTTCTGTTATGTATCACGTAGGTTCGAAAAACGAAAATCCAGACAAAACAGGTTTTGCCCACTTTTTCGAGCACTTATTGTTTGAAGGTTCAGAGAATATCGGACGTGGTGAGTATGACAAATACATCGAAAAAGCTGGAGGTACGCTAAATGCCAATACTTCTATGGACCGTACTTATTACTTCGAGATTTTACCATCCAATCAATTGGAATTAGGGCTTTGGTTAGAGTCTGAAAGAATGCTACACGCCAAGGTAGAAAATGTAGGTATCGAAACACAAAGGCAAGTAGTTAAAGAAGAAAGACGTCAGCGTATCGACAATCAACCTTATGGGTCTTTTTTGGAGCAAATCATGATGAGAGCCTACAAAGTTCATCCTTATAAATGGCCAGTTATCGGGTCAATGGCACATTTAGATGCAGCAGTCGAGTCAGATTACAAAAACTTTTATGCTGATTTTTATGTACCTAACAATGCCATCGTTTCTATAGCTGGTGATATTGATTATGACAATGCCAAAATGTTAGTAGAAAAGTACTTTTCAACAATTCCGAAAAGTAAAAAGCCTATTTATCGTCCATCGGCTGTTGAACCAGCTTTAGGTGGTGAAGTAAGAGATACTTTTTACGATAACATCCAATTACCAGCAGTATTGATGGCATATAGAATCCCAGCAGCCGGCACACCTGAGTATTATGCAGTTTCTATGTTGGGTACATTATTGTCGCAAGGTGAGTCATCAAGATTGCAAAAAGCATTGGTTGATGAGCAACAAAAGGCAGTAGCAGTTGGAAATTTCCCATTAGACCTAGAGGATCCAGGTGTGTCTATCGCTTATGGTATTTGCAGTATGGGTACGGATGTATTGGATGCAGAGCGATCGATCACTGCAGAAATAGATCGTATTAAAACTGAAACTATTTCGGATGAAGAGTTTCAGAAACTGAAAAATCAAGTAGAAAATGATTTTGTATCTTCAAATTCTAAAGTGTCTGGTATTGCTGAATCTTTGGCCAATTATAAAATGTATTATGGTGATGCCAATCTTATCAATACAGAATTAAATAGGTATTTGGCAGTGACTAAAGATGACATCAAAAATGCAGCAATAAAATATTATAACAATAATAATAGGGTAGTACTGCATTATTTGCCTAAACCAGTCAATCCATAAATCTCATACATTAATAAATTTTATAAGAATATAAAGAATAATATATAATGAAGCAATTAATAATAGCATTAAGTGTCATTTTTATTTTCAGCCAATGTGCTAAAAAAACAACTGAATTAGTATCAAAAGCATCAAACGTTGACCAAACTTGGAGAAAAATGGCTCCTTCACCAGCAGCAGCTCGTGATATTTCATTAGGGGATTATGCTTCTTTCGATTTGGCAAATGGTCTGAAAGTAATCGTAGTAGAAAACCATAAACTACCTCGTGTTTCATATCAATTATCGTTAAATAATGAAGCACTTATAGAAGGTGATAAAGCAGGTTATACTAGTTTTGCTGGTGATTTACTAAGCAAGGGTACAAAAAATAGAACAAAGGCGCAAATCGATGAAGCCATAGATTATGTTGGCGCTAGTTTAAGTACATCATCGTCAGGGGTATTCGGTAGTGCACTCAAAAAACATTCAGACAAATTACTGGACATCATGACAGATGTATTGTATAATCCAACATTTCCTCAAGATGAGTTCGAAAAGATCCGTAAAAGGACTGCATCTGGTTTAGCTTCTTCCAAAACGAACCCAGAAGCCATTGCTACCAACATAAGGAGTATCGTTAACTTTGGAGCAAATCATCCTTATGGTGAAGTTCAAACGGAGGAAACGATCAAAAACATCACTTTGGACGATTGTAGAAACTTTTATAATACATACTTTAAACCCAATAATGCATATTTAGTCATAGTAGGTGATATTACACCAGCAGAAGCTCGAATGCAAGCGGAAAAATATTTTAGCAAGTGGGAAAAAGGCAAAGTTCCGTCTTTTAGCTATGCTACTCCTGAAGGCACTAAAGGGACGCAAGTTAGATTTGGAAATAAAGATGGTGCCGTACAATCTGTCATCAATATCTCTTATCCGATAGATATGAAACCAGGTAGTGAAGACGCTATCAAAGCTAATTTGATGAATTCTATTCTCGGTGGTGGTATCTTTAGTGGTCGTCTGATGCAAAATCTAAGAGAGAAAAAAGCATATACGTATGGTGCTAGGTCCAATATTTCGACAGATAAACTAATGGGTAATTTTAATGCTTTTGCTAGTGTAAGAAATGAAGTAACTGATAGTTCTATCACTGAATTTATCTACGAGCTAAAAAGAATTGTCAATGAACCTGTATCTGATGCTGACTTATCATTAGCGAAAAGCAGTATGTCCGGAAATTTTGGACGTTCGCTTGAGTCTCCGCAAACGATAGCCAATTTTGCTTTGAATACATTTAAGTATAATTTGCCAAAGGATTATTATAATAATTATTTGAAAAATGTAGATGCAGTATCTGTAGCAGATGTACAAGCTATGGCAAAAAGATATATTCGCCCAGACAATTGCAATATAGTGGTGGTAGGGAATAAAGATAATGTCGCGGATAAACTGAAAAAGTTTGATTCCGATGGTGTCATCGATTTTTATGACCCTTTTGGTAAAAAAATAGAAGATAAAAAGATAGAACTTTCAGCAGACATTACTGCTGATGGTATTATCAAAGATTACATATCTGCGATAGGTGGTGAAGCAAAATTGAAAGCAGTAAAAAGTATATATTCATCCATGAAAGCAAGCAGGATGGGACAAGATGTAACATTAGAAACATTCCAAGTCGCTCCCAATAAGTATGCCATGAAAATGAATATGATGGGCATGACTGTCCAGGAGCAAAAATACGACGGCACTAAAGGATTGCAGGCACAAATGGGCAATAAAAAGGTCATAACTGATGGCAAGGAGTTAGAAGACCTGAAAAAATCAGCCATTATGTTTGAACAAATGAATTATGCCTCTCTTGGATATAAACTGGAAGTTAAGGGTATTGAAAATGTAGATGGAACCAACTGCTACAAGGTCTTAGCAACAAGCCCTGCTGGTGATCTAATCACTGAGTTTTATGATGTGAAAACTGGTTATTTGATCAGGAGCGTAAAGGCTGAAGAAAAGATGACAATGACTACTGATTACAAAGATTATAAAAGTGTAAATGGCATCATGTTTCCATTTTCATCGGCTATCAGTGGTGTAGCACCTACTACTTTAGTATTAGAGGCCACCGCAATAGAGATCGATAAAATAGTAGCTGATGATGTATTTAAGATAGAGTGATAGAATAGGATTAATCCAATTTTTCCTGTAGAAATTTGTAATATAAAAGTGTATTCTGGATGTTTATGTTCGGAATACACTTTTTTTTGAATTCAGTTGGGAAGATTTGGTCTTTAGAGATATCTCATCCCAATAGGTCTTGCAAAGAAATATTAACAACGAAAAAAATTAGATATTATACAAAATCATACTACGTTTCAATCTGATATCGTACTTTTGCAAATCAAAAACAAAATATGCAACAGCTTACTAGTCACATAATGATGATAAGACCAGCCAATTTTGGTTTTAATGATCAAACTGCGGCCAACAATGCCTTCCAATCCACAGATACAATCAAAGATACAGAAGCATTAAAACAAGTAGCCAAAGGTGAATTTGATCAAATGGTTGCATTGTTAAGATCTAAAGGTATCGATGTGATGGTGATTAACGATACTGAAAACCCTGTCAAACCAGATGCCGTTTTCCCTAATAATTGGATAAGTTTCCATGAAAATGGTGCCTTGATCACCTACCCAATGTATGCCCCAAATAGACGCATAGAAAGGCGTGAAGATATTATAGAGTCAATAGGTCAGAAATTTAAAATAAGAAACAGGTATTCATTTGAGTTTTATGAAGATGAAGACGAAGCTTTTTTCCTAGAAGGTACGGGCAGTATGATATTTGATAGGAAATATAACGTCGTTTATGCCTGTATTAGTCAGCGTACCGATGCCGTATTGATAGATAAGTTTAATGTGCTGATGGACACTGAGAGTGTGGTTTTTCATGCTTTGGACAAACATGATAAAGAAATATACCATACAAATGTAATGATGGCTTTGGGAGAAGATTTTGTGGTAATATGTATGGATAGCATCACTAAAGAAGATAGTAAAATCCAACTGCGCAAAATGTTTGAGAAAACAAAAAAGGAAATCATCACTATTTCTATGACACAAATGGAGAAATTTGCAGGTAATATGCTCGAAGTGAAAAATGATGATGGCGAACGATATTTATGCATGTCTCAGAAGGCATACGACTCACTGACCAAGGACCAAAAACAAAAATTGGAATCCAAAACAAATTTGTTGCCTATAGCCATACCTAACATCGAGAAGTATGGAGGCGGAAGTGTAAGGTGTATGATGGCTGAGATTTTTTTACCATTAAAATAAGTATAAGCAATTCAATGTCGATTAGTAAAGATTTTTCAAATGTTTTTACCTAACCTAAATCCTTCCCATAATTTGAAATCGGTCTTAACTAAACTACATTAATAATTAATTCGTAAAATAATAGCAATCATGACTAATGAATTCGTAAAAATAGAGAAAGATAGAGGTATTTATACATTGATCATCAATAGACCTGAAGCTTTAAATGCTTTGAATAGATCTGTATTTGATGCACTTGAATCCTTTTTTAAAGAGAATCTCGATAATTTTGATGTAAAAGGCGTTATCATCACGGGGGCTGGCGAAAAAGCCTTTGTTGCGGGTGCTGACATAAAAGAGTTTTTGGGCTTGGATGCCAAAGGTGGTTCTGAATTGTCTAAAAGAGGTCAGGATATTTTTTTTATGATAGAAAATTTTCATGCACCTGTGATCGCCGCAGTAAATGGATTTGCTTTGGGTGGTGGATGCGAATTAACGATGGCTTGTCACATACGCGTAGCAGGACAACACGCAAAATTTGGCCAGCCTGAAGTTAATCTTGGGCTTGTGCCTGGGTATGGTGGTTCTCAAAGACTCATCCAATTAATAGGTAAAGGCAAAGCAACAGAAATGTTGCTGACTGCTGATATGATCAATGCAGAAGAAGCGTTGCGATTGGGTTTGGTCACACATGTAGTTGAGTCTGGGCAAGAAGTCACAAAAGCTATGGATATTTTAATTAAAATTGCTAGTAAAGGCCCATTGGCAGTGAAACAATCCATACAATTGGTCAATGCTTATTTTGACAAGACGCAAGATGGTTTTAAGCGTGAATATGAAGATTTTGGGCTCACAATAGGAAGTGAAGACTCTAAAGAAGGCGCTTTGGCGTTTGTAGAAAAACGTAAAGCCAATTTTAAAGCTAAGTAAACAATACACAACAAGTAATTAGAAATAAATGTTTGATTTTCATAAGGATAAGCTGAGGTATTTTAATATTCAACGAGAGGTCACTCAAGAAAATGTGATACCTTTTATAGAAAAACATATTGGCACTTGTCAAGGAAAGCATATATTAGAAATAGGGTGTGCTGAAGCAGGTGTACTCAAAGCATTTATTGAAAAAAAAAATACTGGAGTAGGTGTAGAACTATCAGAATCGCGCTACCAAATAGCAAGAAAATTTTTAAGTGAAGACATAGAAAATGGTTTTGTAAATATTATCAATAAAAACATCTATGATATAGAAAATCCAAAACTTGAATTTGGAAAACTATTTGATGTGATAGTGTTGAAAGATGTCATCGAGCATATACCTGATCAAGATCGGTTTATACCAATACTGAAAAAGTTTCTTACAAAAGATGGAGTGATCTTTTTTGCATATCCTCCTTGGTGGATGCCTTTTGGTGGTCATCAACAGATTTGTAACAGTAAATGGTTGAGAACTTTACCGTGGTTTCATTTATTACCTTTGCCCATATATAAGATGGTTTTAAAATTATTTATGGAAAAAGAAGCCACCATCAAAGAACTATTAGAAGTTAAAGAAACTGGAATTAATATAGATCGGATGTATCAAATTCTATCGGAGAATCAATTTACTATTTTAGGTGAAATATTTTGGTTAATCAATCCTATTTATCAATTTAAGTTTGGATTGAAAAAAAGAAAGGTATTTTCTTTATTATCGAATGTACCTGTGTTACGCAATTTTTATACTACAGCACATTATGTTTTATTTAAGGTATAAGAAAGGTAGCTCCACACATATAAGGAAAACAGAACAAATATTGCCAAACTGTGGTTAATTTGGAAAACTTGACTGATTTTAGCCATATTTATGAAGATTGCATGGCTTTTGACATAAGACTCGTAGAAGGCCTGTTATAAATTTGATTTAAGTGCTTTTCCTTTTTTGATTTACCACGCTACAAATAGGACATATATTGGGGTCATGTGCCCTAGCTGGACAGTAAAGCCTACCAAAGAAGATGATTTGTAAATGCAACTTGTTCCAAATTTCTTTAGGAAAAAGTTTCTTTAAGTCTTCTTCTGTTTGAGTCACATTTTTACCAGAAGTCAGTCCCCATCTAGTAGCTAATCTATGAATGTGTGTATCCACTGGGAATGCAGGTACGCCAAAAGCCTGACTCATGACCACCGATGCAGTTTTATGTCCCACACCAGGTAATGCTTCAAGATCTTCAAAAGTATTGGGAACTACGCCATTGTGTTTTTCAATGATAATTTTTGATAAGTCAGATATGGCCTGTGACTTTTTAGGTGATAAACCGCATGGGCGAATTATATCTTTTATGGCATCAACTGATTGTAAGGCCATCGTATAAGGATTGTCGGCTAGTTGAAATAATGCTGGCGTAACTTTATTAACTCTTTCGTCGGTGCATTGAGCAGAGAGTAGTACCGCCACTAATAAAGAATAGGGATCATTGTGATCAAGCGGAATAGGTGTTTCGGGAAACAGTGTTTCTAATGTCTCAGTGATGAATTTTACTTTTACTTTTTTAGTCATTATATTGTGACGTGTGGATTGGCAATAAATATGATTTTATCATCTTGGAGTGTGATTTGATCCAATAATAGCCCATCTACCCAAGGTGCTGCTATACCATCATGTAATTTGACCTTTGTTTTGATTACTCTTGCCTCATGCCAATAACCACTTGTTATAAATGAATTCAGCAATTCAGATCCACCTTCTACCATAATCGACATAATACCATTAAGATATAATTTTTTTAAGACTGATAGGAGATCCCTATTATCATCTACTTTTAGATATTTTGGATATGTATTGTTTTGTTCTCTTATTTGATTGATTATAATAGTATTTGATTGATTATTTAGTATTTTATATTGGTTATTTATAGTTAGGTCTGTATCCATCAAGACTCGGATAGGTGATTCTCCTTTAAAAACTCTAACATCCAAAGATGGATTGTCTATGTAAACTGTGTTTTTTCCTACCATGATGCCATCAACTTCACTTCGCCATTTATGGGTCAATATTCTAGAATATTCATTACTTAACCAAATTTGGGTTTGTTTTTTAGAAATAAATCCGTCAGATGATTGAGCCCATTTTAGTATTACAAAAGGCAAACCCTGCAGATTGGCCTTGAATTTTGTAAGAAGCCTTTCAGTCTCATTTTCTAAAATAGGGTAGGTGACATGTACGCCATGGCTTTTCAAAAATTTGATACCATTACCTGCTACTAATGGATTAGGGTCTTTACATCCTATCACCACTTTTGGTATTTGTTCTGATACTATCCGATTTGCACAGGGAGGTGTTTTGCCTGAATGCGAACATGGCTCTAAGCTTACATATAGCGTAGAGAAAGGTATTTTGTCACGATCTAATGGGCATACCGCATTTATAGCATTTACTTCTGCATGAGCAGAACCATACTTTTCATGATAACCTTCTCCAATGACTTTGTCTTTATAAACCAATAAAGCGCCAACCTTGGGATTTGACTGAGTAAATTTGCCAGCCTTGTTAGCTAATGTTATACACCTTTTCATAAAATGGAAATCTTGGTGTAAAGTCATTGTTGTGCTATTTTTTAGCTTATTACTTGCCGTGACAAACTTTATATTTTTTGCCACTTCCACATGGACAGAGATCATTTCTACCTACTTTTTCTTCAGTACGCTTGAATGTTTCTGGTTTTTCTGTTTTTTTAGAAACACCTTCTGCCGCTTCTCTGATGGCTTCTTCTTCTCTACTTGTACGTACCTTTGAGAGGTCCGTTTTTTGTACCTTTGCTTCTTTTACTTCTTGTTGTATGAGCAATTTACCATTGAATAAATAGGCACTTACATCTTTATTTATTTTATTTACCAAACCTTCAAAAAGATTGTAAGCTTCAATTTTGTATTTGACCAATGGGTCTTTTTGTTCAAAAGAAGCAGCTTGGACTGCATCTTTAAGTTCGTCCATATCCCTAAGATGCTCTTTCCAATGATCATCAATAATAGCAAGTGTAATGGTTTTTTCTATATCTCGCATGATAGAATCACCATTAGAGTCAATCGCCTGTTTCAGATCTGCCGCTATTGGTAGAGGATTACTTCTACCATCTGTAAATGGTATGGCTATACGTTTGTATCTATGACCTTCATTGTCAAACACTTGTTTGATGGTAGGCAGCAAGATTTGCTTGATCTGTTGAGACTTATGCTGATAGTGATTCATGACACTATCTAAGGTTTGGTCTATTAAGTTGTCCACGGAGGTGTTTTTAAATGTATCTTCATCTATCTGTGGGTCAATGCTCAAGGAAGTCAAGCAGTCAAATCTAAATGATTCGAAGTTGCCATGACTTTTATTGATGGCCACAATATTTTCTACCGAACCAACAAACATACTGTATAAATCAACGGCTAATCGCTCACCTTGTAGGGCATTATTCCTTTTTTTATAGATGGCCTCTCTTTGTATGTTCATTACGTCATCATAATCAAGCAACCTTTTCTAATACCGAAGTTGTTTCTTCAACTTTTTCTGGGCACGCTCTATAGATTTTGTTACCATACTATGCTGGATAACTTCCCCATCTTTATGACCCATTTTGTCCATAAGACCAGCTATTCTTTCTGATTGGAATAGACGCATGAGATTATCTTCTAAAGAAACGTAAAACTGCGAAGTACCAGGATCCCCTTGACGTCCAGCTCTACCGCGCAATTGTCTATCAACCCGACGAGAATCGTGCCGCTCAGTAGCAATAATAGCCAATCCTCCTGCTTTTTTTACATCTTCAGAGATCTTGATGTCAGTTCCTCTACCAGCCATATTGGTAGCTATAGTTACAGCACCTGCATGACCTGCTTCTGATACAATTTCGGCTTCGCGTTGATGCTGTTTGGCGTTTAAAACATTGTGTTTAATGCCTCTTAAGCTTAGTGTTCGACTTAACAATTCAGAGATTTCAACCGATGTTGTTCCTACTAATACTGGTCTGCCTTGAGATGTAAGTTTGCCTATTTCTTCTATTACAGCATTAAACTTCTCTCTTCCTGTTTTATATACCAAGTCATCTTTGTCATCTCTGACTATAGGTCTATTGGTAGGAATTACCACCACATCTAGTTTGTAAATTTCCCAAAATTCCCCAGCTTCAGTCTCTGCGGTACCTGTCATTCCTGACAATTTGTGGTACATTCTGAAATAATTCTGCAAAGTCACCGTAGCATAAGTT
Organism: Saprospiraceae bacterium; assembly: GCA_016714785.1. Lineage (GTDB taxonomy): Bacteria > Bacteroidota > Bacteroidia > Chitinophagales > Saprospiraceae > OLB9. The sequence continues at coordinate 15,519 of JADKCC010000048.1, forward strand.
TGGGTGATATCTCCTATTTTTACACCTTCTTTGGCTTCGAGCGCTTGGTGCAATCCATCTGAATATCTCCTACCTTCCATCATACGACCTGTCTGCTCATCCACGATTTTCACTTCTTCATTGATGACGACATATTCTTGATCTTTATCAAATAGTGTATAAGCTTTTAGAAGTTGACTAGTGGCGTGTAACCGTCTAGATTTTACAGCATAATCCTGAATAAGCGTTTCCTTTTCTTCCATGAGTTGGATGCCTTCTTTTGATTCACGCGTAGTAAGTTCTTGAATTTGATGCGTGATGTCAGGCATTACAAAAAAGTTTGGATCGTTTTCACCTTTAGAGAGGTATTCGATACCTTTATCAGTCAATTCGACATTTCTATTTTTTTCATCAATTGTAAAATACAAAGGTGCGTCTGCAACATGCATATTTTTACTCTGTTCCTGCATATATACATTTTCAGTTTTTTGCAAGATCACTTTGACACCATCTTCACTCAAAAATTTGATCAAAGGACGATATTTGGGTAAAGCTCTATAGACTCTGAACAGTGCTAATCCACCTTCGCCTTCACCATGTCCTGTATTCCCATCTTTAATGAGCTTTTTAGCTTCCGCTAGATATTCTGTAGCCTGTTGGCGCTGAATACTGAATAGTTTTTCTATTTTCGGGTTAAGTTCAATATATTCTTGCTCTTCTAGACCTTGAGGTACTGGACCAGAAATGATAAGTGGTGTACGTGCATCGTCTATCAGTACGGAATCCACCTCATCCACCATAGCAAAATGGTGTTTCCCTTGCACTAGCTCGTCATTGTCTCGTACCATATTGTCTCTCAGGTAGTCGAAACCGAATTCATTATTGGTACCATAAGTGATATCACATTTATAGGCAGCGATTCTCTCTGGAGAGTGTGGTTTATATTTATCTATACAATCAATGGTAAGTAATAAAAATTGAAATATTGGTCCAATCCACTCGCTATCTCTTTTTGCAAGGTAATCATTGACCGTAATAACATGTACACCTTCGCCGGAAAGACCATTAAGATAAGCTGGAAGAGTTGCAACCAAAGTTTTACCTTCACCAGTTGCCATTTCTGCTATCTTTCCTTCATGAAGTACCATACCACCTATAAGTTGGACATCATAGTGAAGCATATTCCAGGTTACGTCACCACCTGCTGCCTTCCAGCTATTTTTCCATATTGCTTTATCACCATCTATCATTACATATTCTTTGTAAGCCGCTATATTTCTATCGTGCTCTACAGCTGTTACTGTAATGGTAGGATTATCTTTAAATCTTCTTGCTGTTTCTTTCACTACTGCAAATGCTTCAGGCAATATCTGCATTAATGCTTTTTCAAGGTATTTGTTTCTTTCTTTTTTGATGGCATCGATTTCGTTGTAGAGATTTTCTTTTGCATGAAAATCTGACTCCACGTTAGCCTTTTCAGTCATTGCTACAATGTCTGAGTCAATATCTTGAAGACTTTCTTTTATTCTAGCTCTAAATTCCGTGGTTTTGTTTCTTAGTTGGTCATTGCTAAGTGTTTGATATTCAGAGTAAAAAGCATTGGTTTTGTCCACCAAAACAGAATAACCTTTTACATCTTTTTCGTGTTTATTGCCGAAAATATTTTTAATGAAATTGAACATATATCTTTATTTTTAAATAATATCTTTGAATAAGTTAAGCTTTCAGCTTTTAAAGGTACAAAGATATTAATATTTATTAAAATTTCTATTTGTCCAAAATCATACCAACCACATTTGTTTCGACATTTTGACGTAAATGAGTGGTTTTGTCAGTAATAATGTCATATTCTTAAATCAAATCTGACATAAGAAACAATTTTTAAGATCTCTTTTTCTAATGTAGATGTATTGATTTTAGTTGTTTGCCTTAATGTTGTGCACCCCTAAAGTCTGGTTTCGTGTTTTTTACCTTTTTGACTTGTGAATTGATGGCTTTATCCTTTCTTTTGATATAAATTTCGCGAAAATGTATTAAATTTATCTATTTTTGTGAAATGATTTTTAAAACGAACTTGAATTTAATTAATACCATTCAGGGAAATTTGATGTGGGTAATTATTTACCCACTAATGGCATTGTCATTTATTTTTTTTGCAAATGATAATACTTTAACTGAACTTCTTTACATCCCATCTTTTTTTTCAGATCTAATATTTGCAATAATTGTAACCTATGGTGTTGGCATATATTTAGTTAAAATAAATGCAAAATTAGACATAAAATATTCATGGTTAAAACAATTTAAAATTAGGTTAGTAAAGCAGTTCGTTTTTGGTGTATTTTTGCCTCTGATTTTGGCAATATTACTTGAAATTGCATATTTGAAATCCATAGATATTACCTTTTTTGAAAGCTCTATTCTTAATTTAGAGTTGCCACTAGCGTTTATATATTTAATGCTCATCAATTTGGGATTATTAGCTAGCTATCTTTTGAAAAATAGACAAGAAATATTTGAAAACCAACAACATATACATGGAGACATGCCAAAAGCCTTAAATTTTATCAATGTTCAAAAAGGACTTCAGGAAGAAAATCTTGCAATTGAAAGATGCGCATTAATAATGAGTGCAAATAAGCTGTTGTGGTTGTTAACTTTTAGTGGTGAAAAATATCGTTTAAAAGGCACCTTGGATGAATGGGAAACAAAACTGAAATATTCAAACTTTTACAGAATCAATCGTCAGTATATTGTATCTTTTGTTGCAATACAATCAATTGAACCCACTTCAACACGAAAATTAAAAGTAAACTTTACATTTCCCAATGATGATGTTTACATATCCAAACCCAACATAGCAAAATTCAAGCAATGGTGGACACAAGAATGGAAAGTTTAGCTTCTTTTTTGTCCATTTTAGTATTTTGGTTGGAATTTTTGAGCTGTAATATATATATTTGTATCAATTTTGCACCCTACTGTCATGGTAAAGATCAAAATGTATTTGGTTTTAAAGATGAGTGATACAGACGTTCAAAACTTTTGAGTCCATTAAAACTGAAACGCAAAAATATATTCTAATGGTAAAAGTAAATCTTGAAGAAAAATTTGAACTTTTTACAGAACATTGGTCACCTAAAATAGTCGGTGCACTAAATGGTCAACATGTAAAGCTTGCCAAATTAAAAGGTGCATTTATTTGGCATAAGCATGATAATGAAGATGAACTCTTTTTTGTTGTAAAGGGAAGCTTAACAATGGAATTTAGAAATAAAGTTGTAGTAGTAGATGAAAATGAATTTTTAATAGTGCCTAAAGGAGTGGAACATCGACCTGTGGCAGATAAAGAAGTGTTGGTGATGCTTTTTGAACCGGCAACAACTATTAATACAGGGAATGTAAAAGGGGAAATGACAAAAGAAAACTTGGATACGATATGAGTAGTCTTTTACCTGTAGTATTGTCAGGAAGTAAATTGGTATTATTGTGTGAATATAGGAGAGCAATTGATGAACTTATTGCAACAATTCAGCACATTTCCAATGCTGAACTTATGACAATAATAGATGTAGATACGAAAGATGAGGATTGTAGGTCCATTCAAACCATCTTATCTCATGTGGTTTGTTCGGGATTTGGATATATTATTTACATGGAAAATTGGTTAGGATTTAAGAAAGAAAGGTTGGAAAGAAAATTTTATTCTTACGTTCGAGAGTACATTGAAGATTTGAATGCCATGTATATATATTCTTTGGATTTTTTTCAAAATCACCCGACTCTTGAAATGGAACAAATAGATAATGACAAAAAAATAGAAGTAAATTGGGGACAAAGGTATGATGTGGAACAGTTAATGGAACATGCCATTGTACATATATTAAGGCATAGGATGCAAATAGAAAAATTTAAAGAAAATCTTAGTCAAGACGTGTGAAATTTTGTATAAATTTGCCTATTATAAATCCTGTTAATAGAATGAAAGTATTTATAACCTCAATTATATTTGTATATCAATTAAAAAATATAAGCCTTTTTTAAAATGGCTTTTTTATGGCACTTAATTTATATTAAAATGAAGATACACACAACAAATTATTTCAACACTTTTATCGAAATAGCCGACGATTGCCCTATTATAAATGGTGAAATCCCACCTACAAAAGCAGAAAATCGGACAGTTGCAAACATTCAATATGATTTGATAAGCAAAAATCCTTATAAATTTACTTCGGACGATGTGCTATTTCAAGTATATGCAGACAAAAATGATTTAACGAAAACTGAATACGCAACAGCAAGAATCCAATTTTTTTCTAAAGGACAACCCTGTTTTCGTGCGTCACCATTGACAAAACGATATGGTTGGGGAATACACTATGACAAAGATGGGAAAATGGCCATTTATGGAGCAGATAGCTTGGAGTATGAAAATTTTTCAAAAGATAATACCTTAAAGGTTATTAAAGCGATGAAATCTAGTAAATAATATCTTAAATAAAATTTATTATGAAATCTAAAATTTTAAACGCCTTACTCATAGTAACATCACTATTTGGATATTTGGAATGGAGTGGTAACAGCCATACGTTCTTATTTCAAGCAGAAGCAGAAATTCTTTATAAATTATTTACAAGTCCCACATCAGTGGTTCATCCTTTTATATTACTTCCGCTCATAGGACAAATTTTGTTGCTTATCACTTTATTTCAAAAATCACCCAGTAAAATTTTGACTTACATCAGCATTTCAGGCTTAGGGTTGTTATTGGGTTTTATGTTTGTTATTGGCATCATTAGCCAGAATTATAAGATTATACTCTCAACCATTCCGTTCTTAATGGTCGTTGTTGCTACTGTAATCAATTTTCGAATATCAAAATAATTAAGAATATGACTTTAGAACACGTAGCTATTTGGACAGACGACATTGAAAAGTTAAGAGACTATTATGTTAGATATTTTAATGGAATAGCTAATGAAAAATACACTAATGAATTAAAACAGTTTCAAAGCTATTTCTTGACATTTAAATCAGGTGCAAGGCTGGAAATCATGTCAATGCCCAATGTCCCAACCAATGCAAATGACACAGTCATAACACAACACAAAGGAATTATACATTTGGCTTTTGGTGTGGATACCCTAAAAGATGTTGAAGAAAAAGCGTGTCAGTTGAGGGCAGATGGTTTTCCTATTTTAAGTGGCCCACGGATTACTGGTGATGGTTATTTCGAGTTTGAAACGCTGGACCCAGACAATAATCGTTTGGAAGTAACCACCAAGATATGAGTGAGAAATATTAATTTTTAGATTTTGAAACTGCTTTATAGCCTGAAAACCATACTGAATTGGGTTTTAAACCTTTATATGATTCTACCATGATCTCCCAAGATATCTAGAACTTCATCCGAGCTTATTTTTGCAAGCTTTGAAATCTTCTCTACTTCAAATCCATTGTCAAAAAGGCTCAAAACCATCTCAATGGTCTTTTTTAATACGCCTTCTTTTTCTTTCTCGATGTAATAAAAATTGTTCTATGCCCATTGGATATGTTTTACCTGTTAAATGTGATAATTTATGCTCAAAAATTTAAGCATTTTCTTCTTTTAAATGCACATAATACTTATCATAATGCTCAAAATCTGTTAAAAAAGCAAAATGATCTCCATCTCCACCAGTATGGGCAAAATTAATACAATCAAAAGGGCTAACTGTGTAATAGGTATTAAAAGTAATCTCAAAACCTAAAGTAGATGTATCAATTTTTCCTGATTTATGAGCCTTCACTAATTCATAAAGTTCGTTTGGGATTGAATATTTTCCAAATCTGACTTCCAAACCTTCAGTTGGAACAGAATATTCTCCATCAATACCAAATATTTTTATCCAAGTATCATTTAAAATTGAACTCATGTTTTAAACTATTTCATTTGATTAGTTAGAACTCTAACCGAATAAAAAATAAAACTTCCATCACACTTCCTCTCTCCAAGCTTCCCGCTCCACAGGCATCTGCCAAACGGCGCCACCGTTTTCCATCGCTGTAAACATCGGTGTCCAATCTGCTGGTCCTGCCGACTCTGTCAATATCTCATAACGACGCATCTTAAGTATTGGCTCTAGTGGGTCGATCATGACAGGACATGCTTCTACACAGGCATTACACGTAGTACAGGCATGGAGTTCTTCTCTTGAGATGTAGTCAAATAGGGATTTTCCATCATCATAATTGTCTGAAGTAAGGGTCTTAATTTCTGTATTGTCTTTTGTTTTGGCATATTTTAGGTCGCCTGATGCTATATTTTTGCCTACTTCTTCGGCTCTGTCTCTGATGTCCATCATGATTTTACGTGGTGAAAGTTTTTTGCCTGTAAGATTGGCTGGACAGACTGCCGAGCATCGACCACATTCTGTACAAGTGTAAGCATTCAGGATATTTTTCCAACTCAGATCGAAGATGTCTTTAGCACCAAACTCTGGCATTTCAGCACCCGATGTAGCAGTCGTATCCGCTTCCATACCCAGCATGGACTTCACTTCATTCATGATTTCTGGCATATTATCCATTTCACCGCGGGAAGTGAGCTTACTGAAATAGACATTGGGAAACGCCAAAAATATATGTAAATGCTTGGAGAAGGGTAGGTAGGTAATAAACCCAAGTACCACCATGAAATGCAACCACCATCCAAAACGCTCTACAAACATCAAACTTTCTGGTTCCATGCCACCAAAGATAGCTGGTCCAAACCACGAACTTATAGCTAATTTGCCAGTGTAAGGATAGTGGGCAGGATCGATGCCTTGTAGTACGCTGTCAGCACCATTCATCGTAAAGATGCCTGTGACCAATAATAATTCTCCGATAAGGATGATGTTGGCATCCAGTTTTGGCCAACCATTCAATTCAGACTTGACCAAACGGGGAACTTTGAGCAGGTTTCTTCTATATAAAAATACAAAGGTGGCAACCAAAGCCAATAAGGACAACACCTCTATGCTACTGATAATCAATGTATAAAACCCACCTAAAAATGGTGCGAAAAAACGATGCACCCCAAATATCCCATCAATGATAATCTCAACCAACTCAATTTGTGTAAATAGAAATGCGACATAAATAAACAAATGGAAAACAGCAGGAATCCAGTTTTTAAACATTTTTTTCTGACCGAATGCCACTAAAATTACGTTTTGCCATCGTGTAGCGCCATCTCCGGTTAGGTCCATAGCTTTGCCCAACATAATATTGCGGTATATTTTGAAAAATTGTCGATAGGCAAAAAATGAAGTGATTCCTAGTAATGCTATAAATATGATCTGCTGCATATAGATGGTTGATTTTTATCTTTAATTAAATGGTATTGCAAAAATATTAAAAATTAATGGAAATATTTTCATTGGAATAAATTTAGGGCTTTTATATCTCATTTGATCTTTAATTACGGGACAATTTACAAATTTATTCTTTTTTGCATACATTTGCATTCATATTTAAATCTATTCTAAATGCAGGTACTTAATCAATATCAGATTCACGAAAAAATAATTAGGTTATCTTATGAGATTTTGGAGAATAATCTGGAAGAAGATACGATCATACTTGCGGGCATTAACAATAATGGATTTAGATTTGCGGAACTATTGGGCAATAGCTTGAAAAGCATCACCAACAAAAAGATTGTCCTGTCTAGGATACGCCTAAATCCTGCTAAACCACTAGGTACACCAGTAGAGACCAACTTGAGCCAAACAGATATTGAAGATAAAGCCATCATTGTAGTAGATGATGTGGCCAACACAGGAAGGACCATTTTTTATGCTTTTAAGGTGTATATGGATGTGATCCCCAAAAAACTAGAAGTTGCCGTATTGGTGGATAGAAAACACAAATTGTTTCCTATCAAAGTAGATTATGTGGGTCTATCGTTGGCTACTACAGTACAGGAGCACATTAAAGCAGATCTTCAAAATGCTGGAAACATGACGGTCAGTATGGAGTAATTCAAATTTGTCCTATTCCACAATCCCTCTTAATCCCAATTCTACCGCACGAAGATTTTCAATTTTACCCTGATGTATATCAAACTTCAAGATCGTCCTTACCTTATGAAACCCGTGATGACCATAAGCGCCAGGATTCATGTGTAAAAGATTATTGGTTTTGTCAGGCACCACTTTGCAGATGTGTGAATGACCACAAATATATAAATTGGGCTTTTCAATTCGGATGATTTGATGCACTCTTGCTGTATATTTTCCAGGATAGCCGCCAATGTGTGTCATAAATACTTTGATACCTTCGCAAACGAAAATTTCATTTAATCCAAAAATATCCTTGACAGACTGATCATCGATATTGCCATATACACCACGAAATGTCGCCATTTCCCGATATTTTTCTATTGATGTCAAATCACCTATATCGCCTGCATGCCAAATTTCATCTACATCTTGTAAATGTTCATTCAACTCTTCACCGTAGTAAGAGTGATTGTCAGAGATGAGTGCTATTTTGGTCAAAACTTTTCTTCGTTTGGTTTAGATAGTTTAGGATGTTTAGTTTAGGATGTTTAGATGGCTTAATAGGTTTAGAATGTTTAGGAGGTTTAGGATGTTTAGGAATTTTAGTGGCTTAGGAAAGTAACCATGTTTAGGTAGTTTAGCGAGCTTAGGATGTTTAGATATGTAAGGTTTATCTAAACTTTCTCCACCATTCTAAACTTTCTCGACCTCCCTAAACCTTTTTTCTTTCTCCACTCCCCTAAACCATTCTCCACCTTTCTAAACATCAACCTCAACCTTACAAATGGATCACTTCGTCATAAGCAGCAGCTGTGGCTTCCATCACGGCTTCGCTCATAGTAGGATGCGGATGTATGGCTTTTAAGATTTCATGGCCTGTACTTTCCAGTTTTTTGGCCAATACCAACTCAGCGATCATTTCGGTAACATTCGCACCAATCATATGCGCTCCTAAGAGTTCTCCATATTTGGCATCAAAAATTACTTTTACAAAACCATCTTTCGAACCTGAAGCACTTGCTTTTCCTGAGGCTGAGAATGGAAATTTTCCTATTTTAAGTTCGTATCCAGCTTCTTTGGCTTGTGCCTCTGTCATTCCTACGCTTGATACTTCTGGCCAACAGTAAGTACAGCCTGGGATATTGTTGTAGTCTATTGGTTCCGGATGATGTCCTGCGATTTTTTCTACACACGTGATACCTTCCGCACTTGCTACGTGAGCCAATGCTTGTGTAGGGATTACGTCTCCAATGGCATAGATGCCAGGCACATTGGTGCGGTAGTATGCATCCACTTTGATGGTCCCTCGATCAGTTTCTATACCTAAAGCTTCCAATCCTATATCTTCTATATTTGGTGTGACACCAGCAGCAGAAAGCACCACATCACATTCTATCACTTGTACACTTTCATCTTTTCTGCTTTTGACCGTTACTTTGCATTGGTCGCCAGAGATATCTACATTTTCTACAGCAGCATTTGCCAGAATGTTCATTCCAGCTTTTTTATAGATTTTGGTCAATTCTTTAGAGATTTCTGCATCTTCACGTGGCAAAAGACCTTGTTCCATATATTCTACTACAGTGATTTCTGTACCTATTGACTTATAAAAATAGGCAAATTCAACACCTATTGCACCTGCTCCCACGACTACCATCTTCTTTGGCTGAGTCGGCAATGTCATGGCTTCTCTATAGCCTATGATTTTTTTACCATCTATTTTGAGATTGGGCAATTCTTTAGCTCTTCCGCCTGTTGCGATGATGATATGTTCTGCGCTATATTCCGCTTTTTTGCCATCTTTATCGGTGACCACAAGTTTTTTGCCTCGTACTAGTCGTCCATAACCTTCTATGACCGTGATTTTATTTTTTTTCATCAAGAAATTGACTCCTTTGGACATCCCATCAGCGACACCTCTGCTTCTAGATATCATTTGTCCAAATTCAGCAGTAGGAGCTCCTACAGTGATGCCATAATCTTTGGCATGATTGATATAATCAAAAACTTGTGCACTTTTTAGTAAGGCTTTAGTGGGAATACATCCCCAATTGAGACAAACGCCACCTAAATTTTCTTTCTCTACAATGGCTACTTTCATGCCTAACTGTGATGCTCTAATGGCTGCTACATATCCGCCTGGACCACTACCTAAAACTATAATGTCAAAATTCATTTTTTTAATATTTTGTCACAAAGGTAATGCTTATCAAACTTTAATACCAAACTAAACGAACAATAATTGAATATTAAAATTCCCCCTTTTATCCAATGAAAAATATCACATTAAACTATCTTTGCTGTTGTAAATAGTAAATTTCATGGAAAATATAGAAAAATATAGTGTGCAAGCTTTGGATTGGGTAGTTGCAGCATTACCGGGTTTATTGATGGCAATAGGAGTATTGGTGGTTGGTTTGTACGTTATTGGTAAATTATCAAATGTACTAAATAAGGCGTTAAATAGTGCAGGTTTTTCTGCCGAGATAGCTTCTTTTTTAGTAGCACTGGCAAACATAGGACTCAAAGTACTCTTGCTAATAAGCGTAGCTGGAATGGTAGGCGTCAACACTGCGGCTTTTGTGGGTGTTTTGGCTGCAGCAGGTTTGGCTGTTGGACTTGCTTTACAGGGCAGTTTGGGCAATTTTGCTGCTGGAATCATCATTGTGACTTTCAAACCGTATAAAATTGGAGATTGGATAGAAGTCAAAGAAAAATTCGGAAAAGTGCAGGATATTCAGATATTTAATACTGTAGTGGTAACGCCAGGTAATAAAACGCTGATTATCCCAAATGGTGAGGTAATCAATGGTATTATCACGAATTTTTCTAAAAGAGGTAATATCAGAATTGAGCTTAAGGCATTTTTGCCTTACTCCGAGGATTTTCCTAGAGTTAAAGCGCTTATTTTAAGTGAACTCTTGCTGATGGATAAAATTTTAAAAGAACCTAAACCTGAAATTGGTATCGAAGAATATGGAGATACAAATCTTATTATTTCGATACGACCTTATGTAGTGCCCGATGATTATTGGGAGGTGTATTATGATGTTATGAGTAATATCAAAACTTTGTATCATAAGCATGGCATAAACATGGCATACCAAGAAGGATTGGAATTGGGTAAGATAGGTAAATAATAAAAAAAAAAGGCTAAATATTATTGATTTGATATTTTTCCTATATATTTGTAGTGATATTCGATGTTTAGCCTATAAATGTTATAAATAATGAAGCAAGTAGTATTATTTTTCTTTATGTGTTTGACCGTAGCCCTTAGTGCTCAAATCTCTGATAGTCAGAAATTTAAGTTAGCTAATATGGAGCCATTTTATATTGATGTAGATATAAAAACAGCAAAATTAGTGGAGCAGGTACAAGGTAGTAATTTGGTTTTTTTGGATATAAGAACCAAGGAAGAAATTGGTGTTGGCAAAATACAAGGAGCAGTAGAATTGGATGCTAAATCACTCGATTTTGATGAAAAATTGGCTTCTTTAGACAAAACTAAGCAATATATGGTGTATTGCTATGCTGGCGGGCTTAGTAAAAATGTTATGTACAAAATGAAGGAACTTGGTTTCAAACAAATATATAATTTAGAGCCAGGATATAAGGCTTGGAAAGAAGCTTCAAGCAAACAATGAAGTAAAAGAATGGGATAAAAAAAGCCGAAAGTAGAACCACCTTCGGCTTTTTTTTATAAGGTAAATTTAGATATTGAATTTATATCTTTACAAATTTTTGTACAGTACTATTCACAGTGTTCTTTAAAATATACACACCAGATGTAAGAGAACTAATGTCTAGTCTTGTGTCATATTGTGTTTGGGTAAGTACTTTTATGGGCATTTCAATATCTGATAATGTGAAAACCTTCCACGTTGCATCGATATACTGCTCATCTCTATAGGTTAGGTCAATATAATGCAGTGCAGGATTTGGCTTGATTGAAATAGAAGAAGTTAGCAGATTTGGACTTTCTTCCGTATTGTTGACAGGGTCTGACCCAATTTGAAACACGGTACCATTTGCTAACCCAGCAACATAGAGTTCTCCAGAAATATCCAAACCAAAAGTAGCAAATTCCATATTGTCCATATCTGCTACTTGGTTATTTATTACACTTCCATTTACATCACGGTATAATGTCCAAAATATTCCTGTGCAAAAATCTGTATAGATATACTTACCATATAGGCTCGGATGATTTAAACCTCGATACACAAAGCCACCAGTGACCGAACAACCTACATCAAAAATATTGGCATAAGATGATATGGGATTATGAAACTTTGTTTTGTCATTACAATCACTGTAGTTAAATCGCTCAAAGCCTTCATAGCACCTCCAACCATAGTTTATAGCTGATTGATATGTGGAAGCGACATTGATTTCTTCCCATTTATCTTGCCCAACATCCGCAATCCAGATTTCGTTCATTAAAGTATCGAAGCTAAATCTCCATGGATTACGGAGGCCCATAGCCCAAATTTCGGACAATGTATCATTATTATTAACGTAAGGATTACTCGGTGGAATATTATAAGGTTCGTTTTCAGTATCAACATCTAGTCTAAGCATTTTGCCCAATAAGTTTTTTGGGTTTTGTGATCTATTGCCAGGATCACCGCCATTACCTCCGTCACCCATACCAATATATAGGTACCCATCTGGTCCAAAATCCAAGTCTCCAGCATTGTGGTTGTTGTAAGGTTGGTTGATCAATATGATAATTTTTTCAGAAGTAGGATCAGCTATATTTGGGTTGGATGTACTGACACGATATCTAGCTATCGTACTGTGGCCGTTATTATTACTGTAATGGACATAAAAGTAACCATTAGTCTCATATTTTGGGTGAAAGCAAAGCCCTAAAAGACCACGTTCATTGGCAGATGAATTTACTTTTGCATCTATATCTAAAAAAGGAGTACTCAGTACATTACCATCATTTTGGGCTATTTTGATTCGTCCATCTTTTTCGGTAATGAACAATCTTGTGTCACCTTGCATTCCTGAATTGCTGATATCTACAGGTTTGCTAAATCCAATAGCAAACGGAGTTAATTTGATCATCTGTGCTTGGGCGTTAAGACAAAATGAAAAAATTAATAAAAGCACAGGTGAGAAGTGGAAATGTCCTTTTTGCAATGTCATTTTATACGTTTATGAATATTATATATCAAATGTATAAAATAAATTCAATAACATCACATTTTAAGTAAAAAACTATAACTTTTGTTATATAATTTAGAATTTGTTACTGTAAAATTTTGCCTTTTTTTATATGTGTAATATATTTGTTGGTAAATTGTTGTTTCTTTATAATAAAATGTGTATATATGGTTTGTGTTGTGTCGCGTATTTTGAAATGTGATTTTGAAAGTAAAAGGTTTTTTGGTTGCATTAAAATATCAGGCGGGATGTTTTAGGAGTATCATTCTGTTTTTTTTTTGTCACATTAAGGTTACCTTTTTTCGTATCCTTCATTCAGTATATTATATCAAATTGTTCAAAGCAATTTATTTTTTCTAATATTTAAAAAAAGTCTTCATGATGGTGCATAAAATATATCTAGTTATTTTGTTATTTAGTATCTCAGTGCGAGCAGATTGTCAGGTACTAAATGAAGCTTTTACTTTTTCAGGTGGGCTCAATATATCATTAAATTTTAAGGCAAATGCACCATTTTATAAAGCATTTCCAGGAATAAAAGCTTTTTTGGGTATCCAATATTATAATGAATTAAAACTTAGTCGAGATGCTCAAGGTTTGCTCAATATGGGTACTTCGATTGCTATTTATAATAAATCTTTGGGAAATAGTTTGCAATTGGGTTTTCAGGATAATCAATTGGATTGGACTAGTAATATCAATATGGGTGTGGGTTGGGGAGAGAATGATTACTACAAACTAATGCAGAGCATAAATAATACGCCATTTTATAATCTCCGTCACAATAAGGAGAATGCTGTCATGTTAGGTGTAAATTTTATTATGAACAATTATACCAGACACCAGACTGTCGGTTCATTAACGGGTACTTGGGGCAGAACTTCAATGACCTATTATAATGATGGTGGTCCTTTTTTTAGTTGGTTTGGGTTGGGTGATTCTTTTGATAGGTTCTGGACAGGCGGTCTCATGATATATTATCACGATTGTGAAAGAACCGTTGAATCAGACAAAACACCTTTTAACCGAGTAGAGTTTTCATTTGATCAATTTACAGGTTATAAAAAAGGATTGTATGAGCTGCAAGGCATATTAGGTATCGATCTTCAAGATTATGACATTTACAATGAATCTTTGATAAAAAATGATTATAAACTTATCATGGATTCACTAAAAAATATTACAAAACTGGTTTATTCTTTGGACGTTACGAATAGGATTGGGCATAATTTTAATGCGTCTCAATATCGATTGATTTATAGATTTGATCGGCATCTTGGTGCAGGGATTGGGATGATTGGGTCATTAAGAGATCATAAAAGAGATAGGTATTACGCTTTACAAGATATGTTGCATATCTGGCGAAAACACCCGATTCATCCTAATCGAAATCCAAATAAATTTCAATTACTTTTTGAATACAATCAAACCTTTTTACAAAATTGACAAACAAATCTTAGGTAGAGTGAGCATGATCATCAAATGGCACACAAACCAAGATGATTGTTTTCATACTAAAAATGAGTTCGGTAAACCAATAGTTGGAGATAAGTAATCAATGCCATCTGACCATTTAAAAACAAATTAAAATAGACAAATGAAACCTTTTTTTATATTTACTTTATTAGTCTGCATGTATAGTTGCAAGCCATTGTACTTTGCTATTCCAACTGATGAATATGTTGCGGGCCATATTTCAAAGTGTCAAGATTTTAGTACTTATACCTGTTTTAAATTTAATCTAACTCCGTATGATATTTTTAAAAATGGACAGAAAACTACGCTCTTACTTTCGGATAGCACGGATATTAAGAAGTATATTTTCAATTTGCCATTAGCCGATACTAGTTATCTAGGGACACCGCAAGGCTTAGCTTCTTCGTGGCACAAAATAGTAGCTTATGTCAATACAGATCAAAAAAATGGTATTTGGAAGGAAGGAGATAAGGTTTTGATCAAAAGCATAGCAGGAAAAAGAACTTCAACCAATGACAATCAAACCAAACTTTTCAAGATATTTACTGGGGAAGTTGGGCCTGCCAATGGAAACTTAAGATTAATCTATTTCAATCATTATTTTGAATCTAGCAATAGCCATAAATATAAAGAGAAACTTTATGATGAGCCAGCATTGATTATATTGGCAGAAATGATTGATACAGTTGCAAAAAACCAAATTTATGTTCATGCGCTCATAGATCGCGGCTACTACAATAAATCAAGGGACCCAATGATTTATGAATTTGCAAAGATATTTGGTAGCCCTATATTATTAGTTCAAAATTAAAATAAAAACCATGTTTCATAAAGCAAATCTTAGTCGGTATTTCAT
Organism: Saprospiraceae bacterium; assembly: GCA_016714785.1. GTDB lineage: Bacteria > Bacteroidota > Bacteroidia > Chitinophagales > Saprospiraceae > OLB9. Next base: position 31,038 of record JADKCC010000048.1, read on the forward strand.
TCTAAGCATTGTATTGACAGTTGTTTTAACTATTTTTAAAAAATTGTTTTACATAAATGACTACATTGATGCCCCACAGTTTGCGCATTTTGATAATTGGTCTTATTGTTTACAAACCATCGAACAAAGTGATAAATGCTGGCTGTTTAATGCCTATTTTATTACAGATACATTTTGGGCTTTTGCAATTTTGGCATACTTGCTGACTTATATTAAAACAAATTTTGACATTGACCACCATGTTTCACCCGTTTTACATCGTTTATTATCAAATAATAAGTTTTATGTTCTCGTTTTTCTACTTATCTGGGGAACAGATTTGCTGGAGAACTTACTTTATCTCACTTTACCATTTGATGCTGCCATAAGTCCCTATTTCAAATGCTTGGTCAATTTTAAGGATATATTATATAGTTTGATTATTTTATGGTTTCTCTTAGTGTTGGTCAAAAGAAAATTGCCATCAAAATTTGTACTTTATACTAAAGCTTTATCTATAAGTATTCTATTTTTAGTATTTATAGCTTTGCTCCTTACAATGATGGAACAAGGTGCATCGCTCATCATAGCATTATTAGAAAGTCCACTCAATCTCCTGTTGTGTTACATATTGTTGTATTTTCTTGCTTCTATTTTTGCTCATTATCCCAATTATCTAAAAGAGTTTTTCGATGGTGATAATAAAGTATTTTGGAAAAAACACAATGGGTGTGTAAATGGCGGTTTGATTACCTACCAAAAGGATTGTAAAGCAAGAAAAGAAAATGTTATGAAATTAGATAGTGATGACAAATATTTTCATCCATTTAGATATTTTGTAGGCTCAATGCTTTATGTAGCAATGATTTATGCACTGCTTTTTACGTTTGAAAAATACATATTTCCCATGGCAGGCTTTAAGGTGGAGTTTGTTTTTTTCATAATTATATTAATTTGGATTTACACTATGATTAGGAAAGATATGGATCATGAAAAAGGAAAAATCAAGGTAGTGACGACATATTTTATATTATACAATCTTTCGATTCTATTAATTTTTCTGTCATTATTATTCAGTTGTTTATACCAATGGTCATCTATCACTTATTTTACAGTTTTGACCGTTTTTATTGTAAAGGCTATTTTACGTTTTTATATATTAGACAAAAGCGCCTTTGAAACAAAGGATGTATCAAATATTGTATTACCTTTTTTATTATGGTTGGAGAAATTTCTAAGTAAATCTACACTCAATAAATTGGCGATATTCAAATTTTCAGGTTTTATAATTTTGGGTGGTTTAATAGCTTTACACTATCCGCCGCTAGCTATGCAAGTCAATCCTATAAATGTGATATTGGCCTATATTCATATTTTTTATGGTTTTGTGATTATTTGTATAAAATACTATCTTTACGCTAAGGAGCAAAGATGTGATGGTGAAAAAACATCTCCATTAATGATTAAGTTATATGCTAATCTTGGCTATTTGTTGCTTATAGCTTTTGGATTTAAGATGTTTTACAATAGAAGTTTTAATGATCACCAACATTTACAAACCGTCCCAATTGGTTCGCAATCTATTAATATACAGGAATATATGGAGAATAGACCACCTACTGGTCATCGTAACTATGTGGCGAGTTGGGGCGGAGGTTTGAGAGCTACTTATTTCAATTTGCTTTTGTTGCAGCAACTCCAGGCTAATTCAGACGGCTCCTTCCTGAATAAAACCGTAGCTATGTCTGGCGTATCTGGAGGAATGTTGGGTTTGGGTTTTTACTTCAGTATTTTGAATGAAAATCCATCTAAGATGGCTGAAAAGATAAACGAAATTGGTGAGGGGAATTTTGCATCCACAGATATAGTCTATTTATTGGGTCATGATAGATTGCCTTTATTCAAAACCAAAATAAAAGATAGATCTATTACAGCTATGAAGAACTATTGGAATATTATTTCTCCCAATAACGATGGTTTGCCTATACTTTCGTACCAAGATTATTGGGGACAATACACCAAAAACAAACCTTTTCCTATTCTGCTCACCAACACTGCTCAGACTAATGGAAAATACGGTATAGCAAGTAGTGTAGATTTGCCATTTGATACGGTTTTTATGCACAGTACAAACATTTTGGCGGTACCAAATAGACGCACACTTCCATACTTCCAAGCCCTTTCTACTTCAGAGCGGTTTCCTTTTTTTAGTGCTACTGCTACCATCGATGGTGTGGGCCATTTTATTGATGGAGGTTATTTTGACAATTCTGGATTACAGTCACTAATGAGCATTAGGAATTATATCAATAACAGCATCGAACAATGTGATAATCCCAATGATAGCATATTTATTATCTTAAATTCTAAAGAGAATATGATAGACTATCTTTTTGCAAGTGTTGCCCAACTAAAAAAACTAGACATACAGTTAAAGATAGAAGCAGAAACAGATTATTCTGCTATAATCAATGGAGTACTAAATCAGGATGTGCATGCCAATTATCTTACAACGACTTATTTGAAAAATACGCTTAAAGACCCTGGGTATCATACAAAAGTATATTATCTACCATATCCATTACGTTATAATGATATTGTAAATTACTTGGGAGGACAACCAGATGATGTATCGGCAAAAACAATATTGGATTTCATATCGGAACATAATAAAAGGATAGATAAGCAGTTGCTTAAAGAGAGTAAATCCAAATGGCATTATGCTTATCCTACCTTATCTCGTATGTTATCTGGACCTACCGTACAATATTATAAAACAATGATGGAAGTCGTTATGAAGCAGGAATAAATTTACATGGTGGTATGGCATTTCTTAAATGTATTATGTTTACATATTGACACACTCCGTTTTTGATCTGAAATATTGCTTAAAATCACAAAAGCCACCCAACTTATTATGTCGTGTGGCTTTCGTATATGGTTAGAAGCACGAGTTACATTTATCTGCCCAATTTCGGGCAAAAACTCGCGCTAGCAAGGAAGGTTAAACAATCTCAACTTTTTCACCTATCAATTCAATAAGTTTAATTTGCAATTCTTCCATTTCTTTTAGGTTACAATCATTACCAAGATAAAATTCCAATTTTGTAGAATCAGTTTTGTGAAAGATGATAGAAGTCATAGCATCTCTTGCTGATTTACTTATAAAATTCAAATCAATTTTTTTTATTTTTGTGAATGGAATAATTAGTTCATTTTGGGTCTAAAATATTTAGCATATTTAATGACAAAAGATTGATCTCTGTAATATATCGTAGTGTTACTGTAATATAATTCCCAAATAAAAAATAGCAGTAAAAACAATGCAACCCAAAAGGAAACCGTTAGAGCAAACGCAACAATAAAAATTTGAACTATACTATTTTTAACATTATATCGATTTTTTGCAAATAAAACTTTTTTCATTGCTTCTTTTTAATATCATTGTAAGAATTTGATACGCTTTTTAAATCAGAAAGTGCCGATATAACATCTTCTAACTTTTGTGCAGATTTATTTAAATCTAAAATTGTTGTTGAAAGCGTTGCTAAGCTCGTTCCTAATTTAATGTATTTTCCACCATAACTATTTTGCAACACAGATTTACCATTAGAAGTTGCAACTGTTCCTCCCTTTAGAACACCTTGACCACCAATAGGCAAAGTCACACCTTTAACAAAATTATCAAATGATTGCTTAAATGCAGCTGAGCCCTCCACCAATGGGTCTGGATTACTAAAAAAACACATCTTTAGCTTTCATTGTCATGTCATATGATTCCTTAAAAGTAACAGGTTTTCTTTGCTTAACAACAGTTGGGTCATATACTGCAACTACATAATTATCATCTGTGCTTGCAATTGTTAGAGTTCCCTGAGATTGGTCATTATGCTTTGTTGTACCACTTACTGACATTGATGAATTGCTTCGATACTGATCAAAACCTTGCACTATATAACCTGCTGTTTTTTCTTTTGTAAATGTTTGCCACATTGTGTCCAAAGTTTTATTAAATTGTTTTTGAGAGATCTTTTGAGCACCAATTATTTGACCATTTTTGTATAGATCAAACTTGTCAGATACTGTGAGCCACACATTTCCCTTTTTATCTGTACTATAGATTTCTAACTTCGCCTCAAGTCCATCTAAATCAGAGTTTGCTATAGGACTATTACTAGCAAACTGATATGGTGTATACCATGGATACGACTTCGTCAGTGCATCGACGCTCAGGAACTTCCCAATACTTGGATTATAAATCCTGAATGCCGCAAGAGCTCTCGATGTATCGAGATTCTTGACTTCGCTAATCACTCCTCGCTTTGCTGCGGGGCGAAAGCTACGTTTAACTGCGTCCTCGAGCCATTTCAGATGGCTCGAACAGACTTGTTCACCACAGTCGTAATGAGTCATCATTTCATTATCAACAATTTTTTGCTAATGGTACCTTCATAGGTCTGAATATTGACAAAATACATACCAGACAATAGATCAGCCAATTGATTGAATTGATTATTTAACAAAGATTGGATATACTTGCCTTGCATATCAGTCAGGGTTATCAACTTAGTTTTAGCATCTACCTGTATGAATAGTGTATGATCAGTAGGATTAGGAAATATGATAACTTCAGTTGGGCTAATATCTCTAGTAGAAGAAATAGTATCTATTTTAAATGTGGTATTATAAAAGGCTATTCCGCCGCGCTCATTGCCTATTGCCATTTCATAATATCCATCAGCATCTATATCCGCTAGCGATGGTACTACACGTCGGCCTTGGTTTATATTGCCAGTGTTGGAGTAGAGCAAGTTGAAGTCATTGTAAGTATTGTTAATAATATTGTTGTACGTTGTAATTTGTGCATTTTCGCTACCCATTAACAATAGGATATTTTCATTTTCGGTAGTGATGAAAAAGGGTGCACCATTCTGGGTCTCAAAAACATTGGAGGAAAATATATTGCCCAATTGTTTTTTATTGGGAAATACATTAGCGTTGGCATCAAAGATGGGATTATCTTTGGTGCCTACATTTTTGTAGAAATTGAGCTCATTATTTTTTTTACCTATCACCAGATCGTTTAATCCATCACCATCTAGGTCTATGATTTGTGGCTTCGCATTTTGGCCCACATAGATGTCACTATAACTGTAAATAGCTTCAGCAAATGCAAAAGGTTGGTTAGGTCCAGCTATGTTTTTTGCATAATACAAAAATCCCGACAAATCTCCTACTAATAAATCCAAGTCTCCATCACCATCTAAATCACCAAAAGCAGGTGCATATCTACCTGTAAAGGTGGTATATTGCGAAAAATTCAAATAGTCTTCGTTTACAATATTGTACTTAGGATTTTCGCTTGTACCTGTATTCATGAGTAATATCATCCTATTTACGATGGTGTTATTTTTTTTCCTTTCGCCTGCCGTTCCTATTACAATATCTAACAGTCCATCGGCGTTGACATCAGCAAATGCTGGGTGAGACCCACTATAGAAATAAGCCATCTCATCTAGCAGAAAATCTTTTTTCACAAACTCAAATATGGGAGAAAGATCTGTTCCTACATTGCGATATAACCAGATATGGTTATTGTTTTCGGCACTATTGATTTCATTCGGCGCTACGATAAGGTCCCTATTCCCGTCGCCATCGGCATCTACAAAATAGGCTGCCACGAAATAGTCGAGGTCAACAGATACATCATCCTCTGGAAATTTTAACTCCAACTGTGTTATATGTGCGTTGGTTTTGGTGCCTTTATTGACAAGTTTTTTTATAGCAGGACTACCTATATCGCCAAGCAGTAAATCTTGTAATCCATCGCCATTAGTATCAAAAATTGTTAGGGATGATCCAGAGTGTCTTACGCCATTATTGCCATCACTCGTGATTGAACTTGCACAGTCATTTGGATTATTGCTAAGTGTGATTAAATCATTAAATTGATTTTCTGAAAATTTGCCCCAACAAAAATCCTGCCTGATGTATTTGACAGAATCCATTCCCAATTGCTCCTCAATACTTACGTTTTTATACCACTGAGCCAAACTGCCTGATGTCTCGAAAGTAATGATATCTATATCGCCATCTCCATCTACATCGGTGATCGCTGGTAGATCAATACTAGATACATAAATATTGGTGTAAGATGAGTTATTATTAAATGGAAATGTCAATATATCGGGAAAAGGGCCATAATCAAAAGTAAGACGTCGATAAGTAATTCGGCCATCTGTATTTTTTTTACCTTTCCATACTTCTATACAGTCTGGTATCGTAGTAGATGCAGTATAAATATCCATCACACTATCATGGTTGAAGTCAATTAATAATGCCCACACCTTAAGTTTTGGAAATTGATTGATATATTCAGGGGCAAACCGATAGTCTAAACTTCCTTTAGCACCTGATTTTACAAATGGCAATATTTGATCTCCATTTCTGTCAAAGACAAATAAATCTAATACGCCATCTCCATTGAAATCTATATTAGAAAACTGAGGGGCTTTCAGTCCACCTGTATAAGGAAGAGCCAGTGGTTGGCCGTTTTTACTGATGGGAATGTCCAGTTTGTCAAAATTTTGACCTTGGATCCTAGGAGATAGTAAAGTAACACACACCAATATAAAAAGTAGTCGATGAGCTATCATGATAAATATTTTCTTTGATAACATAGTAACGCAGGAAGTATTCTAAAGATTTTATTTGTTAGTATTAATTATTATGTTTCCTGATAATGTCAAGCATACTGCTCATTGGTATTTCTTCAATATTGTGCATTTTCATCAATTGTATGAAATCCCTTGTCATATCTTCCGAAAATCCAAGTTTGAAAGCCAATTGATATACCTTTACTTCTTCAGAGTTAGCTACATTGTTATCTGAATTCATAGTGAATAACAAATGATACAGTATATTCATCCGATCTTGCTCGCTGTTGGGCATTATTTCATTGATATTATCGTCCAGATTGGCGTATTCGCGAATCAACTCTGGGTCTAGGTTTAAATTTTTACAGGTATGAATCAAATAGGCAAATTCTCTTTCATGGATGATATTGTCAGCTTTGCTGATATGGATCAAAAGTTTGAGTAACACTCGGTTTTTTTCGTCTGTGGTCAATACGTCCCAAATCATTTTTTTTACTAAATTTGTTGATAAAGGTAGCTATTTATTTTGAAATGAAAATAGTTTTAGTACTTTTATCCATAATTTTTGTAAAATATCATTAAACAGCCATATATATGAAAACCAAAATCGCAGGGATAGGCCATTATGTTCCTGAAAATATTGTGACGAATGACGATCTCACCCAATTCATGGACACAACAGATGAGTGGATTCGTGAGCGTACAGGCATTGAAGAACGACGGTATGCCACAAAACATAAAGAGTCCACAACTTCTTTGGGAGCCAAAGCTGCCAAAATAGCCATTGATCGAGCAGGCATTAAGCCAGAAGAAGTAGATTTTATCATTTTTGCCACTTTAAGTCCGGATTATTATTTTCCAGGTTGTGGCGTACTGCTACAGCGTGAACTTGGCATAACCAAAAGCGAAGCAGCTGCGCTAGATATAAGAAACCAATGTTCTGGTTTTGTATATGGTTTGTCTATTGCTGACCAATTTATTAAGTCAGGAATGTACAAAAATATTCTGTTGGTTGGAGCTGAAATGCACTCTATGGGGCTTGATTTTTCTGACGAGGGTAGGGCAGTAACAGTTATTTTTGGGGATGGGGCTGGTGCTGTGGTATTGCAGCCAACCGACAAAGAAGATCAAGGAATATTGACCACTTGTTTACATTCGGATGGCACACATGCGGAAGAATTGGCCATGATTAATCCAGGTTCGCATGGTGGTTACCATCTTGGGGTTGAAAAATTTGGTTATCCTGACCCTTCAACTCCTGGTGGTGTGTTTGTAACCCAAAAAATGGTGGATGATAATATGCTTTCGCCCAATATGACTGGTCAATTGGTATTCAAAACAGCCGTAGTTAAGTTTCCGGAAGTCATCAAGGAAGCTTTGGATAAGACAGGATTAACAACGGAAGATATTGATATTTTTGTGCCTCACCAAGCTAATCTTAGGATCAGTCAGTTTGTACAACGGACACTCAAATTACCTGATGAAAAAGTGGTAAATAATATACAGAAATACGGCAATACGACTGCAGCTTCTATTCCTATAGCCATGAGTGAAGCCTGGGAACAAGGTCGTATCAAAGAGGGCAATTTAGTTTGCTTAGCTGCATTTGGTAGTGGGTTTACTTGGGGAAGCGCTTTGATTAGATGGTAATTTGGGTATATTCAAAATATAAAATTTATTGGTGAAAATAGATATATTGGCAATCGGGGTACATCCTGATGATGTAGAATTATGTGCAAGTGGTACGGTGCTCAAACATATAGATTTAGGTTATACTGTAGCTTTATGTGATTTGACACAAGGTGAACTTGGCACAAGGGGAAGTGGTACACTGAGATTGATAGAAGCAGAAAAAGCTAGACAGATATTGGGTGTAACTTGTCGTGAAAATCTTGGTATGGCTGATGGTTTTTTTCAACACAACGAAGAAAATATACGTAAGATAGTTGCAGCCATTCGCAAATATAAACCAGAAATCGTGCTGGCTAATGCCGTTACTGATCGACATCCTGATCATGGTCGTGCTTCCAAATTGATAAGTGATGCATGTTTTTACTCGGGTCTAAGGAAGATAGAAACGTTGGATGAAAAAGGTGCAAACCAGGAGTTTTGGCGACCCAAAGCTGTGTATCACTATATCCAAGACAGAAATCTTAAAGCTGATTTTGTGGTGGACATTTCGCCCTACATCGACAAAAAGATTGAATCTATCATGGCATACAGCTCACAGTTTTTTGACCCTAAATCATTGGAACCAGAAACGCCTATTTCATCGATGGCATTCATAGATTATATGAAAGCTAAAAATAGGGCTTATGGTAGAGATATTGGTGCAGAATATGCAGAAGCATTTACAGTAGAGCGCAATATCGGCGTTAAAGATTTGTTTGATATCACTTAGTTGATAAGCTTTCAAAGATAATATTTTTTAACCATCAAATTCAGATTTCAGTAAGGAGTATAGGTACAAATCATGGTATCTGTCGTGTAGGTATTCTCCTTGCCGGATGACGCCTTCTTGTGTAAAACCCAAGTTGATAGGAATTGACTGACTTTTGTGATTTTCTGTAGCACATTTGATTTCAACCCGATTCAATAGAAGATTTGCAAAGCAATAGTGGATGAGTGATAGACAAGCCGCATTCATGATACCTTTCCCTTGCGCGTCCTGTGCTAACCAATAACCTATCTCACCAATTTTATTTTGAAGATCAATTTTATAAACGCCAATTCTACCTACTATTATTTCTTTTTCTACGATTACAAAAGCATACTCCACACCTTCTTGATTACGTTTCATGGTTCCCTTTACAAAATTTTCAGCAAATGTCAAGCTGTCCATTTTATCTACAAAAGACAACCAAGACTTAAGATATAATCTATTTTGTTGCACCAAATTAAAGATCGGCAAGGCATGAGTATCGTTGATCAAATCAAGATGAATAGCTGAATTTACTTTTATAACCATTTGAAATTAAGTACCATATAAAGTGATTATATTACCAGACCACAAACGGTGACCTGTGGGCACCAATTTGGAAGGGTGAAATTAGATGAATTTTCTTAAATTTTATGGATTTGCTGTAAAATAGAAATTCTAAATAATTTTATACTTGAGTCCACTCGTAAAAGTCAAAAATGATGAAATGCCACTAAGACTCCAAAACTATAAGGTTTGTAAAGTATTGATTATTAACTATATGGAATTTAGGTTTTTTTGTGTTTTTGTGCGTTTGTGGCAAAATTATACTTTACGGAGCTTACCCATACTTTAAATTTACTTTGGCAACAATGTATCAGAATTAAATCTCTTAGTTGAAGAATGACTTGATTATTCATAAAAATGATTGAAATCAGGCAAAATAGTGCAATCTTTTTACGAATTAAGTTGTTCTAATAAATATAATAAACACAATGATGCAAATGCAAGGTTACAATTTTTTTAAATTTATTTTTATCATCTTTTTGGCTTTAAATTTTTATTCATGTGAGATGGAAGATGATCAAGGTGGAAACGTAAATGTTCGTTTTAAATTAGTATATGGTTCTGAGCCACTGGAGATGTTTAAACAATACAATTATCCAGTGAGCAAGGACAAATTTTTTATGACTAGGTTGTCTTTCTTTTTGAGTGAATTAAAATTAAAATCAAGTTCTGGGGAGGTATTACTAAAAGACATAGACTATATTAATCTTACGAACGCCTATACTGGTGGTGTTCCTGCTAATGGTTACGAATACGAAATCAAAGGTGTAAAATCTGGAGATTACAGTTCTCTTAATTTTGGAATTGGAGTACCTCCTTTGTCTAATAACAAGCAACCTAAAGATTATCCTGCCAACTCTTTGTTAAGTAGCTCTGCAGAATATTGGTCATCATGGCAAAGTTATATCTTTTTTAGGCCTGAAGGCAAAATTGGATTGGAAGGAAGTAATGTGTTGGATACTGATTTTGCATTACATCTTGGTGCCAATGATGCATACAGAAATTTTGAACTAGCAAAATCAATAAATGTTAAAGAAGGTAGTACTACCAATGTAGATGTAACTATAGATATGGAAAAATTCTTTAATGGAAAAAGTTTACATGATATAAATGATACACATCAGATACATTCTTTATTTCAAATGCCTTTGATTATCAATCTAGCAGACAATTTGCAGACAGCAATAAAATAATATTTTTTCGTTAAAGCTTGACGAGATTTTCAATTTTTCTTACTTTGCCCTTCTTTTTAATAAATGTGGCAAATGAGTAGAAAAATTAAAATGGGAATGATTGGCGGCGGCCAAGGTGCATTTATTGGAGGAGTCCATAGAATGGCAGCTGCTCTTGACGGTCAAATAGAATTAGTGGCAGGTGCCTTCAGTAGTGATGGTGAAAAGTCAAAACGTTCTGGCGAAGAACTATATATACATCCATCTAGGATTTATGGATCGTATGAAGAGATGATTTTGAAGGAAAAATCATTGCCCGAAGATGAAAGAATAGATTTAGTTTCGATTGTCACACCTAATCATGTACACTTCGGCCCATCAAGAATGGCTA
>JADKCC010000049.1 GCA_016714785.1 Saprospiraceae bacterium
TGCATCATAAAGATTTAAACTGTATGGACTAAAAAAGTTAATGCAAAATATATAATTAGTAAAATGAATTTTATTGAAACATATGTATTAAAGAAAATTCTTGACAAAGCTTTAAAAGAAGTTAATAAATTATTTGGGAAAGAAAATTTCCAGATTATTTTATCATCACAACAAACTGAAGATAAAATAAGGTTCCATTTGAACAAAATTGTAAATTGGAGTAACGAGATTTCTTTTAGAGACTTAGAAGAAGCTAAGTCTACCAGCCAAATATACGTTGATCTTGATTTTTATTTAACGCCTAAAAAGCTTTTATATAGTGGAAATTCTCCAAAACAAATACATAGCATTAAAAACATATTTAGTGTAACTGATAAACACATTGTACTACTAGGTCAGCCTGGTGCAGGAAAACTACTTCAATGAAGTATCTTGCAAATTTGATTTTTCATGATGAGGGCTTCTTAAGTGAAACGATTAAATATCCTTTTTTAATTCGATTGAGAGAACACCAAACTGAATCAAGAATCAATATAGTTTCAATTTTATATGATATAGTTGGTATTAGTTTAATTGCTCAGAAAAAAGAAAAAAGGAAAGGAGAAGATGAATATGAAATAAGAAAATCTCATATTCCAACTGATTCAAATCAATCTAATAAAGAGCTAGTTAGCTTTTTTTTATCTTCCCTACTTGATGAACTTGGAATTTTGATTATGATTGATGGTTTAGATGAAATACCTATTGGACTTAGAGATAATGTTATCCAAGATTTAAGCAGTTTGGCGCTTTCTTTAAAGAAATCAAGAATTATTTTAACTTCCAGAGTTGGTGATTACAACTATCAAATTAATAATACTAAAGAATATGAGATATGCCCTCTACGGGATAATCAAATAGAATCTTTCACAAAAAAGTGGCTTCATGATAAGCCTAATAAAGAGTTGATGGATCAATTGAAAGGTTCTCCATTTTATGATGCTACTATTCGCCCTTTAACACTTGCACACTTATGTGCTATATATGAGCGAGAAGGAACTATTCCTAGAAAGCCCAAAACAGTCTATAGAAAAATAGTTAATTTATTATTAGAAGAATGGAATTTACAAAATTCAGTTATCAGAACATCAGGCTAAATCTTTTTTTAAGGTGCTGCTAAATTCTTTAACTTTGCGTCATGGCAGCGAAAATACCCAAACCTAGTACGGATGAAGTTTTAGGAAAACTTGCATCCATTATTGTACCAAAAGATTATTTAGTCAATTTTTCTGTAGTTGACGTAAAAGAACATCCTAACAGATGGCTGGTAGAATTAGAAGAACACAAGGAGAATATTCCTGTGGCACTCAAAGATGTTGAAGGTCTGGTAGTCTTGGATGGATTTTGTGATCCCATTAGTATAGTGAGTCATTGTTTTTCGTTAAAAGAGGTAGTTCTTAAGATAAAACGGAGGAGATGGAAACTAAGTAAAGTAGATAAAACTAAATTTGTAGGACATTACAGTAATACGTATGAATTACATCCAGAAGGCGCCAAGATAACAAAAGAACTGGCGTCTTTTTTAAAAGGATAAAATAGAAAGTCATCCAGTTAACCTAAGTACGGTAGCCTATATGATTGATAAAAAGCCCAAAGGTATGTATCATTGGTACAAGAATATCATTAGTGATTATCATGAGGATCAGAAGAATGGGAACTTCCTTAGTCAAAAGGTGTATGAACACGATAATGATACAGGAGAAATAACAAAAGAACTCAAAGTACATATATTTAAGCCCAACAACCTAGGTCCATCGTTGATCATAGACGAGAAGATGATAGGACATAAATATACAGTAATAATAAGCAATGAACAGACAGGCAAAATTGCTTTGCTCCTAGATACAATGAAACCAGAGCTGATAGGTCAGGCGATACAATTATTTGATGCTAACGAACTTAATAAGGTAAAAAACGTATGCAGTGATATGAGTCCAATGATGAAAAGAATCATAAAACAATACATGCCAAATGCCACGAATACGATAGATAAATATCATGTAATAAAACAAATTATTGACGCACTCAATGGAGAAAGGTTAAGGTTAAAAAGATATCTTCGGCAAAGTAGCGAAGTCAATAACGATAATCCCAATGGATGGACAGATATGGAATTTTTAGAGAAATGTCGCTACTGGATATACATTCGCAAATCCAATCAATCACAGGAACAAAAGGAAATTTTAGGAAAATTATACCAAAAATTCCCAACACTGAAACAAGCCGTAGAGCTGACAGAAGAAATAAGAAGTTGGTACGATAATAAAAATATAGGTATAAATCAATGGCAGTTAGAAAAACAATTGGATAAATGGCTGGTGAAAATTGAAGAGAGTAAATTACCAACATTCAAGTTTCTAATCAAGCTTTTTGAGAAACATCTCAACCAAATTTTAGGCTACTTTAAACTCGGTCAAACGAGTGCAAAAGCCGAAAATTTAAATGGCAGAATTCAAAGATTTTTAACCAACAGTTATGGGACCAGAGATAGATGTTTTTTCTTCTACAGGGTACAAGTATACTTCTCCTAAAAATCAACAGCACCTTAAAAAAAGATTTAGCCCAACATCAAATTATTCAAATTTTGAGAATGATAGGAAATTCGAATTTTTAACTAATCTAGCTTATTCTTTATCTATCAATAAGAATAAATCAATTTTCACAACCGAAGACTTTAAAGAAGTCTATCTTGATATTTGTGAAAATTATGGTTTACCTAAATTTGAATCGAAGAAAGTAGCAGAAGAGCTGGAAACTCATAATGGGTTATTTATACAAAGTGGATACGAAATGTATGAATTTACCCATTTGTCCATGCAAGAATACCTGACAGCCGAATATATGGTAAAGTTGCCAAGTATTCCATTTAATCGATTTTTACTTTCACATCCAAACGAATTAGCCATCAGTACTGCGATCTCCTCCAATTCAACTTTTTATTTTTCCTCCTTATGTTTGAATTTTTTTAATAGCTTCCAAATTCCAGAAGATTTTTCTGGGGCTTTGCTAAATCGCTTAATCTTAGAAAGAGTTGATTTTAATTATCACCCTATACTGGGTGTTGCTTTTTTATTCTTTTTAACAAAAAGTTTTAAAGATACCAAATCAGTAAAAGAACTACATTTTTTTGATGATTTTTATAGTTTGGAATCTATAAAAATATCAATTCATAAACTAAATAATTACTATAAAGTGATTGAGGATCAAGAAAATATACTAATTAATGGAGAAGCTAATACTACAGATTTAATCACTATTGAAAATAAAGCATTTTTTGATAATGAAATATCGTCTAATTTACCAAAGATATTAATTGCAAAAAAATCCTACCTCATAAACTGGGGGTAATTTTAAAACGTTGTATAATCGAGTAGAAGGCCCCACCAGCCAAAGCTGATGGGGAGCGCCTCTCATTTAGATATTTATAAAGATACCAATAACCACAAGCCGTTGTTTGTGGTTCCTTCATTTCGGAGTAAAATCGTTCACTCCGATGCCATTTTATGGCACCACTCAGTCTCCCTTCGCAAAGGGTTGGGTTCAGTTTAAAGTACATATCCAAAAGTGATGGTTACCCACGTTTCTTAAGTCGTTGCATTGTAATAGTTGTTATTAGAATTGGGGTTACATGACCAGCCTCTTAAATTTTCCAAATTACATTTGCACTAGCTGTACAAGGCTTTGCACAGTTCATTTACTTAAATCGTGATTTCGTATCACGATTTTGCTACGCAACGCTCAGTCTTAGTCCTGCTTACTTCAATGCATAGATCACTCTAAACCATCTTGCAGCTTGCTGATACTTATAGGCATTACACCAGCGTATGAGAGACTTTCAACCCGTTGGATATTTATCCTACGGGCTATCACTCTCTAGATAACTTGTTTTGCAACAAGTTGTACAACTGACATTTTAGCCGTACATTTGCCATTCAAGGCACACACAGCCGTTTTGCAAAAGCGGGGGTTTCGTGCTTCTATGAAAGTGAAGTGCTAAATTCAAGCTTTGTGCATCTAATGAAGTTTAGTGCTGAAAATCCCCGCCTTCGCAAAGCGGCAAAACGTTAGGCGTCAGTCTAAAAAAACAGCCATCGACGACAGATTTAATGAAAACGACTTTGATTTGTGATTATTTCACTACATTTGCACAAATTAAATGAATAATTATGCTAATTAGATTCACTTTAGAGAATTTTCTGTCATTTAAAGATAGGACTGTATTTTCAATGATTCCAGGTAAGGGTACATTGAAACAAAATCATAAAACAAAATCCTTAAAAGGTATAAGTACACTGAAAACAGCTGTAATTTTTGGTGCAAATGCTTCAGGAAAATCTAATCTAATAAAAGCTATTGAATTTGGAAAGGCATTAGTATTAAGAGGGAATAAAAGTGAACAACCGATAAAATTTCAATCGTTTAGACTAAATACAAATTCGTTATCAACAAATTCTAAATTGGAATATGAAATACAACATAAAGGTAAAAACTACGCTTATGGTTTCGTTTTTAATTCAAAAGAAATTGTTGAGGAGTGGTTGTTTGAAATAACAAATAAAGCAGATATTAAAATTTTTGAAAGAAATATCAAAAATAAAATACAATTTGACATAGACCCACTTTATAAAAAAAACAAGAAAGAAGAACATCGTCAATTTTTAAAATTTATCGCAAAAGGGACACCAAACAACCAACTCTTCTTGACTGAAATTAGAACACGTAAAGTAAAGGACAACGTAACTGATATAAACGACTTGCTAAATGTTATTGATTGGTTTCAAAATACATTAAAAGTTATTTTTCCTGATGATAAATATAATGAAGGAATAAAATCAGAACTTAAAGATGATTCTAAATTACAAATCACATTTGAAGAATTATTGAAGTATTTTGATACAGGTATAAATGGAATTTGTCTAGAAAAAATAGATTTTGATTCCATAGACATACCTTCAAGATTAATTGAAAAAATAAAGGATGACTTATTAAGTTCAAAGTCAGAAAATGTCAGAACACTCTTATCAATTAATAATACTACTTACTTTATTTCAAAGTCAAATAATGATTTAACAGTTCATAAATTTATGACTCAACATAAAGTTGTTGGACAAACAAAGGTTGAATTGTTTGATACGAGCGATGAGTCTGATGGTACAAATAGAATAATTGATTTTATTCCATTAATTATTGACTTGCTTCAAGGTGATAATGTATTTATTATAGATGAAATGGAGCGTAGCCTTCACCCAAATCTTATATATGATTTATTAGATTTATTTCTTGATAAAAGTGATAATATTAACAGTCAATTAATTTTGGCTAGTCACGAATCAAGTTTATTAACTCAAAAACTCTTAAGAAAAGATGAAATATGGTTTGCCGTAAAAGACAACGATGGAGTTAGTCATATGCATTCACTTGAAGAGTACAATATCCGTTTTGATAAAGAAATTAGAAAAGATTATTTATTGGGACGATTCAAAGCTATTCCAAGACTTGGAAATAGAAATTCATTAACCGTCTTACCTAATCAAAGCAATTAATTATGCCCAGAGAAAGGATTGAATTTATTAGGATAAGTAATGTAACTGAACGAGAGAAGTTGTTTTTATTGGCTTATGAGGGCAATGAAACAGAGCCAACTTATTTTGAAGCATTAAAGAAAAATTATCGATTCAATAAAGATAGAATTGAAATTGTTTCTTTAAGGAGAGATACTGAAGATACCAAAAGTGCACCTAAATATGTTTTTGAGAATCTTGAAAAAATTAAAGACGAGTACGATTTAGGAAATAATGATGAGCTGTGGATGATAATTGATAGAGACAGAAATGGCAAAAACATTGAAAAGTATAGTGCGAAATGTAAATCGACATCAAATTTTTATTTTGCTTTAAGTAACCCTTGTTTTGAATTTTGGTTACTTCTTCATTTGAAAGATACTACAGGGTTTACAGCAGACGAATTAAGTTTAATTTTTGAAAACCGCAAGGTAGGGCGAAAAAAAACATATTTAAAGAAGCTTCTTAGCAACATATTACCTGATGGTTATAATGAAGCTAATTTGCAACCTGAACGTTTTCTGAATAATATTGAAGATGCTATTTTCAGAGCAAAAAACATGAGTATTGATGGAGAAGATTATCCTAAAACTTTAGGTACAGACGTTTACAAACTCATAGAAAAAGTGATACGATAAAAGCCCGAACTCCTAATCGAGTAGACGGCCCCACCAGCCGAGACTGATGGGGAGCGCCTCTCATTTAGATATTTATAAAGATACCAATAGCCACAAGCCGTTGTTTGTGGTTCCTTCATTTCGGAGTGAAATCGTTCACTCCGATGCCATTTTATGGCACCACTCAGTCTCCCTTCGCAAAGGGTTGAGTTCAGTTTAAAGTACATATCCAAAAGTGATGGTTACAAGTTTAATATTCTCATAAGTTATCATTTGACAACCAAGTTTATCCTTCTAGTGGTTCACTTCGTCAAAGGCTTGCGGCCTTTGGTGCTTTGCACTTCACCTGCCCATCCGTTTCACGGTTCACTTCGTCAAAGACTTTGTCTTTGGTGCTTTGCACTTCACCTGCCCACCCGTTTCACGGTTCACTTCGTCAAAGGCTTTGTCTTTGGTGCTTTGCACTTCACCTGCCCACCCGTTTCACGGTTCACTTCGTCAAAGACTTTGTCTTTGGTGCTTTGCACTTCACTACGTTCATATTCTCTATTGCTGGTTTTTGAACAAACGTCTCCGAAATGAATGCTTAAAAAGTGAATGGCTGACTTTTTCAGCAAGCCCTACGTAGTCATAACACCACAAGGCTTGGAAATGATTTAGATGGTTTGGACAAGGTACTATCTACATTTAAACATATCAAAACTAAAAGAAACGAGAAACGAACAACTTTTCAGCTAGGGGCCGTTTGCAAATACTTTTACTTAATTGTCAAAAGTTGTTTGCAGGCGTAGGTTTACGATTAGGATTTTAAAGAAACCACTCTCGACATCATATTAGATGATAACTGGTGTTCGGAACTTTTGAGTTTCGGACGTGATGGCAATCAGAACCATAAATCCTTTGTTCATTGCCAAGTAGGTTATATCCGTCACCCATACTTGATTTGGGTAGAAATGGGATACACCCACTATTTTTCTATTCTATTCCAATAAGTACCATCAAAAAAGAAAAAATAGTGTCGTGTGATATCATAAATTAATAATCCTTCGGCGGGATCTTTAATGGCTTCTGGTCCTAATATTGGGATCATAATACCACCACTCATATCATCATCTTGGATGACAGCATTGGCTATTTTGCTACTATTAATTCCCACAATGATGCCTTTTGTATAGGATGCTGGTGAAGGTGACACAGGAAGCAAACTCGCAGTTTGTAATAAATTGACCCAATTACCACCATTAAAATATTGAATGTTTTTGCTGTCACTATTGTATAGGAGTAATGATTCTGTCGGATACTTTATATTTTTTAGACCTTCTTGATCTGTAGTGGTCAGTTTGATAAATCCAGGTTCAGTGACATGAACAATTCCAGAAACATCAGAATTACTATTTTGACCTAATACAATGCCTATATTTGGTGTAACTGTACCATTTGGTATGTTAAGTATTGGACCTGACTTTAGTATCTGCCAGTTATTATTAGCAAATAGAATAACTTTTTTCAGACCACTATGGTAAACCATCATACCTTCTGTAGGAACGCCAGCTGATTGTAATTGGGCACCATTTAGTTTTGGTAAAATGAAGCCTTGATTTGAACTACCTATCCATAAGGAGACACTTTCACCACCTTCTAGCGTCTGACCATTCTGAACTGGAGTGACCATGCTAACTTTTGCATTACCCTGAGGATATGGATCTCTCATCAGAATAAATTGACCAAAATTAGTTATAGGATTCGCATTGTTTGCTTTGACTGCACCATAATTTCCTGCTGTCGATGAGAAATTATTATTAATGATAGAAGTGAAATTTTGGTCGTGTAGATTAGTCGCCCTTCTGAAAAGTTCAAAACCTATATTTGAGCCTGCTATTTCTGTACTCACTGTGCCAGCTTTTGTCATCTCTAGATTTACCAATGGACTGAATGTTTTATTTGTACCATAATTATTGATAATATAATAACCATTTTCGTGTGATTTTTTGGTACTAGGATATATGTCTGGCAAGTTTTCAATATGATTTACAGTGACATTACCATTAGGGACAGTACCTTGGAATTGTATTTTGACACCTGGATCGGCAAAGTCGTATGTTCCAGGACTGGAAATGTTGATGTTTTGAGACCTTCCACCACCAAATGGACCATCACTCTCTAAAATTTGGATAGCTCCTACAATGGTAGCATCTTTGCCATGACCACTGACATCAGAGACACTGTTATTGTTGACTTCATTATATTGGTAATAAGCTATTAGACCCGCATCATGTTGGTCAAGGTATTTTGGATTTTCTTTTGTGAGATGCATCATGGACCTGATTTCAATTGCGGTCAAACTTCTATTGTAAAAAGCAGCTTCATCGATATATCCTTTAAAATTCCGATACCAAGTGGCTCCTAAAAAACTTCCAATAGCACCAGAAGAGATTAAGTTTCTAGCTGGCACAGTGAAATTGTGTTTACTTCCCACACCATTTTTGTAGATGGTGATACCATTTGGTTCTACGACCATAGCTAGATGGGTCCATTCATTCGGTTTTAAAAAGTGGCCACTATTCCACCACCATTGTCCATCAGGATAATGATAACCAAGTTGGGTACTATCTGGATTTACATCACGGCAATTTAAGACGGCTCTACCACTTTCACTTAGATCATGCGAAAATATTCCAGCATAATCCACTTGAGTACCTTCACCTTTTACCCATGCCAAAAAGGTATAGTTATTGGTATTCGTAAGTCCCATAGACGGTGTTTGCACATACCTGCTTTGACCATTTGAATATTGAGCAAAAGTTGGTATTGTCTGAGGTCCACAGCCATTTTCAGCGGTGACTGCCATGAAATTTTCTCTGGTGTAGGTAGATGAGTTGCCGCTGGCGTCTGTTACTACTAGTGTAACATCAAAAACACCTGGATCTAAGTACACTACTTTGGGATTCATATCTTGTGAAGTAGATGGTGTGCCACCTTCAAAACTCCATTGGAATGTAACATTAGGTCCAGAGTATGAGCTATAATCATAAAAATATGTCGTATCTAAATAACAAGCATTTGTAATTTTAGTATCTACTGAAAAATGAGCTAGCACATCAGATTGTACAGGCAATGCATGTTCAAAAGCACCACGTGATGTTCCCATTCTGAGTTTACCACAATCTGGGACAGTGTAAATGGACGTAATGTAAGAAATCATAGGCAACCCGGATCCCAATGATAACCAATTTGGCATGGATAAGTCTTTGTACCATATTCCACCTTGACGTTTCATCGCTACATACACCATTCCATTGGTGCCACGTTGGTAAGTGATATGTTCTAAAGGTAAACTAGGAAGATTTCCATTCGTAATATTGGTCCAAGTGGTCCCACCATTGCTGGAATGCACAACTTTGCAAGTGGTCTGTGAATTTCCATAAGCTAACCAAATATGATCACCCGTTTCATCTATTTCGATGTCTGTGATGAGCGTTTGACCATTTGTGACGACCGTTGAAGGTGTAATGTTTACAAAATTGGTTCCACCATTGATAGATTTGTGTACTTTATTTCTATTTTCCAATACAAAAAGCTTATTATTGTCTTTGAGTGCCACTTCTACTTTTGTAATATTATTAGTAAAAGTGTATAATTCTACAGACGTTTTCATATTGTCAGTTGACTTCTTGAGCACATTGTCTTTTGATGGATAAAAGGCAAAATAAGAATCGGGATCTTGCGATAGATATTTATATTGCGCATCAATAAGTGCATTTGAATTTCTGACATAGGTAGTATCATTAGTTTTTACTGCCATGAATCGTGAATAAACATCTCTTCCGTAAGCATAATCGGTATTGCAATTATTCAGTTGGATCTCTCCAGAATCAGCTCCACCTATCGGCACCCATCCGCGATCTACATCTGCATATCTAATTTCAGAAGGTCCATGATCGTCACCACTTGCGACGACATCTCCTTTGAATGAAGAAGAAAATCCCCATAGGTCAATAGCAGATATCCATTTGCCTGCAGATCGGAAATTTAGAGAGCCATCTGTAGAAATATGTAGTCCACCATCAGTGCCTAGTAGAACTGTATTTCCGGATATGGCAAATGATCTCACATCTGGGTGTACATAATCTGTGATACCTGTATCATAACCTGGTTCATTATAGTAATTCCAAGTATTGCCGCCATCAACAGATTTGTGTACCGCACTCGCAGCATATCCACCCATATACCAAATTAGTGAGTTTGTAGGAGATACTTGTACATCATCGACCAATCCTGACACGGTAATCCCTTGGATAGGATAAAAACTTACCAATGTACCATTTATATCGTACTTATAAATACCATCATCTGCTGCTGGTGTCGCTACATTGGTAAATAATGTTGCAAAATAAACGTGGTCTGGATCAGCAGGTGTGATCATCATTTTTAGAAATTTACTCTTAGTTGTATTGACTAGTAAACTGAAACTCTGACCTGCATTGGTGGATTTGTAAAGACATACTTGGTTGCTACTATTTAAACCACTCAAAAAAACAATATTCGGGTCTGTAGGATGGAAATCCATACCTGCAAAGTTATACCTACGCTGATAGACTGTAGCATCGGTATGTCCTCCTTGATTAAAATTTTGAGAAACCGAACTATTGTCAAAAACCATTGTCCAAGTAGATCCTCCATTAGTTGACCTAAATATTCTTTTGCCATAAGATGCGAGAATAATGTTCTGATCATCAGGTTTTTGAGCTACAAAATAAGACCTTTCCCCTGGTTTGTCATCTTGATTTAAAGAATCTGCTAGGGTCCATGACTCGCCTGAATTGGTAGAGATCAATACACCTGCATGAGAACCTACCAATATGCGATTTGCATTTGCCGGATGTACTTCTATGTCGCCGTAGTACATATCTCTATTGGCGTATTCGTTGGTACCATTTTTGAATGGACCATCTGTCAACTTCCATGTTGAGCCTCCATTCTGAGATGTCCACAGTCCTCCGTAAGACTGACCAGAAATCATATTTTGTGGATTGAGTCTATTGATAAATACCCTATCAGTAAATCCACCATACATATTATACACGCCTTCTCTATCACTGATATGGTACGGTCCTATCATACGCCATGTACCTACACTATCTGTCCAAGTGGCATTAGGTGGATTACCATTATTTCTAAATGATATTCGATTTTTTTGTTGATTTCTGTAGTTACGAAGTCCTTGTTGTTGACCCTGTTGGATAATTAATTCATCCTCCTTTGTTATTAAAATAGGTAAGACATTCCCATCTTTGTCTTGTGATGAAGCGGAAGTCATTAGCCATCTTCGTACACGATTTTTTTGTTGGCTTTTTTCTAATGGATTTTTGGCAAAATATTCATTAAAAGACTGCTCTACAAAATTGTAATTTGGCTTTTCTTTTAAAATCTCAAGAAACCATGCTTGGTCTGAATGGTCTTTTCTAACAAAATTTGGCTTTTCTTGTCCGATTATGATAGATGTGATGGCCAAAGTAAAAAAAGTGAGAATAAATAAACGTTTCAAAAATGTCATACTAATTTAATTATTGGGCAAAAGTAAAATTTTTATTTATAAAATAATATGATGTATAATAGTTTTCGGTTGGTCTCAAATTTCATTTTGTAAACAATTATGGGCAAAAGAAGAAGTACGAGCAATGAAACGATTGAGGTTAATCTCAAATTTTATAAAAACATTTTCGAAACTAAACCACTATATACTATACAAATATTACTGTTTTGGAATTGAGTTCGTGGTCTAGAAGTACTTTCAACCCGTTGGATATTTATCCTACGGGCTATCACTCTCTAGATAACTTGTTTTGCAACAAGTTGTACAACTAACATTTTATCCGTACATTTGCCATTCAAGGCACACACAAGTGATATGAGATCAGATTGGCTATCGCCAAATCCGCTCCATATCGCCAAACCGTTAGCAGCAAGCAGACAGACCGAATAACTCTAAAAGACACGAATTAAAAACAAAAGAAACATTCAAAAATGACAAATTTCGACTGGACAACGTTTACAAAAAAAATAGCCATTAAGGCAAATCTGACTGATATATATAACGCTTGGGCAAAAGCATCAGAAATTGAAAAATGGTTTTTAAGCGAAGCTACTTTTATCGATACTAAAGCAAATCCAATAGGCAAAGACAAACCATTTGAAAAAGGTTTTGCCTACGAATGGAATTGGCATTTATATGACACAACTGAAAAGGGTGAAATTACCGACACTAACGGTAAGGACTATATACAATTTACTTTTGCAGGTGAATGTTTAGTTGACATTAAACTCAGTATTCAAGACCATTATGTAATTGTAGAACTAACTCAAAAAAATATCCCAACAGACGACAATTCAAAAAAGGGAATTCGATTAGGATGCGACTCTGGTTGGTCATTTTTCCTTCTAAATTTGAAATCAGTTTATGAAGGTGGACTTGACTTAAGAAATATGGACACCAACCTTAAAGGAATGTTGAACAATTAAAGTGAAAAAGAATGCCAGCAGCAAACAACTAAGTTTTCGTTTGGTACGAAGTGCCTAGAATGAAATATTTATATTCGATGACGCCATAGATACACATTAGTCATCAAAACTCCGTTGAACCCTGTTCGGCCGATTTCGCGGTTCCTTCACTTGAAGCACTGTCATACTTCACCCTTTGAGATCGTTCAGTCATGGTAGCGGAGCCAGACTTTCACCCCGTTGGATAAATTATTCCTACGGGGTGAAAAACGAAATTTAAGTATTGTATGGAGATAGCGTCAGGCACCTTGACTATTCCCGCTCCTTTGCAAGTTGATTACATTTATACCATTGAGTCACCCAGTTGATCGTTTTATTTTTCCAAACCTGCCTTTACACAATGCCTAAAACCATTATAAAAAATTCATCCAACCCAAAAAAGCCAAATAAACACTAAAATTTATATCTACCATTCATAAATAATCCTATATTTGCCTAAGCGTAATGACAGAGAAACAATGATGATGGTGATATTGGTCTTCACACTTTTTAAGTTTCTGTGTACAAATGAATGGGAAACGTATAAAAGCGAAATAGATAAACAAATTTTCGTATTTTGATATATTTACATAAGAACTGTAAATCAATAAGTTGTAAAACGATTTAAAAAAGGAGTGGCGGATAGCATGAAGTTATCTCGGATTAAAAAATTAAAGCAGTGAACAAAAATGTAATTCAATTGATCTTTATTTTAATTTTTTTACAATTAAGCTTAACTGGACAATCATTAAATTGTTATTGTGAACTTAGAAACCGAGAATTCCTTATCGGACTTGACAATCCAATTCAACTTGTAAATGATAAATACGAATTTATTGATATTGAAAATATTACTGCAACATTTGAAGATTACGAAACTGGATTAAGTCAAAGTGCAGACCTAATAATTGAAAATAGTAATTATAAAATTAATCCTACAAAATTAGGCAAATAACATTACATATTCAGGCAAAAATTGCGAAGTAAAAGAACTCTTACTGTCAAACCAATAACAGCAACTCCGAGAATTGGTGTCTATACAAGTAATGAAAATAAAAAAATTAAATGGGCTGAATTACAAGCATATTCTGGAATAACTGCAAACATTGAATGTTGTGATATTGATGGTAAATGTAAGAGTTACATAGGATATAAGTTTATCTTATTCAATCTAATTCCAAGGTGTTGAAATCAACTAACATCGGGGAAAAGTACACAAATGAAAAACACTTGAAATATTCAAAAAGTCAAAATCAAAAGAACTTTTACTTTTTAGAAATATTAAATATAAATGCTAAGGTCAAATTCGATCAGAGGATGCCAGATATGACATTAGAAGTAGAATAAAAATGAAAATATAATTTGAAAACTTTTACCCATATTGGAATAATAGCAATGCTAACTATCGTCACCCAAATTGGTGGAATAATATGGATTTTGAGTTTTGGATACTTCAAAATCAGCAAGCGACCAATTGCACGTTGGAAAAAACTATTTAGTTTTTCAATTTTGTACCTTCTCTCAACTTTACTAATTGTACCAGCTTTAGCAAAACTTAATGGAAGAGTTCCTTTGCCAATAAATAAATCTTCAAACCTTATACCTCATAATTACATAACTCCACTATTGAATAGACACTATGTAAAACCAAAACTTAGAGATCAGCTATACGAAGTAGCCAATGAAACAAATTTAGAGAACAGGAAACTGAAACTCTCATATTTGGATGCAAACTTTCCATTTATAGATGGATTTCCACTACTCCCACATTTAAGCCATAATGACGGAAGAAAAGTTGATTTGTCGTTTTACTATACTCAAAATAATGAAGAAGGAAACTTAAAACCATCCAATACTGGATATGGATTTTTTGTTGAACCAAGAAACACTGAATTCAACCAATCAAAAGAATGTAAGTTAAAAGATATTGCATTATGATTATACCATTTCCCAACATTAGAACACGTCATGACCTAGAGTTTGTCCCACTTAACACAAAGAACTTGTGACCAAAATAGTTGCTGATCCTTTAACTCAAAAATATTAATCGAACCACATTTAAAAGCAAGAACAATTTGTCCAAATAATAAAAATGAGTTTCAGGGTTGTCACGCTGTTCGACACGATGACCATATTCATCATCAAATTGTGCAATGAAAATATATCTTATCATATTCTTTTCTATAGTACTATTTGTTTCTTGTAAATCACAAAAAACAGAAATTAATTTGAAACCCGAATTGGAATTAATTCATTCGATTATCGAAAATATTTTTTACAATCTTCCACTCGAAAAATCCCGTTTAGACCTACGCGAAGTTATTATAAATGACAAAAGATTTATTTTAACAGACACTACTTTGGCACCACTGTCTACCCACACATTCTTTCCAGGAATCACAGCAGACAAAGGTCTGATTAAATCTAACTGACTCAATCAAGTTATGTTTGATTTTATGGCAATGCTGCTCTGGTTACTGAAAAAGGGGGACCAAGAAGACTCCACTCAAAGCATCCTATGATTTTAGAGTGTAAGTATTTCTTTTCCAATAAAGACAGAGCTGAGATGGAGTATGGAAGAATGTTAAATTTGGTTCATCCTATTTACACTGACAAAAGTTCAATAATGGATGATAAATGGGAAGCGCAATTCTCAAAAAGCACTGAAAAATGTATTGGAAAAATCTTCGATCACTTTGATCCATACTACAGGCTAGGTATATCATACATATCTATTATACCTGTTGATGGCTCTAAACCTGTTTTTGTGCTTGACATAGCATTTAGTAAAGAGGATAAATAAGATAAAAACACTGAGCATAATACAGGTTTGGAAAAAGTGGTGATTCAGTGCTCCGCAGACACTATTTTAATGGTTCTACTTTTGCACTTTATGCAAATTATCTTCTTTTTGATAAAGGGGCACAGCTGCTAAAGCTTCATATTGGTTAGGATAGGAATTTTAATAAAATAATAGGTAAATGATATCTACCATTCATAAATAATCCTATATTTGTCTTAGTGTATTGACATAGAAGCAATGATGATGGTGATATTGGACTTCACACTTTTTGAGTTTCTGTGTGCAAATGAATGGGAAACGTATAAAAGCGAAATAGATTAACAAACTTTAGGATTTTTATAGACTTTAATATGAATTGTAAATCAAGGAGTTGTAAAACGATTTTAAAAAAGGGAGTGACGTATGACATCAAATTAGTGGTCATTGTAAAACGACACACTGAAAAAGAAATTAAATGATTAAAATACTTTACATTTTCATTATAGGAATTTTGACAAGTTACTCAACATTTGGAAAATCTGTTGAAGACAAATCTCAATTTGAGTTTAGTTTGGATACTTTAAAATTATACGACCAAAGCAGACAGAGAGAAATTCCAATTGCAATCTATAAACCAACCTCAAAAGTTTCTGGAAAGCAAAAACTTGTCATTTTCAGTCACGGCTATGGACAAAATAAAGGTGGTGACTATTTGGCGTATTCATATCTGACTGAATTTTTAGCAACAAAAGGGTTCTTCGTTGTAAGCATTCAACACGAACTTGCAACTGACAGTTTATTGCCATTGACAGGAAATCTGCAAATTGTAAGACGACCATTTTGGGAACGTGGTGCAGACAATATTTTATACGTTATCAACGAACTCAAAAGAACAAATCCTGATTTGGACTTTAAACACATAACACTTGTTGGACATTCTAACGGAGGAGATATGACTGCCCTTTTTCCACAGAAATACCCGAATATAGTTGAAAAAATAATCACTTTGGACAATAGAAGAATGGCATTGCCAAAATCAAAAAGGGTTACAGTTTACTCGTTACGTTCAAGCGACCAACCAGCAGACGAAGGTGTTTTACCAACAAAAAAGGAAACTAAAAAGTATAAAATGAAAATAGTAAAATTGGCAAATACAACCCATAATGAAATGGACGATAATGCTAATGACGAGCAACGAAAGGAAATTCAAGAATATTTCTTAACATTTATAAATGACTGAGAAAGAAGAACAACGAACAGCACAACAACTAAGTTTTCGTTTGGTACGAAGTGCCTAGAATGAAATATTTATATTCGATGACGCCATAGATACACATTAGTCATCAAAACTCCGTTGAACTGAATCTTCGGCGTTGACCATTTTTTATCAGAATAGCAGCGGAAGTCAATAACTAATTTAAGTGCAGCCCATGCTTTAGATAAAAAATATAACAATAGGGGGATAATTATTCCTACCATTCATAAATAATCCTAAATTTGTCTTAGCGTATTGACATAGAAGCAATGATGATGGTGATATTGGACTTCACACTTTTTAAGTTTCTGTGCA
>JADKCC010000050.1 GCA_016714785.1 Saprospiraceae bacterium
TTGTAGTTTATCCAGAAGGTGGGTTTTTAATCAAAATCGTTCGTGGAATGCCGGTAATTGTTGTCCGCCTGCAATGAATCAAAATGTTGATGATGCTGGCTTCATCGATAATTTATTAGATACTTTGTCTTCAAATTATCTAATTGACACGACCTGAGTTTACGTAACAGGTCTTCAAATGGCGGTATGCTCTGCTATAGATTAGCTTGCGAATTATGTCATCGTTTTATGGCTATTGCACCTAATGAATACCAAATGTATTTTCCTTGTAATCCAACAAACAAAATACCTATAATTAATTTTCATTCAAAAGTTGACCCGATTGTATTTTACAATGGTGGTATGGGTGGCGCTCCTCCTTTGACAACTATATTTTTCCCATCACAGGACAGTACAATGAATATATGGTCACAGAAAAACAATTGCCAATCAAGAGACACAATTATAAATGGCAATGGAACGAATTACGACTTCATTAAAATACATAACTGTTCATGTAATGTAGAAATTCATCATTATGCCACCACTGACGGTAGTCAGAAGTTGGCCAGGGGAAATCCGAACAACAATCCTGTTTCAACCTCAAATTATTGCGACTGGATTTACTTTGGTCTTTTTCCAGAACTATACATTAGGCTGCTTGACAACCCGAATGAACGACTTAAACAAAACTAAAGCAGCCATCAAAGCATTCTCAGAATCCATTTTCAGACAAAAACAACCTGACAACCCATGACTGGAAAAAAATTTTCCAAACCAATTAACTATTCAGTCGTTATTTGTCAGGAATAGTATATCGAGCAGCAAAATTTTTCATACTTATCAAATGGTCTTTATTTCCGAGAATTGATAATAGGACAATTAAACCAGTGAAACAATGAGAAGAAGGGCAGCAGATAATAACTAAGCGTTCGTCGTCCAGCGGACATGCGATGAACGCCCTGTTGAACTGTACCTTCGGTAGCGGAACCAAATTTGAAAACGAAATTTAAGTATTGTATGGAGATATCGTCAAGTGTCTTGATCATCCTCACCTTGCAAGTTGATTACAAAGGCTTTAGTATTATTTTTTTCAAGTTTAAGTCATAGAGTGTAGTTTATAGATCAAAAGAAAGCACCGGGCCGAAACCAGGTGCCTTCTCTAAATCGAGATTACGTATCACG
This sequence comes from Saprospiraceae bacterium, assembly GCA_016714785.1. Lineage (GTDB taxonomy): Bacteria > Bacteroidota > Bacteroidia > Chitinophagales > Saprospiraceae > OLB9. The sequence goes on from JADKCC010000050.1 coordinate 1,165, forward strand.
ATTTTCAATAAAACATTCAAATTTCCTACCCAACATCAGATTGAATCTGGGGAATTAGACTTTTCATAGGCAGACTTGTAAAACTCACTCGGTGGCCCACGTCTGCCAAAGGTGAGAGTATGATCATCTGCCCAGTTTTGCAACATGGGCAACATTTGTGGTAGGTTCTTTTAGCACGACAGGTAATGATGTTAAACTATTCCTTTGAGTTTGATTGTAAGTCGGTCAACTTGGATCGCTTCCAAGTTGAACTCAGGATACCGTAATGCCTGAGTCCTACAAACCGCTTAGGCAAAATATGTAAAGCAAATCTGCGGACGAACTCTTCATGACTAAGCGTCATCGTTTTCTTTTGACCTTTTGACCTATAGTCCTTGTATGAGATGGTCACCGTCTGATCGTCGATAGCCAATATTCGATGATTGGAGATCGCTATCTTATGCGTATATCTTCCCAGATATTCCACAACTGACTTGGGAGATCCAAAAGGTCTTTTGGCATATACTACCCATTCTTTTTTGAATAATGTGTCGTAAGTAGATTGCTCTACTTCCATATCAGATGTTCGCAAAAGTGCCACATATTTGGCCCGATAGACCTTACTCATCGCCTTGACAGGGAACAGAAATTTGCCTTCAGACTTTGATGGCTTCCATTTCCCATCTTGATTCACAAAACCACCAGGAATGATACAATGGATATGCGGGTGCAGACTCAGATTCTGACCCCAAGTGTGTAAGATGCTAATCATCCCAGCCTTGTTTCCATTACCCGTAAATGATTCTACAGTCTCCCCAAGTTGCTCTGAATAAGATATCATAGATAATCTTAGGTTTATGTATCGCAAGGCCATTTAATGCATCAGGTAAGGTAAACACAACATGAAAATACGGAACTGGCAAAAGTTCTGTCTCTCTAGCTTCTATCCATTGTACACGCTTATGTCCCTGACACTTAGGGCAATGACGATTGCGACAACTATTGTAACTTATCTGTATATGTCCACAACTTTCGCAACCATCTACAATGACCACCGAGAGCAACAGTGCGGCAATCCTTGATCGCCCGAAGTGTTCGGACTTGCCAACTGTTGAGACCTGATGATGTTACTTCATCCCATGATCGAGCCAGTATGTGTGCTACTTCGTGTTTGGCGCGCATGCTGCAAACAAAGTATCCAATGGACTAAATGGCTTGCGACGTCCACTTTGTGCAATGTGCAGGTAAACCAACGTCGTCTCGATGCGCTCGTGTCCTAGCAATTCTTTAAGCGTCATGATGTCCATACCGTCCTCCAGCAAATGAGTAGCAAAGGTGTGTCTCAGTGTATGCACATTGACATGTTTGATGATGCCAGCTTTTTTAGATGCGGCACTAACAGCCCACTGAACACCCTTCTGTGAGTACCGACTATCGAAGTCACCACCTTTGCGGTTTTCCATAGGTTGACCATTGAATAACCATTCGTCAGGTCGCTCCGCGTCGATGTATTGTTTTAATCCTCGGATCAAGTGTTCACCAATGGAACATAGCGGTCTTTCTTACCTTTTCCCTGAACTACAAGCACCGTTTTACGGTCAAAATCAAGATCTTGTAATCGTACACTTCGTGCTTCCTTACATCGCAGACCACACCCATAGAGCAAACCGATCAGTATTTTATGCTTCAATAAATCCGAGTACATAGCAAACGCCACATCTCTTCTTTAGACAATACTACTGGAAGTTTATTAGGTCCCTTGATACTTGGCAGCCCAATATCATGGGGCTTCAACCCTTCCACTTTGCACAGCATACGCAGACCACACACTGTATGTTTAAAGTACGAATCAGACGGTGTGTTGTGTTGCTCTTTGAGCAAGTGGAGATAGTCAGTCACCTGATCTTCTTCCAGCTCAGTAGGCAGACAATCGAAATGTAGCGCCATCTGAGCAATGTGACGAGCATAATTTTAAAGGTAGATGGACTCCGACCTAAGACAGAAAGTTTTTCTCAAATTTGTCTATCAGTTCTGAAAAACCTGTAACTTGTGCTCGCTTGAGCAATCAATGTGTGTTGACCTAGATCTTCAGGTCGCTTTTTTTTGTTGACATTTTAATATGATTTATTTGAAATACTAATGCCAAGAATCAAGCCAAGAAGCTACCGAAGGTTTAGTTCAACAGCACCTACCCAAAAGTGGCGGTTCAGTGCTCCGCAGACACATTTGTGGTTAATCAAAGTTTGGTTCTCCGCATCAACATTTGTGGTTAAAATCGCCACCTTCGGGTAGCTGCAAAACGTTAGTACGAAATTAAGCTAAAAAATCGTACTGCTGCTAATACAAAGATATAATTTGGTGGTCAAGCTTTTGCAAAGTAGAATTTGCTGAAAGATCGTTCTTTCAAAGCTAATCGCTTAAAAAGCTTGGGCGAAGGTCGGAGAAAATTTTTTGAAATTAAGGTAATTATTTCAAAAAAAATTATATTTTTGTATTATCGTAATGAGCAGCCTACCGCACAAATGAGTCATTTGATGTCAATAGTCTGGGCATTACTGCATCAGTAGATTTTTAATGATTAGCTTAACTTTAAAATTTTATTAGTAAAATCGACTAACTGCTGCTACCACAACATGCCTGCTAACGCGACGGCACGTCGGGTGAGCAGCATCACGTTATGATCGACCAAAAGATAAAAATCCTTGAAAATAAATTTGTGTCCTAATAAAGAAACTATTATCTTTGTATCATGTTAACCTAATCAAAGATGTTCAAAGTCAAATTTCTCGAAGATGCCAAAGTATTCCTAGACTTTTTAGACGACAAACCTAGAGATAAAATAGTTTACAACATTTGGAAATCTAAAAGTATAAAAGACGATGAACTTCTGAAGAAGCTCGAAGATGACATCTGGGAATTTAGAACTTTGTATAACAAAATTGCATATCGATTATTTGCATTTTGGGATGAAACTGAAAAATCAATGATAGTAGCAACACACGGAATAGTCAAAAAAACAGATAAGACACCAAAAAAAGAAATTGAAAAGGCAAAACAATTGAGAGTCGAATATCTTAAATCAAAAAAGTAATGAAAACATATAGTTTAGAAGAAGTAACAGATCAATACATTGGCAAACGTGGAACACCTAAACGAGAGCTATTTGAACAAGAGCTTAGACTTGAATTGATTGGTGATGCAATTAGGAAAGCAAGAAAAGCCAAACATTTAACTCAAGAACAACTCGGAGAACTTGTAGGTGTGCAAAAATCACAAATTGCGAAAATCGAAAACTCAACAACTGATGCGAGATTTTCAACAATATTAAGGGTATTCAATGCATTAAAAGCAAAAGTGAACTTTACCGTTGAATTAGAAAACCAAAAGCTAATGGTAAGTGAATAAGGAAGGCCAGATCATAACAAGCCGTATGATGAACATGCCAGCTATCGCAGGCACGTCACATACGGCCAGATCGTTATGGCTCATTAAAGGAAGAAGATACTCATTTTAAATGAAAATCCAATATCCAAACGGCAGAACAACATGAAACTATCAGAAATACCAGATGGAGTCTTATCTCTGCAGTTGCTGAACAGAGATATTATTGATATTGAAAGATATCAAACTTCAATAAGTATAGATCACAAAGTTTTCAGTTTTGTGTTTATAGGTGATAATGTCAATTTCATTAAAAAGGTCATATTCTCTGAAACAGATCAAGATGGTCTTTACAACTTGAGTCTTGAAGATTACAACGCTGGAACTAAAGAAATCGACTATTATTTTATATCGGATAATGGAGATAAAGATAAAATTTTAGCAACTGTGGTTGCTTGCTTTTTGTCATTCTTTAAATACAACCCTAAAGCTTGGGTCTGTGCATATGGAAGTAAAATTTAATTACATTTGCAACATTCTAATTATAAAAACAAGAAAATGTCAATAAATGCTAAATTAGAAAAACGCTCTAAATTCGCTATAAGGCTATTAGAAATAGATGCTGACCTAAAGAAAAAATATAATATAACTGATCCTGGGCCTCCAAGTTACACTATAAGTGGCACTGGAGAAAACTATCCTATGATGGTAAAAACAACAATAAATCTAGATGAGTATGCACATAATATGTCTAATGCCAAAATGTTGGAAAAACTAAAAGATGTGCCATTGAACCCAAGTGTAGCTAAAACAAATATTGATATAGCAATTGATAATATAAAATTACCCTATAATGACGGTATCGGCCCTGAAATAGAAGAATTCTGGCTGATTGTCCATAACGAAGGATTGCAATTAAAAAGGACCAATAACCGACTGATGAATATTTTAAAAAAAGGAGTTGTTACAACGCTTGAAAACAAAGAAATTTTCTATTTGAATATAAATAGATTACTTCAAAGTGAAATTTTTGAAATAGTATATGATAAAGAAATCAAACAAAGAATATTTGATACTATAGAAGCTTCAAAAATATATTAATGAAAAAATGGACACTTTCAAAAAAAAAAATCTTACTAAAATGGATCTATTTAATTGTTGGGATATTTACACTGAAAACCCAGATTATTTTGAAGTATTAAATATACCAGAAGAAAAAACAGTTCAATTCAAAAACTTTATTGAATCTAACGAAAATTTCAAAAGTTTTTTGACTGATCATAGTATTTTTTTTTCAAGCTTTAGATGATGCAATGAATGAGTAAATTTAAAAACAGAAAACTTTATTGGTCGAAGTTTGTAACTTCAATTCTGTAGAACTTTATTCAATAGTTTATCATTTATATATGTTGGTATAATACAAATAATAACTATTTCGAGAAAGTGAGTTTGAAAGAGAGAATAACGAAGCCATAACACAGGCTACCACGAACATCTCGCCCTATCGGGACGAGTCGTCGGGTAGCCAAACCGTTAGTACGCATAAAGAAATGAATAGTAAAACAATAGACATAGAAGCTCAAATAAAAGTTCTTCCGTTCAGTGAAACAGGAAGGGCAATGGAAAATCATATGAAAATTGATGTTTACTTTCCGATATTTAAATTTGACAATATGCTAAACGATGTTTTCTTATCACACCCAACAAAAAGAATTCTCAAGTCGGCAGACGCAACTAAAATTAATATCAGCTTCAAATTTCCAATACTTCAAATTGGAAGATTATCAAAAGGAGATAAATTTGAAATTACAGAAGGGAAAAGAACAACTATGATTGGGGAAATACTGAGAGTTATAAACCCAATCATGGACAAATACAAATTTCAATCAAATATCTCTCAATCAATTGAAGAATTGGAAAATTCAAAATGGGAAACTCCTTTAGAATATCAGTCTTCTATTGTAGAAAATTGCCATTTACTAAGGAAGAAACCTATTAACAAATTATCAGATGAAGAACTAAGATTGTCTCTAAGTCAAGACGTCGGTATTAAGTTTACCATACCAATCATTTTAAACAAACTTTTGAAAAACAAATATATCGAATGCGATTTTTATCCTGGTGATTTACTTCAGGAGACATTCAGGAGATTACATACAGATTGGGGCGACTCAGAATTACTAAAAGATCATTTTACATTTTTGATTAGACATAATTTCAAAGAAATAAAAAGTCATGAAGGTATATCGGAAAAAGTCAAAAGAGAGATATTTAATAACTTAGTAGAATATGAAAATACGCGAGATAACAAGTGATATGAGATCAGACTTGCTATCGCTGCGTCCGCTCCATATCACAAACCGTTATGCTTCATGAAAACGAAAAATGAATGTTCGATAAGTTAAAAAACATATTTGGAAGAAAAGAGACAAGTGAAATTGTTGCTTGGGAAACTGAAGAGTCAATATTAAATTTCTTGAAGAATAATATTCAACCAAGTGGGAAACTAAATGAAATTGCGGAAACGCTTCCAGACGAAAAGAAAGGTGACAATGAAATTAAATGGACTCCAGGTCTGATGGATTCAATGTTTGGGGCAGATGATTCAGAGAATTCAAAAGTTAGAATCAAAACACTTACCAACCTAATTAAAAGGATTGCCAAAACTGGTGACGTAACAGCTAAATCAAATTTTTATTTGGAAATAACGGATAATGATAGCGTTATTGGGGTTATTGATCAATTTCTTCAAAAAGTGTCAGAAGCATCGATCTCAATTGACCCACACCTCTATGATTACGCATTCAAACTTGCAACTAAAACTAAAAATAGAAATGCTGTAAAATTTGGAATAGCAATTTTAGGACTTTGTCAAAAAGAAGCACCTTTAAATGAAATAAAAATACTTGGTACTCATGATGAATTCACAGTATTCTCTACAATTGCAATAATCAACCTATCTAAAAATCAAGTATCTGATCTTTGGGAACTTGCCAAAAAGGTAGATGGATGGGGAAGAATTCAACTTATAGATAGATTATCCGAATTGGAACTTTCTGAAACGATAACAGATTGGCTTGTATATGAAGGTTATCAAAACAGTATAATGTATGAATACCTCGCATTGACTTGTGTAGTGAAAGGTGATTTACTTAGCAAACTGAAACAAGATATTATTGATGACAAGCTATATGAATCAGCAGGAGAACTAATTGTTGCGATGTTGAACGAAGGTCCAGCAGCAGGAATATCGGCATATGATTATCCAGTCGATTTAATAGAAGAATTTATTAAGCATTCAACTGGTAGATCACTTGATATATCAAACTATATTACTCTTAATAGAATAAAGAATTTCTTAGAAGATTCGCCAGAAGAGAATGAAATCTTAAAGAAATGGAAACAGGATGAGTTATCGAACCAATTGATTGAAATAGATCAAATATTAAAATCAAAAGATTGGACTGATGAAATATATAAAGGCTTAAGTAGCGAAAACAATGTAGAATACTGGAACGCGAAACAGGCAGCTAAAACCTTCGGAATTGATTTACGAGAAACAGTCTGGAATAGACTTCACCAAAAACCTTTGGATAGTACTTCGTGGTATGATTTAACTACTAATTCAAAAGCAGAAGATGTCAATAAAATAGTGAATGCTGCAATTAAATATTTGCCTCTTTCAGAATTATCAACAGGACCTTCAGATTCATTAGGAATTGGGCCTGAATATCAAAAACATCAATCTTTAGATTTTGTAATTACTTATCTTGAAAATCATAAAGGCAAAGGTGAAGCACTTTTGATCGCAGGTCTGAAAAGCCCCGTCACTCGAAATAGAAATATGGCAATCAGAGCATTGAATAAATGGGGAAAAGAATATTGGACAGAGAATATTAAAAACGAATTACAGTACTTAAAAGGAATAGAGCCAAATACAGATACAAAAGAAAATTTAATTAGACTCATAAATGGTCAAGAACTGAAATAGTCACGAAGCATAACAAGCGATTTGATGAACAGATTTCGCTATCGCTCATCCGTCACAAATCGCAGCCGTTCTCGACAATTCAAGGGAATGTAAAAAAAATGTTTAAAACAGGAATTTAAATAGTAGGAATTAACAAAATTATAATATGGTTAAGATAAGAAATTACTTATTAGTTATTTTATCTATTTCAGTAATTGGATGTGATAATAATGATATGTTTATCGGTTCAAATTCATCGAAAATCGGATGTCTTACTGAAATTAATATTGATAAAGTGTCTGGTACATGCGAAATGAATCTAGTAAACTCCAATTGCGAGTTAGTTGATATAGGGACAAAAGAACTTTCAGAAAATATTAAATCTAAATTTGTTGATTTTTGCAATGATTTAAATTCTGAATTGACATTTCATGATTCAATTGGAAACACTATCAAAGCTAGAATCTCAGGAAAAGAATTTAAATCAGGTAAGTATAATGTAAGTCTAAACTTTAATTCGCCGGATTGTGAAGATTATTGTCTTAATAATGAGGAAGCTTCAATTATAATTAGTTCTTCAAAGTTTACAATTGAAGTAGTTTTATATACAGGAATCAACTTTAATACTTCTACTGAAAATTTAAATGAATTAATTGAAACTGGCTATGCAATTTGGGCAATTAAAGGCAATTCCAAGCAAGTAATATTCCAATTACCAATTGAAGATCACTTAAATCAAGAAATTATACCAGATACATCTTATATAAGATTCCACGAAGAAATAGAATTAAATAACACCAATTTCAATGATATTTATAGCAACGAAAATAATTTTGCTAATGGATTGGTAAGGAAAGAAAGAGTATATTTTAATAAGGAAATTGGTCTAGTAGCAATCAGGGACTCAGTAGGTATACTTTGGACAAAAATATAAATTAACTGTCGAGAACAAGCCGTAGTGCGATCATGGCTCCTATCGTCGGCACTACGACTACGGCAGCCGTTAGTGGATAGAAAAGAAAACTCAAGTATAATATGATTAAATAGTTTTTGCAGTCAATTTCTCCAGAAATTATGATAAGTAATTTAAAATATTTAAACTAAATCAATGAAATTCTTTAATTGGATATTTGGAAATAAGAAGAAAAAAATGGAACATCATGAAAATGATGGCACAAAGATTCTTAATACTAACTCAGAAGAAAAAAAAGAATTTGCTGCGAATAATTCAGAAAATACAAATTTTGATAGTAGTAGTGTAAAACGAATAAAGATTGTTCTAGAGCCAGATGATTCGAATATGGTTTTAGACCCATCTACGCATGTCATAACTTTAGAATCGATGCTTAATGATAAACTATTTTCAAAAGATAGCCCTGAATTGTACGAAGCATTTCTAAGTGAATTAAAAATTAGGGAACCAGAAATTTTTAAAAATAGATTTGGGGAAGGGAATGACGACTGGAAAACCCTAAACAATATATATCCTATTATTAAAAATAGAGCTGAATTAAAATCTCTCATTGAGTGGGAAAATGGCCAGATCAAACCAGGATCTGCCATGGATGGATTAGTTGTAATAGAGCTATTTGATGACATACTTTTAACATTTTGGCTAGAAAATGGCAGTAATGTATATGAAATGCTAAAAATAACCCATTTTAGTGATTTCGAAAGATTAGGGACAAATCAAATAGTAACTAATGCTTACTTAAATCTTGAAAGAAAAATTAAAGACACCATAAGCATGGACATCTACCCAAGCGGAATCGGAATGCTGATTTATTGTGGTGGCATAGAAAGTAGTTTGATAACAGAAGAGCGGGTATGGAATCAAATTCAGGGTGCTATAAATTCAAAAGAAATAGTCTTTTCAATTCCAACTCAGGATATATTTATCTTCTGCGATAAAAAGTCTACTGAGTCAATTGAATTACTGAAAGCAAATACTTTTAATACATTTATGGACCCTTCATTGCCAGGAAAGATTTCATCGAAACTATATTTTAGAAACGAATTTGGAAGTGTTTCAGTTTTTGTAATGGATTATTATCCTTTGCCTAAAGAGTAGAAATTAAAGAAAGCATGTATAATTTTATCATATGAATTTATATCCATCCACTAACAATGTACTGGACAAACAGACTCCCTATCGGTCGTCCGTCGCCAGTACTAAACGTTAGCAGCAAGGCTACGAGACACCCTAAACAACAAACATTACAATAAAATATGGACGCAGGAAAAAGAACAATTAACGACATTTTTAACGGAAACAGAATTTTAGAAATTCCATTTTTTCAAAGAGCTTATGTTTGGGGAGACGACCAATGGGAAAGACTTTTAGAAGATATGGAACACGTTAGTCAGACAAGCAAACCATATTTTTTAGGTTCAGTAATTTTAAAACAACAACCAACAAATACAGGAAACAAAGTTGGCGACAAAAGAACATTAATTGATGGGCAACAAAGATTAACAACACTTTCCATTTTTTTTAAAGTTCTATCACTAAAATCGGGAGACGATTATGAGTTTAACCGAATGTTCAAGTTGAGAGATTTAATTGCAATTCAGCATAATCACAACGATATTGATGCTTATGAACTCGTAATGAATTTGACTGAACTGAAAGATTTGACAGGAACAGACAAAATAACACAAGCATATACATATTTCAAGGCAAATATTAATGCTGAAAAACTTGATATAAATAACATTCTTGCTAAAATCCTATTTGTTGGTATTGACCTTGACGAAAACGAAGATGAGCAACAAATTTTTTGACACAATAAATTCTTTGGGTGTAAAATTAACTACTGCTGAATTATTGAAAAACTACTTTTTCAACAGAGATGAAATTTCAACATACACAACTTATTGGAAAAACGTTTTTGAAAAAGACGAAGACACTAAAAACTATTGGGACAGAGAAATTACAGCAGGTAGATTAAAAAGAGAGTTTATAGATTTATTTTTCTTTTCGTACTTACAAATCAAAATTCAAGACAAAAATTTAAATGTAAAAACAGAAGATAAATTAGAGTTTTCAAAAGTTGAGCAACTTTTTGAATCATATAAAAAGTTCATAAAAGACTATTTGAACAACGACAAAAAAACTATTTTAACGGAGATTAGAGATTACGCATTGTTATTCCAAGAGAACTTTGACTACGACATTATTGAAAATGAACTAACAGATAATTCAGGAATTGAAAGAATAAATGCAATAATTTTTGGACTTGATACGTCAACACTTATTCCTTATGTACTTTATGTTTTGAAAAACGTATCAAACGACACGGACAGAAATGAGTTGTTTGACTTTTTAGAAACTTACATAATGAGAAGAATGGTTGCTCACGCCAACACTAAAAATTACAATCAACTTTTTACAGACAGACTGATAAATAATGAGATACTTTCTAAAACTAAATTTTTAGAATTTTTAGAAGGACAAGCAGACAAAGTAAATTTCTTACCTTCTGACGATGAATTAAAAATTGGATTTGAAAGTTCGTATTTAATCAACAAACAATCGGCAGGGATATTATATTTTATTGAGTCAAAAATTCGTAACAGACAATTACAATCAACTCAACTTTTAGGAATAAATAAATATAGTTTGGAGCATTTAATGCCGAAAAAATGGGAAAATAATTGGGGTAAACTTTCAAATCAAGAAGACAAAATCAAAAGAAATAGAAAACTTTTGACATTGGGTAATTTGACAATTATTACACAGGCTTTAAACTCAACAATAAGAGATGCAAATTGGACAATTAAACGTAAAGGCAAAGCCGACAAAAAAGGATTAAACACATATTCAGCAGGGCTTGAAACAATTAGCAGTTATTTGATACTTGACGAATGGAACGAACAAACAATTGAACAACGAGCAGAATTTTTATACGAAAAAGCAAAAGAAATATGGAAAGCCTAAACAAAGCCCAGCTGCTAACAACTAAGCGTTCGTCGTGTCCAGCGGACATGCGATGAACGCCCTGTTGAACTGTACCATCGGTAGCGGAACTAAATTTGAAAAACGAAATTTAAGTATTGTATGGAGATATCGTCAAGTGTCTTGACTATTCCCTCACCTTTGCAAGTTGATTACAAAGGCTTTAGTATTATTTTTTTCTAAGTTTAAGTCATAGAGTGTAGTTTATATGATTTCAAAAGAAAGCAACCCAAGCCGAAATCCAGTAGGTTTCAGTTCCTTCTCTAAATCGTGATTACGTATCACGATTTTACTTCGTAACGTTCAGTCATCCTACCCAACATCAGATTGAATCTGGGGAATTAGACTTTTCATAGGCAGACTTGTAAAATTCACTCGGTGGCCCACGTCTGCCAAAGGTGAGGAGTATGATCATCTGCCCAGTTTTGCAACATGGGCAGCATTTGTGGTTGGTTCCTTTTAGCACGACAGGTAATGATGTTAAACTTATCCCTGTCAGTTTGGATTGTAAGTCGGTCAACTTGGATCGCTTCCATGTTGAGCTCAGGAAACCGTAGTGCCTGATTCTTACAAACCGCTTAGGCAAGATATGTAAAGCAAATCTGCGGACGAACTCTTCATGACTAAGCGTCATCGTTTTCTTTTGACCATCTGCCCTATAGTCCTTGTATGAGATGGTCACAGTGTGATCATCGATGGACAGTATCCTATGATTGGAGATCGCTATCTTGTGGGTATATCGTCCTAGATACTCGACGACTGACTTGGGTGATCCGAAAGGTCTTTTGGCATACACTACCCATTCTTTTTTGAATAATGAGTCGTAAGTAGATTGCTCTACTTCCATTTCAGATGTTCGCAAAAGTGCCACATATTTGGCCCGATAGACCTTGCTCATCGCTTTGACAGGGAACAGAAATTTGCCATCAGTCTTTGATAACTTCCATTTACCAGTTCTATCCACAAAACCACCTGGAATGATGCAGTGGATATGTGGATGCAGACTCAGATTCTGACCCCAAGTGTGTAAGATGCTAATCATCCCAGCCTTGTTTCCATTACCCGTAAATGATTCTACAGTCTCCCAAGCTGCTCTGAATAAGATATCATAGATAATCTTAGGTTTATGTATCGCAAGGCCATTTAATGCATCAGGTAAGGTAAACACAACATGAAAATACGGAACTGGCAAAAGTTCTGTCTCTCTAGCTTCTATCCATTGTACACGCTTATGTCCCTGACACTTAGGGCAATGACGATTGCGACAACTATTGTAACTTATCTGGATATGTCCACAACTTATCGCAACCATCTACATGACCACCGAGAGCAACAGTGCGGCAATCCCTGATCGCCCGAAGTGTTCGGACTTGCCAACTGTTGAGCCCAGATGATGTTACTTCATCCCATGATCGAGCCAGTATGTGTGCTACTTCGTTTTTGGCGCGCATGCTGCAAATAAAGTATCCAATGGACTAAATGGCTTGCGACGTCCACTTTGTGCAATGTGCAGGTAAACCAACGTCGTCTCGATGCGCTCGTGTCCTAGCAATTCTTTAAGCGTCATGATGTCCATACCGTCCTCCAGCAAATGAGTAGCAAAGGTGTGTCTCAGTGTATGCACATTGACATGTTTGATGATGCCAGCTTTTTAGATGCGGCACTAACAGCCCACTGAACACCCTTCTGTGAGTACCGACTATCGAAGTCACCACCTTTGCGGTTTTCCATAGGTTGACCATTGAATAACCATTCGTCAGGTCGCTCCGCGTCGATGTATTGTTTTAATCCTCGGATCAAGTGCTCACTCAATGGAACATAGCGGTCTTTCTTACCTTTTCCCTGAACTACAAGCACCGTTTTACGGTCAAAATCAAGATCTTGTAATCGTACACTTCGTGCTTCCTTACATCGCAGACCACACCCATAGAGCAAACCGATCAGTATTTTATGCTTCAATAAATCCGGAGTACATAGCAAACGCCACATCTCTTCTTTTGACAATACTACTGGAAGTTTATTAGGTCCCTTGATACTTGGCAGCCCAATATCATGGGGCTTCAACCCTTCCACTTTGCACAGCATACGCAGACCATACACTGTGTGTTTAAAGTACGAATCAGACGGTGTGTTGTGTTGCTCTTTGAGCAAGTGGAGATAGTCAGTCACCTGATCTTCTTCCAGCTCAGTAGGCAGACAATCGAAATGTAGCGCCATCTGAGCAATGTGACGAGCATAATTTTTAAAGGTAGATGGACTCCGACCTAAGACAGAAAGTTTTTTCTCAAATTTGTCTATCAGTTCTGAAAAACCTGTAACTTGTGCTCTCGCTTGAGCAATCAATGTGTGTTGACCTAGATCTTCTGGTCGCTTTTTTTTGTTGACATTTTAATATGATTTATTTGAAATACTAATGCCAAGAATCAAGCCAAGAAGCTACCGAAGGTTTAGTTCAACAGCAGCTACCCGCAACTAGGCTTTCGCTCGTGCTTCTCTTGAAAACTATTACTAAATTCGTGTTCTGTGCTTCTTGGGAAGTTGGTTGAATAAAAGCCTGGCAGCGGGTAGCTGCGGAACGTTATGGCTCATGAGAAGGAATAAATCTACTCAATAAAATGGTCGTAATTTTTGAATTTAATTGTTAATCATTCAAAAGTTTTAAGTGGTATGCGGTGTTTTGTAATTGTTATGTTTTTATTTGTTAGTAATTATGTTTATTCAGCGACAAGAGCTGAAATCAAATTATGGTTAGATGCTAAAGATGGTATAATGCAAGGACAAATTGATAGCATACAATATACTGAAACTGATCCATGGACGCTAAATCACGGCGACATAAATCAAAGCGATGGTCAACAGGTACAATTATACAGAAATCAAACATTAGTTCCTTTTAATGGAAGTCGCACAATAAACCAAAATCAGTGGGTCAAAATTATTGGATTATCAAACTGTGGGATTGATGATTTTCAAGTTACAGGTGAAGGAGCTGGAGATATTAATGCATTTTGCTCACCACTTCCAGTCACTTGGTCTTCAACTCCAATTGCCAAAATCAAAAACAACCAAACCCATCTCTCATGGTTAGTAGCCAACCAAATCAACAACGATAAATACATCATCGAGCATAGCAAATATGGCAGAGACTTCTCACCCATTGGAGAGATGGAAGGCGATGGTACAACCAATGAAACAAAACATTATGAGTACATCCACACATCACCATCCATCGGGATAAACTACTACCGCATCAAACAAGTGGACTATGATGGACAGTACAGCTATAGCGATATAGCAAGTGTGAGATACGATGGCAATATAGAAACCAACATATATCCAAATCCTGCCACATCAGATATAACCATCACAACTACAGAACCAACATCGGTGCAAATCATGGATGTGTATGGTAGATTGCTGTTAAATCGAGATATTTCAGAAGATCAAACACTATAAATCTATCTGAAATTCCAACGGGAATACTTATCTTTGTGGTCGGATACCAGAGATATAAGGTTTTGAAGGAGTAAATGGAGTTAGAAAAGTATTTATTACAAACAGATGAGCAACAAGAAGTCTTTGATTTTTACAGTCAGGGACCTAAAGGAAATATTCATAAAAGAATAGCTTACACGCCAACAACGATACCTAATTTATGGCAACTTGTAATGGGAGATTATAATATTAAAACTGACGTAATAGATTTTTTAAATGTAACGAATAACAACGATAGAGATAAAGTATTAGCAACAGTCGGTTCAACTCTTTACTCATTTTTCAGTAAAAAACCATCTGTAATGGTATATGCAAGGGGTAGCACACAAGCAAGGACAAGATTGTATCAAATAGGAATAAACTCAATGTATGAAAGTATAGCACAAGATTTTGAAATATTCGGGGAACTTGAAGGTGAGTTTGAACGTTTCACAAGAGATACAAATTATCATTCATTTATAGTCATTAAAAAGTAAATTATGAAGCCAAATCAAATAGAAACATTAGATATTAGAAGAAACCAATAATTGCCATCAATAAAAAATTAAACAGTGCCAGAAATATGGAACTTCCACAGTTTAAGATTGACAATGTTGAAAATGCTATTAAAAATACAAATCTGCTTGAACTTATAGATAAAATCAACAAAGAGAGAATCACAAAGCCATAACAAGTGCTTTGACGCTAGTTTTGGCTATCACAAAAACCGTCGCAAAGCACAGCCGTTAGGAGTCACTAATGCAAAACATGACTTTGTGAAAAAGTTTGTTAATACACTGAAACTCTGAAAGCAAATTTTAAATTTAGAAATTGATATAAAAGAGTAGAGTAGTAATCTTTCACCATAAAATCTATAAAGAATGAAATACACAACAATTTATTTAGACGAAAATAGAATTGAAATATTCATTCTTTGCTTGGAAAAAAAACAATTAAAGTTAATGGAGAAATAGTATCATGCAAGTTTTCTATAACAGGAACTGAGCATCATTTTAAATTAACAGAAAATGAAGTAGAATCTGACTGCAAAATCATAACTGGATTCGGAGTAAATGGTGTAGTAATTGACTTTTATAAAAATGATAAACCATTAATCAGTCGCCAAAAGGTGGTTGCTTTAAAATAATACTAATTGTAGTTCTTGTAGTATTTTCAATAAGAATACTGGAAAGGTTATTTTAACAATATGACCAAATACTAATGTAACTTGAGATCAATCAACATTTATAAATTAATTAAAGCGAAAATATAACACTGTACATGAAATTATAGCACACTTTGGGACGCTACCTTTCTTATACTCAACGTAAAAATTTTGAGAACCGTGACGGTGAAAGGTTGTTTTGGGCTCCGGAATCAAAATTTTATAAAAATTTAGGGAAGCTAAAGAAAACGATATATACTGAAATCGTGAATTTTGGATTAACCAAATTGTCAAAATAGACTATATTTGAGTGACAGAATTAGAAAACCCAAAAGGAGAAAAGGTGTAAAAGCGACTCTAACAATGTACATGACGATCATGTCGGCTAATCGCCGCCACGCCGCATGTACTAACCATTAGCTCGGACTAAAAGAGACTGTGAAGAAATTCTAAAAAATCAATGCAAGAGTGACTGAGTGGTGAAGGCAGGTGCTATAGTAGCGGTTATTACTAGTTTTAGTAACATTGGTTCGAATCCAATCTCCTGCAATTAATACTTTTGATACTTGAAATATAGTTTTTTATGTCAGAAATACAATCAATAAGTTGCACTATAGTGAAATACTTTTTATCTTTGCAGTATGGTTAATAAAAAACATCGGAAGGTAGTTACTTACAAGGATTATTTTAAAGAATTCCTAAGGAAGCAACCAAACGCTGTAAAGAAGAAAATCATTTGGACTTTAGAATTAATTGAAGACCTTGAACAAGTTCCTGAAACATATTTAAAACATTTAAAAAAGGAACAGAAGGTCTTTATGAGATTAGAATTAAGCTTAGGAACTAACATTTATAAAATATTTTGTTTCTTCACAGAGAAACAATTGGTTATATTGATGAATTCATTCCAAAGAAAACTCAAAAAACACCTAAATCAGAATTATTAAAGGCATTAAAAATTAAACAAGAATATGAGCAAGAAAATAAATAATTTAGGAACACTTGATGAATTAAAAGAAGAATTCTTTGGTGAAAAAGGCACCAAGAAAAGAGATGAAGCTTGAAAGAAGTTATATCAACTTCCAAGATAGGTGCAATGCTACAGAAGAAAGACTTAAACAAGGTATGCACAACAAGAATTAAGTGCGGACAAGTTGGAACTACCAAATCTTATATTTCCAAAATTGAAAGCCCTAGTGTAAAAGAAGCAAGAATTTCAACGTTGGAAAAATTGTGCGGTACGGCTTTGGTGGTGAACTCGAACAAATATAAAATTGATTAAACCCGATATACTCAGGTAGACCCCCCCTACCAGGCTGATGGGAGCGCCTCTCTTTTCCAAACTAGTAGGACCTCTGGTAGCCAAAGCGGGAGTTTTGGTTCCTTCATTTCTTAGTGAAATCGTTCACCTGAATGCTATTTCATAGCACCATCCAGTCACAGTTCGCAAACTGATAGGGTTCAGTTTAAAGTACATGTCCAAAAGTGATTGGTGGCCGTTTCTTTAGGCGTTGCAGTGTCTAGTTGTTATCAAATTGGGCTTTGGCTACTGCCATCCACCTTTTCTGCCTTCCCACCCGTTCCGGTTCGCTTCCCTTCGATGCCCCGTATGAGGCATCGTGCCTAAGATCGGTCAGTCATTCCATGCGCCATCACCTTGGTTTACACCTAATCGGATTAGGTTTTCCTTTTCCTTTCAGGCCCACCCACCGCTTTCGCGGGTTCCTTCACGCCAGAAGCGCACCGTACTTCACCCTCTACAGGATCGCTCAGTCATAGTCGTGCCATATGCAATATCGCAGTCTATTATGTAACCATCCGTCCATCGTTTTGGAAAACACCAAATACTTGCTCCAAGTAATTAAGCGGCCTAATTGGATTTCGTTAATTTTCGTTATCAATTCTGCTAAGCTAATCGGCGATGTCTTCTTGGTGATCGATTTGAACTTTATTTGCAACCGTTCCCAAGCTTTGTCATACCTACAAATGTTGAAACTTACCTTTGTCACTTTGACATTACGTGGATGCAAATCCTAAAACCCAATATCTCAAATTGTATTGGTCTCACAATTTCCCACTCTTTTCTCTGTTTATCGTTAAAATTCAACTTATCCTAAGATGCAAATATCACTTTGTTCCTGTCGTTTTAGCTTCATTCTTCGATTTTACATAGTTGCTAATATCATCGCTGTAGATTTTATATTTCTAGACAAGAAAGATATACAGTTTTTTGTATCTCCGGATCCATTAACTAAAATGAATACATTTGCACTGGCAAAAACAGATTTGGGTTATGCAACAAAATGATAATCAATGGTAATATTTAACGATAGTCAAGAATGGCATCACGATCAAGATTCATAAATAATTTAAAATTTTATTTAATACTAAAATCAAAAAATTATATAAATGAAAGAAGAAAAATTCAAACACTTGTCTAGATTCTGGAAAAAAATAAACTTATTTCATTACAAAATATAATGTAATTAAAAGAAAATATTTTATCAATTTAAGATTCTGAACCTACTCATACTGAACTAATGGAAAAATTATGCCAAATGTAAAGAGACTTTTGATGGCGAGTTCAATGGTATGGAGAAACTGTTAAAGCAACCTCGAAGCTGAAAAATAATCGTAAGAACTAGAGTAAACCAGAAAAATACACATCAACACATTAAGCCATATAAACAGTCATTTTTAATCATTTTTAAGTAGGAATTAGTAATGGGTTTCCCATTTTTCTGACTGGAGATCATAAAAGTATATTCTTGAAGCCAAAAAATTAGAAAATTAAATAAAGGTACAACTAAAATCTACTGCTGACTTTGCCATTCCGGCTTGAAAATAAGTTTGTCGGAAATACCTGATTTCAAAATGCATTTTATGTTCTTATAAGGAAGGCAAATAGGATGTTACTTTTCTCAACCAAAACAATCTTCGACACGAACATCAAGAATTGAAAAATATCTTGATAACATATATGCTGGTAAGGTTGGAATAAGTAATTTGAATTGATGGATTATGTAGTTCCAACATACTTCTGTCAATAGACTTTATTAAGGCCATTACAACAAAAGTTACAAAATAAAATACTTGTCAATATTTCGGTTGTATATTAAGACAAACCAAGAGTATCTTTGTATCAAAAAAGTGATGATGACCAATATACTCCAGAAATTTGAAAGCATTACCTTGCTTTACCAAAGTAGGTGATATTGCCTTATTCGTTTCTACAACTAATCTTTTAATAAATGTCATGTGTATGCCTGAGTGCCCAACTTTGAAATCCTTAAAAAATGGTATAAAAAGAATAAGTATGGGCAATTTCTAAACAGCCCCTATTATTACACACTCATTGGAGCAATCGACAATTATAATTTACTATCTGAACAATCTTAATCACTCTATTTTAAATATGGAATTAATTACACAAAATAATGTATAAAGCAATTGTTGAAAAGACACTTCGTTTGAAGGTGTATTTTTACAACTATTAAAACCACCAGTATTTTTTGGAAATCCATCTTGCTGCTGAAAACCAAACTTGAAAATGTTGAATTTCTAGAAAACATCAAGGTGCATTCTCAAGGTTATAAACAAAATTTGTCATCATACAAACATTAAATCAAACACCGATTGAATTTCAAATGGTATTAGTGAACTGTTGTCAAGAAAAATCCAACCATAAAATTTAAAGACTATGATCTAAAACTAAGAAGAGTGAACCAGTCAAATAAGACGATGGTTCTTGAAATCACGGCATTACTTTCCAAGCATATCCAAGAATGTTTAGAATAATTCGTTAAAAAAAATACAAAGTGGCGAAGTGTAGCTAATACTGCTTTTGTGGCGCTGGTTTTCGAATCATTAAGTGGTTTTGGTGACCGTTTCAAAGTATTTTGGCGTTTCCC
>JADKCC010000051.1 GCA_016714785.1 Saprospiraceae bacterium
TGAGATAGTGCTTACTTTTTGTATGATTGGTACATTTACGGTCACGGGTTTGGGTACAGTAAATATTAGGAACACAACCTGATAGTTGAAGAGAGATTTGACCTATTGGTCCAGTAGGCCAAACTACACAAATAGTATCATTGCCTTGACCTGTAAAAGGGAGTATGTTGCCGTTGGCATCTTTGACGGTCCATGTCAGTGTACAACCTGTAGTAGTAGTCCAATATTTGACAGAATCGCCTTCACAAACGGTAGATATCCATAAAATATCAGGGCCAGGCTTGTCATCAATGGTCACTTTCATGGTCATTGTGTCACTACAGCAGCAAAGCGCTTCACCATTAGTACCATAATTATCTTTTGTGGCTACAAGGGTCACCATGTACATGCCTGGAGATGAATAAATATGCGTAGGATGCACATCATTGGAATAATTACCATCTCCAAAATCCCAATAAAAACTGGTAGAGTTAGGGCTGCTTGTATTGGTAAATGCAATGGATGAACCTAAACAAAAAATGCTATCCGTTTTTGTAAAACTTGCCGTAGGTCCTTCCAATATATCCACACAAAAATCAAACACCGTTACTGTAGTTCCATTTGTTATGACCAAATTAATAAATCCCGAACCTGTAATTCCCCAATTCACTTTTATTTCGCCTGAATCCACCACCATCATAGTGCCACCAATCACAGTCCACAGATATTGATTGCCTAAGGTGTGAGGCACAAAGTAGGTTGCTGTCGAATTTTCACAAGCACTGAGACAACCACCTTGATTTGGAGTGCCGGCAGGTCCTTGTTGGGTAGGTAATTGTACAAAACTACAGTCGGGCTTAGGGCACTTTACTTCCACCGTTACTTCAGTAATATCGGAAGTTTCATTTCCTACTCTGATAAAATAGGATAAGTAATGAAAACCACAACAAGTTTTCGGGTCACCTATAAAAGTTAAATTGCCATCAGAACTTATTCTAAAACAATTATCTTGTAAAACTGGGAATACAATACACTGAGCCGTAGAATTACAAGGGGCATCATTTGTCAGCACATTGTAAGAACCGACATTGTCCAAAAATATACAAAAATTATCAGGTGTAGTAAGTTGAGCATGGATAGTTGTAAATCCTGTCAAAAAAAATAAAATAATGTAAATATTGGTTTTCATAACAATGATTTTTTTGGATTAATAAGAAATATTGGCGTTAGGATTGGTATTGGTATTCAGAGTAGCAGGAGATAAGATTGTACCTACATTGTTGCTTGGCACTACCGTAAATCCACTGGTTGTATTATTTATTGCGGTGTTCTTAATCAGCAAATTTGAAGTACCTGAAATATTAAAACCATGGACATTATTACTTGACGTATTTCCAAGGAGATGCACATAGTTAAAACTACATGAAAACCCAGTGGAAGTATTATTTTTTGCAGAACAATTTTCGACAATGATGTGATTACCAAACAGTTCAAAACCAATATTATTCGACCTTGCAATGTTTTCAAAAAGATGACATCCTTCGAGCACAAAATATCCATACGATAGGTTATTCATCGCATTATTGCCATTTGCCTCTGAGCCTATTCCCAGCTGAAATCCATGAGAAGTATTGCTAAGTGCATTACAGTTTTGTATGGAGGCCATGCCTGTAGATTTGATACCCACCAAACTGTTGTTTTTGGCAGAACAGCTACTACAAATAGAACCATTATCTAATTCTATTCCGTCATTCAAATTCATTTCGCAAATACATTGTTCTACCATAGAAGATTCTCCTACATCGATGCCATCTTGAGAATTTCCGGTAGCAATTATTTTTTTGACAATAGCATTTTTTCCTGAGAAAAGCCCATCTCGCAAATTATTATTGAGTAGTAAGTCTTCAAACAGACAGGAATGGCTGTTTGAAAAATTTATACCTTCCTTTCCCCAATTGCTTACACTACCATTTCTTACTGTCAAGTTATTGAAAGTGCCACTTGTAGCAATTCCTGCGGATGTATTTCCAGCTAAACCTGATAAAGTATGTCCATTCAAATCAATGTAAACGTTTGATGCAGAAACAGTGATGCCCGAAGCACCAGATAAACTTTGGTTTAGATAATAAGAGCCTGCTTGAGTTATAGTAAATGGTAACGAACTTATCGCTGTCCGACCTATGAGTGACAAAATAGATGTGTTTGTTTGTACTTTTTGCCATATCGGAACTATGGTGGTTCCAGCATTATAATAGTACCCTGGGTTATCATCCATTTGATAGATCATCAGACTATGAGCGGGCAATGTAATGTTATCACGATCTATTTTATTCATCCTCGGATGGAGTACACCTTTGTTTGATGATGAAATATCTAACACTGATGAAGGGTCTATCAAAGGCAATGGGTTGGTACTGACTGCCACTTGACCAAAAGATGTCATCGAATAGAATAAGATAATCACATAAAGTAATTTTTGCATGACCTTGGTTTTTTGGTTGGAAAATAACACACCTTTAGATGCATGTTTTATACAAATGCAAATATACAAACAAATATTTGTCTTTTAATAATTTTATTAAAAATAATAAATTGCGATTGCAAGGAATTGTAAAAATTATAGTAGGTTTAGTTCGTTAGTAAAATAAATTTTGGTTTGTTATTCTTTCCTTCTTAAAAGACGTAGTTTGCAACTACTACTGAGTGTTGCGATGGCTGTGCTATGAATCAGCGAAGGAATGAATAGAATTTTGTTTTTTTAGAGCGCAGCAATATGTTTCTTTTTAGCCGCTTTGATCAGAATATCAATAGTATAATAGATATTGCTCTTATTTGCCTTACCAGCTAAAGACTTGAAACAAAGTCCTATACTGAGTGAAGTTCGATTTTCCCTGCTACACATAATATTTACTACATCTGAATGACGCGAGTTTTGTTACCACCTTTCAGCATCTATTGGAACCTTTTAGTAGGATATTTTGGACCATGACTAATTAATTACTGAAGTTTCGGAGTTTGTAAATGGATTAATGTCAACTAATTACATATTAAATAATTAAATATTAACTTACTTTACAATACTGATAATCAATACTTTAAAACAATTTACAAGGAGATTTAGAAATACGACGTTAACATATTGCTTTGGGAGATGTAGTAATACCAAGGTTTACCTCCTTGGGGAGCCTGTTCCGGTACGCGGAGCGATTTAGCGGAACTAGCGTTTTTTGTTTACTTTTTTTGGCAATGCAAAAAAGTATAACTGAACGATCCTGGAAGGTCGAGTATGACAATGCGAGAAGTGAAGGCACCCGTAAGGGATGGGAGCGCGGCTCGAGCGACAATGCCAAACCTATAGTATAATCATTAGCCCCAAAAAGCACAATTGAATTTGATTCAAGGTTATGAGAGTAGTTATTGTGCAAAATTTGCCCCGAAACTTTAGTTAATTATTATGAAGATATAAGCATGGATACTTGACTTTACTTTTCAATAATGATGTATGCCATTTCTGCAATGACTGTGGAACCAGCAGACGCTCACTCAGCTATACTTATTCCGTATTGTTTGCATTTCTTATTTATTCAATAATTTTTTCAGGTGTGAATCATCACAAAAAGGCCCTTTGACACATGCTTTACATTGACAAATTTTGTATTCTCTTTCTTTGCGAATTGTAAATTTTTCAGGTTGAAATTTAGTCCCATGATGAGATCCATCACAAAAAGGTTGCTGTTTGCTAAAACCACAAGTACAATACAAATAATCACCTTCTTTTAATATCAGGATTGCTGGCTCTAGTACCGTAGTTTTTTCAAACTTAAAGTCTATGCCAATTTCAGAACCTTTTTTGTCTGATTTGACTAATGGGTAAAAAGAATGAGACAACCATGAGTCTTTGGGATCATTGGGAATGCCATATTCTTTAGGGAAAGCGTGATTAAATGATGCGCTACCAAATATTTGATCCCATATAGAAAGCATATTACCATAGTTGCCATTAGGTTGACCTATACCATCAACTTTGGATACAGCATGATGTGCATGATGAAAAGCGGGAGTAATAAAAATGCGTTCTAGCACTTTCAGGATAGGTTTAGTACTGGACGATTGTGAAAAAACCTGTCCCAAGATACAAGGCTGTGAGAAGATACAACAATGACTTGCTTAAGTACAATACCTACAGCGACAGGAATCCCCAATCCCAAATAAGTCGCGACACCCAACCACCAAATATTAGGCATAAGCATAAAAAAATAAATACTTTCTCTATAGGAAACCAAAAATCCCATTTCAGTGGCTGTATGATGAGGTCTATGATGTTTCCAAAGCCATTTATATTCGTGTGAAGACCTATGATACCAATATTGTAAAAAGTCATCAACAAGTAAAAAGACTAACAAACCTGCCCAAAAGGATAAATTGGATAAAATATTTTCCCAATTGGTAAATATTAGCCCCATCAAATTGAAAGCTAAAAACATAACTACAGGCTTTGTAATCACCATTAAAAAAAAGGTATTTACCGTCTCTACCAAAACATCATCTTTTGTTCTCTTGGAGTTGGCTATAAATCCCATTGAAGCTTCAATCAGTCCAAAAAAAACGAGGATTACCAATACAAAATACATATTGTTGTTGGCAATAAATACTAAGATATCGTTCATTCTTAAATCATTATATTTTTAAAATGATGCACGCATCATGTGCGCAATTTTTGTATAAATGTAAAATTATGCCAAAGCTACAATATATTGAGAAGATGTAATCATTTTCGTATGTGTTAAAAAACAAAAAATATCATTTCGTTTGATGGTACCATGAAGTACTTCTCACCACAATACAACCAAGATCCCT
The DNA here is from genome assembly GCA_016714785.1 of Saprospiraceae bacterium. GTDB lineage: Bacteria > Bacteroidota > Bacteroidia > Chitinophagales > Saprospiraceae > OLB9. The sequence goes on from JADKCC010000051.1 coordinate 4,837, forward strand.
AAAGGTAAATTGATGATTTTAAAGTTGAGTCCACTCCTAAAAGTCAAAAATGATTAAATATTACTAGACTCTAAGGTTTATAAAGTATTGATTATTAACTATATAAAAAATGGATTTTTTTTGTGTTTTTGTGCCTTGGTGGCAAAATTATACTTTTCGGAGCTTACTCAATGTTGAAAAGCAACAAAAAACCACATTAGACAATGCTTATTAATTTAAATCACCTTTTAATAGCATACCAATCAAAATTATTACCTAAATCCATCCTACCAACTACGCAATCAATATGGTCACTTAATCAATCGGTGTGTTTTGCATTTAAAGAAGTAGATACTTTTGGGTAATAATTGACCACAAATGCAAAAATTGATAAAAATATGATAAAGTTTCCATTCATTATTTTCGCCCTTCTATGCGGTATATATAATCTAACCGCCCAAAACATAGGTATAAACAATCCTGACCCACAAGCCGCTCTAGACATTAATGGTGACTTGAGATTAAGGACCCAGACCCTCACCCTACCCCAAGGTATCAGCCACGATGTAGATCTGACGACACAAAAAGCCGCAGGGTACAATTTTGCAGGTGGAGCTTTGGATGGTGCCATCATATCAGGATTTGATGGTGGTATAGATGGTAGAATCGTTACCATATTTAACAATGGCAACTCTGCTATTCAACTATTCCATGAAGCAGGTGGAAGTGTGGCGGCCAATCGCATCCTGACTGGAACCGGAAATAATGCCACCATCTATCAAAATGGATCGGTCACCATGCGCTATGATGGGCAAAAAATGCGGTGGACGATAGTAAGTAGTAATTATACGGATGGGCTGAGTGCTACTGTAAATCCCTCGAGTGGGGCATGGGGTATCAATGGAAATACTGGTACAGATAATACAAATTATGTTGGTACTGCCGATGACGAAGTTGGCTTATATTTTAAGGCTGGAGGTACCTACAGTGGTAGATTGGATTATGCACAGGGTAATACTTCATTTGGAATTGGAGCACTAGGTAATACCACATTTGGTGGAGGAAACGATAATGTTGCTTTTGGACGGCAATCCTTAAACTTAAATAGCGGGAATTTCAATACTGCCATTGGATCTTACTCTATGGCTGAAGCTACATTAGGAAATTTTAATATCGGTATCGGCAATCAAGTACTCTTAGAAAATTCTGGTAATGAAAATATAGGAATTGGTCGAGAAGCATTATTTAATAATTTATCAGGCAGCAGAAATATAGCTATTGGAAATGATGCACTAAAATTTAACACTGGAGGAACCGATAATATAGCTATCGGGAACGATGCAGGTGTTCTTGATCCATATTTAGAAAATGCTACTGCAATAGGCACCAATGCAAAGGTGGCAGTTAGCAATGCATTGGTATTAGGCGGAACAGGTGCATACGCTGTAAATGTAGGAATAGGTACCGAAAATCCAAATGAAAATGCAATATTGGAATTAAACTCCTCCTCTAAAGGATTTTTACCACCAAGGATGAATCCATTAGATAGAGACGCAATTTTATCTCCTTCTATCGGTTTAATGATATTTAATATTTGGAGCAGACAGCCCAACTATTATGATGGCTATAAGTGGAAAAATTTTAATGGATCTGATGCAAATGAATCTTTAATAGGTATGCCTTATAAAGGTGGTAGATTATTTGATCTTTTTGGTCCTGGCGAACCTGGATATATACCAGGTGAAGTACACGGAATGATTTATGACACACTATCGAACTTCCCACAAACTTTTAGCTGGGGATGTATGGAAGTGGATATACCTGGAGCAAATAGCAATATTGACGGATTACAGAATACACTAGATATTGTGCAATTTTGCAATGAAGAAACACCAGCTTCATTATGCTATAATTATGTAGCAAATGGATATACGGATTGGTATTTACCTGCTAAGTTTGAAGCTCAAAACATTCCAGATAGTTATTATGGACCAAGGATGTGGACATCTACTGAAGAAAGTGGAATTGCAGCATATGTAAACAGAGACAATTCATTAGTGTATTATCCTCCATATGACCAGTATTTAGAAATTTTATATGTTTTTAAAGATAGGAATTCTATTTTAGTTGGAACATGTAATACATGTTATATAACTCTTCCCATTAAAATTATTCCTGTGAGAAGATTTTAAAAGATAAACTTTTAGATATTCCGATCTTTTTAGATATCATCAAAATAATTTTAAAAACTGAAAGAAATTTTTAAATTTTTTGACTATTAATTTACCAATATAACAAAATTTAAAATCATGACAAAGTTCCTATCCATTATCTTCATATTGGTGTGTACAACATACTTCTTAGGAAACGCCCAAAACATAGGTGTAAACAATACTGACCCACAAGCCGCTCTAGACATTAATGGTGACTTGAGATTAAGGACCCAGACCTCACCCTACCCCAAGGGATAAGCCACGATGTAGATCTGACGACACAAAAAGCCGCAGGGTACAACTTTGCAGGTGGAGCTTTGGATGGTGCCATCATATCAGGATTTAATGGTGGTGTAGATGGTAGAATCGTGACCATCTTTAACAATGGCAACTCTGCTATACAAATATTCCATGAAGCATCGGGCAGTCTTGCGGTCAATCGCATCCTGACTGGTACGGGCAATAATGCCACCATCTATCAAAATGGATCGGTCACTATGCGCTATGATGGGCAGAAAATGCGGTGGACGATAATAAGTAGTAATTATACTGATGGGTTGAGTGCTTCAAGTTCAACTCCTCCTACAGCAGGTAACTATGGGACAGTAGTCAATCCTGTCACAGGCAAGGTATGGCTCGACCGTAATCTTGGGGCATCTCAGGTTGCTACAAGTCCTACCGACCCATTGAGCTATGGAGATTTGTACCAATGGGGACGCAATGCCGATGGACATCAGATACGTACTTCGGGAACAACTAGTGCTCTGGCAAGCAATTTTTTTACTGATCACGGACTGTTTATTAGTACAAATGGATCCCCATATAATTGGCTAAATACTGGTGATAATTTTATGTGGTCAGGTTTAGCGGCAGAAAACAACCCGTGCCCATCTGGCTTTCGCTTACCAACTGCTGCAGAGTGGGAGCAGGAGCGGCGTACTTGGAGTACTAACAATTCAACAGGCGCATTTAATTCACTTCTTAAATTGCCCATGGCTGGCATCCGTTATGACTCTGGTTCTATAAATGAAGTCGGCTCAGGTGGTATCTATTGGTGTAGTACAGTAAGCGGTACCTATTCGAGATACTTTTACTTCAGCGGCGGAGCAGGAGTAGCATCCACGACACGTTCTGGTGGACTCTCCATACGTTGCATTCAAGACTAACCCTTTTTGTTCATAATCAAGCGTATGAAAGTATTAATTTCTATTATCTGTTATTTCACTTGTACATCAGTAGTTTGTGCACAGTATCTCGGTAATGGATTTGATGGCCAAATGATGACTCCATTGGCAAAATTAAATATTCTAGATAGTCTATCCTGTCAGGGAAATGCATCAGATGGCGTCGCTTACATCTTCTTGTCCAAAATGATTATAACGGACGATGTGGTATTCAGAGGGAATAGTAATGATGGAATCACAATAGCAGATTTGGACTATTATGTCACCTCAGATAGCTTAGCATTCCAGTGTTTATCCAATGATGGTTTTGTGAGCAGTTTTATAACTAAAGTTGACATCACAGATACATTTGCATTTCATGGACTTCATGCTGATGGTACAGCTTTTTTATATATGGAGAAAATGATAATAGAAGATATGGTGGTTTTTAAAGGAAGTACGGCCGATGGCAGCGCAAGCGCACTATTGCAAAAGCAAATGATAACAGATGATTTCGCTTTCAAAGGTCATATAGGAAAAGGTGACTACCATTTGGAACTTAATAAACCAGATTGCCTCAGTGAGGTACTAGTTTGGACGGGCTATACCTCTCAAGCATGGGAAAATCCCGACAATTGGCAATGCGGTGTAGTACCCAATGTGAGTAGTGAAGTGGTCATTTTGCCATCAGCTTTGCTTTTCCCTCAAGTCAACTTTGATGACGAAATCAAAAAACTAACACTAAATTCTTCAACTTCAATCATTTTTCAACCCAATATAAAATTTATTATCAATGGACATTAATCATACACAAACAAAAAAAATAGTGCTATCTATTTTGCTAACATTTGTTGCGCTATTTTCCTATGCCAACAATATACAGATTACCAACGTAAGTTTCAAACCAAACACCAACACAATAAAATTTGATATCAGTTGGGAAAATAGCTGGCGTAGTGATGTGCTCAATAATTGGGACGCAGCTTATGTGTTTATTAAATACTTTGATCCAGGTACTGGGACATGGCTTCATTTGCCATTCACCAATACAAACAATATAATTCCAATTGGTTTTAGTGTAAGTGAAGTTCCTGGAGTTGGTAGATTTCTATTTAGAACAGAAAGTGGCAGTGGCACATCTCAATTGACCAATGTGGAATTGGGTATTGAATCCAGATTTGCATCAGGTATCTATGACATTAAATTGTTTGCCTTGGAGATGGTTTATATTCCGGTTATAGACTTTTATTTAGGGGATCATGCTTCCTATAATAGTTATAGAAGCTCTTATGAAAATCAATCACCTAATCTTATGTTTAAAAATGACGAAAGCTTTGTGTTTGATCCCTTATCTGAAGAATATGTTGCAATAGCTAATACAGCTTCATTTTATGTAATGAAGTACGAACTAAGCCAAGGTGGGTATCGTGATTTTTTAAACTCATTGACCTATACTCAGCAACTCAATCATACTGCATCTCCACCAACATCACCTGCTGGAACTTTTGCTTTGGCACCTGCTACGGGCAATTACAGAAATTACATCAAGATAAAAACACCAGCCCAACTCATTAATGGCGTATATAAACCGGCCGTTTATGGGTGCAATGCTGATGGTAATAATATATTTGATGAGCTGTCTGATGGGGAGAATATCGCTTGCAATTATGTCAATTGGGTGGATCATGCTGCTTACTTAGCTTGGACAGGTTTGAGACCATTAACGGAAATTGAATTTGAAATTGCTAGTAGAGGCATACAATATCCTGAAAAAAATGAATTTGCCTGGGGAAATGCGGAGATTGGAGATGATCAGTATTTTGTTTTTGATGCAGCGTTAAATACAGAATATATCAATAATCCACAATCCTACCCAAAAGGCAATGCCATATATGAAGCAACAGTCAATAGTAATAATAACCTCGATGGACCGGTCAGAAATGGCATCTTTGCCACAGCATCTAGTAATCGAATAAAAAGTGGAGGAAGTTTTTATGGTGTGATGGAATTGAGTGGTAATTTAAGGGAAAGAGTTATCACTACTGGAAATGGCCAAGGTAGAAACTTTAACAAGAATATATTTCCAGGAACATATTTAAACGATCTTGGTCATGCGTTCTTAGCATCAAGTTGGCCTGGAGCCAAAATAGATCCTGTTTTCCCCAATATTATTGATGGAAGCATACCAGCACTTGGTCTTATGTACCGTGGCGGTAGCTGGAATGATGAAAGTTTTTTTCTTTCTATAAGTGATAGAAGCGTGCCATTGATCAATGATACAAATACCAATAGAGATCCATATACTGGTATAAGGGGATGTAGATAAGGAATTCATTCAACTAACTACTTCATGCCATATAATCAATCTAAATGACCAATTAATCATTTAATATATTAATGAGGCTATGACTTTGATATCTTTGAGAATAATATATTGAATATGTTACAAATTTTACAAAAAATAAATAAGACATGTCAAACACAGTTATAAATAGACTTCTTTACTTTTTCATCGCCATTTTTGTTATTACCAATTTAGGTTTTTACAAAACTTATCTCATACATTTTCCACAGTTTGAAGGTTTTCCTTGGGTGTATCATATACATGGTATGCTATCAATGGCTTGGGTATTGATGCTTATCGCACAAGCCTATTTGATTCGAGCAAAAAAGTATGATTGGCACAAGCTTGTTGGCAAACTGTCGTACGTGATTATGCCACTGTTTTTAGTATCATTATTTTTTACAGCCAAAGAGAGCTATTTGACCGGTATTAAAACCAAACCAGAAGCCGATGTTTTGGCCAATATGACCAATGGCGGTACGATAGACATATTTTTTATAGGGTTGATTTTTGCCTTAGCCATGGTTTATAAGAAAAACGTGGGCTATCATCTTCGCTTTATGGCGAGTACTGGGCTGATAATTTTAGCTCCAGGTTTGGGTAGATTTGTTTTTGCATTTTTAGAGATTCCATTCCCATTGGCACTAATTCCTATGCTTTTATGTACCACAGGTGTGGGTATCATTTGGTTGATAATGGATATAAAAAACAAAAAATCAGCTTTCCCCATGGGTGTATATGTGGTGGTAGCTTTATTTATGTTTGTAATAGGTGCTGGTTCACATTCGGCAATGTGGCAAGGCTTTGCCAAATGGTGGGTGAACAATTTGTTTTAAAAATAGTCAAATGATGGAAATAAAATCCTTTTTCACCTGATTCTTTGCAGCCTTTTTTGCTTAGGCTTGTGGGTCCTTTCTTTTCATCACTAAATGTTTTACCTTTAAAACCAAAAAATCCTTTCTGATTGACTTGTCTTATTATATTTTTTATTTAGAAGTTATGGCCAATCAGCCTTTATTGGATAAAATTTGGCAATTTTTCTTTTAATCATATTAAAAAATGAAAACATCATATTCAAAAATCTATCTTTTATTTTGGCTGGTCTTAGTCCTGATATTTATTGGCTTTTACAAAACCTATTTTGGTCTATTTCCCAGTTTTGATGGCATCAAAAAAATCCATCATTTTCATGCCCTAATGTTTTTGTGTTGGGTGGCTTTTTTAATTGTCCAACCCATCCTAATCCGAAAAAAGCAAATCGCATGGCATCGAATGGTGGGTAAAGCTTCGTATGTGCTCGTACCATTGTTGTTGATTTCGGTGGCTTTGGTGGTTCAGAATGAACAACTACGTATGAAAAACCTGATGAACCTAACTTTTGTGTTTTCTGACATGAGTTTTTTCTTGTTGATGTATGGATTAGCCATCTATAATATTCACCGTACACCTTTTCATATTCGGTACATGGTCATGACTATTTTACCATTTATCAATCCTGCAGTGGGTCGAATCTCACAGGAATTTCCTACTGTTCTGATTAGTTTAGCTATCATCATTGGCTTACTCATTTTTGAACGATTCCAATCAAAAGTCTATCGCCCATTGGTAGTTGGTTTGATTGCTTTGTTTGTAATTTATGGTGGTTATATGTTGTTACCACTTACATTTTGGGATTCATTTTGGCAAATTCTCTTTTCATAAACGTGATAGAGACATTTTACTAAGCCATATATCATAAAACAAATATTAGTTCTTTAAGAATATATTATAAACCAAAAATGAACATTAAACCAACGAACATACCCAACCTGACACCTCTACGTGGGATTGCGGCTCTGATGGTAGCCGTTTATCATTTTGACGCTGTTATCGCAAATTTTGTCAACCAAAACTACACTTTAGTCATTGAGAAATGCTACTTAATGGTAGATTTATTTTTTATTATGAGTGGCTTCATCATGTATCATGTCTATAATTCCACGTTTACTTCCACAATACAAAAACAAGATTTTGTAAAGTTTATAAGAGCAAGATTTGCAAGAATATATCCATTGCACTTTTTTTTACTACTGCTATCAGTTGCAGGCTTTTATTTGCTCCACGAGCCTGCTAGTCCCATAAACAATCCGTATGCCATACCTACTCATTTGCTGCTTTTACATTCGTTTGGCATTCATGATATATTCACTTGGAATGTACCTTCATGGAGCATCAGCGCAGAATGGGCAGCTTACATGCTTTTCCCATTATTGGCTTTATTTTTAGGCAAGTACAAAAAAGGAGGTATAATACTACTGTCATTAGTATCCATACTTTTATACGTTTCGATACTCTATTTTTTAGTGAGAGTGAATCCCATGGCGCCAAATGTACCAGTTCCGCATGATTTAAATGTAACGTATGACTTTGGTTACATTAGAGGAATTGCAGGATTTATAGCTGGCATGATTACCTATATCGTTTTTCAGCAAAAAGAAATCGTAAACTACTTCAACAATGATTTTACAGGCATTTTAACTATACTTTTAACCTTGGCATTTTTTCATTTTGGTGCCAATGATATATTGATTGTACTTAGCTTTGTATTTTTAGTTTTGGCCATTGCTGCCAATCAAAAAGGCATTCATAAGTTATTGCAAATTAAACCTCTTCAATATTTTGGAGACATTTCTTATTCCATTTATTTGACACATGGATTAACAATGTTTACTATAGCGGTGCCTTTCCTTACTAAAATGGGGTATGTCTATAAAGGCCCTGGAAGTTTGAAAATTCCATTTATGGAAGGTTTATGGACATGTGGTTTGTATCTTTTGGTGATAGTGGTCATTTCATCTATAACTTATTATTTGATTGAAAAACCATGTAGAAGCTGGATAAATGGTAAACAATAAGATAGCCTTTTAATCATTAAAATTTATAATAACTTTAAATCAAAATAATTTATGCCAAATTCACCAATTAAAAATATACCTATAAAATGGGCTTTGCTCCCCTATTTTGTTTTCACATTTTACTACTTCGGGACCATCATAATGACTTACTTTGTCAATTATCCGCAACTTGCTCAAGTTCAGGAAAATATAGTTTCCGTGATGAATGTTTTTAATGGCAACATGAAAATATTTTTCAATATACCTTCGGTATTTTTGGTGATTTCAGCCTTATTTCTATTGTATTTAAGGCCAAATATTTTTCCGAGCTGGGCTATATGGACTTCTGTTGTAATGTGTCTTGTTTCGGTTGGTTCTACGCTTTTTGTGATCGCTCCGATTCATGCTACTTTGGCAGATACTGGCATGAGTGATATTGTAAAACAACAATTATGGCCTACCTTCATGAAGTATCAGATCTTTCCTATGGTATTGCAGGTTTTCATCGCCGTATGGTTTTTGAATATCTACATGTATGGCAATAAATTGGGTTCTCGCATCATATTTACCATTGTATTTTGTGTTGCTTTATTTACGTGGGGCACTGGGTACATAGAAGGTTTTGTTGCTTATCCTACATGGCTCATGGTAGGAGACACAGATTGGTTGGCTTATCGACAAGCCGTGTCTGGACCTGTATTTTTTAGCGTGTTTCTGATACCTGGTTACTTGCCGCTCATCATGTTGATTCCTATGTTTTGGAAAAGACCCATAGGCATACCTAAATATTTGGTTACCATCATGTTGTGTGCTATCCTTTGGATATTTGTAATTACAGCTATTTACTTTGTTCCCGACTTGCAAATGGAATTAGACAAGGGCTACTCCAAGGAACTCATAGGAGACTTAATAAAGTATGACTTTCCATTGCGTGGTATTGCAGGCTTAGTTTTTATGTGCACAGTATCATGGATGTTTTTAAAAGTAAAAAGTCCAGCATTATCAGAATAGTGCTACTTAAAAAACCGAATTAAATAAATGTAATATCTTACAAACTTTTGCTTTCAATCATTTCAAAATATTAAATATCATGACAAAAAAAATCATTCTACTCTTCCTATCTGGATTCTTTACAATGATCCTAATACAATGCCAGAATCAAAAAAAAGAGCATTCAAATGAATCAAATGCCATTACTCAAGATAGCCTTATCAAAAAAGGCCAGTATTTAGTGACAACCTTGGGATGCAATGACTGTCACTCACCCAAACGTATGGGCGCTCAAGGACCAGAATTGATCCCTGAGTTGATGCTGTCAGGTTTTCCAGCATCCAATCAACTGCCACCAATACCTAGTGAAGCGCTTAAGAACGGGTGGACCTTATTTTATCCAGACAATACTGCAACTGTCGGACCTTGGGGCGTATCCTTTGCAGGTAATATTACGCCTGATGAGACAGGTATAGGGACTTGGTCATTGGAACAATTTAAAATCGCTATAACCAAAGGGAAATTCAAAGGATTGGAAAATAATCGACCAATGCTTCCGCCTATGCCATCTCAAAATTATGCACAGATGACAGACGAAGATGTAACCGCCATTTATACATATCTCAAGAGTGTGCCACCTGTTAAGAATGTAGTTCCTAATAATATCCCACCAAGCCCAACAAAATAATCAATAAACTCCAATGTCATGAAACCATATCAGCACCTTTTATATTTAATATTGCTTTACTTTTGTACACCAATCATTGCACAAAATACGATTGAAGGAAGTATCAAAATAGCTACCAATGACCCATTGGCATTTGCTTCAGTGGTATTAAAAACATCTACTGACAAGGTCTTCGTAGCTGGTACCGTCACTGATGAAAGGGGAATTTTTATATTGTCCAAAATTAATCCAGGCACCTACATTTTGGAACTCGGAATGTTGAGTTACGAACCAAAAATTATTGAAAACATCGTAGTTAAAGATCAAAATATAGTTTTGGAAAGTACCATACTTGTTGAAGCTGCCCAAAACATCGATGAAATACAAGTCAGCGCACGCAAGACTATGTACGAAAGAAAAGTAGATAGACTAGTAGTCAATGTACAGAGTTCGGCACTCGCAGCTGGTAGTAGCGCCTTGGATATCATAGAGCGGTCACCAGGTATGACGGTCAATCGTCAAAGTGGAGTCATTGCGATGGCAGGGAGAGACGGTGTGGTCGTAATGATCAATGGTAAACGCCAATACATACAGGACGATGCACTTATTGGCCTTCTCTCAGGCATCAATGCCAACAATATTTCAAAACTCGAAATCATATCAACACCACCTGCTAGCTTTGATGCAGAAGGGAATGCGGGATTTATAAATATTGTACTCATCAAAAGTGATAATGAAGGTTATAACGGTAATTTCGGACTCACTCTTGGTGGGTATAAAGGTTTTATAGGGAATACCAATGCTACAGTTACAATCAACACCAAACAATGGTCGTCCTACATAGATATTTCCCTAAGTGCCAATCAACAAAATCAGGATTTTAGATTTGCGAGGACAACGTTTTCTGGGCAGAATGCCACTAATATTGCTACCATCAATGATAGAAATCCAAAGCGTAGTGTAGGAACAATCAGAATTGGAACAACTTACGCCTTTGGACAGTCATCACTTTCACTGGGAGCCAATGGTTATTTTAATAATTGGTCAATGGATGCTTCTAGTACAGCCGAGATCACAAAAAATCAAAAATATGACAATACTATTTTGAGCACTCAGACAGAAAAAATGAATGGCAGCATGGTGGTTTGAGTCTAGGCTTTACACACAAATTTGCTAATAAAAGTTTGCTCAATATAAGTTCAGACCTACTGAGTTATACGACAGAAAACCCTACGGTTTACACCAATAAATTTTTATTGCCAGTCATAGAAACTGATATCGCAGCCAATAGTAAAAGTTTCAAAAGCACTCCGATTCAGGTGTTGGTCAATGCGATAGATTATGAATACAAACTGGGAACGTTTAACTTGGAATCGGGAGCCAAACTTACGCTTTCAAGTTTTGACAATGATGCATCGGTCGATTATCAGATAAATAATGTTTGGGTTCGCCAGCCACAATATTCAAGTTATGCCGCTATGAAAGAAAACATAGTAGCAGCTTACACTTCTGTAGGTGGTAATCTATCAGAAAAGACAAACTTTAAGCTAGGATTGAGATTTGAAGAGTCTGTCTCTAGGATTAAAAATGAAAATGATTCCACATTAGTAGATAGAGATTTACCATATCTTTTTCCCAGTATTTTTATCAGTCATACACTGACAACAAAATCATCCATCAGCATTTCAGCATCAAGGCGCATCACTCGACCTACTTTTAATGACTTGGCACCATTTATTTTATTTACTGACCCTACATCCTTGGTCACAGGCAATCCTGCGCTTTTGGCCGTGTTGTCCCAGTCTGTCAGTGTGGAATACAAATACAACAATAAAGTTTTTTCTATCCAATACGCTATAGATCAAAACCCAATAGCACGGTTTGTACCTGCTCTAGAAGGATCATCCAACAACATCATAGCACGAGTACGGAATTTTGATAAATTCACGACCCTTTCAGCTACGATTGCCTATCCCATTGCTGTCAAAAAATGGTGGGACATCAATATCAATGTGACAGGTTTTGGCCAAAAAATATACGGCACTTATGAGACTTCAAATATCGAAATCCAACGATTGTCTGCTAATGCATTTGTCAATAACTCTTTTTCGCTACCTAAATCTTTTTCCGCTGAGATAGGTGGATTTTTTAATTCGGGTGGTTTTTTTGGACCTTTTCAGAATAAACCTTTCGGGAGCTTAAATCTCGCTGTGCTCAAAAAAATAAAAAAATCATCGATCACTATTGGCGCGGACAATGTACTGAATACCATGCGTTTCAGATCAGAGTTTGTAGATCCTGGTACAAAAAATGAATTTTCCAACAATATGATTTTTGCTCGGGCAAATTACAAGGTCGTATTCAGATATAATTTTGGTAGCACTAAAATTAAGTCAAACTTAAATAAAAAATCAAGTGCAGCAGAAGAAAGAAAAAGAGTAGAATGATTGATATTTTTTTTCACTATTTCAAATTGCTCTCTTTAATTACCATCCTATTAAATTTTATTATTTTGTGCCTTTATAAAACAATCACTTTGTTTTGACATATCGTAAACACCGAATTTAGACAAAAGAATCCATGATGGGTAAAAGGCAAAAGTATGGTTCCAACATCAACATCGTAAGGTTTGGAGCCATACTTTTTTTAATAAATTCCATATTGTTTTCATCTAAAATAGTAGCCCAACATCAGCCTATTCCACTTAAATATTTACATTTTCAAAATTATTCGGAAAAGGATGGCGCCAATGTGCAACCTATCTATTACAGAGATAAAAAAGACTTTATGTGGATTTTTTTTAATACCATACAGCGATTTGATGGTCATCATTTTAAGTCCTATTTTAAAAAAGAAGATGGATATATCTTTGGTGCGATGGTAGAAGACAAGCTTCATAATCTTTTTGTGTTAACTTGGTATCATGGTATTAAAAAATATAGTGAGAAAAATGATAACTTTCTCGATTTTCAAGATAGTATCATAGTAAATGGCAAGAAAAGGTTGCTAAGCGGTGGAATTGCTGTCACATCCAACGGTGATATTTGGATTGCAGGAAGCGACTACATAGCTAGACTTAAAAATGGTGGAAAGGCGTTTGAAGATATCACGCCCTTACTCGGGCTACCTTATACACCATACCCAGATGGTATATTCTTTGATGACCAAAACCATTGGTGGTTTTCGACTTCGGATTTAGGCGTAATTCGTATCCATACGTCCACATTAGAAGTCACCACTAGTTATCATAATCCAAAAAATGAACCCATCTTTGATCAATGTATAGGTACGGCACATATCATTAAAGATAAAGATCATAATTTATGGATAAAACAGTTTGTTCATCCTCATCCACAGCGATGGATCAAAAGATATAATATGGATTCTAATCAATGGCATACCTATACTTTTCCATACAAATCCACTATAAAACTTGAGTTTGGAGCTACTTGGATACACAATTATTTTGTAGATAATCACGGTGTATTATGGGTGCGCTTAGGAGAAAATGTTGGTATAGCACGTTATAAAAAGGCTGAAGATCGCTTTGAAATACTTTATACAGAAAAACAGAAACCACACGGTCTGGAAGGTGGTTTTGTTTATGGGTCACCTAGTTCACCACTAGTATATGATCGATTGGGCAATTTTGTGACATCAAGCGTAGATATATTGCCTTTCAACCCGTATAGGCAATACATGTATCAGATATCAAATGATGAAGTCATGCGTAGTTTGTTTGGTGACCAAAAAGACAATTTTGAAACACTTGAAACCAGTCATATCAGAAACCTAATACAGGCAGCCGATAGCAATATTTATGTCAGTTACATTGGTTTGGGTATTGTCAAACTTGACCGCTATTTTCAAAACCCTAAACATTTATGGTTTGTAAATAATGCAGCCACTTATACTTCGTGCATCTTTACGGTTGATGGTCGAACATTATTTTTTGGTGATTCTGACTATCATATCTATTCCTTTGACATTGGAAGCCAAAAGGTAAAAAAAGTGGTAGATGGAACAGTGTTTGGGCGATACATCAGAAGCTATTTTGTAGAAAATGACACGACAATATGGCTTGGACACATCGAGGATGGTATATCAAAATTCAACCCTAAAACGAATGCAATTAAGAAATATGATGTACAGTTCATCCCTACATCAAGTCCTACTCAAGCTAATGTTTATGACATTGTACCGCATGGTGAAGATTATTTGTGGTTGGCTACCTACATGAAAGGTCTTCAATTATTTGACAAACGAAGTGGGAAAATAGTAAAACAGTGGAGTCACCAAGGAACTAATGTGTCACATGTAGATGCTAGTTACTATAATTTGCACCAGCATACTAAAGATACAATGCTCCTTGCATCCAACGATGGGCTCATCATTCTCAATACGCAAAGTATGAAGTGGAGTAAAATTGATGTTTCTGATGGCATGCGTGACAATATTTGTTTTGATATCCTGCCGTCTCCGCAAAATATGGTAGTAGCTATCAGTACGCAAAGTGAAGGTTTGTGCTTTGCCAATATAAAAACTAAACAAGTCACTTATCCTTCTAAAGATCAAGGAAATACGATCAAATATTATCGCTCGGGTGGCATCACAACTTTGGCAGGCGAAATGATATTTGTCTCAGCCCACCAAGGGTTGACCGTGGTACAGCCTTTTGAAAATAAAGAACAACCAATGAATTTGAAGTTAACGGAGTTGATCATAAATGAAAAAAATTATCCGTTGACTTATACTTCCAATGAACCATTGTCCATCAATCTGAAAGAAGAGGCAAATAAAGTAGAGATCAAGTTCAGTATCATGGATTTATGGCATAGCTCAGCTACAGAATATTATATTTTTCTGAAAGGTGGCAATGATAAATGGGAAAAAGTATTAAAACCTACTATCACCTACCAATATCTCAAATCAGGAAATTATGAACGCAAGATCAAGGCTATAAATACTTCAACAGGGCAATCGAAAATTATTCGTGCTCTGATTATGAAAGTTTATCCACCTTGGTACAAGTCTGTGTGGTTTGTTGGTTTCTCATTTATAGCAATATCAACAGGTCTTTATGCTTTTTTCTCATACCGATATCAACAAAAGAAAAAATTGAATGATTCAAAAATGAGTATTTCCAATCTTAATGCCCAAAATTTCCAAAAACAATTAGAAATTGAGCAATTTCAAAAACAACTTAATGAAGTAAAACTTGAAGTACTCAGAGCACAAATGAACCCACATTTTATATTCAATAGCCTTAATAGCATCGACAATTTTATTTTAAAAAATGACAAAAGATCGGCATCGGAGTATTTACATACGTTTTCGAAGCTCATACGAAACACGCTTGATAGCAGTAGAAATGAACTAGTGCCTTTCACCAAGGATTTTGAAACAATAAAATGGTATGTAGCGCTCGAACAAATGAGGTTCAGACATATTTTTGCGTTTGAAACAAAAATAGATGAACACATTTTAAATAACAATACGATGGTACCACCGATGTTAGTACAGCCTTTCATAGAGAATGCCATCATCCATGGTTTGATCCCTTGCGAACGTACGGATTTGACCCTCGGTTTTGAAGCAAATATTAGGGGTAATGCGATTCATTACACCATCACTGACAATGGTATAGGTCGTAAAGCTTCTCAATCATATAAGTCGCTAAACATGCGCAAAAGTGAAGGCATCAGCATCACTACCCAAAGATTAAAGATACACAATGGCTCATTATACCAACCGTCAGATATGTCTATCCATGATCTCGTAGAAGGCGGAACGGCCAATGGGACACGGGTAGAAATAAAAATTTATATTAAATAACAAATTATCATGGCACTAAAAACAATCATCATAGACGACGAATTGGACAGCTTGGAGTTGTTGCAATATAAAATCACAGAATATTGTCCTGGGTTAGAAATCATTGGAGCAACCCAATCTCCGGAAGAAGGCAAAAACTTGATCACCACCTTGATGCCGGATGTCGTGTTTTTGGATGTTGAAATGCCAAGAATGAATGGCTTTAGATTACTCAATGAATTAAGTCCTATCATGTTTGAAGTCATTTTCACTACAGCATACAGTCATTATGCTATAGATGCCGTGAGAGTGAGTGCTTTTGACTATCTTACGAAGCCTATTTCTATTCAAGATCTTGAAAATTGTGTAGAAAGATTACTGACTAAATTTGCGCAACAAACTGAGAGAAAGACTATTAATTCAACTATCCGTAGTATGGATGAGAGTATCATTGTCATTCCTACTTCTGAGACGATAGAGTTTGTCAAGGTATCTGATATCATATATTTGGAAGCTAATAGTAATTACACCACCATCATTTTGAATCAAAATAAAAAACTCATGGTTGCCAAAAGTTTGGGAGAATATGAACAAATGCTTACACAGCATCATTTCATGCGGCCACATAATTCAGTCTTAGTTAATCTTGCACAAGTAGTCAAGTTTGTTCGGGATGAAGGTGGAAGTATTTTAATGTCCAATGGCGCTTCGGTGCCCATCTCACGACGCAAGAGAGATGAATTTATTGAGATCATGAAGCGATTGAGTATCAATTAAGTACGCTAAATGTTGCAAAAAATTCAATAATGATCAAAAAACAAAAGTGCGGGTTCAATTTCTACATCTCGAGATGTAAAGCCATGCTTTTTTATTTGAAGCAAATAAAAGTAGTACATATTTATTTACTGTCTTTTATGAGTACTTTTGCTATAAATGTTTTTTGTCAACAACAGTTAAGTTTTAAAAAATACAATAATGAACAGTTATTGCCAGTCTCCAAACTTAACAATATTTATGTGGACCAAAATCGTTTTCTTTGGTTACCCACAGCAAGAGGACTCTTTCAGTACAATGGTAGCAATTTTATTGAAATAAATGTAGAACAAAATGATGAAGTCGGAAATATTGTTAGTTTTAATAATATCTTAGAAGATAGTAAAGGGAATGTATTAATAGGTTGTTCGATTGGTATCTATATAAAATTAAACGGTCAAAATGCGTTTAAATTACACCCAAAAATAAGAAGTAAAGGTTACAATTGTCAGATTCTTAGCATAGATAAGCACAATAATTTGTGGTATGTAATTAACGATGGTAGTAACACATTACACAAGGTAAGTCTAGATACGGGAGAAGTAAATATCATCAGCACTGATATTATCAATGCAAAATGCGTCGTTACCAACAAGGACAATGAAGTGGTCGGGCTGTGGTTTACAAAAAGTACAGGAGCGTGGTATTTGCCAATAATCAATCAGAATAAAGGTGGCCAAGTTGAAAAGTATTTTGATGCAGAAGATAAGTATTCCACCTTTGATGTACGCTTAGAAGGTAAAATAATAGTCTTGGATACTTCTCGTGTCTTACTGCCTACCATAGCAGGATTAATCATGGTCAACAGAATTTCAAAAAAACATACCATATTTGACTTTAAGCTATCCAATACGATGATTGATGATATCTCAATGGCGGCTAATGGCTTGATCTATTGTACAGTCAATAGTGTAGGTGTTGTTATTTTTGATCTCAAAAAAGAGAAAGTTGTCAATATTTTAAGACATCACGATTCTGATCCTAGGAGTATCGCCTCAGATGATGTCGGGAAAATTTACATCGATAGATTCAATAATTTGTTTGTCAGCTGTGAGAGTGATGGGATAAGTCATTGTAGCTTAGAAGATCAGCGATATCAATTTTTCAGGCCATCATTTTTACCTACTGCAGAGTTAAAGTCCTTTTTGCCAACTTCCAATACGAAACATTGCATAGATTTTGACAATAAAATATATTTCACAGTGGATCAAGGAAATATTGCCATTTGTGATTACGACTTTCAGGTCTCAAAAGTATTTGACCACAACTTAACCCATAGCATAAAGTGTCTTTTCAAAGCCAATGAAGATTCGCTTTTTGCAGCCACTGATAAGGGTATTTTGCTATTTACGAAAGGTAAATTTGAAAAAATCCGCGTTAACTCGATTCTAAATGGCTTGCATTTCAAATATATTGATCAATTACATGACGGTAGATTTTGGCAGCATCAGAAGCAGGTTTATTTGTAAGCAGTCTTCATAATGGAAAAATTATTTTTAATGAAATTTCGGTAAATCATCTTTTTGGTAACAAAAGTTATGATAAGTTTGTAGCAATAGATGAAAATCATTTACTCTTACAATTTGCCAATTCAGAATTACTTTATTGTAAAAAATCCCATAATTCATTTTCAGTAATTTCAAAATATCCCTTTAATGGAGTTCAAATCAATTCTTTTACAAAAATTAATAATCAACATATAATAATAGCTACAAGCGCTGGTATCATGATTTTTGATGCAAAGACCCAAAAATTGTCACAGCACAAAATATTAAAAGGGCAAAATATTTTAAGTTTGATTACTAATGGTGATACCATTATTGCCCTTACAAACAGGAGCGTCACAAAAATACTGCATAAAAATGCTCATTTAATGGTTTCGAATGAAACACCTACCAGGTTTGTTAGAAACATTAGCTCAAGCTATATATATCGAAATGGCCAGTATATACTTGGAACCTATAATGGGTTTATGAAATTTGACCCAAAAATTGATAATAAAGCAAGAGTCAAATATTTTTTTAATGATTTAGATTTAAAATTATCTGAAGCAAATATTTGGCAAAAATGGAATTTTAGTGACCGTATAAATATAGCTTTGACAGATCAAAAATCATTTACAGTATCTATTCCAGATTACATTTATGATACTGAAAACATATATTATAACTTGTCAGGCAATGTTAAAGATTGGAAATTTGTAAAAACGGAGGTGTCATAAGCTTTGATAATCTGAGTCATGGTAATTATGACATTTACTTTAATATAGAACCAAATTTTAATAATGCAGAGCATAAATACATATATTTTGAAAAAAGATTTTGGCAAAACCTGTGGCTTCAAATACTTCTTTCAATCCTAATTCTTTATTTTATCATCTCTTTTTCTCGTCAGCAACAAAAACGAAAGGTCCAAGTCGCAGAACTTAATGCTGAAAACTTCCAAAAACAATTAGAAATTGAGCTATTTCAAAAGAAACTCAATGAAGTAAAACTCGAAGTGCTCAGGGCTCAAATGAACCCACACTTTATATTTAATAGCCTCAATAGCATAGACAATTTTATTATAAAAAACGACAAAAGATCGGCATCAGAATATTTAAATACGTTTTCGAAGCTTATAAGAAATACCCTTGACAGTAGTAGAAATGAACTCGTACCTTTCTCCAAGGATTTTGACACTATAAAATGGTATGTAGCGCTCGAACAAATGAGATTTAGACATATTTTTGCATTTGAAACCAAAATCGGTGAATCCATCTTTAATAATAATACTTTGGTACCTCCGATGTTGGTGCAGCCTTTTATAGAAAATGCCATTTTGCATGGTTTGATACCTTGCGAACGCACAGATTTAAAGCTCCTTTTTGAAGCAAATATGACCGATGAAGCCATTATATACACCATCACCGACAATGGTATAGGCCGCAAAGCTTCTCAATCGTATAAGACACTAAACATACGCAAAAGCGAAGGTATAAACATCACCACTCAAAGACTTAAAATCCATAATGGTGCAGCATACCAATCGTCTGATATGTCCATTTATGATCTAGAAAAAGATGGATTGCCTAGTGGTACCCGTGTTGAAATAAAAATTTATACTAAACACGTGTATTAAAAGTGTAAATGAATTAATTGAGATCATGAAGCGATTGAATATCAATGGAACCGTGACCTAAGTTGTATCATTTTTAATATTTTAAAGTAAACTTTATATTTGGTTGATATTGATTACGCACCCTAATCTAAATTTTGAAAGAAATATATTTATTACGCCGCAATTGGTTTATATTTGCTTTATTAAACAATTATTTGATAATCAAAACATCACTTCTTTACCTTTTGCAATATTTCAACACATTTTTGTCCTTGTTAATTCAAGTCATTATGAACAAACGTAACCTTCATCGTATTTCTTTCACCGTAGCATTTATAACGCAATTGACCATTCTCTCTGCGCAGCTTCCAGAGCCAACCCAACAATTCCGTGGTCTTTGGGTCACGCAATTCAAGACCACTGTATTAGGCAATACTGCCGCAGAAGATGCCTTGATTGCTTATGCTGTGGCCAATGATTTTAATTATCTTATCTGCACCAATATGTTTACCATTCTCACTGCCACATGTGGCTCATTTACACCAGATATGATCGCATTGCAAGCTTTTGTAGCCAAAGCACATGCAGAAGGCATTGAGTACGTCAGTGGAAATGTCGGTGCACTTGCTACCGCTGAAAAAATTCAGGATTATAATAATTGCGGATTTGTCACCAGTGTACAAAAATTGGATATGATTACCTATGAATGTGAATTCTATAATGTGGCCACCAATGGTTCTTGTCCTAGTTATGCATCATATATTAGTCAGTTGTCATCGATAAAATCAATTTGCAGTGCAACCACATCAAGTGTGCTTGGTCGTCCGTTGGTATGTGAAGCCTACATCGGTGGCGAAGGAAGTTCTGGCCTGGTTTTGACTTATTCATCGGAAACTGAGATGGAAGAAATCGCCACTGTCGCCGATCATATTTTGATCACCTATTATCGCCCGATGCCATCAAGTTCGGGTGGTAATTTTTTCAATTGGACAATAGATAGATTGGATTGGATAGCAAAAACAGGCGCTCCTAGCAATATTGTATTGTTACTTAAATCCAGAAATACAGATGGTAACAACATGAATGCTTATTTGGCGTCTTACCCGGGATCACATTATAATGCAGTGCGGGATCCATTTTTATCATGGGTAGAAGGTATGGGTTACAATCCTTCACTGACAAAAGGATACAGAGAGAAATATGCTGACGGCACGTATCCATGGTTAGATGGCATCCAAGTTAAAGGTTTTACTTGGTTTGAGCATGAAGCAAATTTAGCACTTGGACCATTACCGATTTCACTTACTTTTTTTGATATCGCCAAAACACAAAATGAGCAGGTATTACTGAAATGGTCAACAGCATCTGAAGTGAATAACGATTACTTCGAAGTAGAAAATTCAGCAGATGGTCAAGCGTGGCAATTTGTATCAAAAGTAGGTGGACAAGTAATAGTACTATCAGCCAATATTATCAATTTTTAGATGAAAATCCCCAAAGCGGAACATCTTATTACCGCATCAAACAAGTAGATTTTGATGGACAAATCAGTTATACACCTATAAAATCAATATCCTTTGATGTGCTCCATACCCAACATTCTTTCCAAATATCTCCTAATCCTGTGACGCACCAATTGAGTATACAAGGTAAATATTCAGGAGAAACTCAGATACAAATATTTAATGCACAAGGACGTAAAATGGATGGCCTTTTATTCTATAAAGAACAAGAAAGGATGAGTGTGGATATATCCCATCTTCCCTGCTGGTTTATATCTATTGTTTGCTCATGGTGTAAGTTTAAGGTTTTTGAAATATTAACATCGGCCAAAAATGAAGTTCCTAATTTACGTTTTTTTTATCATCCAAATTATAAGTTGCAAAGGACAAACGAATCATCTTTTAGTTAAAGAAGTCATTTTAGATTGGTCAGAATATCCTGTGTATAGCACATTGATTGATGAATCTACTGAAAAAAATCAATGGAAATATGAATTCAAATATTTGGATAGTATAGACGTCTCTTGGATTACATATAACAGTGATGGTTTGAAGATAAAAGGAATAAAGGCCCAACCAAAGAAGGCTGGAAAGTATCCATGTATCATATATAATCGTGGAGGCAACAGAGATTTTGGTGCTTTAAAAGTAGATCAAAGGTCTTTAAACTTGGCAAAACTTGCAAGCCATGGTTACATCGTTATCGCCAGCCAATATCGTGGAAATGGAGGCAGTGAAGGGCAAGAAGAATTCGGTGGAAAAGATGTAAATGATGTTTTAAATTTGATGGATGTTTTGGGAGAAATAGAAGAAGCAGACACCACTAGAGTAGGTATGTATGGTTGGAGCAGAGGCGGAATGATGACCTATTTAGCGCTTGCTAAATCAAATAAAATAAAAGCAGCCATTGTAGGTGGTGCAGTATCAGATCTTCATCAAACTATCAGCGAGCGGCCTGAAATGGAAGAGAAAGTTATATCTCAATTAATTCCTGATTATCAGTCGCATAAAACAGAAGAACTAGACAAAAGATCCGCTATAAAGTGGGCAAATAAATTTCCTAAAAACAAACCCATCCTTATGCTACACGGGAATGCTGACCAACAAGTAAATGTAAGTCAAAGCATCCAATTAGCTGCGGAATTTGATAAATTCAACATTCCTTACAATTTGAAAATATTCGAAGGTGGTGATCATAGTCTTTCCCAATACAAAATAGAGGTAAATGATCTTGTTTTAGATTGGTTTGATAAATATTTGAAACATGGAGAAACAAACCTAAATATGGAAGCATGGTATAAAGACGGTAATGTTCAGTTGGTTAAACAAAAAATACAAAAATGAAGCTTGTAAATACAGATTTAAAATCATCGTCATTTTTAGAGATCTATAGCTACATTTATCGTAATTCAAAAGATTATAATTATTTTGTATTTTTGTTGTATTCAAACCTTATAGGTTTTGAAAACCTATAAGGTTTAACACCAATACCTAAAATATGTACAAGATGTTCATTTTTATAATCTCTATCATTTTGATGACCGAAAGTTGTCAGCAGCATTCAGTGCCCAAAGATTCCAAATATCTATCCATGGTAGGAGATATAGCGCCCGATCCCAAATTGGATGATCCTAATTTCACTTTGTGTAATGAAAAAAACACCAAACAATACCACAATCTCAATGAAGAGATGCAGTACGAAGGTGAAAAATATGCATTGGACCATACCTTTACGTCTAAGTTTAACGCTGATCCTACGATAAAAGATTCTGGTATGATTCGTATCCGATTTATAGTCAATTGCAAAGGTGAGATAGGAAGATTTCGTTTGATAAGTTCAGGATATGATTACAAAGAAAAGAAATTTAATAATTCGATTACAGACCAACTGATGACCATCACCAAAAGTCTCAAAGGATGGAAAATACTCTCTGACAAAAGAGGACCAAAAGATTACTATCAATACTTGATATTCAAAATAACAGATGGTCAAATCAAAGAAATACTGCCATAATGAATTATGAACGACGAATTTCGAACGCCAAAAGAACATTTGATTTTCACATTAAAAACAAATTTACTTTGGTAGTTTCTTTAATCAAATATCTTAATATGGGACCAAAATTAATCAATTACTTCATTTTATGGATTATTATTATTGTCCAAAACATTGGTACGGCACAAAATTGTAATGTCTTTCTTTATCAAAAAGACACTTTACAATACGAAGCTTGCCTGATCGCAGAGGATGCTTACCAATACTATCAGTATAGTCGTGAATACCAAGAAATATTGGACAAAGCCATCGAAAAATGCCCTTATTTCTCTTATGCTTATCGCAATAAATCCACAGCTTATCTCAAGAGTGGTGATTTTGTCACATGGAAATATCTGATAGACAAAGCGGTCGAGTATGACTTCAGAGAGAACATCGGTTATCGTGGATGGTGCAAGTTTCAATTTTTTAGAGATTATCAGGGAGCCATCGACGATATAGAATCTCTCGAAGCTGTCTCCAAAGGAAATATCGGTTACTCTGCAGGTGGTCAATATCATCTGAAGGTAGCCAAAGCACTTTGCTACAAACAATTGGGCGATATCCATAAAGCCATCACCATTATGGAGCAATATATGCTAGACTCGACCAATCAAATTTCTGTTTTTGACCACTTACATCTTGGCGTCTTGTACTTAGAAACAGGCATTTATGAGAAAGCCATCACCCAATTTACTCTCCAAAGCACGCAAAATGATCTTGCTGAAAACCAATATTACTTAGCGCTTTGTCATCAAAAAATGGGGAACGACTCCTTATTTACTGAGCATATCACCAAAGCAAAAGAAATGTATCTTCGCAATCAAAAGATGGTATTCCATTATACGGAACCTATTGATAGAGTGTATTTAAAAGAGATCGAAGAAGCGATGATGATGCAGCAAAAGGATGATAAATAAGATTTTTAACATAGATTCAGCTTAAAATGCAATTATGGTAAAGCATCCATTGATATTTTAGGTTTTGTATATATATAGTAATGATGAAAATTAGTGAAATTCCAAATTAAATTAATAGACATTATTGGATACAACATTTCACTTACCGCGTATGTCATTTTTTGGGTTGCCAATAAGACTGATGAGAATTATTAAAAACCATCCTACTAATGTCGAAATGTCAATTTTCAAAGGTTTATCCGACGTACTTATATCAGATGCTGCTGGTCCCCAAGTGTGGTAAGTCGATATAACAGACAACCGTTACCAATTTATTATTTCCATATTTCAGGTTTGTGTGGGTGTGCTTAAATCTTTTGGTTGCCCTTTTGTTGTTTCTCTCTGTGGGCTCGGGGGGCCTAACAGGCTGACTGGGGAGAGTCGCGGTGGCGGCGCTTCTGAGGGGGGCTCTGGTTTCTTTCTTTGCCTTAGGTTAGGGCTGCCGAAGGCTGCGGAACTAAACTTTTAAAGGAATAAATATTGGCAGCATCAACCGTGCAGACGTTGCTGACTTCATGGTAAAACAAGCTGAAAATCCTACAGCGTTAAATAAATATGCTTCATTATCAAATAAATAGTTTAGATGCTCATAAATAAAAAAATCTCCTTCCAAGCGGTATGGATGTTTGGAAACTCAAACGCTACTTTTGAGTTGTGTAGTGGTCGCATTATATCAATTTCTAAATCTTAAAATAATTGCCATTCCGTTTTTACCTGTGGCTTCGGCGGTGCATTTGGGTTTCCTCTGCTGCGGGCCAGGGGGCATCCCATACCAGTCGCACTTTGGCAGCATCTTTTATATCGCTCATTGAAGATAAAACTGTTCAGAAAGATTTTCTAATGCGACACATTGCATATATTAATATTCTCCGGTTACAATTGCGAAAAACCATTCCATGGGCAACAAATAATGAAGATTATCATAGACAATTTGTATCAGAATCAGATGAAATCAACGAATTTGATAAAGCCATAAAAGAGCTTTTTGATAAATTGGGCAAATCAGATATATTTGAAAAAGTAAAACAAGGAAATATAGCCAATTACACTTTGAAAGTACATATGGTTACAAAACTCAAAAGAGAAAACATAATTGACGAATATGAACACAGCGATTTGACTAAATTATTGGCAGAATTATACAATCTGCAAGGAGGTTGCGAACGGATAAAAACTACACCATTGTTTCGTCAGTATAGTTTATTTAGTCGCATTTTTGTGCAACTGTTCATCTTCCTATTACCTTTTGCATTACTAAATGAAATGAACAAATTCGGAACGTATGGTATATGGTTAGTTATTCCTTTTTCTGTGCTCATATCTTGGGTATTTATGACGATGGAACAGATAGGCGAAGCAAGTGAAAATCCTTTTGATAACGGTTCTACGGACATTCCGATTTCTTTCATTTGTAGAAATATTGAAATTGATATTTTAGAACTGCTGGACGAAACCAACCTACCACCAAAAATTGAACCTTTTAACGATGTATTACTTTAATTTAAAAATAAATAAAATAAAATAAAAATGAAGAAAAAAGATAAATTAGCGATCATTCATCAGCATTATCCAAATGCTCAAACCACCATTGATAGTGTTAATCATTTTATTGACTTTATAGAAAATGATTTGGATTTAGAACCATCAAAAGTAATGCTGGCAGACAGCATTTGCAGTGATGATGTCAATAGCATTCAATATCCTACACGAACACAAGAATTTCTCGGTCCATTCAAAATGGGCGGTTTAGATGGTTTTCCATTTACAGGGCTTACTGGAATGGGTGCATTTGCAAGCCACGTACCTGATGAAGGCGCAGTATCTATTTATTATGGGCCACATATTGGTATTACACAAAATGGTACAATTGGCGAAATTCATAGACTCGGACAAACCAAAAATAGTGGTTGTTGTGGTGCGGCAAAAGGAGCGCTAAACAAGTTGGTAAATAATTTGATTATTGAAGGAAATGTGACTGATTTAGATTATCAGATGAACACCATCGAACAAATATTATTGAATGAAAAAGATAGAATTCTTTCGGCTGCTATTCCACTCAAGGAAGCTACGGAAGTCATCTACGAAGCAATAGATAAGCGAATGGAAGAATTAGTTGCCGCCACAAAATATAACTGCAAATATTTAATTCTTCTGGGAGCCATTCACATCAATAGTGATTCTGATATTGGTTCGTTTAATGAAGCCAGAAAATTTGATGTCATTGAATTAAAAACTGGTATTAGAACAAATTATTTATCATAACGTAAAGTAATTTCAATCCTCATTCGTCATCTATAATATGGATGTAATTTTAAATATCAGAATGAACGAAACTCAATCAAAAAATACCGTTTCTCAAGCCATCAATAAGTTGGGGAAGCAGTTGTTTTCGTTTATAAAAAACAAAGTGAATATTGTGGAAGATGCCGAAGATATTTTGCAAGAAGTATGGTATCAATTCAGTAATCTTTCCAATATTGATGAACTCGAAAACGCAAGTGCGTGGCTTTATGCGGTGTCAAGAAATAAAATAACTGATTTTTACCGCAAAAGGAAAACCGACAATCTGGAAGATTATACCTACGAAAATGAAGAAGGAGATTTTTCTATCAAAGATGCCTTACTTATAGATGATAGCAATCATCCGGAATTGGCGGTATTTAAAGAATTGTTTTGGGCCGAATTGATGAAAGCATTAGATGAACTTCCTGCAAACCAGCGTTTTGTATTTATAGAAAATGAAATAGAAGATAAAACCTTGCAAAAAATAGCCGAAGAAACTGGAGAAAACCTAAAAAACACTATCAGCCGAAAAGGTTATGCTGTTAAGCATCTAAAGACTAGACTTTTACCCCTATACAACGAATTAAATTTTTAAAAAGATGAACAGAAAACCCATATTTGTATTCATACCTATAGCATTGTTTTTTGCACTAGGAGGCATCGTTATGTTACTTTGGAATTGGCTTATTCCTATCATTTTTGGATTAAAAACCATAACCTATTTGCAAGCATTAGGCTTATTTTTATTGAGCCGAATATTATTGGGAAGTTTTGGATTTGGAAATAAAAGACCACCATTTGCCAACCCTAAATTTAGAGAGAAAATGATGAACATGACAGAAGAAGAACGCCAACAATTTAGAGAAGAATGGAAAAGCAGATGTAAGCGTTAATAAGGAACATCAAATTGATAAGAAAGCCTGTAGATAATATTTTTACAGGCTTTTTTATTTAGGGTCTGCTGAAAAAGTGAGCTGTTATTTTTGGTTATTAGTTTAACGGAGACAATCGTTCAAAAAACAAGCAATAGAGAATGAAGAAACAAAAGTGCGTCTATTGCCATAAAAAGCACAAAGGATTAAATATGAAATACTTATGGCAATAGAAAAAGCATTTTGGTTCGAAAATGAACGGTTTGCTACGTGCCTTTTTGAACTAGACTTCTTGGGTTACTTTTTTGGGCAATGCAAAAGTAACTAATGCCGCCTGCATAAGGCAAAAGCCAACCCAAGGTACACGACTTTTGGACAAAATCAATAAAAGGTTTGCATTTAATTTGTTTATTATAGACATAATTTATTATTTATCAATTGGTTGCTCCATAGTCAGCAAGCCCTATTTAATTCGAATCCATTTATTAGATATAGAAGGCGATGAAAGGTATAAAGTTTTTAAAAAAAAATGAATTAATTTAAAGTAAAATCAAAACCAATTCGTCTTCCTTATTATAAACAATAAAATAAATAAAAAAAATGACAAAATCAGTTTTTAAACCAATCATCGGAGGTGCCTTATTAGGAACATTTGTATTCTTTACAGGACCATTATTATTCATTGTGTTGCTACTTAAATTTATTTTCACGCCATTTGGAATGTGGAGAACTAGAATGGCAGGACGATTTGCGCCAATGGGAA
>JADKCC010000052.1 GCA_016714785.1 Saprospiraceae bacterium
TGAAATGGTTTCGCAAGTCAGCAGAGCAAGGCAATAGTTCAGGACAAAATTGGCTTGGTTATAGCAATAATATGGATATGGAGTTACAAGTGACTATACAAAGCGGTGAAATGGTATCTCAAATCAGCAGAGCAGGGACATGCAGATGGACAAAAGAACCCTGGGATTATGTATCAAAATGGTTATGGAGTGCAATGACTATACAGAAGCGGTGAAATGGTTTCGCAAATCAGCAGAGCAAGGCAATAGTTCAGGACAAAAGAACCTTGGGGTTATGTATGAATATGGATATGGAGTAACAAAAGACAATAATGAAGCAGTAAAATGGTATCGCAAGGCTGCAGAGCAGGGAGATGCTTCAGGACAATTTAATCTTGGGTGGATGTATAGAAAAGGTTATGGAGTAACACAAGACGACGCTGAAGCGGTGAAATGGTTTCGCAAGTCAGCAGAGCAAGGCAATAGTTCAGGACAAAATTGGCTTGGTTATATGTACCAATATGGAGGTGGAGTTACAAGTGACTATACAGAGGCGGTGAAATGGTATCTCAAATCAGCAGAGCAGGGACATGCAGATGGACAAAGAACCTTTGGGATTATGTATCAAAATGGTTATGGAGTAACAAGTGACTATACAGAAGCGGTGAAATGGTTTCGCAAATCAGCAGAGCAAGGCAATAGTTCAGGACAAAAAAAACAACCTTGAGGTTATGTATCATTATGGTTATGGAGTAACAAGTGACTATACAGAAGCTGTGAAATGGTATCGTAAGTCAGCGGAGCAGTGCAATGCTTCAGGACAAAATTCTCTAGGATATATGTATGATAATGGTTATGGTGTAACAAAAGACTTCACAGAGAGCAGTGAAATGGTATCGTAAGCTGCAGAGCAGAAATGCTCAGGACAATACAATCTAGCAATGATGCATGAAAAAGGTACCGGAGTTTCAAAAGATATTACTGAGGCTGTGAAATGGTATCGTAAGTCAGCGGAGCAGGGAGATGAAGATGCAAAAGCTAAATTGAAAGCTCTTGGGTATGATAAATAAAAATAAAGAGAAGCAAAAATGAATATACTTTATAAGATTGTAACGGTTGTAGCTATACTGCTTAGCAGTCATTACATGATTGCTCAGGATAGGGGTTTAACCAATCAGGCCATCCGCACGCTATCCGCATCAAGTGAGCAAGTGGCCTTGGTTATAGGCAATAGCTCCTATACAAAATCACCACTAAAAAATGCCGTCAATGATGCTAATCTTATGACGTCAACCTTACAGAATTTAGGTTTTGACGTGATGAAATATACCAACTTAAGTCAAAAGGACATGAAAAGAGCCTTTACATCATTTGGCGATAAGCTC
Source organism: Saprospiraceae bacterium (assembly GCA_016714785.1). Classification (GTDB taxonomy): domain Bacteria; phylum Bacteroidota; class Bacteroidia; order Chitinophagales; family Saprospiraceae; genus OLB9. Next base: position 1,365 of record JADKCC010000052.1, read on the forward strand.
AAGCCCCATAGTGTGGCATTGGTATTTTATGCGGTCACGGTCTAGAAGTTAATAAGAACAACTACATGATCCCTGTGGATGCCGTCATCGAAAAAGAAGCAGACGTAAAATAGAAGGGGTAGCCATTGATGACCTATTTGAACAGATGCAGCTCGGTGGTAGTACAAAGAATATGCTCATACTAGATGCCTGCCGGGACAATCCATTTTTGGCTCAACGTAGTGGTGGCTCTCGCACAATAGGAAAGCTAAGTGCGACTTTTGATATAAAAATAATCTATGCTACCACGCCAGGTAATACTGCTAGTGATGGCTATGGCAATAACGGTACATTCACCAAGGCCTTAGTAGAACAACTCAACATCCCAAATCAAGAACTAGTAGATGTACTAATCAACACTAGCGAAGCAGTCAAAAAGGTAAGCAACGGATCACAAAAGCCATACGAAGAAGGTACTAATTTTAGATTTGTATTTAACCAAAAAGAAGTAAAAAAGGAGACTACTGCTATCTTAGACAGCGACGGAGATGGCGTAGTGGATAGACTAGACAAATGCCCAAGAGAATATGGTGATATTAAAAATGAAGGATGTCCCATATCATCTATTACAAAAGTAGATGCTAATTTAGCTATCGAGTGGAATAATAAAGGCGAAGACTACTTACATGGTCGCAATGGTTTAGTACAAAACTACACTTGAAGCTGAGAAATGGTACCGTAAGTCAGCTGAGCAAGGAAATAGTTTTGCACAACATAACCTTGGGTATTTGTATCAACATGGTTATGGAGTGGTACAAGACCACTCAGAAGCTGAGAAATGGTATCGTAAGTCAGCAGAGCAAGGAAATAGTTTTGCACAACATAACCTTGGGTATTTGTATCAACATGGTTATGGAGTGGTACAAAACTACAAAGATGCGGTAAAATGGTATCGTATGTCTGCAGAGCAAGGAAATAGTTTTGGCCAAAATGCTTATGGTCATTTTTATGAAAAAGGGTATTCATTGACAAAAGACTACATAGAAGCTGTGAAATGGTATCGTAAGTCAGCAGAACAAGGAAATGCTGCAGGACAATGTAACCTTGGGTATATGTATCTTTATGGGTATGGCGTGAAGCAAGACTACACCGAATCGGCAAAATGGTTTCGTAAGTCAGCAGAGCAGGACGATGCTAATGGACAATGTAGCCTTGGGTATTTGTATCAAAATGGATATGGCTTACCACAAGACTACACAGAAGCTGTGAAATGGTATCGTAAGTCAGCAGAACAGAGCAATGCTACAGGACAGTTTAACCTTGGGAATATGTATCAAAATGGTAAAGGCTTGCCAAAAGACTATGCAGAAGCTCTGAAATGGTACAGAAAAGCAGCGGAGCAAGGTAATGAAGATGCAAAAGTTAAATTGAAGTCACTTGGTTATTAAATAAAATAATAGTACAAAAAATGAATGCAATTTATAAATTCATAACGGTTGTAGCAATACTGCTTAGTAGTCACTATATGATTGCTCAAGATAGAGGGCTTATCAATGGAAATATTGGACAAACTCTTGGCTCAAACACCACTGAAAAAAGACTTGCCCTTTGCATCGGCAATGATAGGTATCTTCATCTGAACAGTCTAGGAGGACAACCTATCAATGATGCTAATGATATGACCACACAATTAAGAGAATTAGGGTTTGATGTCATGCCCGTACTTACCAATGCATCAAAAAATCAAATTCAGAGTACATTAAGATCTTTTGCGGAGAAATTAAAAAACTATGATGTAGGTTTATTTTTTTATGCTGGACATGGAGCATCAGCAGATGGAAATAATTTTATCCTATCCAAAGACATACCCGCTCAGCCTTTCAAGGCAGATGTAAAAGAATATGGTATATCAGATCAATATATCATGGATCTGATGAATGAGAGTGGCGATGCCAATAAAACACATATACTTATCTATGATGCATGTCGCAGTGTCGTCAGAGGTGAAGGCAATGGACAAGTATGGGTTCAGCCTTCTACTATACCCAATAGCTTTTTACTTGTTTTGCAGCATCAATAGATCAGAAAGCTTCCAACTCTAATGGAGGCCGTAATGGGATATTTACTAAAAACCTGCTTAAACATATGAACACCCCAGGCTTAAAAATAGAAGATGTGATGAAGAGAGTGAGGATAGATGTATTGAAGTATGGTGGTCAAGAACCTGAGGAAAGATCAAAACTGAATAGGGATTTTTATTTTAATCAAAAAGCCCAAGTACTAGTTAATAAACCTTTTGAAAATGAAGAATTTATAAAGAATTCATTGAGTCTTATTTCAGATTTACTTGGCGAGCAAAATTTAGATGAAATATTTAGTATTTCCTTTACTGATCAAGAAACAAATGATTTTTTAAAGAAATTAAAAAGGAAGAAAGAAGATGCTTATTTTGCTCATAATAAGGATGTTAAACCTATTGATTTTGGATGGTAATTGTCAACTTTCCAAAATAATTTTGAAATTTCATCTGATGTTTTAAAATATCATTCTTGTTTGATTGAAGCAATTTACAATCTACTTTGATTGATGATAAACAATTTTACATTGATAGTTTACCATATATGAATACTAAACAAATTGATAAACTTAAAACAATTCTAACTAAGGAAACGACAAGACTCGGAGATTTGCATTATAATAGAGAGGTTAAAGAATTAAAATCAATATTTTTGAATACAAAGGATTACGATAAATTAGCCATCATTAATGAGGAACTTGAGGACTTTACAAACGCTGGATTTGGAATTGTCACTTTGTAATAATATCTAAATCTCAAACCTACTCAAAAAGAGATATCAGAAATATTCAGCTGCACGAATGAATTACGCATCAAGTTATTTGTTTTTAAACGACTATAGGCAACCAGATAAAGAATATGATATTTTCTTTTCTAAACTAACAAATAACGAACACATTAAATTAACTGATGCTTTAAAAAAGACGATTTCAAAATTTTTTTAGAATTAAGATCATTTGAGGAAAGAATATCTTCTACCATACTTTATTTTGAAAATTGAAAAATATTTATTAACTAAAAATAATAATAAGGATAATTATGAAAAAATGTATAATAAAGTCATTGATTATTATTCTTCAATTGAAATGAACGATCTAAAATTAATGACAAATAATTTAAAAATTTAAAAAACAAGCTTAGTAAATCAAATATATTGAGTATAGAATAATCTCCACATTTAAAATTCAAAAATTAATTAATTAAACCAACAGAAAAATGATGAAAAATTTAGTATTAGTATGTATCGTTTTGTTCTCTATAATTACCAATAATTATGGACAAAAAAAAGGAATGGGATTGGATATGAGTCCACAATCAATTTATGGAATAGCTAGGAAAGCTACTACAAGAGGATTAGTTAATAAAGCTCCTAAAGCATCATCAATAAAGATGTACGCACCAATACCTGGTGATCAAGGTACATCATCTACTTGTGTAGCCTGGGCTACTGGGTATGCAGCTAGAACCATTCTATGGGCAAAAAAAAATAATATCACTGATAAAGCAGAAATAGCAAGACAAGCATTTTCCCCAGGTTATTTGTATAGAAGTATCAATTCAGACCCAACTTGTGCGTCAGGGTGTCATTTACGTCCTGCTGGAGAGCATTTGCAAAACTACGGATGTGCCACTAAAGAAGTGGTGCCAGAGTCATCACATATCTATGTCAGTCAAGATATGAATGATGAGGCAGATGATTATAAGGTATCATCTTTTCAACTTTTATTTGACTTAACTGATGACGATACTCCTAAGAAAATACAAGCTATGAAGGATGTTGTAAGTGGCGGTAAACCAGTAGTTATCGGTTCTGTAATAAATATGGATTTCGTGCTGTTTAGAGGCACATTGTATACCCCCACTGAACCCATTACACAGAGTATCGGCGGTCATGCTATGACGATAGTTGGCTATGATGACAATAAATTTGGTGGTGCTTTTGAAGTTATCAACTCATGGGGAACTGCTTGGGGAAATGAAGGATTTTTCTGGATGAAGTATGACGATTTAGCCAATAGAACAGGTTTCGCAATGGAGCTGATAGATGATATAGAGCCTACACCAAAAGATATAGTCATTACACCAGATACCAAAGACTATGACTTTAGTGCGGATTAAGTTACAAGAGCTCAATGGTGATAAAATACCTACATCTATTCAATTGATAGAAAAGGGAAAATTGGCACCAACAAGAGGACTAGTTAATAAAACTGCTTCTAATGTCTATAAACCTGTAAAAGATGTTACTTTCGGTGAATTCTTAGCTTATAAGTCTACTAAATCATACACTGAAGGCGATATGTTTAGAGTCCATTTACTTGCTGATCAGCCTGTTTTTGCGTACGTTATTAATCTAGATTCAAGAAATATAGGGACAACATTATTTCCTTCTAATGATGAAAACGGAAATCCGATGTCAGCTGCGATGAGCATTGCAGGGGATGAAATCCTTCTACAGTCGGTAAGTGGTCAAGCAATAGCTTTCGATGAGAACAAAGGATTAGAATACCTTTGTGTATTACTATCTAAAGAAGAATTAGATATTGAACAAGTAACACATTCTATTCAATCTGCTTCAGGTACATTTTTCCAAGGTTAAATATAGTTTTGGGTGATATAATTTGGTGAAAAAAGATTATTTAAGATACTACAATCAAGAACAAAAGTAGAAATAAAGAGTGGAGGTAGTGGTTCTATAGTTCCAATAGTTATTGAAATAAATCATATATAATTATATAAATATTTCCATGTTTAGTAATAAAGAACTTTTATCTGGGGATGTAGAAATATGGCAAAAATTTGATCATAAAATTTTCCATATGACAAAGATTGTGTCGTATCGTAAAGGTGTATTTAACAGAAATATAGTTGAAGACATATTTAGTCAAGCTAGAGAAAGATTTTGGATAAAATTAATAAAAAATGAAGTAGAAGAGGGCAAATCACTTGCCCTCTTTAAAAAGATTGTAGAGAGTAAACTTTCTAATAATCGTCGAAAGATTAAGTTTGGCTCAATAGATGGAATGGAACAACTACGTAGTGGTTTTTTTGATACCAATAAGATTGACCTATACAAATCCATATTGGAATGCATATCTCAGTTTAATGAAAAGACAGCAAAGGTATTTTATTATAAATTTTTGGAAGATATGGATTATAAGATAATAGGAGAAAAGCTGGTCTGAGTTGTGACGGTATAAGGCAAATAATGAGCAGTAATATTAAGACTTTAAGATTTTGTTTAACCAATAAAGGATTTAGCGATGGAAAATGATGATATCTTTGAATTGTATGAACAAGTGATTAAAGATGATTTGACGCCTTTAGAGTTGGATGATGTATTGAAGTCACTTAACAGCCAAGAGAAGCAGCATCTATTGGAATTGATAGATATAAGAAATGCGATGCAAGTCGAATCATTGCTTAGCAAGTTCCCTGCTATCAATGAAAATGTTTATTCAACTCCCTTGATTTCTTTGAAAACAATTTCTCTTGCTGCAGCATTTACGGGCTTTGTAATATTTACTTTTTTGCTATCTCCAAAGAAAGAAAATACGGCGATAGCCGATTCTAAAAGTAAAGGACAAAATAAAAACATTGAGAATATAGAAAAATTGAATGAATCCGAAATGGATTTTAAAAAGGATTCTGTAATTATCTTGGCAGATTCTTATAAAAAAGAAATTGTACCAAAAAAAAGTGAGCATAAAGCGGAAGTTAAAAAAAAATCT
>JADKCC010000053.1 GCA_016714785.1 Saprospiraceae bacterium
AAAACACAAGCCGACACTTCGCAAAACCAAAAGAGCCATTTTTACCGATAGTTTCAAAAAAAATATCTAATATTGAAACAAAATTTAAAGACATGAGACAAACGATACTTTTATTAGGCTTACTTATAGCGTTAAGCAGCTGCAACAATGTTCAATCAAGGCTTGATAAAGCTGAAAAAGAAATTGAATATGCTGAGCAAAACAAAGAAGAAATGACCGCAAAAGATTGGTCTACACTTGAAAAAAAGATGCAAGAGCTTGAAAGTGACTTGGAACAAAACAGAGAAAAATACACTCGATGAACAGGTAAAAGAGTTGGAAAGTTGCAAGGTCGTTACTTTGCTGTTGCTGTAAAGGGAATTAATGATTTTCAAGAATAAAAGACCTCGGTAACCAAATGGATGGTTTTATTGAAGGAATAACAGACTCAACTAATAATAAAAACAAATAGGCATGCAAGTTAAATTTTTAAAATCAATCGTGATTCCTGCTATTGCAGGAGGTATTGTCTTCTTATCATCCTGCGGTGACAGTGGTGAAAAAAAAGCTTTTTCCAATTTTCATCCTGAAAAAGAAGTTGAAAAATACATTGATGGTTATTACAGTGCTAGTCTGGGTGAATCTTCCAATCCTAAATCTGGGAAAAGTTCCGTTTACATAGATTTTTCTGACGGTTTAGTTCAGGCGTACACTAAAAACCCTCAAAATGTTCATATTATATTATACAAGCAATTACAAAATAAGCTTGTAAATCCTGATATTGAATGGTTTGCCTGGGCGGTGGCAAAATTAATCCTCTTGACTACAATAGTAACGAGCTCTTCAATAAAGTTTCTGACCCAAAACAGTACAAAGATATAATAGCCCTATTCAAGAGACCTTAAAGAAAATAACTGAGGAAACAATGATGCCTTATTAGTATCCGATTATGAAGAGTATACTACTGATTAGTAAGAACAGTTTGAAAACTATCCCAAGAGTTACTTTATTAATTGGCTGAAAAAAGGTAATTCAATAACTTTCTTTTACACCGATTATGAGGAAGTTAATAATAAGTCTAAGATAAAAAGTGCAAAACATTTGTACTTTACAGTTTTCACTCATGGAAGTGCAAATGAGTCTAGTATGATTTCAATGGTTCGCGATGCATTAAAGGACCGCTATACAACTAAAGAATTTACCTTGAACAACAATCCATATTCTGTTACGAATAATTATGGAGGAAAGATTTCACTGGCATGCAAAATAAGCAGTTTAACCAATGGAAAACCTTTAATAGTAATGCATGTTTAGATAAGAAACTGCCTTAGAGGTAATTGGCATCAATAAAGTTTGGAATGCGGATGTTGATAAGTATGTACAGAATATTATTGATAAGGAGAATGGAATTTTCCTTGCAAAGCTATACTTAAACGCTTCTGATCAGTCTTCCTATAAACTAAATAAGGTTGCTGTTAGGGTATATGACGTTACTGACGATTATAAACATTATGCAGAATGTGAAGAGGCAAAAAATCATCAACCCAAAATGACTAAAGATAAAGGTAAAAATGATGTATGGTCTGACGAAAGCAAAAAAGATCCTATAGTAACTGCTTGCTATGAAAAGGATAAAACTGAATTAAAGAAAGATTGGATTTTCGTTTCTGGGAATCCAAAACCTCTTGAATCTTGGGAAGAGCTGTTTTCTCATGATGAACAATCTTTCAGACCATCTTAAAATTCTCCTGAAAAGTAGAGCTAGTAACAAATTTTCATAAAAATTACAAGCTTAAAAACATTAAAAGTAATACGGCATTATTACGAATCGATTACGTAATTGAAGACGCTACATTTAATAGTGAAATATTCAACTTAACGATTTTCAATGGAGTTCAACTACACAGAAGGAGAAAATAAATAATGCCTTGGCAGAAGCTATAAGAAATTCGCTTCAAGAACCATCCGTTAGCCCTAAAGGTAAAATCTTGTATTCCTACTACATTAAATTAGGAAACTCCACTAAATCTGAATAATCAACAAATCAAACAATAAAAATTAAGAACATGAACAGTTACATCACTTCCATCATTGCAGCCGGTTTATTCATTTTAATAGCCGCTGTTATTTCTACTGCTATTAAATTTGAAGGTGGCGCTAATCCTAAAGATCCGGGTAAACGTAAAATGTGGTTTTGGATCATGGCAATCCTTAATCCCGTTTTGTTCTATGTTCTAAGTGCATTCGTGTTGGCTCCAAATCCTGAAAACGATCAGATGGTCTATGATGATTACATGGCATCACTTCCAATAGCTGCTGGTATTGGATTCGTAGTGTATATTGTTTTGGGCTTTGTGTTAAGCAAAGTGTTCAAAAACGGCAAATTAGGAAACTGGTTTTAATCTTTAAAAAAAAACATCAATGAGTCAAGATAAATTATTTGTAATAGGTATTGGTGGCACAGGTATGAGGTGCCTGGAGGCCTTTACACACCTATGCAATAGGAATGTTTGATAATCAAGAAATAGAGGTTTTAACACTTGATACGGATCAGTTAAATGGTAACAAAACGAAAACCGAAAATCTGATTGAACTATACAGCCGCATTAAAACCTCCGATTCCGGCCCTAAAGGAGGTACCCCAAATGCTAATACGTTCTTTTCTGCTAAATTAAATTTACATAGATTTTGGACGGATTACTCTGGCAGTGAGAGCTAACTATAGAAGTATATCTACGCTGGCTGAAGGCAATCCTGAAAAACAAAAAGCCAATAAGCTGGTTTCAGATTTGTTTTTAGATGAAAATTCTGTTCAGGAATTTAATTTGGCGCATGGATATCGTGCTCAAACACATTTAGGATCCCACCTAATGTATCATGCCATAATTGAATCTGCAAGAAATTTAGCATCAGGTTCAAATATAGCAAGCTCAAGACCAAGAGCTTGAAGTCTTCATGAATAAACTGAATGAAGCGGGTAAATTAGGTGCTCGTGTGTTTGTTTTCGGTTCGATATTTGGTGGTACTGGTGCTTCGTCAATCCCGGTAATTCCAAAAGCATTCCAGGATTTTATTCAAATACGCTCGGGAGGCAAATCAACATTGGACTTTAGTAAAACCAAATTTGGCTCAACTTTATTAACTGAATATTTCACATTCAAAAAACCTGATGCCAAGCAGATGTCCACGAAGATGATAGTGTAATTGCTGATTCTTCATTTTTTCCACTCAATAGCCAGGCTGCTTTGCAGTTCTATCAAAACGATCCAACGGTTCAAAGAACATATAAAACCATGTATCACATTGGGTGGCCTGTAGAAAGTAAAAAGATGGGTGAGGAAAAGGAAAGTAATACAATTACTGGAGGTGAAAAACAAAAAAACGCTTGTCATATTACAGAAATGTTGTGTGCATGTGCCGCTTATGATTTCTTGACAAAATCGACTGGTTTTGATGTTGAAAAAGCGGAATACCTATATAAAGCCATAGAATTCAAAGATAATTCATTTAATCTGTCATTTAACGATTTTGTTGGCAGTGAAAATAAGGCGGGTGAAGTTTTTGCTAATAGATTAGGGGCATTTTTCTCACTTGGTCACATAGTTCTATCAATAAATGGTGCAGGTTTTAACTCAGATCCAAAATCAGGAATGAGAGCTTTTATAACTCGTTTAGAAAAACAAAAATTACCTCAATACAACTCAATTCCGGATACTGAATGCGAAGAGATAAATGAATATCTCCGACAATTTGCATACACAACGGATGGCGGTCAGCAATTTTTCCCAGGATGGTTATATCAGGTCCGTTCTACTGTTGCTCCAGGTAGTTTTATGTTCGACAGTAAAGCTTTTACCACAAATCTCAGAGAGTTGCAAAAAATTGATGTTGGAGAACTTTTTCTCGAAAAGAAAAATCATTGGCCCGGTGGTGGTTTAATGTCTAATCGATTTGACAAATTTATAGATACATTGATTGATGTAAAACCAGAGGAAACTCAAAAAGTGAATACCACTAAAGAAAAATTCATGGCGCATATTTACAGCGCTATTACCAAATCCCAAAACTTTATTAATTAAAAGCTATGGCAGAGAAAACATTAAAGGCATTAGCCATAAAATCAAAATCAAACCCTCCTGGGAAATCAGAATATAAGTGGGATGTAATACTGAAATAGATAACTTCACCAAAAGGAATTGTTATTCCAGAATTGGGAATTGAAAAAGATGGTACAGCCAAAGTTGATATTGGAGCTATTGTATCAGGTATGCCTACGGTATATGCTAGAGCAAATCTGTTCAAAAATGCCTTGGATAACGTTACCGACAAAGATGCTGAGGCATCTGGTCTTATGCTTTTTTATAAAAACTTAATTAACGAATGGAGAGGTCTAATAAGTTGTATTGCCTTAAACTACAAGGACATTGAGATTCAACGTTTGAGACTTCAATATTCAGATGGTAAAAAGCATTTTTGAAACTGAAAACTTATATGAGCCATTAGGTGCATTTGGTAATATGCTTTTTGAGCGAAAACCACTTTGGTGCGACCAAACTTTGGCGTCAAATGATGAACGAATTCCGTTTATTGATATAATTACATTCAACGGTAAGTGATAGAGCAACATCACCTGATAGCCTTCTTTTTACTTCTGTTGGTTACAAGCTTAGTGAAAAATTGCCGTTTGTAAATGTCAATAGTGGCAAGCTTATTGATCCATTATTGAGTGATATTCAACCCGAACAGTTATTGGCTATTCATGCATTTGTTCAACATGTAGTTAACAAAACAGATGCGTTCAAAAATACATTTAATAATCTTGATAACTTTCTAAAGCCAAATTATTCGAGCATATATGGTAATATGCAAGATTGGTTAAAAGAAATGGATACCTATGCTTCCAAAAGGGGTTGGGTTAAGCCTTCTCAGAAACCAGGAAGCACACCGGAAGTCAATAAATTTATAGCACCATTTTCCATACTGTTTAATCACTCTACTGAACTCTATGGTTTGGAAGGGGTTATTTATTCTGAAAGCTAGTTATGATGGAAGAATTTCATTCAAACCTTCCGAACTATTGTTGCCAGAAACTACTGAAATAATTCAATTTAGATTTGGCGCAGATGATGAAAAAGATAAGAATTTTCTTGCAAACAGACCACTTATGCTGCTGAGGGCAGATGTAAAAGGAATGCCTAATAATTATGCCTATTTCACGCTTCCACTTACCCCTCATGCATTAAATGTGTTTGGAAATAATTTATCAGCTTTAACAGGTATTGCAGATGCAAGCGAAGTGAAATCTAGACTATCTGCTGAATATGAAGTGGATAATATGGGAGAATATTTAAATGTGAGGTTGCGATTACATAGTCAAACCGGAAATGAAATGTGATTGATGAAATACAAAGTGGCTGGTGAGGTTAAAGATTCGATATTCTGCTTTGGCCGAACTTCATTAGTAAGAAGTGGAACCGTTATTTTATGTATAACGAAATACCACATAATGATATTAAGTTTCAAGCTTCACCGTTTATAGGCGATATCAACAATGATGATCAGCACTTTAGAATAGTGTTAAATGATAAAAACGAACCGCTTTATTTGGCCAAAGATGGAAAATTACAGGATTTAAATAACCCTGATTATATATCCTCTTTGTTAGTTGAAAACAACCAAAAGGTAAGTGATAATCCTTACAAGTATGAAATATATGAAAGCAATCAACCTTTTAAGGGTATAAAATTCTCATACGGTAAATCGGATAATCTTTGTGGTTTTGTTATCATCCGATATGATAAACTGAATAAAATTAAAGAACTTCCTAAAGATATGACAAATGAGATGCAAAATCTTGCAAAAGCTCGTTTGGGAATAGATTTTGGAAGTAAATTCATCTGTAGCTTATTGGTCAGATAGAGATAACGAAGTAAAAGGAATGACACTGAAAAAGAAGAAGAATTTCTCTTCTTGCTTCAGACAATAAAAATAATGACGAACGACCAGCAGTTGAGGATGAAGTGTTTTTCTTTCAAAATGATGAGATTAAAACGAATGCCATAAAATCAGTTTTGGCTATTCACGATTTTAAGCGCCTTTCAAATCCTTCTAACCTTACTCAGGAGCAATTGTTGGAGAAGGAGATTATTGGAGGATTTCCTTGTTTTGAGAAAAACTTACCAATAGAAACTTCAGACAATACAAAACACACTTTGAAGTTTAACAGAGCAGGTATTGCTGAATTAAATACAATATGAAATGGTCAAGCAATCCGCTTGAAAAAGGGCATAAAAAGGCGTACCTCAGTTCTTTAATGCTTCATATTTATGCTCAGCTTTTCGAGGAGGGGCATGAACCCACTTCCTTAAAGTGGTCTTATCCTTCCTCTATGGTTGGTGATATTCTCAATCAATACAGAGGTATCTATGATTCATTAAGTGAAATTAGCCCTATAGTCGAGTCTAAAGGTTATTAGTTTATCCACCCGACATTCAAGGTAATACGAATGGGGATGAAAATACTTGGGCAGGTTCAAAACACCGGAAGTTCATGGGGTGGTGTTAGTGGAAACAAGTGAAAATACAGTAAATACTTGGGGGTGATATTCAGGGAATAGTTGGGAAGCCCCATCCTACTCCCTACGCCCACCTACCAATCCTTTGGAGGATGGGGAAATCAAGAATCTTCTAAATCAAAGAGTGTTGTTGAAATTAAAATAGATAATGGACCTTTAAAATTTGATTTCAGACCCTTAGATGACAATGAGTCACTAACTGAATCATGTGCTGTGGCGAATTACTTTTTAGAAGATCTCCCAGTAAGACCAGGTGAATTACTAATGATATTTGATGTGGGAGGCTCTACTACAGACATTAGCGTTCTTTCTCAAATGGAAGGCGGTGGGAAAGCCATGATTAAGCAGAACTCTATTCGCTGGGCTGCCCAACGTTTGGCTTTCGCAACTCGCTATTCCAAGAATTTTCAGTCAGTTCTATTACGGATGTGTGAAAAAAAGAAAATTAAGATTGAAGGTCTGAACACAACACCATCAAAGTACAACGAAAATACAGCTCCTTTTTACTTTGAGCAATTGATTGATAGGTTAGAAGATTCCGATTTCCCAGACTTCTATCGCCTGATTGCTGCTGAGTGCAATGAACTGATGAGCGTAAATCTTTATGTAACCGGCTTGATTATGTATTACGCTGGCCAACTTACATTAAAGATGCGTGAAGAAATGCTCCGTTCAGAGGATGTTCCTGTTATTGTTAAGAATATGCCGCCCAAAATTTATATCGCTTTTGCAGGGAAAGGTGCCCGAATTTTTGATTGGTTTGATGCGATAAACCCGAAAGCTGCAAATGAATATTACACTCAGATGTTTATACGTGGTATTGGAGGAATGGAAAGGGCAAAGTCTACTATTACACCTATTAATTTTCCAAGTGAAATTATTAAAATAAATGCCTTTAAAAAGGAAAATAATGCGGATGTAAAATAAAGAGGTTTCAAGGGATTAGCAATCCCAACTTTAAATCAAAATACTTGTTCCAAAAGAAAAGCAGACGATTGAAATTTTAGGCGAAGAGGGATTTTGTGTTTACACCCTTCTGGAGAAATGAAATATCTTGATTTTAGTAATTCTGTAACTCCTGAGATGATGGAACATTTAGGGGCATACTTTGTAAATAATCCACAGCCAGGCAAACCACCTTGCCCACGTTTTATGGATTTTGCTGACTTATTCTATAAAGTTTCATCGTCAACTTTCGGTTTCAATATGAAGCAGGAAGAATTTATAGCAGGTTTTAATAATATGAATATTGAAGCAGCAATAAAGCAAGACCCTGATTACATTGAAGCACAAAAAGCAAAGAAAACCAAAGAATTTGGTTATGTATCCGATTTGTAATGGAGGAAAGTTTTTGAAGAGCGTATTCTAAAAGCCATAAAAATTAAAGAATGAAGTATTGTGTTCTGGTAAAAATATCAAAACAACAATTAGGCTTTTGGTACCAGTTGGAAGGTGGAGTGCATACTCCACTTTCCATCAATGGTCCAAATACAATTCCTCTATGCTTTTATGTAAATGGAAATGAATTCAAAATTGGTGATTTCGCCAAGGAGCGTTTTTAGTTAATGATAAGCATGCGTACAATGATTATTTTGAAATAGTTAAAGATCCTGTAAAACATTTTATCCTGCACGGTGATAGTAAGCCTGTAAAACAGTTATTGTATTATGGAGTGGAAAATTATTTATCCCACTTTATAAAAACCATTCTTTACAAGAACGAATCGATTGAAGCCTTTAGAACTAATTTTTGCTTGCGCTTTTGGTTTGATGATGACA
>JADKCC010000054.1 GCA_016714785.1 Saprospiraceae bacterium
TTCAATTAAACCAATTACTTTTCGTTTGTCATTTTATAAATATTTAAAATTATGATAAATAACTCCATCGACAGGAATCAAACTTCCTGTAATGTAAGCTGATTGTTCACTAAGCAAAAACATCACCATTTGTGAAATTATATCTGGCTGAATAAGGCCTAAAAATTGCCTTTCCATCACTGGATCATGTTGATCAGTTTTTGATTGCATCATTTCTTGATACGCCATTGAATTAACCTGACCACAAACTACTGAATTAATCCTTATACCTTTTGGAGCCAATTCTTTAGACAGACATCTTACGGCGGCATCGACTGCTGCTTTTGAAGCACTATAAATTGTAACTCCAGCGCCACCTGACACCGAAGAAATGGAAGAAATAGTAACTATGCTCAAAGGTGAGTTAAAGCGATTTTTTTTTGTTATAATCCTGATCATTTCAATAAATGAAATAAAGTTAGTTTGCATAACTTCTATGGAATGTTCTGGTTTGATCAGATTTATAGGCCTCCTTGATCTCATACCTACACAGTTTACAAACCCATCCAGTGCTATATTACCTAATCCAGATGATAAATAAACTTCTTCAATTAAATGAGGTTTTGAGAAATCACAATTAAAATAAACTATTCCTGGGTTATTACACAATACTTCTTTTAACTTCTCTTCACTTTGTTTATTTGAAGTGTGTAATACCAATTTGGCTCCTTCAGCATCAAGATGTTTGATCACGGACAAACCAATGTCTGATGATGCTCCAGTAATCAAAATGGTTTTATTTTGGAATAACAATTTGTTTTCTTTCATTAGCTTTTATAATGTATAACCTCCATCAATTAATATTGAAGTACCAGTTATGCTTTTAACATTGTTACTCAATAAAAATGAAACCAAATAAGCAATCTCTTCAGGTTCAATCGCTCCTAGTACCTGCTTCTTAAAATCATCATCTTCACTAAGTTGAATATTATCTTTTATAAAACCAAGATTCATGTCACTGCTTACCCACCCCCTTTAATGCTGGATACTGATGATAACGCCACGATGGACGAGCCATCATTAAGAAAACCTTTCTTGGATGCATGTCTTACAATTTCCATGAAAGAAAAAACATTTGCACAAAACATATCCAAAACAAAATTCGGCTGATTTAATTTTATTGGCCTGACACCACCAATACCTCCAGCAAAGACAATACCGTCAAATGGAGAAAATCTAGTTAACTGCTCATTAAATAAAGACGCTATACTCTCTGTATTGTGATAGTTAAAATGAACTAAGTCATCCTTTATGATTTGGGAAAAGGTAGCATTTTCTAGGAATCTCATTACTGATAAACACTATACTAGCCCCCGTTTTCTATTAAATCTTCAGCAATACTTTGATGAATTGCTGAAATTACTCCAAAAATTAATATTTTTTCCTTCAAATTTCATCTCTTAATTTTTCACCTGTAGTTTTCAACTAAGTTTTGATTGCTCCTAAAGAATTGAAATTCTCTGGTGTAAGATCATTTACTTTTATTTTAATATCAAAAGCATCATTAAGTTCAGAAATGATAGTCACTATATCAAAAGAATCCAAACTGCCATCAGAAACTAATGATATTTCATTTTCAAAATCAAGATCCGGCCTTACATCCGATAGTATTTCTAAAATTTTTCGAGTCATCAATTATTATTATTTAAATTATTTTTGAATTAATGATATGGTTGAGCGATTAAAGTAAGAAAATCCACATTTTTTATACAAATTAACTGCAGGCTCATTATCTGGAATGACCCAAAGCTGATAGGTATTGCAAGATAACTCCAAACCCTTTTGAATATATGCTTCTGTCAATGCATTGCCAATTCAAAACCCTAAAATCTCATCCACAACAATATGTCCCAACCACCAAACATTATTTTTGAATTCCTTGTAGAATACCACTCATTTTATCACCAAAATAAGCACAAAATAAATACCCAGAATTTCTATATTCTTCAAGTTTTTCCAAACTTAACGGATCACCGGTATATGGATCGAGGTATTTATTGATTAAATACTGAGCGTATTCAGATTCTTCTAATGTATCAGCCAATTTTATTTTAACTTGTGGGTCCACAATAGTTTTCACATCTACAATTTGGTTAGGTTTCAGAAAATAGCAATCTCTGCGAAGATGTTCTTTAAAATTATTATTATTCCAATATTCAATGATTTGCTCTGGGAAATTAGACTCACCTCTATACAGAATTTCAAGAACCATGACTTTATCGGTCTTAGGAATTTCATAAAAAGCTGTATTATTGATAAAATAATAGACACGGTAACAATTACCTTTATCTAACAGAATAAATGCATTCTCCTGAGAAATAAATTTGTAGAGCAATCTTTTATAAATAGCATTTTCATATTCTTTAGCAAGAATATAATTATTTGTCAGGGTTCCTTGATGAAAATATTGTTCGAAAATACTTTCAACTTCACTAATATCCTGTATTATACTTATATTATTCAATTACAAAAGATTTATTCTTATAACCTTCTTTAAGTGCTGCTCTATCAATTTTTCCGTTAAGGTTATATGGCAATTCTTCGAGTTGAATTAAAACATTAGGGAACATAAATTTTGAAACACGATCCTTAAGCTCACCATAAATATATTTTTTATCAACATCAATCCCTTTATATACTGCCACAATCTTTTGGGCATCATGATCATAAAACAAATAGAAGCATCAATTTTATCCATTGAATTAAGAATAATTTCGATTTAACTCCACTCTTGCCCCATGTGTTTAACCTGATTGTCCTTTCTCGAAAGAAACATAACTTCTCCAAATTCATTAAATTTTGCGAGATCCCCTGTTCTGTATATCTTTTCAGGATAAAAGCTGTGAAGTGGATTTTGACAAAATGCCTCTTCTGTTTTTTCAGGATTATTATAGTAACCTAAAGCTAAGCAACATCCTCTAACGCAAAGTTCACCGGCTTCATCTTGTCCTACCTGTTTATTGTTGTCATTTAATATCAGTACCTCACAGTTTCTGAATGGAATCCCGATTGGTAAGATGTCATCATCTTTAAATTGCTTTTCAATAATATAGTATGTACATACTGAAGTAATCTCAGTAGGTCCATACAAGTTTATAAACTTGGTATCGGGTAAATTGTTTCTCCAATAGTTTAATACTTTATTATGCATCACTTCTCCAGAAAACATTACCTTTTTTAAATATACCGGCTTTTTTTCTTCAAAAGCCATAGAATTTGCAAGCAATGAAATAGCCGAAGCCGACCACATAATAGTATCAATTTTGTGTTCTACCATGTAGTCCATTAATTTTCCTTGCA
This sequence comes from Saprospiraceae bacterium, assembly GCA_016714785.1. GTDB lineage: Bacteria > Bacteroidota > Bacteroidia > Chitinophagales > Saprospiraceae > OLB9. Next base: position 3,340 of record JADKCC010000054.1, read on the forward strand.
TCATAAAATATGACTTAGGTATAATATACATTGTGGCGCCACATTTCAAAGAACTGTAGATATCCTTAATAGAGGCATCAAAATAAAAAGGATTCTGATTTCCAAAAATATGATCTTCCTTGAAGTCAAATGTTTCCACCAAGGCCTCTGTCATATCAATCACTGATTGATGACATGTTAGTACACCTTTGGGTATGCCTGTTGAGCCAGATGTAAAAGTTGCATATAATGGATCCCTGTCTATTATTTTTCTACGTATTTTACCCAATTCTACATCATCGTATTCGCCCCTAATTGCATCTTCGTAATGTATTGCCCTAAGGTTTGGAGCTACTTCAAAGCTAAATGTTTTGCTGACAGGTGTGACAACCATTGCAGCGGGATTTAGTGTCTTCAGAATTAAATCTACCCTCATCTTTGGCATTTGTATGTCAATGGGAACATAGAAATTACCACTGTAGGCAACACCCAGAAAAGCTATAATACTATCCAGATTTCTATCAACAAAAACAACTACAGGCTTCCTTATTTGCCCATCTAATTCTTTGGAAATTGCACTTCCTATTTTTTTACTCTGTTGAAGTAAATCATCATAATTGATGGTCTTGGCCTCATCAACAAAAGCTAGCTTTTTCGGCATTCTAAGAGCCGAATCCTCCAAGTATTTAAGCACATTAATTACCATATTTGCCTAAAGTTCAGTAACTGAATTAATTATTCCTTCTTCAAAAACAGAGTCATCCTCAATAATTGAAAATATATCAGACGTATTAATTGTTAAGCTCGTCACTCCCCATGAAATACCCACGCCAAAGCCTATTAGCATAACCTTAATTATTTTATTTTCAACTTCCCCATATGTATCACATAATGTCACAATCTGTGATGCTCCTGATGTATTGCCGTATTTTTGTAATGTGACAGGTATTTTTTCTACTGGGATTTTTAATTTCTTTGTTATTTGTTTTAGAATCAGCATATTTGCTTGATGAAATGCAAAACAATCATAACTGTCCACATTCGTTTGTGTTAATTCAAAATAATCTTTTATCGCTTTAGGTACATCTGAAATGGTAAATGTAAACACAGACATACCTTGCATAAAAGAATTATGTAAAGAACGTACATTGCCATCTGTACAAACAACTTCATTATGACTCGCATTAAGGTTTCTGTAACCACCTCCGGGAACTATCAAATATCTGTACCCTTCGCCATCAGATCGCATTAGTGATGTTATTGGTAAAGCACCTTCCTCTTTTTCCAATAAAATAGCAATACTTGCCTCTCCAATCAACATAATGGATGCCCTGTCTTTAGGATTTGTTGTTTTACCAGCAGTATCACCAACAATTAATATTGCTTTTTTATATCAGAATTGCTCATCATCGAAGCAACAACCTGCAATCCATACACAGTGGATGAACAACCAAGACTTATATCAAATACAGCAGCTTCCGTAGGCACACCCAATCTTTTCTGCACAATAAAAGCTGATGCGGGTCTTCTGTAATCAGGACTGTGTGTTCCGAAAACCAAGGCTCCGATTTCTTTAGGGTCAATTCCCTTTTTTTTCAGAAGGTGGTCTGCTGCTTTATACGCCATATCAGAAGCTGTCTGATGTTCAGACGTTCGCCTTGTTTCAGTTATACCAGTCATTTCCATAAACTTCTCTACTTCCTCCTGCCCAAAAGAACTAAAATAAGATTCAGTTTTCACAATATTTTTTGGAATAACGGTAGAAATCCCGCTTACTTTGATGTTGTTAAAATTAAATACTGCCATAACTAATAATTATAGTATTGTGCGTTTAGCTGGATTACCCATATATAAATTTCCATCTTTTGTTTTGGTCATAACATAACTACCTGGCCCTATTCTGGTATCGTTGCCAATTTTTAAATTCTGTAATACAACACTACCAATCGCAAAAAAGTTACTGTCTCCAATACTAACTTCTCCAGAAATCCTTGTCAATGGCATAAAAACATTATACGAACCCACTTTCACATCGTGAGCCAAAGCAGAAATACTGTTAAACTGATTAAAATCGCCGATGGTTACATCTACTGAAAATGAACAGCCACGTACGACAACATTTCCCTTACCTAAAAGCAGAGATAATTTATCAGCAAAATACACTTCAGGATGTATGATATTAGGAAAAGAAACTTCTTGATTGGTGATTTTTCCAACTAACAATTTTAGAATTCTTGGACTTCCTATGGCAAAAACTATAGCAATTTGCTTATCCCATTTATTTAATATTTCCATATTTCCCAACACTTCCCATAATGTGAAATCTGGGTTCCTTGCGCAATACCATCATCAAAAAGCCCACTAAATTCCAGATTGGCTCTTTCGCATTTAGTATATTAATAATACTAGCAACTTCTTTCCCAAAGCCTCCTGCTCCATAAATGGCTATATCTTGCATAAAAATTAATTATTTCCTTTAAAAGGTTGAAATACAGCCGGATTCTCTGGCGTTATATCTTTTCGTTTTATTACTTTTAATAAAGTCATCCAGAGAATTTTAATATCCAACCAAAAACTTTGATTATCAACATACCATACATCCAATTCTTAACTTCATGCCGTCTGAATTGTTCTTGGGAATATAACGGTATGTATTTTTCTAAAAGTGGTCTTGGACCAACTAATGACATGTCTCCTTTTAAAACATTAAATAGTTGAGGCAATTCGTCCAACGACGTGGAACGTATGAACTTACCTATTTTGGTCATTCTTTTTCATCAGGCAAAAGAACTCCATCAACATTTCTTTCATCTGTCATCGTTTTTAGTTTTATAATTTTTAAAAAGTTTGGCATTTTTACCTGTGCGGGTTTGGGTGAAAAAACTCCAGCACCTTGTTAAAAAAGTTTCATTAAAATTAAAATAATTAAAACGGAACTGTTAGAATTAATATCAGTATCGCTAATGGTATATCTAAAAGCGTTTCAAAAATGTTTAATTTATTTTTTGAATTATCTCGTTATATGCAACTGAAACATGATAGTTGGATGATAAAAAGTCAAAGCCATTTACACCCATTTCTACCCTTAGTTGAACATTTGAAATTAATGTTAAAATATTTTCTCTGATTTTATCTATGTCACCTGAATGGCTCCATAACCCAAAACTATTTTGCTGTGCAATCGTACCTATATCGGTTGAACCATCAGTAGCTATAATGACAGGCATTTTACATTCCAAATAAGCAAGTAATCGCGATGGAAAATTTGGTATAGTAAATCGACTATCTAAAAAAATCATTCCTACATCGCAGCAAGCCTCTAGCTCCTCATATTTCTCTCTACTTAGCATAGGTATAAAAGAAATATTAGAAGGATTGTGTAGTTTTATCCAATCCTTTATAAGACTAGATTTAGTTCCACTTCCAATAATAAGAAAATAACAATCATCCCTGTTTAAAAATTCATTTAATGTATCTAAGAGAAAATCTATTCCTTGTGGAGCACCTAAGTTGCCTCCATAGAGAAAAATAGGTCTGTCAAAAGGTATGTTATATTCTGAAATAGAGTTTTCCTATTGATTGTAACGCGTTCCTTAATTTCTATTGCATTAGGACATATTGCTACTTTATCTTTATCAAGATAAGTATTATTTTTTAATAAATATGTCGTATTTGCAGGTGACATACAACCGATGTAATCAGATAATTCGTAAAGCTTTTTTTCTTTATTCCTAAAATAATTATACACCACCCCATTTTTACTGATAAAGCCCAAATCCACAGCATTTTGCGGGAAAATATCCTTTAGCATAAGATAGGTTTTTGCTTTATATTTATACTTTAGTCTATTGATCAATGAATTAAATGAAATAGGAGGTGTAGAATATAAAATTAAATCAAATGAAATACTTTTAAGTATTTGGTTATTGCTTCATCAAATTGATACTAATTAAAATCGTGGCAATCCCTTTTCCAAAAAAGTTAGATTTAGTCATATTTAGAGTTCTAACCCAAGAATATGAACATTTTTTCTATCTGTAAACTTTGTTTCCTTTCCAATTCGACGTTCAAATGGACAAACTATATAAACTTCATGACCATGATTTGCAAAATGTCTCATAAGGTCTGGATAAATTCCTCGATTTTGGATATTGCTGACTGCGCTGGATATAGATAGGAATAGAATTTTCATTAAATCAATAATTCATTGCCCGTTTCACTAAATCATCTTTGGTTATTGGATCTGGATAATTAATTAAAACTGCACGGTAAACACCTTTAAATACAAATAAACTTCCAGCAGACGCTCCAATTATTCCGAATTCCTTAACAAGGTTTTCTATTGTTCTAAATTGCCAGCACCCTAAAACAGTGAGTGGAGTTCTTATTTTTCACGAACAGATTTTACTAAACCCAAATCATAGCCTTTCATTGTGCCATCCAAATCAATAGAATTTAATACTATTTCTCCTGCACCTAATCTCACAGCATCAACAGCAAATCCAACGGATTCTTTCACTTGATTTTTACCATTAAGCGTATATACTTCATACACTCCAAACATTTTCTTTACATCTAAACCACTACCACACTTTGATTACCTACTCTATCTGCAATTCTAGAAATTAAAGTTGGGTCTTCAATAGCCAGAACTAATTGCAATTTTTCAACTCCCAAAGAAAAAATTGTTTGTGCTTGTTCTACAGTAGTAATACCTCCACCATAACAAAGTGGCATTCTACATTCTGATGCCCAATACTCAATGCTTTTGTAATCAGGTTCTTTTTTGAGTCTAGATGCATCTATATCCACTATCATCAGTTCATCAGCTTCCTTTTCATTAAAAATCCTCACCGCATTTATTGGGTCACCAACATACTTCAGATCTTTAAAATTAATAGTTTTAACTAAACCTTTATTGCTAACGAGCAAACATGGAATTATTCTAGGTCTTAACATTTACTTTTAAATATCTTTTGCAAAATTTTCTAATAACTTAACTCCAAAATGGTGGCTTTTTTCTGGATGGAATTGGACCCCATATATATTCTTATGATTCACAGCACAAACAAAAGAATCTGGATAATCTGCACTAGCAAGTGCTTGCTCAGAGTTATTGCAAGAAATATAATAAGAATGCAAAAAATAAAAACGAGCATCAGTTTCCATACCTCTAAATAAAGGACTCGACTTAACAGGCCTAACATCATTCCAGCCCATATGAGGCAACTGAATTTTA
>JADKCC010000055.1 GCA_016714785.1 Saprospiraceae bacterium
GAATTTAATGATGCACCATTAATTTATACATCAGCATTGTCTGACCAAAATACTCGAAACCGAGCTAAATCCAATTCAAACCTCGGTATAATTTAGTGAAACCATTTTCGGCTAACAACTAGAAGTAGCCATTGATTTTGCGTTTCATAATAAGCACGACAACCATCATGATACTTACGTAGAAATAGATCATCAACCATTAATTACCGAAACAGATTTTGTCTATGTCAAAGGCAAAAATGAATATATAAAGATCGTAAAATCAGATATCCTTTATCTCAAGTCAGATAGTAGCTATACCGACATCATCACTAAGACAGACAAGGTAAGACATTATGTACATCTCAAAGAAATAGTATCCAGACTTAAAGTACCGTATATAGTGAGAACGCATAACTATACGCAGTTAATACTAGACTGATACAAAAGTACGACAATGAAACGTTGTATATCTATGGGCATAATGAGCTGCAACAGCATACCATTGGGTGTGACTTATAAAACAGAAGTAATGAAGTGGTTGCCAAAGTTGTAGTAAAGATGCTAGCAGTAAATATTTTTCATGAACAGTACAGCCTGTTAAATTACAAATTGGGAATAGTTATGTGCAGATTAAGATTATTGTAGAATACATCAATAAGTAACTTATGGTTAAGGCGGATTAACCTATGTTTACATGTATTTTATTAGCTAATCTTTTGTATTATTGTAATATGTCATTTAAGATTTTATTTATTTCCACAAGTTTATTAGTGTTTTCATTTAGTAGGTTATATTCACAACTACCTTCAGGAAAATATGCTGATAAAGAGGAAGCTAAAGAAAAAACATTATCCGCTGAAGATAGGATTGGTATTGACTTCTTTGTAGGTTATAACCGTTCTAGTTTTCTAAATTCTGTATACTTCAATAATTTAAAAAACAAAGCCTACATTAATTCAGGAGGAATAAGTTATGGCGGACGGATTAACTTTCACCCTATCTTTTTTGATGTGTTTTTTAGAAAAACAAGTTACTCCAAGCATGAGATTTCTGGGTTGGATCCAAATGAAAAATTTCCAAAGGGGTTTTGATTTTAGTTTATCATATGTTTTTTTACCATATTTAGGTTCTATTGGGAGAAATGTACATTTAAGTCCATATGCAGGCATTGGCTATCAATACTCGCAGTTATGTTATTATTGTAATAGAAAAGAAGGTGACTCTGATGACCTTAAGGTTCCCATGTATGCCACGAATACTTCAACTCCGTTTTTTAAATTTGGTATAGCAACATTTATAAAAAAATTAAGATTTGATATAGATTATAGACGGTCGGTCATTGGAGAATAAAGTTGCTTTTAATGGGATTAGTATATCAGTAGGAGCTGGAATGGGGCCGAAATAGATTTTAAAACCCTAAGTGATTAAATAAAAGCTGAATTTGAAATACAATTTTGCTGTGTAAACCTCGCAATTAATATTTTAAAAGGTTTAGTAAAAGTTATGCAGCATCACTAATCTAGTTCAACATTTTAAATAAAGTAAAGGGATAAAATTCAAATAACTAAAATAGATAGATAGAAATATATTTTTTACTCATTATTATGCGTATTCCTTCGAGGATGTATGACTTACAAGCCAGATTCAGGGGTTTGTAGGCATTCCTGACCATATTAAAGAAGGTAGTAACAATCCGCATTATAAAAAAGACCTACAGTGATAGGTTATGGGGCTATGGGCCTCCATTCTGCAGGAGTGAGCTACTTTAGGATACGGCCAATGATGGAATTTCTTTGTTCGTCAAGATGCAGAAGAAAGGAAACCAAATAGAATAGCTAAATGGTGCTTAGGGGCACTCTTAGGCTTTGCTTCCGTAAGCTTAACCCTAAATTTATCAGGAATGAATAAAGTTACGCCATCCACTAACTTTTCAGTCATGGCTACATGATGCTGATAATTCATATGTTAATTGTTCAAATTTTGATATCCCAAATATGGCTTTCTACGTACAATGGAAAGAGATTTTAATGTCAAAAGCATTAATGATGTCAGGATATTTTATACTGCTTATGGAAGTAGCACAAAGAAGGAAACAAGTTTAATGATGGTTTGGAGGTAATAAAAAGAAATGAAATACCTGATTTAATAGCTTTAAACCCACTATCAAATAATGTCTCGGGAGCACAAAAAAGATATTACGAATTGTCTGAGTCTATTGCTGAAATTCTTGATGCAAAAAGTAGATATCCAGATATCGTATTTGACGAAAAAAAAAGCTTCTGAACTTGTAAAAATATTTATCCGATGCAGAAATGTTTTTTTTAAACAATATACTAATAAAAGTAGATACGCTGATACGGTTTTTGATAAATTAGTACCAACTTTAGATTTAAGTGAGATTGAAAATTTAATAGCTCTACATCCAAATGCTAAAAATAGAAATAGAGCCATAGATCAAGCAGTTTCTATGGTAAAAACAATGAATGATATTGAAAGATTGATACAATTTAATAATACACATGGAGATCAATTAGAGGGAAATAGGAGAAGATATAATTCTTGCAGATATCTATACAGCTGAAAATAAATTTGATGCTTTTTTTAGCACTTTTCCCGAAATCAAATAGAATTAAAAGATATAACAGAGCAAACTACATAGGTGGATGGGATGCTAAGAAAAATATGCCATGGGAAATGGTATCTTAAAAGAAATAGATGATAACTATTTTGAAATAGGTAACTTCAAAAGTGGAAAACTGAGGAGAAAATTGTAGAATAGTTTCGAAAAGTATCACTTTCTCTTACGAAATGGCAGGACAGTTTTCAAATGGAAAGCTGAATGGTTCGGTCGTATTCAATTCAAAGACGGAAATACCTACACAAGGCCAATTTGTTGATGGCAAAATGAGTGGAAAAGGAAATATTGTGGAAGTGAACCTGCGAAATGGTTTCCCTATTTTTTATGGGAGAGTGTAAATACGGCTTGTTATGATGGACAATGGCTCAATGATTTAGCTCACGGATATGGAGAACTAACTTCTACAAGTCGCAATACAGGTATTTTTGATGGTACAGGGGCCTACTATTATAAAGGTAATTTTTTAAATGGCATGTTTGATGGTAAGGGAAGTCTATATTTTCAAAAGTTCTATATAGATGGCGATTTTAAAAAAGGTGAACCCAATGGTCGTATGGCATTAAGCTACGGATATGGAGGGGTGTTGGGTGCTGTACTGAATGAAAAGAGAAACCCTACTGCATATAAGTGGGAGGATTTAGGTCCTGATTTGCAAGGTACACTTGATTCTGATAATGCTAAAAGACAAAGATTTGATGATGAAGATAAAAGAGAAAAGGAACAGCATGAATTAAAGAGAAAGAAAGAAGAAGAAAAAATGTATTACCGAATATAGAAATAAATTTTGTGGGTGAATGAAAAAACGGGTCCACTTCAATGTAACGGAGCAGTGTATAAAATGAAAGAATGGACTGGTGGTTATTCATCAAATTACTTTTTCAATGTAAAGAAAGTAAAAAGTGGTTTTATGATAATGGGAAATTGACAAAGGATAAAGGACCATTTAATACAATAGAAGATGCAATAGCAGAATGCTTGTGCAAATAGATTAAAAAAAGATCAAAAATTTAAATTAAAATTGAAATTAATAAAATATGGCAATTATCCGAAATACTATTGACAATATAGTCATTTGTCTAAAAAAAGTTCTTTTTAAATATTTTAAAGTAGAAATTATAAAATATCTAATATTTATATTTTTAATTAATACTATTATGACATCATGCTATAAAGATATAGAACCAGAAATTCTCGAAACACATTTTTTTGCAGGTGATATTGACCCAAATAATGACTACGGAGCTATACCGACAACCCAGAAAAAAGTAGTCTATTTCGAAAATTTTAATTTTGGAAATGCAGGATGGGGACTTATCAATAATGATGGTTTCGTTACAAAATTTTTGACTTCTAAATTTATTGTTGAAAATAGTAGAAATGATTTGATAAGATGGGTAAATAGAAATACAAGTTTAAGTTCATTACCAAATTTCGAAATAGAATGAAACATAAAAGTATTTAATACACAAGGTAGAGGTGGTGGTATTGGCTTAAGCAATGGAAACAATGATTTATTCTCTTTTATAATTAATGATAAACAAGAATTATCCTGTTTTCATGTGGACAAAACCAAAAATGAGACCATAAGATATTTAGAAAGAAATCCGTCCATAGATATTTCTGAATCAGATTGGAATAAGGTTACTATCAGGCGTTATAATGGTAAATATTATGTTTTTATGAACCAAAAAAATACTTACATAAAGCCAATTACTTTGGATTTTACATTTGATAAATTGAGTTTTGTGATTGCTGGTGCAGGAAGAGTTGAGATCAATGATATCACACTTTATTCCATTGAATAGTAATAAAAAAATTAATCATAATAATGTACATTTATTAGTCGTATGAATGTTATACCCTACATATCAAATAATTAAAATATATCTAAATTTATCTTAATAAAAATTGGGACGTAAAGGGTACAAACCAAACCACTGTTTTTACTAATAATCATGTCAATAGGTATTTGAGCGCATTAAACAGTGAATTCGGCAAAATTGGTGTATCTTTTCAAGCATGTAGTGAACTCATTGACTACTATAATGATGATTTAGCAGTGTTTGACAAAGAAAGTCAAGGAGCATATTTAGCAGCCAATTGTTATGATCCTAACGTTATAAATGTATATTAAATTAATACAAGTAATGGCGGTAGTAGTGCTGAATTCCCAAATTCAAATTATCCTGCTAAAAACTCAGTATTTTTAGATAAAGGGCAGTTGCTTCGCTTGGATATAGGTCTTGTCATTCATGAGATGGGCCACTTTTTTGGATTGTTTCATACCTTTGGTGCAGGTAATGTGGTAAGTGGGCAATGTCTAGTGACTGATGAGTTGCCCAACGGTTCAAATTCTTTAATTGCAGGAGACTTGATTGCCGATACACCTGCTGGACCCTGTGGATTAGATTGTAATATTCAAGGCAAAGGCAGTGCTACCGTTAATGATTATTGCGAATACGTAGCTACAGGAGATTTACTAGGTTTAATCCATTGACAACAAATTTTATGTCGTATAATTTTGCTGCTTTCCATTGTACTACAAAAATTCAATAATGGGCAAATAACTAGAATGCAAAGCTTTGTCCCTTTTAGAAGTAGTTTGGTTTGCTCTTCAGGTGAGATAATTGTGGAGATGAATTGAGCCTAATAATACCCGAACGCAAGCGCATTTTGTAGGTAATTTCAATAATCTGCGGATGATAAAGGTTTAGTATTGAAAATTTCTGAGCCAAATGATTTAGATTACTATGGATTGACTTTCTCAAATGTTGGTACTATTAGAATAATTCTTGGTAATATTAATCAAACTGATAAAGATTTTAATATAAAATTATTTAAAAATGATGAATTAGTCGGATTAAGTGAGAATGTTCATCCAATCGGGGATAGAATAGAGTTCCAAGTTTCAGATTTGTCAGCCAATTATTACATATTGGTTTATGGTGCAAATTATAATCAATGGAGTTGTCATGATGAAATACGTTTGGGGATAGATTGGAGGCCCTATTTAGGTTCTAATCCTACCGATTGTAGTGATATTTATGAACCGAATAATGGGTTTGGATTGGCTTCCTATTTCGCCGGACAAAATTTTGGCAGTGTAAATTATTCAGGAAGCATTTATCCAAATATTAACGGTAATTATGATGATCCTGATTTCTATAAAGTAGTAACAAACCAATGGGGGACATTGATATCACTGTCAAAGATTTTGAAAATGATTTGGATTTATATTTTTACAATGGTAATAAGGAATTAGTTTTTTTAGCCAAAGGAATAGAAATACAATCCTGAACGAATTATTTGGGAAAGGTAATCCATAGGTACATATTTTATTGTGGTAAATCGAGGTACAACATTTGAATCAACAAACTGTAGATATAATCTTACTGTGAATTGGCAATAAGGTGGTGGCGGCGGTAATGATCAAATAGGAGACCCGTGCAGTCCCCGCCCCGATGCCATCGCAGAGCCGAATGAAACCGCACAAGCGTTCTACAATCCATCATTTATGAATGTTTCCACTAATGGACATGATGCAGCCATAGAAAGCCATCTTGCTACATCAGCAGATGTGGACATGTACCGTATTGAATTCCAAATGGGAGTAGTGATGCGCTGGCAATTGTGTGCACCACAAAATTTAAATGCTACTTTTACTGTATATGATGTAAATGGCAATATCAAACATGAAGAAACTGCATCTAATTGCACTTATTACTATAATAATATCCTTTCTGCTGGTACTTATTATGTTTAAAATTCGGTCTGTTAATGGACAGTTTAATTGTACAGCACCGTATCAGTTCAACTTTACAGTATTGGGTGTAACAGATATAGGAGGTGGCAATAACAATCTCACTTGCGCTGGTGCATTTGAATTAGAGATGAATAAAGAGTGGAGTTGTGGCAATGCATGGTATCTTGATGCCCTGTATATACACACGGTTCTACTCAAAATCTACCCGATAAGAAAAATATTCACAATTGTTCGGGTGCAACATGGAGTGGAGGTGAAAAGGTATATAAAGTGACTGCTCGAGACCAGAATGTTTGTCACGGTGGAGTTGGTGTAGAACTTAGCAATTTTACTGGCAATCCGGAAGATTGGGGAGTCTTTTTATATACAGACTGTGCATTGACAGATTGTATACCACATGCATCTTATTGGGATTTTGGTAATGGAGCAATTTATTATGAATTTGAAGTGCCAGATGGTGAAAGTATTATGTAGTTATTGATAATATAAACGCAGCTGAGGGGCAATATGAAATATTTCCTTATAGTTTATTATGGCCGTCACCACCTAATGATGTTTGTTGTGTTATTTTTAATGGGAAGACCCTATACCATTTATAGATTATTCAGACAATAATGATGTATGCAGTTGTAGTCTTTTGGGAAATCCTACGATATCCGAGTCAGGTAGTGTTTGCAGTAGTACAGGGTTCTTTTACTGAGTAGCGCATCATGCTCCAATGACCTAAATATAGAAGTCGATGGTATGACTCAGCACAGGCAACAGTACCTGTAGCTAGTGGTAATAAATATATTGCATACTTGATAAGATTATATTACGCAGAAGTATATAATACCACAATGGGCTGTGGTAGTAGCCGCACACCTATACTGGTGGAAAAACCACCATTGGCAGTGACGGCTCAGGTAGAAAATGCATCTTGTATGGGTGATGGACAAATACTACTCTCGGCTTCAGGGCCAAATCCCATATCTTCATACAGTTTTAGGTGGAGCACGGGAGATTTAGGCTACGAGCTGGATGCACTGAGTAGAGGACTATATACTGTTACTGTCACTGACGCAAATGGCTGTACCACGGAAAGTAGCTATTATATAGAAAGTGATGCCTTTGATATTACTTTGCTCCATGACAATAGTGACTGTATTGTTTCTCCCAATCGAAATTTATATGCGGCAAAAAAGTGGTGAGTCAAAGATAGCCAATATTTTATGGAATACAGGGGATACAACCAACACCATTACCACCCCTGATTATGGTATTTATAAAGTTACAATCACAGATGTAAATGGATGTACTGCTTCGGATAGCATCTGGATCGAAAACAAGCCATTCAGAGCTTGGGCAAATGTCTACATACCTAGCTGCCATGGACTGAATGATGGTAGTATTTCATTGTCAGCATTAGATGGAGTATTTCCTTATAGATATAAATGGGGCAATGGGGGGACAGTTTCCACGATTGATAACTTATCTGCAGGCTCATACAGTTATACCATTACAGACAGTCGAGGGTGTCAGATTGATGATACTATTATTATTGATGAACCTGATTCATTGGTTATTTTTCAAAAGAAATCAAACCTACATGTTGGGATTCATTAAATGGAAGTATCTCGGTTTTTCCAAAGGTGGGACTCCATTTTACAATTACAAATGGAATAATGGAGCATCAGAAAATGAAGTCACCCACTTAGATGCTGGGATGTACAATGTCACTATAACGGATTGGAAAAATTGTGAACAATCTATGTCTATAATTGTAAGCAAACCAGATAGTATTGACGTTGTCCGTTCAGTAACTGATGTGAGCTGTTTTGGACTTGCTGATGGTGCTATCGATATAGCTGCAATAGGAGTGTACTATGCCGTTTCGCTTTGATTGGAAAGCAGGAGACACATTATCAAGTTTAACAGACTTGATAGCAGGAAGTTATAATTTGACGATAACCGACGCAAAATGGATGTCAAAATCGCGGAGACTATTGTTATACAGCCTGGAAGAGCTAAAGAGCACGTCCTCTGTAACTCATGTAAAATGCTATGGTGGTAGTGATGGCAGCCTTACAGTATTGGCGCAAGGTGGTACACCTCCATACAATTATGATTTCAGTTCTGGCAATGGAACTAATTTGCCTGCGGGCCGATATTCCATAATGATTCCTGATTTGAATAATTGCACAAATCTAGATACACAATCATAAATGAGCCGTACCTTTAGAAGCTAACATTACTGCAAGCAATGTTTCTTGTGCCGGATTTGCAGATGGCGCAATATCAGCTGATGTAGTGGGCGGAACATCCCCATATCAATATAATTGGAATGGAAACAGTTCATTGACCAATAGTGTTGAGAATTTATATCCTGGTGAAGTTACGGTGCAGATCATAGATTCAAACAATTGCTTGGAAACTAGGTTTGTGACCATCACTGAACCACAACCATTGGCATTAAAGTCTGAAGTAATAGATGAGAGTTGTGTAGGGAGTTTGGATGGGAGTATAACTGTATTTCATGAAGGGGGTACTTTACCCATTTCTGTGCTATGGAGCAATGGTGGGAACACTAATCAAAATAAAGGCATTGCATCTGGCTCATATACGGTGACTATTGTTGATAATGGTTGTATTTTAGATTCTACAATTTATGTCAATAGCCTTCCTCCATTAACATACGAACTGAACCCATTCCTGTAACATGCAGTTATACATCAGATGGACAGCTTTATTTAGAAAACATAAAAGGTGTGCAGCCATTGAGTATCACTATTGATAATGGGCAAAGCTCCCAAAGCACATTTTGAAAATTTAGAAGGCAATCATGAAATTGTTATGATAGATGGCAATAATTGCAGATGGATTGATGATTTTGAGATTGGCAACCACTTGCAATTGAAGCGAGTATATTAGCTTCAAGGGATAGCATTCAATTGGGAGAGAAAATAACCTTATCCGTGCAGCCCAAATTATACATTGGGGGAAATTATATGGCAACCACAAACTTAGTTGATTGTCCGACATGCACAACTGTCGAAACTCAACCATTTTTTACTCAAAACTATATGGTAATTGTAAGAAATGATATAGGATGCGAACAGAAAATAGAAACATTAGTAACAGTTTCAAGAGAAAGAAAAGTATTCGTACCAAATGTTTTTTCGCCAAATGGAGATGGAGTTAATGATTATTTTACTATTTTCGGCGGCGTAGGTACTACCAATATTAAGTCATTAAAAATTTTAGATAGGTATGGAAATATAATGTTCGACAAAACAAATTTAAGCTTAAATAATCTTGGGCAAGGGTGGGATGGTATGCATAAAGGCATAATGCAGCGACGTCAGGAGTATATGTACGTGGCAGAAATGGAGTTTGTGATGGTGAAGTTATAATCTATAAAGGGATGTTACAGTTTTAAAATAATATTATAAAAAATAGATATTAGAATATGATAAATTTTATTCAAACAGTGACTAAAGCAGTATTGACTTTCTCTCTTTAATTTTGTTGTTTTATAGTAGTAGGCACAAACAGAAAAGATTATAAAAACCAAATAAGGCAAAGGATGATTTTATTAAAGATTAAATTTCACTTTTTCCGCATGAACGTTCATCACACAAAAGTGCTATCTTTAATGTAAATTCATTGATAGAAAAATATCCTCAATGGGCTGAACCATACGTTATATTGGCCCATTATGAAAGAAATAGTAAAGAAAGGAATAAAATATTAAAAAAAGCATATGAAAATGGGCTTAGTAATGATTTTACGATAGTACATGAGTATGGTAAAGCGCTAACATCATCGGCTCTAATTGATAAGCGACATTAAATACGCAATTAAAATTAACGAAGAAGCGATTTCACTTGATGCATCGCACTAATAACCATTACGCGCTTCAATGCATATAGCGAAATCTATAGATTTAGTCCCAATAATACATTTGACAATTGGTATAATATGTTTAAAAATACACTTACTTACAATATTGACTGCGTGGATAGATTTAAGGGTTACAATATGTATGAAAGGGCGAAGGTAAATCCATCATCAGGTGAAATTGTTTGTTAAGACCCTGAATACAATAACCTTTCGACAATGGATACAGTATTATAATAAAAAGAAAATTTTCATCGATGTTTCTTCATGGTGGCATATACGCTACAAAAACATCTGAAGATAAGTATGTATATTTCAAATATATAAGGAAGGCTTATTTATGTCCTATATAGCTGATGAAGTCAAAGAACCAATTAAAATGCAAGGTGTATTGAAACATGAAAACTACAGCATAGAAGCTAATTTTGGCATGCAAGGATCTTTAGTTGTAGATAATGAAGGTAAAATAAGGTCATCAAAGTTGTTATGTTTGCACCGTGAAAATTATATGATATTTGATAAAATCGAAATATTGATTATGGGAAAAAGTAAAAGCAACTGTAAATATTATACTGGAAATGGAGATTTATATCAGGAGAGGAACTTGACTTTTGACTATTATGATTTTAGCAAGCCTGAATGTAAAATTGGAGATTGTGTAAATGGGAGCGGTGAATATTATTATGGAAACGGAAAATCATATATCGGCACGTTTAAAAATGGAAAAAGGCATGGTTACGGTATTTTGTCCGAAGGACTAAACTACGATTATAGTGGTGAGTGGGTAAATGATAAAAAACATGGTTATGGAACTGAACGAGACGAGTCATCCAATTTTGCAATATTCGTCGGATGTAGGGCTGGATTTTGGGAGAACAACGAGTATTGCTGTAGGGAGCCATGAAAGTATGTCGTGAAAAATATCCAACACGGAAAAGCGTAAAAATGGTTACAGGATCATACAGGGAAGACCTGTAGTTATTTTAGGCACTTTAGAATCTCCTTATTTAATGATTTCTGATGGAGGACTAATTGAAAGTAATGTTTGTACAAAAACTTATTCTGTTGTAATTAAAGATGCAAAATGGTAAAACTAAATCAAGCACAGACCCATACAATGATAGTTTTGGTTTAGAATATTTTACTTATCCAATAAATGTAAAGATTTCATATGAAATTTCTTGCTTTAGTAATAATAAAAATGTGGTGGAGGTTGATATTTTAGAGCCTGGCGACTGGAATCTTAATATTCCTATATGGTAGTATTTATATTAGGTTCTATGTAATGTGATATTCGGTTAAACCGGTATTACTTTAGAAAAAAATATTATCTGAATTGTTTTTTTTTATTACTTTTGCTTTAAAGGGATGGGGATAGTCTAAATAACAAAGCATATTGAAATTTGGTATTTTGGGTATCTACAACAATTTAAATTGGAATTGTAAATTTGGTAAAAATGTAGATATGTTTATAAAAAAATATTTTGTCATTGTAATATTAGCATGTACTCCTTGTTTTGTGTTATGTCAGTCTATAGAAGATATCAAAAAATCTGTCAATAATAAAATAAAAACTGGCCAACTAGATACATCATTGGTCAAAGAGATACTATCTATACTTCCATCAAGTACACATCTAGATACATCCATACTTTACGCCAACAAGGCGGTAAAGGTAGCACGAATCATAAATCATACTCCTAGCATTATTAAAGCAATTACTCTAAGTGTTTTCCTTAAAGAAAAAGGTCGGTATGCTAAGCCTTGAAGATTTGTGAAGAAAGCATCATTTTAAATAAAAACCTAAATAACATCCTAATTCTTGCCAAGCTATACAAAGTAAAAGGAGATTGTCATAGAGATTTATTGGATTTTGTGCAAGCAGAACAGGCTTATCAAATAGCCATAACAAATGCTAAAAAAGCAAAGGATGATAAATATTTATCGAAGATATACACATCTCTTGCCAATATGTATGACCTCAATGGAAAAGACAAAAAAGCAATAGAGTACCACTTGCTATGCTTGGATATAGACAAAAAACTCGGTGATACCGAAAGTCAAATTGTTGATTACACAAATATTGCTGTTGTGTTTTCAAAAAACGAAGACTGGCCCAAAGTCATGGAATACGCGCTAAAAGCAAAAGCATTGGACACAGCAAATAGTTCTTATGAAGCCAATTTGATTTTGGCAGACGCCTACAGAGGGACAAACCAAGATGATAAAGCCATAAATTTATTGAAAAAAACGATTGATGATGCTCAAAAAAATGGAGAGACCTACTACGCCAATGTCGCTATGGCCAATGTCTCCAACTCTTTTTTGGATTTAAATAAAAATGATGAAGCCCTGAAGTATGCAGACGCTTTGGACAATGTTGAAGATGCAGATATGTTTGCCTTAGATATAAATCTTATCAAAGGTACAGCATGGATGCAGAAAAACAACTACGAAGAAGCAATTAAATATCTCAATAAAGCAGAAGCCGTGATACATGCCGATGAAAATCTGCAAATATTTAAAACATGCCTATGCCATTAAAGACAGTATTTATGATCTGAAAAATATAAAAGTAAATGAACTCGAAAAGAATATGATATCAACGAAAGAACAGCAGCCTTACAAAAAGAAAAACAATTGCAAAGTACTATTATAACCCAACAACGAAATACACTGATAGGTGGCGCTATAGGATTGGGTTTGATATCTTTATTGACTCTGTTGGTGTATCGTCAAAGTCAAAATCGAAAACTATTAAATAAAACCTCTATACCCCAAAAAGACCAAATCCAACTCCTCCACCAAGAACTCAACCATCGGGTAAAGAACAACTTATACTTCATGACGTCACAGCTTGAGATGCAAGGACGACGAACCCAAAATACAGAAGCACGCGAAATCTTACAGGAGACAGAAATCGGCTAGGAGCACTGTCACTTGTACATAGCAATCTATTCAAAAATGATGAGGCTACTACGGTCAATTTGGCTTTTTATCTGGAAGAATTGGTATCTCAGCTAAAGAAAAATATTTACCTTACCAGATAAAGAATTGAATTTTATTTGTCATTTCACAGATCACCATGTCAATGCAGAAGATGCTATGCGGCTGGGTCTTATCGTCAATGAGTTAGTCACCAATAGTATAAAACATGCCTTCGCCCATGTCAATGAACCACAAATTAATATTGCCACAAAACTCGATAATACAGGTAAGCTAACCTTGGAATATAAAGACAATGGTCCAGGTCATAAGTACGTGTCCAATCTAAGTTCTGATGAAGCGAATACACATCTAGGTACCAAATTAATCGCCTTACTCAGGGAACAGATGAAAGATCGATATACCTTGGTTTGTTAGATATACGATTTAGAATACTTGTTCAAATACTATAGATTGGGAAAAGTAAGGTGTAGATAAAGAAAAAGATTAATCAAATTAGTTTACTGTACAGGAGTAAAATGAAATTTTTACTTTGTATTGAGCAACAAACCCAACATTTGCAACAAAGTTAAAAATGATAAAGGCTCTAAATTTAGTTATTTGTCTTATGATTATTCTGTTGTCCAAGTAATAAATAAAGATAATATTTATATTATATTAATATGATGCACGAATCATTGATAGAAATAAGTAAATCGTTTCAGACATGATGATCACTGAAGTTATCAGCAATAAAACAAATTAAAATGAAAAATTAATTCAACTTTAGTTTTAGTGGCTTTAACAACCATGTCGAGCAAGAAGAGCATTTTGCCAAAACTTATCATCAGTTTTGTTGGATGAATTTGATGTACTAAAAGAACACCCCAAGAAGGCTAGCATTCATTCAGAGATGATAATAATTACATCTTTGGAGGTGATTATATCTTAATTGATAATCATTCTCTCTCATACATTATTTTGATGTTGAGAATCAAATATTTTATGACTTTGATTTAAGAGAAAGTATTGAAATAAACACTAAAGACTTTATTAGACCAGGAGATTTTTTGAATGAGCGATATAGTTTTATTGAAGGAACAAAATCTATTTTAGAATTTTTCAAAGAGTGAAACATTGACAAAAATTATATTTAATTTATGATTTTAACACAAAGAAATCAAGCATAGTCAAATGTAAAGACGTGAATGTGGGCTGTGAGTTGATTTACAATGAATCATATTTGCGTTCAAGTAAGCCAATAAAAATTAAAAATAATTATTTAATTAAATATGATAACAAGAAGCGAGCTCTTTATCTTCTAAAATATAATGAAAAAAATATAGAGTTCAATAATGTATTACTAACAAATTCAATAGAAAAAACACTTTCTTACCTAGAAAAGTATCCCAATGATAAAAATAGAAAAAATTTAATTGATAATATTTTAAGTAATGTCAGAAATATAGACGATTGCATTAAATATAAACACAAATTCCATTTTTAGAAAGGGAAATTAATGATTTGGCATATCTATTTACAAAGAATGGAGATATTTCCATCTAAAGAAAAGTTCGTTAAGAATTTTAAAGGAGATAGTTCTAAAGTTATTGAAATTCAAAATCAAATAGATTCATATTATAAAGGTCAAAGGGTTGCACTAGAAAACCAGAGAAAGGAAGAAGAGTCAAGAAAGAGTAAATTAAAATTATATGGGCCAGATGCAATTCATAGGACGGAATGGCGCGATGATTCAGGAATGAGCTGGGGAAATTTTAAAAGATGTTCTATTGAATATGTTGATGGTACCAAAGGATTAGTTTGTTTAGTAGGCGGAGTGCATACATTAGATCCGGGATCGTTAAGTGCTGCCAAACTTGAATATAGCTCCTTTGAATTCGCAGCCAAAGCAGCATATCGACTAGCAAAGAGTGAAATTTTACCTAATGAAGGAAGGATATGGAGAAATAGGGCCGGTTTTCCTTCAGAAAGGTGGCATACAAAGAATATAAACTATAACGATCAGATCACAGGTCTTGTATTCGATGGAAAACACCTTTATTATCGACCCTCTTATGCTTCGGAATTTAAAATATCTCCTTCGTGGCTAAGAGGTTTTTCAAAACAAGCTGAAATTGCTGATAGTGAAGTAATAAATTTCAAAAGCCTGAGTTCTAAATGGCTTTTTTATACCAAGCAACAACTGGAAGGCATTGGTTGTGCACATTAAGCAACAAGGTGATATAAATGTAAAATTTTCTATGTTGCATTTGATGATTGTCCGTGCAAAATGGAGTTTTTGAGCGACTTGAAAATTCGGAAGCAACTGAACGTTGTTATGACGACGAAAGCAGTATTTTTATCATTTGCTCTGATGGAGAAGCTTATTGCAGACAATTCAAGAAAGAATCTGCAGGATTGTTTTTACAAGAATTAATCCATATGAATACATTGATAAAAAGGTCGTTATAAAGGGTTTTAGTGATTGATTTTAGTTTGCATTAAATTAGGTTAAAGTCATAGCCGAAAACGTGTTGCAATAACATCCCTAACAATTGGGCAAGACATGGCTTAGAACAGCAGCTGAACAAATGTAAAAGCTGAAAACTCTCCAACGAGTTTTAATAAGAGGTAAGCCATATTTACAAGTTCCACATGAGCTTCAGTGGATGACACATCATCCAACCTGAGATAATTATATTTTTGTTATCCATTATTTTTCTAATCTAATTCTAATGAAGCGAATACACATCTAGGTACCAAATTAATCGCCTTACTCTGGGAGCAATTGAAAGATCGATATACGCTTATTTGCTAGGCAAGATACTTTTTACCAACCTGCAAATTTATAGATTGGGAAAAAATAAGGTACAGATAAAGAATATCTTGACATACACTGATATTCGATTTACATATTAAGTATGAAGTTTACATTTGTCAAAATTTTATTTAATTGAATATACCACAATGATGACTTGAAATTATTAATAAGCACTAATTCAACCAAACCTCAAAAAACCTTAGATCCTTTTTATAAACCCATTTTGATCTCAGGAAAATATGAACCAACAAACCACCCATTCTGCCTCTCCTAAAAGGTAACATCATCGCTCTTTCAGCAGATGAGATTAAATATGTGCGCTCAGATGGGCCTAATCTATATAGTAGATACTCAGAACAGCAGCGGGCTGGCGGACAGCCGCCGAAGTTTTATGCAGATTTGCTAGCCGAAGCTTCATTTTTCAGGTGAGCCAAGTATGCTCGTCAATTTGAGAAAGTGCGATATATCGATGCAGCAAATCAAGAAATTGAGCTCCACTGTGGCAAACGCATCACCATGTCGCGCAATGGGTTAAAGATGCTCAAAGATCATATAAAAACACAACAGTATAAGTGGTAAATATTGAAGAAAATTTAATATATCAACCAAATATACGAATATACAACCGAATATAACAATGCACTATATGGTATTAAAAGGTCTTTTACTTTCGTGCTTTATTAAGTTTTTTTTAGTCTCAGTCTCAAAATAAGTATAACTACGCAGATGTCCAAGGCACTCTGCGGTAGTTGATATTGTACAGTTTTTTATCCCATGATCGCCCCATAGACACCCGCATATCACGGATAAAAACTGCATGTAGCTCCACTTTGTGTTCTTGGTATCTGATTATTTTATAATTTGATAACCAAAACGAATTTCTATATGAACTTTTCTTTGACAACTTTTTGGAAGGTAATGGCGGTGGCTGTTGTGATGATTTTTTTCTATGATTCAGCATTTGCTCAGA
>JADKCC010000056.1 GCA_016714785.1 Saprospiraceae bacterium
AATGTGTCTTTATACAAAATACGGGAATTAGATTGGTATAGTTGGTTTAAACTCAAAAACCAAAAAGGGTATAAGCTATTAAAAAATGATATACTTATTTAAACTTGGCTTTTCTCAACGGAAATGATACACCAGAAATAGAAGAACTTCTGAAAAAAGTAAAAAGTGTGATAGTGGACGTGCGGAATTACCCGGATATTACGGCAATGTATTCTTTGCTACCTTATTTTCAAACAACAAAAAAGCCATTTGCTGTATTTACGCACAGAAATATTAATAATCCTGGTGAATTTTATTGGACTCAAAATGTACGTATGTATGGGATTAAGAAGCCATTTTCTGGAAACCTGTTAGTGTTACAAAATGAAATAACTCAAAGTTTGGGTGAGTACACGGTTATGGCTTTCAAAGCAACGGGCAATGCGACCGTAATCGGCAGCCAAACCGCAGGAGCTGATGGCAGAATAGCTTATATATTTTTGCCCGGAGGTCTTAAAACTAGCATTTCAGGTCGTGGGGTTTATTATCCTGATAAAACAGAAACCCAAAGAATAGGCATTGTTCCTGATATTGAAGTTAAACCAACAATTAAAGGTATTCAAGAAGGTCGGGACGAATTAATAGAAAAGGCAATAGAAATGATTGAAAAAATATCAATAGCGAAATAAAACCTACCGCTAACAGGCGTAATGCCAAGAGCGCCCCTTCAAACATAATCAGCCAGACAATAAATGAACAGAAACGGTGAAAAAGGACTTTTCACATCATTGTAGATAGAACTTGACGCAACTATTTTGAAATAAAAATGCAGAACATCGAAACAGAAATATTTTATCCGAAAAGTCAAACGGAGTGGCGCAACTGGTTACAAGAGAACCATCTAACAAAGCAGGCCGTATGGCTTGTCTATTATAAGAAAAAATCAAAAATAGAATCGTTAACTTGGAGTGAAGCCGTTGATGTAGCACTTTGTTTTGGTTGGATAGACAGCAAGAGAATTTCAATCGATCAAGAAACATCTCACCAATTTTTCAGCAAACGTAAGCCCAAAAGTACGTGGTCTAAAATAAACAAAAACAAAGTTGAAAAACTCATTGAGCAAGGATTAATGACAGAAGCAGGTTTTAAGAGTATTGAGACAGCAAAACAAAATAACTCTTGGACTATTTTAGACGATGTGGAAGAATTACTTATTCCACACGATTTGGAAGCAGAATTCATAAAAAAATCAACAGCAAAAGATTTCTTTTTGGGTTTAAGTAAATCATCGAAGAAAATCATTTTGTATTGGCTTGTTAGTGCCAAGACATCTGAAACGAGACAAAAACGAATTGCTGAAATAATAGATAGTGCAGAAAACAACCTAAAACCCAAACACTTACGGTAAAAAAGGCACATACGCCGAACATGGGTTTTGCGATTTTGGGGCAGACATAAGTAATTGAGCAGCAGTAATTCTATGAACCTTTTGTGCTACATTTGAACTGACGGAATTCTAATCCTCAACATTGCAAAGCCCTAAACCCGTTGGGCGTTATGCCAGAGCGACACGTAAATTAGCGATAAACAAAAAATATGAAACTCAAAATCTTACTAGGATTTATATTGACTTTAAACTTGGCATTTGAACAAAATGATCAAATCACAAGACTTGACGGGAGTAAAATCTCAGCTATTGAAATTGACGAAACCGTAAAACGCTTAATGGAAAAGGCTAATGTTCAAGGTTTGAGTTTGTCAATACTCAATAAAAATCAACAGGCTTACATAAAATCCTTTGGGTTTAAAAACATAGATAAAAACGAATATTCAGACACTTCAACGGTTTTGTATGCAGCATCTTTTAGCAAAGCAGTATTTGGTTATTTGACCATGAAATTAGCTCAGGAAAAAGTAATTGACTTAGACAAACCTCTTTACGAATACTTGAGCAAACCAATTTCAGAATATGCGTATTTCTCAGACCTGAAATCTGACGACAGATGGAAATTGATGACTGCAAGAATGTGTTTAAGCCATACAACAGGACTTCCAAATGTTAGATGGTTTCATCCAACAACAGGTGTTCAAGACACACTTGGTGTTATGAAAATATATTTTGCCCCAGGGGAAAAATATGCTTATTCGGGAGAAGGTATTAAACTTTTGCAGTTAGTTATAGAAGAAATAACAAAGAAAAATGTTGAAGAATTGGCAATTGAAAAAATCTTCAAACCAATTGGAATGACAAGAACAGGATACATTTGGTATGAAAGATTTGATGATAATTACGCAACAGGACACCTTGCAGACAATACACTCAACCCAAAGAAAAAGCGAACTACACCAGTGGCTGGTGCTTCCTTGGTAACAACAATTGCAGACTATACAAGATTTATTGAGTATTTGATGAAACAGAAAGGTTTAGACAAAAAAATGTTTAAAGAAATGATTTCACCTCAAATTGAAATACTCTCAAAAACACAATTTCCACCAATCACAGAAGAAACAACAACAGAAAACAAAGCAATAAATCTATCTTACGGACTTGGTTGGGGACTTTTGAAATGCAAGTATGGCAGAGCATTTTTTAAAGAAGGACACGATGATGCATGGAGAAACTACAATATAAATTTTATAGACAGAGGAGTTTCAATAATCATAATAACCAACAGTGCAAATGGAGAATTCATTTTTAAAGAACTATTAGAAACCTTAATTGGTGATACTTTTACACCTTGGAAATGGGAAGAATATTATCCAATCGACTACAAGAAGTAAAGGCACAAACGCCTAACACGGGTTTGGCAAAATTGGCGGTTCAGTGCTCCGCAGACACATTTGTGGTTAATCAAACATTGGTTCTCCGCATCAACATTTGTTCTGAAAATCGCCACCTTCTCCAAGCCGAAAACCATTGTACGATTTTAAACCGAAAAACTACACAATAATAAAATTAGAAACAATTCATCTAACTTAAAATAAATATGAAATTATTTTGTTCATTCATTGTAGTAATAGCCCTACAGGCTACATCTTTAACTTTACTTGCCCAAGATGCTTTGATAGCCAAAATTGTAAATCAAAGCCAATCAACTTAGTTTCAAAACCAATACTTTTAGGGGAATTGGTTGGGATACATTAGTTAGCCAAATTCAAAAATCAGATTTTGTCCTCATAGGTGAAGATCATTTTACCAATGAAATCCCATTATTTACTTCCGCTATAGCCACAAAAGTTAAATTTGATAACTTCTTTATTGAAACAGACCCATATTCCGCAAAATTATCGAGTCCAAAATCAAAACACTCAGTGATTTAAATCTTAAAAAATACCAAGATGAGTTTGAAGAAGTATTTGCTTTTTATGGCTTAGAACCTGAATCTCAATTGCTTAAACAATTGGTAAAATCAAATACAGTAATTTACGGCACCGACCAAATATTAATGAATGCAGATAGACTAATCTGCAATGACTTGAAGAACAAAACCAAGAATAAGAAAGCCAAGAAAATCTATGATGATATAGAAGCGAAATCAAAAGCCTACTTTGCAGACTTCTTAAAAGACCCAAGCAAGCCTATGTATTTAATGACTGAAGAGTTCGAAAAACAACTACAAGAACTTAAGACTCTTAGATTAAGTCAGGAAGAAATCGAAATAATAAATGATTTACAACTAACAGCAAAAATTTACAAAGAACAAAACCACCACTTGAGAATTCAATTGATGAAAAATAATCTGATGAAAGTATATCCTGAATGGCATAATAAGAAAAATCTATTCAAGTATGGAGCCATCCATGTTTCTAAAGGGGAGAGTTTTTTTAAAATTTACGACATAGGAAATTTAGTGAACAATATATCCGACAGTGAATTTAAAAACTCTTTACACATCATGATTGTGGGAAAATCAGGCATGCAAGGATCACCATTTAAAGGTTTTCCAGCAAATGCTGTAGATGAAAATAGTGATAATCTTAAATTTCTAAAGCCGCTGTTCAGTGTAGTTACATCAGAAGATTGGCATTGCTTTGATTTGCGTCAGCTCAGAGACGCAAAAGAACAAGGAAAAGTTGAAGTAAAAGATATTACGCTTTCAAGAGTAATAGATGGATATGACTATGTAATTATTATTCCGAAAGTTACAGCAGCAAATTTTCCAAAGACAGAATAACATCGTATAACATCGGTTGGGTAATATGGCGGCTGAAAACTAACTTTCGCCGTGCTTAGGTGTCATCAAAATACACGACCATTGTAAAAGTTGCGCTTTCTCTTGTTAGGTGTATCTTTTTGACATATCTTTGATTTTCGGACAAAGTTCAGATGAGGACAGCAGGTACACAAGTTGGGGTTCCTCGGTGGCTTACCTCCAGGTAGCATGAATACTTCTACGCTATATCTTCAGCACAATATCAGTTAACTATGAAAAGACTTTACTCTTTTTAGGAATGTTGGTATCTACGGCATATGCTCAGGACTGTTCTCAGATTTTCATTTCAGAATACGTTGAGGGATGGTCAAACAACAGAGCGATTGAAATCTACAATCCGACAAACGAAACCGTTATTCTCAGTGAGTACTTCATTACTCGTTTTTCAATGGTTTCGGGGTTCTGCAAACCGAAGCAAATGCTGTTCAGTTGACAGGTTCCATTCCTCCGCATGATGTATATGTAGCTGTTTTGGATAAACGTGATCCGTTTGGATCGGGGCAGGAAGAACCAATCTGGGATTCACTCGAAGTACGTGGTGATGGATTTTACTCAGCCGTTTACAATACGTCCAATGCTTTTTACTTCAACGGTAATGATGCAGTCATGTTGGCAAAAGGAACTCTTTCCGGAACGCTTTCTGAATATGTAACATATGCTAATGGATTCCAAATCATCGATATCTTTGGAAAAATCGGAGAAGATCCAGGAGAGGCGTGGACAACTATTGCTCCATATAACAACGGAATCGGAGTGGGTGTGACAATGGATCACTCATTGATTCGCAAATCAACCGTTTTGAAAGGCGTGACTGCAGATGTACCTGAATTCAACGCATTGGCTGAACAACTGACGGTGTTGTTTACATTAAGGGAACAGAAGTAGTTCGTGAGGTTCAGGTAGTAAATGTACTCGGACAAACTGTTAGCAGCATTTCCAATCATGCAAACCCTGTTCTCTCACTGAGATTGGGCCATGACCGTGGTGTTTACATTTTATTTATTACGGATGTAAACGGTTCGGTAACTACCAAGCGCGTTGTGGTAAAATAATCACGAATAGACCGATCAGGGTTCCAGCAGGGGAACCCTTTTAGCCAGTGTTATCACTTGACCACATAAACACGAAGTATTCTCATATTGCAGTTTCAATCGCAAACCAAGTAAAACGCATTTTGTCAGAGTTGCTCAACAAAGAATTGATTGAAAAACAAGGAAGCGGACGCAATGTGAGTTACCTGATAAACAAATACGACAATGAAAAAGGCATAATCATACTTTGGATTTTCGGGACCGATAATTTTCCGGAGGACTTTCTGCTAAAACGAAAATTTTACGACCCAACGCACTTGCTTGAAAATCAAAGGCCGACATAAAGGAACTGTCGACCAGAGTGAATTAAAAATGGCGACCTGCTTTTTCAAATTTCATTATCAGGACAGAGTAAAGCCATTCAACTTGCATCCAATTCAAAATATTCTCATTGCGGTATAATTTATAGTGAAAACGGACAGCTTTTCGTGTATGAAGCAGTTCAACCAGTTAAAACAACGCCGCTGGGCAAATGGATTGCCAGAGGTAAAAATGGACATTATGTCATCAAACGACTTAAAAACGCAGACCAAATTTTGACAACAGAGACCATTCAAAAAATGAAAAGGGAAGGTGAAAAATTTAAAGGAAAAAATTACGATTTAACTTTTGAGTGGAGTGACGACAAAATATATTGTTCAGAACTTATTTGGAAAGTATATCAACGAGCGACAGGAATTGAAGTTGGGAAACTCGAAAAACTTAGCGACTTTGACTTAACACACGAAGCCGTTAAGAAAAAATGAAAGAACGTTATGGAGACAAAATACCAATGGACGAAATAGTAATTTCACCAGCAGCCATTTTTGAAAGCGAACAATTAATCACAGTTAAAAAAAATTGATTTGAATTGAAGAAGGTTGGCACTTTAATATTGAAAAGAAAACTCATTCTTCCAGAAGACTACTCAAATCTCATAGACGAGAAAGGGTATGAAATCTTTCTGAACAATTGCCTTTCAACGCTTAAGGACTTAGGCTATAATGTTGTGAGTTTTGACAATGGCGACATTATTTATGAAAAAGAGAACAGCGAAGAAGCTCATTTTTACTTAGACAATCTTCTAAGGATATATCTACAAGCTGACGACAACGAAAAAAATACAGCAATACAAAATCACTTTTCAAAGTTAAAAGACCAAACAAAAGCTTACGATTACTTGTACAAGGATTTTGATTATGCAAAACAATTTTTAAAAGTCTTGCTTAAAGCAGATGACATTTTGCCTAATAATGATGCCTTTGTTTATCAAAAACTACCCAAGTCTTTTGACATTTTTGGTCTTAGATTTTGAAGACCAATTTCACTATGTTAAAAAAAACGAAGTTCATTTATGGGAAACAGAAGAATTGGAATTGTTTGAAATTGCAAAAGAAAATATAAGAAAAGAAGAAATTGAAATTAAGCAATACAATTTCGAAGATAGATACGATGTCTTTGCTTTATTTAGTGGTGACTTTTCGGCTTCTTACACTTTATTAATTGAGCAAGAAATAGACTCTTGAATTGAACAGTTTGGAACATTAGTGTGCCCTGCCAACAAAAAAGGAATAACGTTTTTTTATCCCAATAGAAAAGATGACGTATTGACGTTATCGTTAATAATCTATCCGACAATTGAACAATTTTTTAATGAAGACCCCGGAAATATATCCCTTGATTTTTATTGGTAACTTTGAACGGCACTATTGAAATCTTTGGAAAAGAACCAAATGATGACGGCACAATTACTATTAAAACCCCCAATAAAACTAATTGAATTATTGAACGAATGAAAAAAACTACTGTTTCCAACATCGGTTTGGGCAATGATGGCTGAAGTGCTTCTATGAAACCTTTGTGCAAGGTTCAACAGCAGGAATTCTATTGAACTTTGTGCTAAAAATCCGCCATATTGCCAGGCCGTAAAAAGTTAGCTGCGAGCTTAAACAACGACAATGGAGAACAAAATTACAACATACTTGACTCTATACAACTTGGTTGATATTGACAAACAAGATCATACGCAAAAGGACATTGCAACTTTGTTTTTAAATGCACGAATGACTGGCCAGCTTTAACCAAAAGGTAATTGCTGACTTCATAAAACAACTTAAAGACTACTTTTGGAACACCTTTGACAATTGCGAAAAATCTTTCGGAAAAGAGTTTGACGGACAAACGCATGGCATGTAGAAGCAGGAGTTCAATAGCGGACTTAATAGAAATTTCGACAAGGTTTTCGGAAACCAATCGGACTCTTTGACAAAA
This sequence comes from Saprospiraceae bacterium, assembly GCA_016714785.1. Taxonomy (GTDB): domain Bacteria; phylum Bacteroidota; class Bacteroidia; order Chitinophagales; family Saprospiraceae; genus OLB9. Next base: position 7,535 of record JADKCC010000056.1, read on the forward strand.
TCGTTGATAGTTTTTTGAATTATTATAGCTCCAAGACAAAACAATTGAACAGTGACAAGAAAAAATTATTGACTAAATGTTAGACCAAGATTTTTGTGCATTTTTAGAATACGAAATCTGTAAAGCATTTGAGCATTCAGAAAATGACCAAGTCAAAGGCTTTTGGTGTGACGGTGTTTTCCTAAACCAACCTGATAGTTACTATTCTCAAAGTTTGTAAATGACAATAAACAAATTACTCCTGAAAGCATTTATTGACTAAAGACGGGCAAACAGAATATGAATTGACATTGAAATTTGGAAGCAAATCATTAAGCAGGTACGCAAGAAATTTAGACATTAAAGAATGTGTTCCAAACCCAGCCAAACAAAATTGGTTAGGTATTGACACTAAAGGCAATAAAATTGAAATACAGCTTGACTAACGACAGAAAGCCAGCTGCTAACAGCATATTGAAATAGGCGGGGTTTCGCGTTCCGGAGACTGATTCGTGGTATTCGAACATTAGTTTTTCAAATCAAGTTTTCTTGGTAAAAGACTGCCTGCGTAGCTGCAAAACGTTATGGCATTTAAAGAATGACAGAAACAGAAAAAATATCTACTGACTGAAATCTTACAAAAGGCAATTGTAAGTGAAAGGAATATGGCTGGAAACGAACCGACTTTTAGGGAAGTA
>JADKCC010000057.1 GCA_016714785.1 Saprospiraceae bacterium
TCAATAAAGATTTGGTCCACGAAGGCGCATCATTTGCTTTTGACCATACCACGAATTTTGATATCAACACACATTACTCAATTAAGTCGGAGTGATATTATCAGCATCAACAGACGTAGCCGTTGGACAAGGAGAAAACAGCTTACAACTTTTGCCATGGTCAACCAATATTTTATACCTGATTTTGCTTTGGTCAATGAAGGAAAAGGCAAAAAAATGGGTGTAGAACTGACCTTGGGCGTTTTTTCACAATAATTGGTACTACATCGTCACGGCTTGCCATCGATTCTGCTAAAGTACAAAACACCTACTACGGATTGGCCAATACTAGGTACAATGCGCAATATTAATCTGTCATCACCATAGGAAAAGAATGGGTTGCAGGTAAAAGTAAAAGAACTACCTTAGGTTTTAATATCAAAAATGCCATCGTTGGTGGACATGGGGATACGCCTATGGAGAAAGGGCTGCATCTACAACTTGCCAAAGAAGAAGTTCAGACGAAAGCAGACCTTTCTCCGCCCAACTAAGAGGTATTACAAACTAGATGTAGGTGTAAAAATACAAAAATAAAAAAAGAAATTTACATCCACGCTTTTTCTCTTGATCTCATGAATGCAACAAATAAGCCAGAAGCAGGCGGTACCACTTACGATATCCAAAATGACAAAATGAATTGAGTGTGACCATGATGCCTTTTTGTACCTGTGTTACTTACAAAGTAGAGTTTGAGAGAGATGAATTAAGAGAGATGAGTTAGAAGAGATATAATGTTTAATTTAATAATTTTATAAATAATTTGAAAAAAAAGAAAATGCTAGTTTATTTGCTGATAGTCAGTGTTTTGATGAGTTGTGATTTAGATAGTTTCAAGTGTTATGATGGCAGTTTGGACACGAAAGAGTTACTTCATTAAGACATTCCATAAAATAGATATTGATTTTAGTTGTGGAAGTGATTTTTGGTCGATGGTGATGAACAAAAAATCGTTATTGAAGGCAAAGATGATATGACTCGAAGATTTGGAAAATCGATCTATTGTGTCCAATGATACTTGGAGAGTAGCACCAAAGAAATTGTATTTTACCCACTAAAGACACCAGAATTTTTATTTCCGTACCAGGATTAAAGGAATTGTCTGTCGATGGCAACTATATGATTTCTTCCAGAAGGATTGCTGAAATAGCTTGATGATGCACTCAAAATAGACCTTGACGGTAATGGAGATTTATCTTTAAGTTTGGATGATGGCAGACTTCTTGAGCTAGTAATTGTTGGCAATTGTATTGCGGATATTGAAGGAGTCACCAATAGATTTGGCACATCGATTGTGATGGAAATAGTGAATTAAGAGCGCACGATTTTTGGCAGAAATCGTGGATATAGAAATAGATGGAAACTCTACCATGGACGTAAATGTATCACAAAAACTGATAGTAAATATAGATGGCAATGGTACTGTTTGTTACAAAGGCAATCCTCAAATCACATCTAAACTAGATGGAACAAGCAGAATCAAAAACTGTAATTAACATGGGTAGCGTAGCAGAAAATATATTTTACCTTTCTTCAATACCTGATAAAAGTAATGGTTTTGAGCAAGGCATTTCACATCATAAAAACATACAGAATGAGATGTACGTTAAACATAAGATATGAATGATAAAATCAAACACATACAAGAAGTCAAATCTGTAGATACTGCCACTTTTGAGCAGTTGTTTACAGATCATTACGACGCATTATACCGATATTGTCAGACGATGGTCAAGGATCAAAATGATATTGAAGATATTGTACAGTCGGTATTTATGGATTTGTGGCATGATCGTAGCAAGTTAGTCATTCACACATCTATCAAAGCTTATTTGTACAAAGCGGTTTACTTCAAGTGTATGAATAAAATCAAACACGACAAAGTCGCTTCCAAATATTCAAATGCGATCTCCATTTCAGAAAGTACAGCGGTCACAGACACACTCATCATTCAAGAAATTGCGGACAAAATCAAGGAAACCATCGAAAGTCTTCCTGAACAATGTCTGAATATTCTCTATGGAGAATGGACGGACTTAGGTATAATGAAATAGCAAAGAAAAAATAAATCTATCACCCAAAACTATTGAAAACCAAATGGGTAAAGCATTTAAGACAATGAGAGTCGCTTTGTCAGAATATATCCAAATCATTGTCCTCACAATATTAACATACTTATAATGGACATAAATAATCATATCATGTGTTGATCTCATTAGCAAATATCTTTGTGGTGGAAGCGACACCTGATGAAGCAATGCAGTTGGAAGATTGGAAACAAATCTCCAAGGAAAATCAATTGTATTTTGACAATATGCAGCAGGCATTTTTGATGGTTTCAAATGTAGAATGGTCTGCACCTGATAAAAAAGCTGCTTGGCAAAAAGTTCAACGCTAAACCAAAACCTAGCACTAAAATGGGATGGATATATGGATTAGCAGCTGCAATAATAGTTGTTGGGCTTTGTTATGAAGATGGTTTTGGTACCGAGCATCGAAAGCTAAAATTAAGTGGTAAAGGCAAATTTACAGTGACGCACAATGAAGATTTGCCATTCATCATCGAGTCAAATGGCGTTTTTATTGAAGATTTAGGTACGGTGTTTAGTGTAGAAAGTATGCCAGATTCTGATACAGTTTACGTAGTAGTCAATGAAGGCATCGTGCGTTTGTATGACGAACAAGGCAGCGAGATCATCATCAAAGCTGGTGAAAAAGCTTGGTATATTCGCTCACAAAAGACTATCATTACCGATTTGGAGACCAAAGTATTGAAGTTTGACTTTAAGGATACACGCTTGGCTGAAGTAATTGATTTACTCGAAAAAACATATCGATTGATGTTCAATTATCTCGAATCAATTGAGAATGTACAATCACCACACAGTTTTTGACGAAGAAGTGGCCACGATCATCACCGTCATTGCAGAAACATTAGGTTTTAAGTATGAATACCAAGACCATCACTACAAAAATACAAGGAAAGCCACGTCAATAAGAATCATCTTCAGTATGTTGACTTTTTTTGGTATTTAATGTCTTACATAGTCAGCCAGAAATAAACCAAGAAGTCACCCTTCAGTACAACAATACGCCAGCGAATGTCATCTTTCGAGATATACAGCATCAAACAGGAATGGTCTTTTCGTATAGTGAGTTTCACGACAATCAGCAAATGTCTATTCAGGTTATTAAAAAACCTTTGAAAGATGTGTTGCCTATTTTGGAGACATAGCCAAGCACCATATTTCAATCAAAGAAAATATATCATTGTAAAACCAAACAAAGATGGCTCCATAAAAGAGCTAAGTATAAATGGTACCATCACTGATCCGAACTCTAATGAACCACTTAGTGACGCCAGTATTTATGTCAAAAAACATAAGATTTTGGTCAATTCTGACAAAAAAGGAAGATTTGCTTTTAATGTTCCATCTAGTGCCAAACAAGTAAAAATCAATATTGCGAAAGAGAATTACTTGGACACATCTGTGGTCATTGTAGCTTCTCGAAGTCAAACATTACATATTAAAAATGCGATCGTTTCAAGACAAAGAATCTCTGAATTTGACTCATTGACAAAAAGAGTTGCAGATTGGTTCCTCAATAAGCAATATTCCCAGCATTCCAGAGATCGTAAAGTCTAGTTATAATGAAAATTTCTGGAACAAAATGAAGCTAAAAAATGTCGATTTAGTCAATATTAATGACACTATTTTTAATAGCTTTTCAGTCTCTTTTCTTCCGCCAATTAGTACCAATAAATTGCTATCCTTTCACACAAGAAACACTTTTTCTCTCAATATTATCGGTGGACATTCCAAAGGCCTCAATGGCGTAGAAATCGGTGGCGTGTATAATTATGATGATGGCGACGTTTATGGTGTGCAAGTGGCAGGAGTTGTCAATGCGGTTTCAGAGGATGTAATTGGTACTCAAATCAGCGGTGTGATGAATGCCGTAAAAAGGAAATGTCAAAGGTATTCAAATAGCAGGTGTTATCAATAACAATGACAGTATCACCGATGGCATTCAAATCTCTGGCGTCTTTCAGAAAACGCATACACTTCGTGGACTTCAGATCGGTGGTTTATACAATCATGCAGTCAAAGCCAAAGGTGGGCAGATAAGTGGTTTGATCAATACGGTAGATAGTGCTACAACTTTCCTACAGATAGCGGGATTGTACAATCATGGTGCTAATATTAAAGGAATACAAATTTCAGGATTGGTCAATACTTGTGACACTCTCGAAGGCTTACAAATTGGTATTTTCAATCGGACCAACTATATCAAAAAAGGACTTTCTATAGGTTTGATCAATTATGTGAAAACTGGATACCACAAATTGGAGTTTTCGCACAATGATTTAGGCACAACATCAATAGGATATCGTTCTGGCTGGGCACCATTGCACATGCATTATTTCGGTGGAGTCAATCTGGTCAATAAAGATCTACGTTTTTTTCAAGCAGGTATGGGTATTGCTAGTTCCCTTCCATTATCAAAAACAATCAATTTTGAAGCAGATGCCAACATTCGCAACACACATGATGTAGACAATTTTTCGACTTGGGATTTTAACATGCACAATCAACTGATGCTAGGTCTTTCTTGGCAACCATTCAAAAAAATAGGAATCAGAACAGGTATCACACTCAATCACTTTTGGTACAATAATAATGTAGATATCAATAATCATGTGGCATCACTCATAGACAATCCTGTATATGAAAAAGATGGCACTGATCGCAATCACAAGATGTGGATTGGCTGGCATGTTGGATTGTTGTTGTTTTGAACGTATGTTTATAGATGTTAGTATGACTCTAAGTTGATAAGGATGTTATCAAAGAAGGTGCCACTATTCACCATTTAAATTGTTTTTGGTCCCTTTTGTTTTTTTCCTGCTATCTTCTTTTTGAGTTCTATTTTTATCTCACTTTCCTGCCGTCGTTTATTGCTGAAAGGGAATAGGCACACCACAAGACAATCCCTACTCCAAGTGATGCTAAAACTATTAAGAGAATAAGAAACTTATTCTTATAAATTTTTTAAATCTTTCCATTGATTTTAATGAATAGTTGAACCGATCGTCCTTGGATGCAGACATCAGATTTATCTTGCTGTAACGATCTTATTAAGAATTCCACTCTAAGTGAGAGATTGTACCCTAATATAGCTGAAAATACTTTTCAACCTACTTATGAAAGGAAGGAGTGGAAATCTATGTCAGTAGAATATTTTATGGTCATAAAAATTGCTTGTAATAAAGGAATCTGAGAAAGATAAAGTAGTTTTTGTTGTTTTAACGTTTCTACGATTTTACCTTCATAAATTTTCAAAACAGTATTCCATGATATATTATTAGGACTTGATACGATTGACTGGATAACATTTTTTAGCAAATATTTGCAGTTTATATAAATTGTTTTCTGATCTTACTGACCAAAATAATTCTGTTCTTTTCAAAAAAATTGTATCGCAAATCCACAGCTTTATTTGCAAAATTGAGTCCCTCCGAAAAGTATTTATCAAATAAAGGTAAATATATATTAAAAAGGGATATGTATTATAGTGATATATAATGGCGTTTCCGCATGAGAAGAATTATTCAACCCATTGTTTAGCGAAAGTTACCCAATGCACCCAATAACAGTATCGATTGGGTGAGAAAATATTTGAAGACTGTCGATACAATCTTTATATCTAGGCCTTGGTTGTTATTTGAGCGATCCCACCAAGAATAAATTTTAGACAAAACCGTTGAAGAAGTTTGCTGATATAACGAAGGAACAATGTATTTAATTGAAGTGTAAGTGGTAAAGCGGATACCCATGATAGAAACTATTTATTCGTTGACACAACTCTAATATTAGAAGCTAAGTTTAAGATGCACACAGCTACCTAAAAATGGAGGTGGCGTAGTTTACAAGCTAAGAAGTGCAGCAGAAATTGAAGGAATTAGGAACCCTGATATCACAAGCATTAGCGATAAAGCTCCAAAAACAACCAGAACGAACAAACACAAATACAAGTAAGGAAATGGGAATAAAGACATTCTTTAAACTGTTTGGATTAAGTTCATAAGTAGAAATAAAATCAAAACTTATCACATTATTAGAATTTTATAAAAACAAATTGTGAGCGTAGTATAATGGGATGAAGTGGTGGTAATTACGTGAAAAGAGTTTCATAATGATAATGGGTTGTATAACTATACATCACAAAACATTAAATTTTTTTAAAAAATTTACCCATGTTAGTACTTATTGTTATATGATTGGTAGCACCTGCTACATGGTGGTATCCTACTCCATAATCTAATTTAAATACATTTATTTTTAAGCCAAATCCAAGACTAAAACCTGCTAAACTTCTGAATGTAGATAATGATAGCTCTTTACGTCGAAGATGATTATATCCTGCTCTGAGTCTTAAATTTTCATTTTTACCTAACAGAAACTCACCATTTATTATGATATGTCTAAAAATATTGTCTATTGTATTGTTTAGTTTTTTTTCTTCAACTATGTTTCCGAATATATCCGTTTGTGCTTGGTTGTCTGGGTCATCATATCTGATGTTTCCTCTGTGTAGTTGGTGAGCGATGATGGACAATCTAAAAGGTAAGTATTTGAGTCTTTTAGATATTCCTATTTGGACATCCAACGGTGTACCAAAACGTTCTCCTGTATAGGTGGTCAGTTCGGCACCTACATTTTTAACGAGAAATGAAAGGATTAATCCAGAAGAATCTTTTGCATAGTTTAGTCCCAAATCCATCAAAATTCCTGTGGAAGAGTATGATTCTAAATTACTAAAAACTCCTTTAAGATTGGCACCGACTGTGATTCTGTCAGCTATTTTTTTAGAAGCACCGATGATAAAGGCAGTTTCTTTTGCACTGAAGGTTCCTTGTTGATTGCCTAATATGTCTGCATATTTGAAATCACCATAATTCATATATTGTATGCCAAAATGGGTGTTGATGTTCCATTTTTTGAGGTTACGTCCATAAGCCACGTACCCATTTTGTATATCTGCAAAGTGGAAATTGTGTGAAAACGAAACGCTATTGTGCATTTTATCATTAAGAGAAGCGGGATTACTAATAGCCAATGTTACATCTTCATCCATCACTGATGGCAGATGGCCTCCAAGTGCAGTAATTCTAGCGGAAGAAGGAAGATTTAAAAAGTCATACGCATTTTGACCTCCTATTTGACTGTTTACATTACTAATACAATATAAAAAACTTATTAGTAAGATAAATTTTATTTTTTTCATCATTGATTTATTATTAGATTAGGTAAATTTCTAACTGTATCATAATTGACTTCTGGCATTCCTGGTTTCCAAAATGTACGACAAATAGCCAAGGAGTCACATTTCATTCTTTTGATCGGAGCACCTAAAGAGTCCCATTCTTCCAACAGTCCAAATTCATTATCGCCATTAAGATATGTGCCTTTCCAATGAATTTGACCATTTTCATAATATTCAGTAAATGGCCCATTCTCATTATTATTTTGCATGGATACTTCTTCTTTCAACTTTCCAGATGAATAATATACTTTTACTAGGCCTGTTAAAACATTATTTTCATATTTTTTCTCTATTTGTAGTTGTCCACCTTCATAAAAGGATTTATAAGTACCGTGTAGTGTACCTCCATCGATATAGTTTTCTTCTATTTCTACATTGCCATTATCAAAATACAAAATTCTTGTGCCGCTAAGCATTCCGTCTTTATAAAGTGACTTTTCCTTAAGTTGACCAACTTCATTATACGCTAAAAAAGGTCCTTCTTTTTCTCCTTTTTTATTAAGGGTATATTGTTCTTTGATTTTTCCATCTGGGTAAGTCGTTTCTACTTTTTCCAAGCCACAGCTAAAAAGCGTTATCATTAATAAGCCAACAACAATAAATTTGTTCATTTTTGGTTCGATTGTTTGAAAGAATAAACGAATATTTCTAAGTTTTGGTATAAAAAAAAAAGAGTTGATAATTATTTATCAACTCTTTTTATTTTTTAAGGATGGCATACTCCTTAGTAGAAGGTGTATCTATTGTCTTCTATCTTATTTGCTTTCTTAAGTGCTTCTACCAATTTATAATTAACCTGCATTCTTGCACCTTGTGTAAGTTGCATTTTTTGCATGAATGCGCCACTTTCAGCACTAGCTGGTGTCTTACTGTTTAATTTTACCACATACACACCTGTATTTCCTATTACGGGACTAAGTGTAGCGCCATTTTGAGCAGCAAATATTTTTCCAACTACAGTTGGTTCTTGGCCAGCCTTTGGTAGTACTGCTGAACCGAATGTAACATTGGATGCAGTATCTACTTGTTTTCCAAAAGTTTGAGCTATTAAATTTAAATCTGTACCACTAATTTTAGATATTATCTTCTCACCTTTTTTCTTATTCTTAACCATTGTTTCTATCTTCGATTTTGCAGATTCAACTGTTGCAATACCTGGTTTATCTACAGATTTTAAAGCTGCAATCACATGCTTACTATTTACATAGAAATTTGGATCGGTAAAAGTGTACAAAAATGGAGATACATCACCAGCATCTGTACCTTTTTCATAAGCCCATCTTATTATATCTCTAGCAGTCTGATCACTTCCTAAAGTAGCAAAAGTATAATCATTTTTTTTGATTCCTCCAGCTACTTCTACTTTAAGATCTCCTGTTGCTGCTTTATTTAAGTCTTCCAACTTTTTAGTATTTTCTAAAATGCCCATCACTTTATCTTCTATGGCATTTTGAGTGGCTTCTGAAGGTATAATAGGTTCACCTATATAGGCAACTTTATACTTCATTTCATTGGTTTTAAATATTAATTTTTCAACTCTGATTAGGTGTACCCCAAACTGTGTAGTAACAGTGTATAATCCACCATTTTGACCATTGAATACCGCGTCATTAAATTGAGGCACCATAGCTCCTGGTGCGAATGATCCTAAGTCACCACCTTTAGAGGGCAGATCCAGGGGTCTTGGCTATTAGCTATTGCTGCATCTTTGAAAGAAATACTTCCACTTACGATAGCTGTCTTAAGACTATCAATATATTTTTGAGCTGCTACAAGTTGGACAGGGTCTCCATTACCTACGCTTCTTAATATATGAGCAGCTTTGGCTGAGTCAGCTATAACTTTTTTCCCTACAAGTTTTGCAACGGTATAAACATTGTTATCCAAATACGGTCCATACACATCACCTTCAGACAAAGATGTAACTAAGGTTTTTAAATCACCTGTTAGATCATCTTTTTTAGCATAAGTATTATTAAGATACCCATTATTATTTGCAGCATAAATGGAGTCATTTGGAGCTGTCTTGAAGCCTTCCGCAGCCTTTACCATTTTATCTTTTAAAGCTACAGAATCTTCTATTGTAGGTTTTACATCAAAAACCAAATATGAAATATTTCTAACTTCTTCTTTATTTGTATATTTAGCAGCATTTTCTTTGATATAGGCTGCATAATCTTCATCAGAAACAGCAACTTCACTATCGTTGACTACATCAAATGGAATATTAACGAACTCAAATGATGCAGCTTCATTATTTATTTTATCTACTGCTTCAGCATACCAGGTTGGGGTATAAATTGCCTTAGCTACTAAATTGTTAAGTTTAGTCTGTTTTTGTGTTTTGATAACTTGCTTTCTAAGCTCATTAAATCTATTGGCAAATTCAGGATTTGTCACTGTTCCTTCATCTATTGCTTTTTTGATTTCATTAAGTTGCTCTCTATTTACTTGACCTGTTTGTGGATCTCTGTAGAATGATTGAATCAAAGGGCTTAGATTTGTACCAAATTCCAATTCACTCAGTTCATCAGCACCAACTGCGATACCACTTGCATCCGCTATTTTGTTGATGATGGCATTTTCTACAAAGTATTCCCATAAAGAACTTCTTCTGCCAAAGACATCTCCTGAACCTCCATAAAGTGCTTCTTCCGCTCTTTGAAAATCCATATAATCAATTTTTTCACCATTGACTTCACCAATGGTTGTCCTGGAACCGAAGCTACCGCTATTGTTTGCACTGGTCATATCCATAATAATAAAACCCGCCAATGCTAATGCCAAAAGGACAATAACAAGCCACATGTGTTTTCTAATCTTTCCTATTAAAGCCATAGTATCCCTATTGATTGTTTATATCTGATATTACTAATAAATAAATAACTTTACGCACATCATTTTGCGAAAAGCGGCACAAAGGTAAATTATTTAAAGGTATTTCCAAATATCATATCTTATTTTCGAGATAAATATATGCTTTTTAGTGGATTATCTCTTGATTACACCTTTAAAACCATCAATTCTTTGAAATTTTGGTAATAATTTAGTTTGATATGAGCGTAAAATTGTGTTTTAATATCCTTTATTAATCCAATTTAAACTTAATTGGTATAGTATATTTTACGTTGACTGTTTGTTGATTTTGTTTACCCGCCACCCATGATGACAATCCTTTAAGTGCATTTATTGCTGCATGCCCACAACCTCCACCTATATCTCTGGCGATAGTTAGATCTTTCATTTTTCCTTCCTTATCTATTATGAAAGTCAATACTACCGTGCCTTCTATATTGATATCTTTTGCTAGAGATGGGTACTTTAGATGTGAATGTATGTAAGCGATTAAGGTCTTTTGAGTACATATTCTTCTTTCATCTTCTGAAACATTTTGGTTACAACCTATTAAATAAGGCATATTTTCTGCTATAGCCCATATTTTATTGTCTTTTGCTATTTCCTTTAATTCATTATTGTTACTTGGTATTGTGGGTGATAAGATTGCAGGAGCCTCTATGTTTGGTGTGCCAGTTGTAATTGGATTATTAATCTTATCAATGTCTTCTACAGCTTCACTTACTGTTACCAATCTTGCAATAATTGGATTTAACTTTTGAATGACTGGTTTTGTAGTGTTTGTTTGCTCGCTGTGTAAGTGCACATCTTGAAAAACATTGCTCATTGACAAATCATCCGTTTCATAATAATCGAATTTTGGAATAGTGGATTCATAATTAATTGCAAAATTTGCAAATGAAAGTGCCATGATCATTCCTAATTGGAAGTAGATTGGCCTATTTTTATCCCATTTGGGTAGAGCGTATGATGACATAACTTGAATATTTATAAAGGTGAATAATAAATTTAGTAAAATATTCAAGTCGCGCGACTTTGTCACACTTATAAAAGTTGTTAGGACTATTTATATTTGTGATTCTACTATAAAGATGACACTATGATAATATTTGGTGTGTAGTTATAATATGGGAATACTATAATTTTCATTTGGCACACTATTTGATTTATATAAAAGAACTAAAAGGTTAGCAAACTACAACGTAACCCATGAAATTTTCTTTAAGCCAATAATGAAATATTGAAATTTAATATATTAATTTATAATTGTTTATAAAGCAGTGTTTTATGAAAAATATTATTTCTTAATTTTAATCTATATTTATATTAAATAAAAAATTATACCAAAATTACCCCTATTTTAATTCCCTTCAAAGCACACTGTCGTTATACCTTTGCGTCATTCCCACTCAAATAGAGTAAATCTTATTTAAATCTGACCTAAGCCCGAAAGACGCGGGCACGAACTCATTTTTTTATTAACCAAAACATTTTACCCATGGTAAAACAAGATTTACTTACCCCGAAAAGGGTGATTCCGGTATTTAGTAATATACTGTTGAGTCTCCTGTTAATTTTTCTTTTCACTTCAAATGGCTTTGGTCAGCTTCAGATTTCCTGCAATGATAATGTTCAGGTGTCTTTAAACCAAAATTGCGAAGCTATTATTTATCCTTCTATGGTATTGGAAGGCGAAGGCCTTACTGCCGATCTTACTCACAGAGTAAAAGTAAGTGGTATTGCAACAACGACGCCTTACTCACACCCTGTTGTTACGGCTCCAGGTAATTACTCAGTTACAATTACCAATAGTACTGGTAACTCATGCTGGGGAACACTAAAAGTCGAAGACAAATTAGGTCCTGTAGTGATTTGTTTATGTCCAACTGGAAATGTTGATCCTGCATGTGAGATTTTATGTACAGACGAAGCAGCTTTTTTAGCCGGCACGTTTACTAACTATCCAAAATCTACAGCAGTAGATGCTTGTACTGCAGTGACTACACGTTACTCAGATGTTGTTACTGTAAATGGCCTTAATGGCTGTAATGGTAAAATTGTGAGACGTACTTGGGTATTTACCGATGCTTATGGTAATGAAAACAAATCATGCGTGTCTGAGTACAGAATCAATCCAGCAGATATTGACGATGTAGCATTAGGAGCTCCATACAGTACACCACAAATGTCATGTGGCGCTGATGTTTCTATGGCTGGTATTTTTGCATTTTATAAAGCAAAATTATATGCCCAGTATTTACCAAGTTATGTAGCATTGGTACCAGGTACTTATGCAACAATAGCAATTGCACAAAAGGCAGCTGAAAATGCTGCAATAGCTGAAGCATATAGATATGCATATCCTACTATTAATGGTAAACCAATAGATGGTCATGTTTGTAATTTGTTGGCTGCAAAATCTGATACCGAAGTTAATGTATGTAACCCTTCATGTTCAAACAGTAAAAAAGTAATCAGACTTTGGACTATCCTTGATTGGTGTAGTAGTAGCACAAGAACCATCACACAAGTCATCAAAGCAACTGATGAGGAAGCACCAACTGTAGCGGCTCAAGATCTAACAGTTAGTGTGGATCCATGGTCATGTTCAGCCAATTTCTTATTGCCACTTCCTTCTATCTTACATGACAACTGTGACGCAAATCCAAAATACAGAGTGGAAGTTCCTTTTGGAGTAAGTATCAGATTGGATATACCAAGTGGAAGATTCTTAGTGACAGGTGCACCAAAAGGCACTCATACTTTCACTTACATAGCAACGGACTGTTGTGGTAATGAAGGTCGTTATAATGTAACTATAACCGTTATAGATAAAACAGCTCCAGTGGCGATAGCTAAACAAAATATAGTAATTTCACTTACAACAGGAGATAATGGTGACGGCATAGCCAAATTGTTTACTAATTCTGTAGATAACGGCTCTTACGACAGTTGCACTCCAGTTCATTTAGAATTGAGGAGAGAAGAGGATGCTACTAGAGATAATGATGGATGTGGATACACTGGTAATAAAACTTATAATGACGATGGACATCCATTTGATGGAAGTACTGACCCATCAAGTCCAAGTTACGATACAGATAATGGTGCTTATGTCAAATTCTGTTGTGATGATATCACGAATACTGAAGGTGCTGTCCCTTATGGTATAGTTAAAGTATGGATGAGAGTTTGGGATGATGGTGATATGAATGGTGTATTTGGTACTGCTGGTGACAATTATAATGAAACATGGGTGGATGTAAGAGTAGAAGACAAATTAGCTCCACAAATTATTTGCCCACCTACTATTACAATCAATTGTGATGATGATAGACACGATCTAGCACTTACTGGTAAGGCACGTGCGTTTTCTAATTGTTTGGACCTAGATGTTGAATATACTGATCGCGATTTCTTAAGTAATTGTAATGTTGGATATGTTGAGCGTACTTGGAGAGTTAAAAGTAGAAATTCAATTATTTGTACACAATATATTCATTTGAGAAATGTAGGTGGAGTATTTGGTGAGCAAAATATAGTGTGGCCAAAAGATGTTACTACTGATTGTGCTACTGATGCTGGTCAAACCAAACCAACATGGTCATCAGGTCCATGTGATATCATTGGCTTAAGCTTGAAGAGTGATACTTTCTACTTTGAAGGTAATGCTTGTATGAAAATATTGAATAAATGGACGATCATCAACTGGTGTACTTATGATCCAAATGCGACTAATCCACTAGGATATTTCAGTCATGTACAAGTGGTCAAAATAATAGATGAGCAAAAACCAGTGTTAGGAAGTTGTTCTGATAGAATGTATGAAATCGACGATCACAGTGATGCCGATGGCGATGGCAACAGATGTGAAACCAAAAATTTAATGCTTACCATGACAGCAACAGATCAGGGCCAATGTGCATCTGATTGGTTGAAATGGATCGCTTTTGTTGACCTTTGGGCTGATGGTACCAATGATTATGAATACTCTTCATTCTTACCATCTACAGATGTTACATTCAATGATAGCAATGGTAATGGTATCAAAGATGTATATGTATCTGCAACTGGCCAAGGTGGCCAAGTTAAGATCACAATACCTGAAGATATTCAAGGTAGTATGTCAAATCACAAAGTTACTTGGAAGGTTGTTGATGGTTGTGGCAACGTCACTTCTTGCACTCAAAACTTCATGGTGGTTGATAAGAAAAAACCAACACCATACTGCTTAAACATCAGCTCTGCATTAATGTTAAATGGTAAAGTTGAGTTATGGGCAGTGGACTTTAACATAGGTTCTTTCGACAATTGTACTTCCAAAGGTAACTTACTTTATACTTTTAACGAAGCAAGTCCTGTAACATCTAAAATCAATCAGGTACACTACTTTAAAGGTAATAGCCAAAATGCTACTGAAGCAGAATACAATGCAGGTACAGCTCAGAAATGGTTGCCAGGTACTAAGAGTTCAGGTATGATCTTTGATTGTGACGATTTACCATCAGTTGATGTAAAAATGACTGTTTGGGACGAAAAAGGTAATTACGATTTCTGTGTTGTTACACTCGAATTGGCAGATAATCAGGGTGCATGTGGTACACAATTAGTTACTACAGTTGCTGGTAAATTGGTTTCTAATAGTGGAGTAAACATTTCAAATGCTGAGATTCTCTTAGAAAATGGAATTCATGATATGGATAAATTGACTTCATCTACAGTTTCTGGGGATTATAATTTTGCAAATGCAGTAATGTATTATAATTATAATGTCTCAGGTAAAAAAATAGATGATTACCTTAACGGAGTTAGTACACTTGACCTTGTGTTGATACAAAGACACGTTCTTGGCTTAAACAAGTTTACAAGTCCTTATGATGTAATCTCTGCTGATATCAATAATGATGGTAAAGTTTCAGCTGCTGACCTAGTTGAGCTTAGAAAATTGATCCTTGGCATCTATTTAACTTTACCTAAGAATGATAGCTGGAGATTTATGAATGCAGCCAATCCATTTGCCGATGCAAATAATCCATTCCCTATCAACGAAAAAGTAGCAATATCCAACCTTTCTCATGCCATGACTAATCAAAATTTCACGGCCGTAAAAGTAGGGGATGTAAATGGTTCAGCAACGGGTAATGCAAATAATGGAAATACTGAAACGCGTAGTGCAGTGGTATTGAATGGTAAGAATACAAAACTTGTTGCCAATACTATCCAACCGATCACTTTCGATGCAGACATTAATGAAGTGTATGGTATGCAATTCACATTGACCGTCAACAATGCCGATCTAGTTGACATATATGTAGGTGATACCAAATTGCCAGATACCAACATCGCAAAAATATCTGACAACAAATATACTGTGAGTTGGAACGATATCACACCTGTTAAAGGTTCTGAAATTCTAACAGTAAACGTTGTAACTAAAACTGATATGAATGCATCTGAGATAATATCTATGAGCTCATCTGTAACCAATGCAGAAGTTTATACAGGTGATGAGCTAAACACAAGCAAATTGTCCCTAAGATTTGCAGGTGCTGAAAATACTGAAGCATTCGAAGTATATCAAAATGAACCTAACCCATTCAATGATAAAACAACCATCACATTCAATTTGCCAGAAGCAGCAAACGCTACCCTAAAAGTGTTCGATGTAAACGGTAAAATGATATATACAACAAATGGATCTTTCGGTAAAGGTATAAACTCTTTCAATCTATCAAGAACTGAACTTACATCTACAGGTGTAATGATTTATCAGATAGAAAGTGGAGCATATACAGCTACCAAAAAGATGATCGGCCTCGAGTAACAAACAATTTGCTTAAATTAATTCCTAAAGGGGATGCATCCGTCTGGTGCATCCCCTTTTTTCATTTTTATTTTATACCTTTGTAGTCCAAAATCAAAACCTATTCGTAATGGAAGACAAGCGACTTTTTCTTCTCGATGGCCACGCTTTAGTATATCGGGCTCATTTTGCATTCATCACTAGACCGTTGATCAACTCTAAAGGGCTCAACACTTCTGCTATCACTGGTTTCGTACGCACACTTTGGGATCTTATGGTCAATCAAAAGCCAACACATATTGCTGTAGCTTTTGATCCTAAAGGTGGTACTTTCAGACATGAATACTATCCACAATACAAAGCCAATAGAGATGCTCAGCCCGAAGATATTACGATTGCTATGCAATATATTCCTTCTATCATAGAGGCTTTCAATATACCAGTCGTCATGGTACAAAACTATGAAGCAGATGACGTCATAGGCACCTTGGCCAAACAAGCCGAGAAAGAAGGTTATACTGTTTATATGGTCACACCCGACAAAGACTATGCGCAGTTAGTCTCGCCCAATATATATATGTATAAACCTGGCAGACAAGGCAATGAAGTAGAGATTTTAGGTGAAAAAGAAATATTGGCCAATTGGGATATCGAAAAAGTAGAACAAGTCATCGATGTACTTGGACTCCAAGGCGATAGCGTGGATAATATTCCAGGTGTACCAGGTATCGGACCGAAAACTGCCGTCACTTTGCTCAAAGAATATGGCTCCGTAGAAAACCTAATAGCCAATGCTGAAAAACTCAAAGGCAAACAAAAAGAAAATGTCATAAACTTTGCTGATCAAGCGCTATTGTCAAAAAGACTTGCTACCATAGATATTAACTCTCCCATACAGTTTGATGCTACAAGATACAACCTTGATCCTATGAATAAGGAAAAACTCAAAGAGATATTCTTAGAGTTAGAATTTAGGACTTTGGCTCAACAGATACTTGGCAACGATGCAATAGGTACTCCAAAGAATCAGGCTGGTGTACAACAATCACTATTCGGTGACACAGCTGTTACATCAGTTGTACCTAATAAACAAGAAAAGCCCGAATATCAAATTGCTAAAAAAAATATTGACAATACCACTCATGTTTATCATCTTGTTCAGTCGGATGAAGAAATAAAGTCTTTAGTCAGTGAACTCAACAAATGGAAACAAATAAGTTTCGATACGGAAACCACAGGAATTGATGCACACCAAGCAGAACTGGTAGGCCTGTCATTTTCTGTAAAAGCGGGTGAAGCATATTATATCCCACTACCTGCAGATCAAGCACAAGCTATAAATAAATTAGAATATTTCAGAGATATTTTAGAAAATCCATCCATATCCAAAATAGGCCAAAACATTAAATATGACATGACCATGATGAAATGGTATGGTATAGAGTTGCAAGGTTTTCTTTATGATACGATGATTACCCACTATCTTTGTGAACCAGATTTGCGTCATAAACTTGACTATCTGACTGAGTCGTATTTGGATTATAAAATGGTACCTATAGAAGAGCTTATAGGTAAGGGAAATAAGCAGCTGAGCATGAGAGATGTTAGCATAGATAAGGTGAAAGAATATGCAGCTGAAGATGCTGACCTAACATTACAGATGGCGCCTGTTTTACAAAAAATGATGGCCGACAATGAACTAAATGACCTTTATAAACAAATAGAAGAACCACTGATCAGGGTGCTTTGTGACTTGGAGTACGAAGGCATTAGAATTAATGGGGATTTTCTTAATGAATATTCCAAAGAATTGGACAAGCTTATCTTAGAAAAAGAACAAGAAATATATCGTAATGCAGGTGTAAAGTTCAATATTTCCTCTCCTAGACAAGTGGGAGAAGTACTTTTTGATAGGCTCAAGGTACCTTATAGATGGAAAAAAACATCATCTGGACAATACTCTACCGATTTTGACAAATTATCAGAATTGGCTGGCGAACATATAGTCATAGATACCATCCTTGAGCATAGAAAATTAAGTAAGCTAAAATCCACTTATGTAGATGCATTGCCTACTATGATCAATCCAAGGACAGGTAGGGTACACAGCAATTTCAATCAAGCCAGAGCAGCAACAGGAAGACTTAGCTCTGAAAATCCAAATTTACAGAATATTCCTATCCGAGATGAAGCAGGTAGAGAAATCAGGAAAGCTTTTATACCTAGAAATGATGATTATATACTATTAGCAGCAGATTATTCGCAAATAGAACTTAGAATCATAGCCGAAATCAGTGATGATCAATCTATGTTGGATGCCTTCGTTGCAGGCAATGATTTTCATAAAGCTACCGCTGCCAAAGTATATGGTGTTCCTTATGATGAAGTTACATCTGATCAAAGACGAAACGCCAAAACAGTCAATTTTTCGATTACTTATGGTGCAGGAGCCACAAATTTATCTCGCCAGCTTGGTATTTCTCGAAAAGAAGCTACCGAACTGATCCAAAGTTATTTTAAAGAATTTAGTGGTCTAAAAAATTATATGGACACCACGGTCAATTCTGCAAGAGAGTTGGGTTATGTCAAGACGCTTTTAGGAAGAAGAAGAAACCTTCGAGATATCAATTCTAGAAATTCACTAACATCATCCAATGCAGAAAGAGTAGCCATCAACACACCCATACAAGGGACAGCCGCAGATATGATTAAAATTGCGATGATTAATATTCATAAATCGTTCAAGGAGCAAAGTTTGCAATCAAAAATGGTGCTACAAGTGCATGATGAACTCGTGTTTGATGTGTATAAACCAGAATTGGAGATGGTCAAAACCATCATTAGCGACAAAATGCGTTCGGCTATACCCGGACTCAAAGTGCCAATACTTGTCGAAATGGGCGTGGGCAACAATTGGCTGGAAGCACATTGATAATAAAAAGTTGGGTTATTTTTTCCACTTAATATTACACCCAGCACCTGGGTATTGTTTTTTAAGAGGAAGTTCATCTCTAAGTAAGAGCTCAAGCGCTAGTCTTAAGTCTTTACCATTCAACGGCTTTTCATTTCCTGGTCGAGACTCGTCTAGTCTTCCTCTGTAATATAACTGCTCATGATGGTCGAAAAGATATATATCAGGTGTACAAGCTGCATCATAAGCCTTTGCTATGTCCTGACTTTCATCATATAAATATGGGAAAGGATACTTCAGGACTTTGGCGACGATTTTCATTTTGTCTGGTGCATCGTCGGTATAGTGTATCACATCATTACTACTGATGGCTACGAAACCGATACCCTTTGCCAAATATTCATTAGCAATTTTTACAAGTTCTTCATTAATATGGATGACATAAGGACAGTGATTGCACAAAAACATCACAACAGTACCGTTGGCACCTTTTATGGCCGACCAAGATAAATGAACTCCGGATATCGTATCAAACAATTCAAATCCGGGAGCCTTGGTTCCAAGATTGAGCATTTTGGATTCAGTAAGAGCCATATTTTATATTTTTGATAAATGATTTATAGAAACAATGAATATTTTTAAAGACAAAAAGGTTTTACGTTGATTAAAAATAATAATTGTTTATCATCAATAAATTATATACATTTCTGTTCTCCTGTTCTTTTTTCTTCCTGATTCACTAAGATTATCTGCAATAGGATTTGTTTCTCCTTTCCCTTCTGAAGAGATTCTGGTGAAATCAATGCCTTTTGCAATAATGGCTTCTGCTACAGCTTTGGCTCTTTTTTGCGATAAAGTGTAATTGTCATCTTCAGAACCAATATCATCTGTATGTCCAATAATTTCAATTTTTATCGATGGATTTTCTACCATCATTTTGTATATTAATAAAATTTCATGGTTGGATGCTTCTAATAGTTCTGCTGAACCGGTGGAAAAAAATATATTTTGTAAAATAATTGGGCTATTTTTTGAATCAGATTTTATTACAGGAATTAATTGAATATTTAAAACATACGGTTCTAACAGGATGTTTTTGTTGGTAAGGTCAAAATTTTCAGCATGGTAGGTATAATTTTTTTGCTCAACGATGCACACATAGTTTTTTCCTGATGTAATTCCACTTAAGAAATATCCATCATCGTCTGTTTCTATTTGGAAAATTTCTAGCCCTGTATTTATATCTTTAATGATTACCTTAGCTTTTAGAGCTTTACCTGTCGCGGCGTCAGTAACATACCCTTTTATAAAGGTTGTCGGTTTAGGTCTAGCTTCTTCGTAGAGCTCAAAAGTATATATATCCAAATGATTCATTTTCTGCCCAGAATTATGATTGATATCACTGGCATAATAAGCATTTTTTCCATCCAATGAAACAGTTAACGAACCTTCTTCGCCTATTGTATTGATTGGGTACCCGATATTTACGGGTGTTTGCCAAAGTGCTGTAGTATCATTCTTTTTACTGTAGTATATGTCATGTTTGCCCATACCAGGACGACCGTTAGACCTGAAATATAAGGTAGATCCGTCAGAGTGCAAAAATGGACTTTCATCGTCACCTTCTGAATTTATTACTGGACCAAGATTGATAGGTGTAACCCAAGCATTTTTTGCATCTCGGTAAGTTATAAAAAGGTCTGAGCCGCCCGTTGTGCCCAACCTTTTACTTGCAAATATAAGTGTTCTAGCATCCGCTGATAAAGTAGGTTGAGAATCCCAAGCCGCAGAATTAACTTTATGACCCATATTGACGGGTTGGGTCCAGTGTCCATCCATTAGCATAGAATAATAAAGATCGCAGCTACCAAAGGCATCCTTCCTATCACAGGCAGTAAAAACTATATACTTGCCATTAGATGAGATTGCAAAAGCACCTTCGTTTTGATAAGTATTAAGGTCAGTGAGTGGCATTGCTTTTGTCCAATTACTATTGCTAAATGCTGACATATAAAAATCTTCTTGGCCTATAAAATCGTTAATCATCTTTACGTTTCTAGTAAATATCATGTTAGTGCCATCTAATGATAATATCGGTGAATATTCTGAATTGTTTGTATTGATATTTTCTCCTACATTTTGAGGTCTAAAAGGCACAGGGTGATTGAAAGCAAACTCGATGAATCTAAGATTGACACTCATCTTCATCGCTCTTTTTACTTTATCAGTTTTTGATTTTTCTTTCTGGATGTAAATATCCAAATTATTTGCTGCGTCGATATATTTGTTTTGCTCTATTTGTGACATCGCTAAAGAATAATACATTTCTGCATCAAAATCTGGTGCTAAATAGATTGCTTTTTGAAAAAGTCTTTCGGACATTTCATAAGATTTCATTTGAAAATAATTGGATGCCAGACGCAAGTAGCCTTCTACAAAATCTTTTTTAACAGCAAGCAGTTTCTCAAAATTTTGATTGCTTTTTATTAAATTTCCTAATTGAGCATACTTCTTTGCATCAGCATAGATTTTTTTTTCTTTTGGGCTTAATTGATCAGTGGTGCTTTGTGCTTCCGAAGTATAAGTCATTAAGCTTATAAATATAAAGACGTAGGTATATTTACTTATATATAAATTCATTTTTTTATTATTTAAACTAGCTAGTTATCTGTTATTCATTAAGTTTGTAATAAGTTTTATCAACATTTTGCAATAGAAATTACAATGATATACACCACATGACCTTAAGGTCTTTGAAACTTTCAGTATTAAAACATAAAACGAAGTAATTTTGTATCATAGTATAGTAAGAATTATTATTTTCCTACCATAATCAATATGACACCTAAAGAAAACAAGCTTCTTACTATTGCATTAAAATATGTTTTAAATGTGAGTGGGAATCAAAAAGTAGTTAAATCCCGTTTCTTTTTAAGAGAAAAGCAAATAAAAGAGAAAGATATTTGGCATATATAAAATCCTGGTTTTAAGTCTCTATAATATTGATGATATTTTAACATCTGATATATATTAGGAAATTCATTTTAGATTTTAGGAAATATAGCTAAATATTTTCAGTAAAAAATAATAACTTTAGACTTGCAATTTACGTTATATAATGTATCTGAATTAACTTACATAAAAACATAATTCTTACTTATTTGGTTGCTCTTTAAATTTTGTTCTCCCGCCGTTGACCTGACGTTGTGCTGATGTAACTCCCATAGCGCTCCCGTGACGCTCCCATGTTTCTACTTACGATTTCCCTATAACACTGCATAAAAATATGTATTGTTTAGAAACCTGATTTCATCTTTACCCAAATTGCTAGAGTTACGCCTCAGAAATAGGTAAATAGATCATTGTAACTTATAAATTGTAATGTCTTCATTTCATATTTTTCTGGTTACAAAAAACAACAGAAAATATCCTACTTCTCATCTAAAACGAATTATTAAAATTACGTAAATAAATGTGACAAATGCCCTATTTCAGAATACGAAACTACTTTCGCTAGTATTGCATATATTTATATTGAGTTAGGAGATTACAATCAAGCGGTTAGGAATTGGACACAATTAATTAATTATTATGAATTGACCGACAATTTAAACAATCAAAATTATTACTTGACAAAAAATAAACTGGGTGAAACATACAGAATAATGGGTATTTATGATAAGTCTCTCTCTCGTGGTTTCAAGAAGCTTTAGACATAAAAACAATATTAGGTGACAATCATGTCAATTATGGTACTATATTGAATAATTTTGCCCAACTATATCAAGATATGGGTGTATATGATAAGGCTTTCGCATTTCGTAAAATTTAACACTTCATAAATACGCCAATTTTTATACTGCACATTAGATTTAATTCCTACTATTGTTTTAGTAAATTTAAATAAATAATTAAAAATCAATAAGTTAGGCAAATGTGATTGTAGAGAAGGAAGGGAGATAGGAGAGATGAGAGTTGAGAGATGAGTTATGGGAGATGAGATAGGAGTTAGGAGAAATGAGTTAGGAGAAATGAGTTAGGAGAGAAGATGCCTAAAGATACTGCATCGTAGCTAGGAAGCTAAGACGAACAAGTGTATAAGTATTAATTTAGTTACAATGGAGTGCAGTGGGAGCGCTGTGGGAGCATCTAGGGAGCGTGGTCGGGCCAACCTCGGGACAACCTTGGCACAACGTCGGGCCAACCTCGGGACAACGCACTTTCATTTTTGATTAAAAATGGTAGTTTTGATAGCTTTTTTAGACTTTTGATGGTCAAATATCGTTTGGACAATTAAGTGCTGAAACAGATTTTTAACTAGGAATAAAGATAAGTGTTTTTGGACAAAAAATGTACTGGTTTCTTGGATTTTTTTAAAATAAATTTGGTAGCAACTTGGCGTGACAAAAATCGATAGGATGCCTTTTGTTTTGTTGTTTCGTACCTAAAGGCACGAGGATTGGGTTTTGATTTTGTTTTTTCTACCAATATTTTGTCCCTAACGGGACAGGGTTTTGAAGCCATTGGTCTTAGTTGAGTTTTAATCTCGCATTTTTAATTGCTTTTTGAATGCGGGCTAGGCTATTTTTTGGATGGAGATGGATTTACTGATGAGGTTTATCTCGCAGACTTCACAGATTTCGCAGATTTTTTTTTGAAAAAGATTCTTGCCACTAAGGCGCTAAGGAACTAAGTTTTTTTTGGACTGGAAATATGGATTTACCGATGAGGTTTATCTCGCAGACTTCACAGATTTCGCAGACTTTTTTTTGAAAAAGATTCTTGCCACTAAGGCGCTAAGGCACTAAGTTTTTTGGATGGAGTGATTTCCATGGGTTTATCTGTTTTTTAAATCTGCCACGCGGAATGGATTTACCGATGAGGTTTATCTCGCAGACTTCACAGATTTCGCAGACTTTTTTTTGAAAAAGATTCTTGCCACTAAGGCGCTAAGGCACTAAGTTTTTTTTGGATGGAGATGGATTTACCGATGAGGTTTATCTCGCAGACTTCACAGATTTCGCAGACTTTTTTTGGAAGAAGTTTGTTGCTAATTGGCACAAAAACAATCGGTAGCATGTCTTAGAGCCATACCTACCAATGGATAGAAATGTTAAAATATTCGTAAGATGAAAAATTTTAATCCCACTGATGTCACTTTGACGATATCAAAAAGTTAAAGTTTCAAATGTAAGAAATTTGTATTGAAATAATACCGTTATTTGCAGTAACTAAATCAAAGATATTATGGGTACATCACTATTTGAATTTGTAGGTAGAGTAGGTAATATGGTATATTACAAACTTGATAACAAACCAGTAAAACGTAGGATCGGAAAGGTTGATCTGGAAAAGATGCGGACAGCACCGCAATATGCAGAAACGCGTAAAAATCAGTGTGAATTAGGTGTTGCATCTAGTGGTGGAAAGCTTTTCAGAGAAGGATTGTTGCAATTTACCAAAGGGTTCACGATTCACTCCTATGCATCGGATGTTGTATCCATCTTGCTAAATACTTTGCGAAATGATACGACGCAACCAAAGGGACAAAAACAAATAACTAATGGGCTAAAAAATGTTGCTTCACAGTTGGCTTTCAACAAGTTAGATATATTTAGCAAACGAGAAACAGCGTTTTATAAAAATACATTATTAAGAAAAACAAACGATGGAAAGTCGTGGAGACTGAATCGAAATATTCTCTTCGGAAAAGGAGTAAAGGGAGATCAAATGAGCGTAAAAATAGGTTATTATCACGTTGATTTTGAAGGAAGTATTGCCAATTATGAAGAAGTATTATCTATGGCTTGTCATCGTAATGAAAAGATAGAATTTAGTGATTTCAAACTGCCAAACTCTAATAAAAACAATACTACTCCGTGGACTTTTGTGATCGTGCAGGTGTGGCGGGAAGGTAGTTTTCAAGACATCACAGGAATGACGTACATGTCTATTGTGGACGTAGTGGATAATGATGCTTTAAACGATGCTCTTTACAAAAATAATGAGCCATTATTGCATAAATGTGGACGTGAAATGAAAGAAGGGCATGGATTGCACGAGTTGCAAACTCGCGCTAGCAGGGGTATTGAAGTTGCAAACTTCGACAATCGGAATTTGATTCATGGACATAGCCGTTATAGGAAAGATATTGTGAAATTTGGTGGGCAAAATGATTGGGGAGAGGTGGTTGATAAGGTAGCGAAGGTGAAGTGATTGTTGAATTTGATGAATTGTGGATAGTAAATTGTTTCTAAAAGTGTCAACTTAAATTTTATAATCATCCACCTTTTAATTTTATTCATATATTTGTGTCTAATGAAAGACGAACAAATATATAAAAGTGATGAATATTTAATCTCTGCATTAAAACAAAGAGATAGAAATGCATTTAAGTTCCTTTATAAAAACTATACTGGACCTATAAAACATTTTGTAAAAACCAATGGTGGACAGGATGTAGATGCAGAAGAAATAGAACTAAACGTCATAGTGCTGCTTTATGAAAAAATTGCATCTGGCAATTTTGTGTTGAATGAAGGGACCAAGCTAAGTACATATATGTTTGCTGTAGGTAAAAATATAAATTTTTGAGATTTCATTTAGCAAAAAAAACCAAATCCAATGAAAGTCTTATTATTTTTCGTCAGTTCAGCTTTTCTATTTTTCAATACTGATACTATATACAATGTGCTTAATGATGTTGTAGAAATAACCAGTTCCAGTAATTCAGAAGAAGTCAACTATTCAACATATCGGTATGACAATGAAGTTGAAAACCAACATGAAGAAGATCTTTTGGAAGATGAAATTCGTAACGATTCTGAAGATGAAGAATTAAGCTTAGATGAAGATTTCCAAAATGAAGAAGATGGCGAGTATATATCAGACGATAATCCAGTAACATGGGATGAAGATCCTAATAACTATCCTTTGGAAACGCCAGATACTTATGAAAATATTGATGACGAAGAAGTTCAATCACCTACACATTATCGTGAAGTACCTGAAGGTGCTTGCGCTATTTGTGGAGATGGTACTTATTCTTTCAGTAAAAACCGCAGAGGCACTTGTAGTCGCCATAGTGGTGTGACTGAATGGTTGAGATAAAAGTTTAAAAAGTACCTTGGTTGTTTAACCAAAAGTGTTTCCGTTTATTGCATGATAAGTCATGTATATTGTAGCCAATAAATTGACTCGATATATCAATTATTGCCTCACACCACCACACCATTCAGTATCACCTTATCTATGTGCTGACTACCGAAGGCATACACCATGTAGTCTAGTGATGGAATGGGTTTGGTGATAATGAGATTGGCTTTTTTGCCTACAGCGATGGAGCCGTGGCTATCGCCCAATTCCATAGCATAGGCGCCATTGATCGTTACACCATTGAAAGCTTCGGATGGCAATAACCTCATGTTGTTACAAGCAAAAGCCATGAGTAAAGGTATATTTCCTGATGGGCTAGACCCTGGATTATAATCTGTAGCTATAGCAATACCGAGCCCTTCGTCTATCATCTTTCTGGCTGGAGCATAATGGATGTTAAGAAAAAAGGAACAAGATGGTAAAACAGTAGGTATGGTGTTTGAAGATTTGAGTAGGTCTATTTCTTCTTGGCCGATAGCTTCCAAATGATCTACAGAAATTGCCTGATTTGCGATACCTACTTGTACACCACCAGATATGGCCAGTTCGTTGGCATGGATTTTGGCTTTTAATCCATATTTTGCTGCAGCTTTTAGTATTTTATCTGTTTCTTCTACGGTATAAAAACCTTTATCACAAAATACATCACAGTAATCAGCGAGACCTTCACTGGCAACTTGCGGTATCATGTCATTGATAATAATATCTATGTAAGCACTTCTATTTTCTCTATATAATAAAGGTATAGCGTGAGCGCCTAGAAAAGTGGATTTAATAGTAGCTGCTGATGTTTCTTTAAGTCTCCTAATCACTTTCAGCATCTTTAATTCACTTTCTAGGGTCAGGCCGTACCCACTTTTTATTTCTATAGCGCCCGTACCATATTGTATCACTTCATCCAATCTGGCTTTTGCTGACTTGTAGAGTTCGTCTTCTGACCTGTTCTGAAGCTTTGCTGCTGAATTGAGTATGCCTCCACCATTGCGTGCTATCTCTTCATAAGAAATGCCTCGAAGTCTATCAACATACTCACCTTCACGACCGTGCGCATAGACGATGTGTGTATGGCTGTCGCACCAGCTGGGTAGCAGTGACCCACCTTTGGCATCCAAGATATGATCTGCTCTATCGGGTACGGATTGCATTGATCCAATATCCTTGACAATATCATCTTCTATAAGAATGTATGCATTTTGCATGGTATCCACAACAGACATAGCCGCTCCCTTTTTTAGTGACTGCGGCTGTGTCTGAAGACCATAAATGGTATGGATGTTTCGTATTATTAATGATGACATAAGTTGGGTTGTAAAGGGTCAAATGATGATGCCATCCATATTGTATTCATTCTTTAAATTCTTTCTAAAGTTGTTGGCTTGTTCCGAAGTCTCAAATTGCCCTATTCTTACTTTAAATACAGGTACTCCATCTTTGTATTCGTTGGTCACCGTCACTTGCTCTACAAATAATTGTTTGAGGGATTGTACCATTTCTGCGGCACCTTCATATCTTTCAAAAACACCTACCTGTACTCTAAAGGCATTTGATGTCTGTTTTTCTGTATAATATTTTTTATATTCTTTGGCTGATTGTTTCATACTATCAGACTCTTTAATATCATTTTGGTGCTGGTAAGGTGATGTATTAAAATCATATTTAGCAGCAATTTTATGTTCTGGTGCATTATATTTAGAAAGTATCTCCATCAGCTTCCGCGGAGAAAGCGTTTGCTCTATCCTATCTAATAATTGCCCTTGAGAATTGAAAATTAACATGGTAGGCAAATATTTTATTTCGTAAGCATTTTTAAGATCATACCCCGATGCATCATCAATATTTGCTTTTACTGATACAAAGTTGTCATTTAGCGTATTTGCCACTTCTTCATCTTTGAAAGTTGTTTGCTCCATCCATTTACAAGGGGTACACCATTCAGCATAGAAGTCCACAAATATCAATTTGCCTTCCTTACCTGCTATGTTGCGTGCATCATTGAAATTTACTGCTGTAAAGTTAATTTTAACGTCATTGGCAAGAATAGCTGATGTAATGCAAAGTAACGATAAAACGAATAAATAAACTTTAAGTCTGTACATAATCACCTGATTTAAAAAAAAATAATTAAAAATGTTTTTGGGTGTTTTAGCGTAATAACGACATATTGTATTATTATACAATTCGTAATCTACTGCAAAACATCTATTTGTGTAATATCAATTTTGATACCAAACTTTACATTAACCATTCAATAAATGACTATTTTATATAAATTCATATTTACAATTAGTTATTTTATAATAGATTATGCGTTAAATATATTTTTAATTTAAAATGGAAGATTTTTATTATTTCTTCATTAAGTATTTGTAAAAAATAAAAAACCTTATCTTGTGCCGCTTTTCCTAAAGTCACTAAAAACCCAATCAAATGGCAAAAATCCTTGCAGCAATAACAGGAGTAGGAGGATATGTTCCTGAAGATATCCTTAGTAATGCAGATCTTGAAAAGATGGTAGATACAACGGATGAATGGATTACTACTAGAACAGGAATAAAGGAGCGGAGAATACTTAAGACACCAGGTAAAGCTACATCTGACATGGGTGTAGCGGTGGTCAATCAAATTTTGGCGAAAACAGGTGTAAAAGCTGAAGAGATAGATTTGCTGATCTGTGCTACAGTGACACCAGATACTACTTTTCCAGATACTGCCAATACTATTTTGGACAAGGTAGGTGCAAAAAATGCTTTTGGTTATGATATCAATGCCGCATGTTCAGGTTTTTTGTTTGCACTGACTACAGGCGCAAAGTTTATTGAATCTGGTATGTACAAAAAAGTCATCATCATAGGAGCAGATAAAATGTCAGCAATAGTTGATTATACTGACCGTACTACCTGTATCATATTTGGTGATGGCGCTGGAGGCGTCTTGTTAGAGCCAAGTGAAGATGGCAATGGAGTGATAGATGCGATATTAAAATCAGATGGATCAGGGCGAGAATTTTTACACATGAAAGCAGGTGGTTCGTTAAAACCAGCGACGGCAGAGACTGTGGCCAATAAAGAACATTTCGTATTTCAAGATGGCAAACCAGTATTTAAAGCCGCAGTAACGGGTATGGTCTCTACAGTCAAACAAGTGTTGGAGCGCAACAATATGACAGTAGATGATATCGATTGGCTGGTGCCTCATCAGGCCAATATGCGTATTATAAATTCTGTGGGCGACATGTTGGATATTCCAAAAGAAAAAGTGATGGTCAATATCCATAAGTATGGCAACACGACTGCGGGAACACTTCCATTATGTCTTTGGGAATATGAATCCCAACTTAAAAAAGGAGACAAACTAATGCTTACTGCATTTGGAGGAGGATTTACTTGGGGAAGCCTTTTGATAAAATGGGCTTATTGATGGTATTAATTTGGATTACCAAAGAAGTTTATTAATTTTGCAAAGTTTTTAAAATAAAAGTAATAATAATTTATGGCTAGTACTTCAGATATTAGAAATGGTCTTTGCCTTACTTATAATGGAGATATATACTCTGTGGTGGAGTTTCTTCATGTAAAGCCAGGCAAAGGTAATGCGTTTGTTAGAACAAAATTGAAAAGCTTAACTACGGGTAAAGTAGTAGAAAATACATTTCCTGCGGGTCATAAAATAGATGACGTAAGAGTAGAGAGAAGGAAGTTTCAGTTTTTATATAGCGATGAGAGTGGTTTTAATTTTATGGATATTGAGACATATGACCAAGTGACGCTCAATGAGGCAATGCTTGAAAGACCTGATTTTTTGAAGGAAGGCAGTGAAATTGAAATTTTGTTTCATGCCGAGAAAAACATTCCTTTGACAGCGGAAATGCCACAATCTATCGTACTTGAAATCACCTATACCGAACCAGGAGTGAGAGGTGATACTGCAACGAACGTAACAAAACCAGCGACGGTAGAAACTGGCGCTGAAGTAAAAGTTCCTATCTTTATCAATCAAGGTGATAAAATCAAGATTGATACTCGTACAGGAGCATATTTAGAAAGAGTCAAAGCATAACCACCTAAAATATAAGCCTTATGAATTTCAATGAAGTACAAGAACTTATCAAACTAATCAATAAGTCAAATCTTACAGAGTTCAAGCTCAAGGACAAAGATTTTGAAGTACTGATAAGAACAGACAAATACCAAAAAGGGTCAGGGCAAACATTTATTGCTGCGCCTCAGGCTATGCCTATGTCTGCACCACTGCAACCATCAAGTCCTTCGATACCCGTACCATCTGCAAAAACAGAGGAACTAAATGGTAACAGTGCCGAAGTTACAAAAGCTAAAAATTTGATTGAGATAAAATCTCCTATAGTAGGTACATTTTATAGGGCATCGGGACCAGATAAACCAGTATTTACTAAAGTAGGCGATCAAGTAAAACAAGGTGATGTAGTGTGTATCATTGAGGCCATGAAATTATTTAATGAAATAGAAAGCGACGTCGCTGGTACGATTGTGAAAGTGTTGGTAGAGGATGCTTCTCCAGTAGAATATGACCAAGTCTTATTCTTAGTTGAAGCATAATTACAGTGAGACAAGTCTCTTTTTTATTTATCCATAAGTAAATTACATGTTTAATAAGATATTAATAGCCAATAGAGGTGAAATAGCCTTACGTATCATTCGTACCTGTAAAGAAATGGGTATCAAAACAGTAGCCATATATTCAAAAGCTGATGCTGAAAGCCTTCACGTAAGATTTGCTGATGAAGCAGTTTGTATAGGGCCTGCTGCCTCGTCAGAGTCGTATCTCAATATACCACGAATAATGGCAGCGGTAGAGATAACCAATGCAGATGCAATCCACCCAGGGTATGGTTTCTTGGCTGAGAATGCAAACTTTGCAGAAATATGCAGACAATCTGGCGTGAAGTTTATAGGACCAACACCAGAAATGATCAATAAAATGGGAGATAAGGTCACGGCCAAAGAGACCATGATAAAAGCAGGTGTACCTGTAGTACCTGGGTCTGACGGATTGCTCAAAGATGTGAAACAAGGTATAAAAATAGCCAATCAAATAGGGTATCCGGTCATACTAAAAGCTACCGCAGGTGGTGGTGGAAAAGGGATGCGTATTGTCAATAAAGATGATGAATTTGAAGAAGCATGGGATAGTGCTAGAAAAGAAGCAAAAGCATCTTTTACCAATGACGGTATATATGTAGAAAAATATGTAGTGGAACCAAGACATATAGAATTCCAAATAGTTGGTGACCAATTTGGTAATGTATGTCATCTTTCTGAAAGAGATTGTTCTATACAAAGAAGGCATCAAAAATTAGTTGAAGAGAGTCCATCTCCGTTTATGACGCCTGAACTTCGCGAAAAAATGGGTGAAGCGGCTATCAAAGCAGGCAAGTCTATCAATTATGAAGGTGTAGGTACCATCGAGTTTTTGGTGGATAAATTCAGAAACTTTTACTTCATGGAAATGAATACCCGTATTCAAGTAGAGCATCCTGTGACAGAAGAAGTCATAGATCATGACCTGATCAAAGAGCAAATCAAAGTAGCTGCTGGGATTCCTATATCTGGTAAAAATTATTTTCCAACGATGCATGCCATGGAGTGTAGGATCAATGCAGAAGATGTGATGAAAGACTTTAGGCCGAGTCCGGGTAAAATTACATCATTCCATAGTGCAAAGGGACATGGCGTGAGAGTCGATACACATGTGTATGCAGGATATACAGTGCCACCCTATTATGACTCCATGATAGCCAAATTGATCTGTAAAGCGCAGACCAGAGAAGATTGTATCAAAAAAATGCAGAGAGCATTAGATGAGTTTGTAATAGAGGGTATAAAAACCACGATTCCTTTTCACAAAGCATTGATGAAGGATGAAGCATTCAAAGCTGGAGATTTTAATACTGGCTTTATGAATACTTTTGATATGGACAATTGTAAGGAATAATTAAAGTAATTTCGTTATAAAACAACATAAATAAATGGAGGGATTCTGGCGATTGTTATCCAGAATAAAGGATTATAAGCGAAATTTTATACTTAGTATTATTTCCAATATTCTTTTTTCTATTTTCACGATCATCAGTATCCCTCTGCTTGTTCCCTTTTTTACTATACTTTTTGATAGATCAACACCTGAACCTGTTCTTCCCCAAGGGAATAACCTCAATGAATGGCTTAAATATTCTATCTCCTACTTGATCAACCAACATGGCAAGGAGATGACTTTGTTGTATGTTTGCATCACTTTGATTATAGTTTTTTTTCTAAAAAATTTCTTTAGATACACCGCTCAGTACTTTATCACTCCTATGAGATATGGTATCATTTATGATTTACGTAAAAAGCTGTTCCAAAAATATCTTGATCTTCCTTTAAGTTTCTATTCCAATGAAAGAAAAGGAGCATTGCTTTCGTCAATCACTGTAGATGTACAAGAAGTGGAATGGTCCATATTGAGTGTGATAGAATCCGTGTTTAAGTCACCCGTTATCATGGCAGGAAGTATCATATTTATGCTATACATAAGTCCACAATTGACGGTTTTTGTATTTTTCTTAGTTGTTTTTGCAGGAGTCATTATTGGTAAATCAGTAACTACACTAAAACAAAATTCATTCAATATACAAGATTCCATGGCCAACCTTACTTCGCATGTAGAAGAGACACTTGGAGGCCTCCGAATCATAAAAGGATTCAATGCAGAAAGTTATCAAGCTGGCAAATTTGAAAAAGAAAATGGATTTTTTAGAGATATTCTCATCAAAGTCATTAATAGACGAGATATGGCTGCACCCTTATCTGAATTTTTGGGTGTCACCGTTGTTACTATTTTGATGTGGTATGGCGCAACTTTAGTATTTAAGGCAGAATTGGAACCAGAAACGTTTTTTGCTTTTGTATTTGCTTTTTATCAAGTTATTGAGCCAGCCAAATCGTTTTCTTCTGCTTATTTCAATATTCAAAAAGGGTTGGCTGCCTTGGAGCGTATAGACAGAGTGCTCGATATGCATAATGATATTACATCCAAACCAAACGCTAGAACAAAAAATACTTTCAATCAAAACATCATTTTCGATGGTGTATCTTTTGGATATAAAGATAGTAGTCGTAGTGCCTTGTCTGATGTAAGTTTGAGCATACAAAAAGGTGAAATTGTAGCACTGGTAGGATCTTCGGGTGCTGGAAAATCAACTTTTGTAGATTTATTGCCAAGGTTTTATGATGCAACAGAAGGAAGCATCACCATAGATGGGATCAACACAAAAGATATGACCGTAGCTAGTCTCAGATCGCTTTTTGGTATTGTCTCACAAGATCCCGTCCTTTTGCATGATACCATTGCAAATAATATTACCTTTGGTAGAAATGAATATACTGATGAGGAAGTAATCGAAGCTGCAAAAATCGCCAATGCCCATGATTTTATCTCAGCTTTGCCAAATGGATATCAGACATCTATTGGAGATCGAGGACTGAAACTTTCAGGTGGCCAAAGACAAAGACTGACCATAGCTAGAGCTGTATTGCGCAATCCACCAATACTCATTCTGGATGAAGCAACATCGGCATTGGACTCAGAGTCCGAAAAGCTAGTACAGGAAGCTTTAGAAAAAGTAATGAAAAGTAGAACATCTATCGTAGTGGCTCATCGTCTCTCCACTATCCAGAAAGCAAATAAAATCATTGTACTTGAAGATGGCAAAATAGTGCAAACAGGTAATCATACTGAACTCGTATCTGTAGATGGTCCTTACAAAAGGTTTGTTGAAATTCAATCTTTTGCTTGATAAGCCACATTCTTTGATTCTTTTGAAAACATGTGGCTAAGTGTTTTCTATATTATTGAAAAAATTTTTACTGCATATTCCTATTTTGGTTACATTTGCTTTTCATTTAACACATCTAATATCATGAAACATACATTTAAGGGTATATTTATAATAATGTTTTCGTTCATATCCTGTATTTCTTATGCGGGAGAAGGCATGTGGTTGCCGCAACTTTTGAAACTTCTCAACGAAAATGAGATGAAAAGTATGGGTATGAAAATATCAGCAGATGATATTTATAGCGTAAATAAAGGATCTTTGAAGGATGCTATAGTCCATTTTGGGGGATTTTGCACATCAGAAATTATTTCTCCCAATGGCCTACTATTAACAAATCATCACTGTGGTTATGGACAGATTCAATCTCACTCTACGGTAGAAAACAATCTTATAAAGAATGGATTTTGGGCCAAGAATTACAAAGAAGAGTTACCTAACCAAGGACTCACTGCAACATTTATTGACTATATAGATGATGTATCAACTAAGGTACTGACAGGTATTAAACCTGAGATGTCAGCAACAGAAAGGCAATCACTCATAGATAAAAATCTTGCCGATGTTAGAAAAACATATAAGTTGGAGGCGTACCAAAACGTGATAATACGACCATTTTTTGATGGCAATCAATATTTTGCATTTGTTACCACGGTGTATAGAGATGTGCGTTTGGTTGGTGCACCACCAGAATCCATTGGTAAATTTGGTTCAGATACTGACAATTGGGTTTGGCCTCGCCATACAGGAGACTTTTCATTATTTAGAATATATGCAGACAAAAACAATAAACCTGCTGACTACTCTCCAGAAAACGTACCATATAAACCAAAACACTTTCTGCCTATTTCTATGGATGGCATTGCAGAAGGTGACTTTACGATGGTTTTTGGTTTTCCAGGTAGGACCAATCAATATCTACCATCATCAGCAATCAGTCAAGTATTAGAAACATTAAATCCTGCTAAAATAGCTATCAGAGAGACTTCACTTAAGATTATGGATAAATATATGCGAGAAGATGAAGCTACTAAAATAAAATATGCAGCCAAATATGCCACGATAGCCAATTATTGGAAAAAATGGATTGGCGAATCTATGGGTTTGAAGCAAACTAATGCATTGCAAAAAAAGTTGGATTATGAAGCGAATTTCCAACAGAAACTTGCCGCTGATAGTCCTTATAAAAATTTACTTGGCGAGCTTCAAAAGTTGTATAGTGACATAAACCAATATGCACTGGCCAATGATTATTACAGCGAAATAGCTTTGCGTAATGTTGACCTTACGTCCTATATGGCTACCCTTAGAAGATTGGTCAATGCTTATGAAAAAAATGGTGAAGCTGGTTATAATGAGTTATTGCTCAATGTAAAAACATTTTCAACAAATTTTTATAATGATTTTGATAGCGCTATAGATCAAGAAAAATTCTCCGCCCTATTAGATATGTATGTAAAAAATTTGGATAAAAAATTCGTTCCTGAATTTTTACAACGCGAAAATTTAGGAATGCAACCAAATGAAACTTACGACCAAATGATCAAAGATCAATACCTAAGTAGTAGTTTCACATCTGTGGAGGATGCTATGGCCATTTTGAATCTTTCACCAGAAAAAGCAGTTTCAGCCATAAAAAGTGATCCGATATTTGCTTTAACTTCAGAATGGTCGGCATTTTTCAGCAAAGAGATTTCAACACCTTATAACAACATTCGCAAAGAGATAGATCTAAAATTGGCTCAATACACAAAAGCACAGATGGATGTCTTTACAGAGAAAAGATTCTATCCTGATGCCAATAGTACACTACGTGTCACCTACGGCAAAGTAAATGGATATGAGCCAAGAGACGCTGTAAAATACAGTCCCGTGACCTATTTGGATGGTGTCATTGCCAAATATGTGCCAGGTGATTACGAATTTGATTTGCAACCAAAAATGTTAGCGCTTTATAAAGCCAAAGATTATGGAGCTTATGCTGATAAAAACGGAAAACTTCCTGTTTGCTTTATCGGTTCTAATCATACTACAGGTGGCAATTCTGGAAGTCCTGCCATAGATGCGAATGGTAATTTGATTGGTTTAAATTTTGATAGGGTTTGGGAAGGGACCATGAGTGATATAAACTATGATGCTAGTATCTGCCGCAATATTATGGTAGATGTAAGGTATATCTTATGGGTTGTAGATAAGTATGCTGGTGCCGAACACTTAATTAAAGAGATGAAATTGGTGCATCCAAAAGCGATGCCAATTAAAAAGAAAAAGAGGTAAAATAAAACGAAACTCCTACTCAATATCCATAGTTTGAAGGCCATCTTTAGATATAAAATATTACTTTTCACTATCTTCTTGATGATATTGAATGTCCTCTATGCTTTTGTGAGCAAAGAGGCTCTACCAATAAATAGTGAATTGTTTACTATCAAAGGGATCACTGTAGTTGCTCCACCAAAAGAAATAGGAGCTCCTGCTTTTAAAAAATTGAAAGAAATACATACCGAATGGGTATCTTTTGTACCGTATGGGTTTACAAAAAAAGGACAAACAGATATACGTTACAATCTTGAATGGCAATGGTGGGGAGAAAAAATCAAAGGTGTAGAGTCTTGTATCTTGGAAGCCAAAAAACAAGGACTAAAAGTAATGCTCAAACCACAAGTTTTCATAAATGGTGGATGGATTGGGGATATGGATTTTGCGACTGAGACCGAATGGAAGGCTTGGGAGAAAAGTTATCGTATTTTCATAATGGATTACCTTACCCTAGCATCAAAGCATCAAGTAGAAATGTTTTGCATAGGGACGGAGTTTAATATAGCTATCGTCAAAAGAGAAAAATATTGGAAAGAACTTATCAAAGATGCGAGAAAAATATACAAAGGCAAAATCACCTATTCTGCCAATTGGGATAACTACGTAAAAGCTAACATCTGGAAAGATTTGGACTATGTAGGTATAAGCAGCTACTTCCCACTGTCTGAAGCAAAAAATCCAACAGTGGGTTTACTTTTGAAAGAATGGAAACCTATTGTAAAAAAGCTAAAGTCTTTTGCAAACTTACAGAATAAAAAAATCCTATTTACAGAATATGGGTATATGTCTGTAGATGGTTGTGCAGGCAAAGCCTGGGAAATAGAAAAAATGAAGGAAAAGCTAAATATCAATCACTATGCTCAATCAAATGCGTATGATGCCTTGTGGACCGCAATGTCAAATGAACCTTTTTGGGCAGGTGGCTTCTTATGGAAGTGGTTTCCTGATGGAATGGGACATGAAGGATATCCAGAAAAAGACTATACACCACAGAACAAACCGGCAGAATTGATCATTAAAAAATGGTTTAACCAAACAAGAAAAATTTAAATGGTATTAATAATCGAAAAATCAACAGAGCTTACGGAATTTATTGCCAAGCATAAAGGTCTCGGCAATACTATCGGTTTTGTACCTACTATGGGTGCCCTACATAGTGGACATATCTCATTAGTAAAGAAAGCAAAAAAGGAAAACGATTTGGTCATTGTGTCCATTTTTGTCAATCCTACACAATTTAACGACGCAAAAGATCTAGACAAATATCCTCGTACTTTGGAATCAGATATTTTACAATTGATTCCTACAAAGGTTGATGTAGTATTTGCTCCTAATGTGGCTGAGATATATCCGGAAGGAGAGAATAAAGGCGCTGATATTGACCTAGGCAGATTAGATCAATACATGGAAGGTGCCTTCAGACCTGGTCATTTTAAGGGTGTAGCCCAAGTAGTAAAAAGATTGTTGGATATAGTCAAACCTGATAAACTATATATGGGTCAAAAGGATTTTCAACAATTTACCATCATAGCTTATATGATTAGATCGCTGAAAATCAACACTGAATTAGTGGTGTGTCGCATCATTCGCGAAGCAAATGGTCTTGCCATGAGTTCACGAAACGAGAGACTAACTGCTCCTACAAGAGAAGCCGCTGGCCTCATTTATAAAACACTCAAAGCCGCCAAAAACAAAGCTAGCAAAAACACTCCGGAAGAGATTAGTGCTTATGCCATGAAAAAACTAAATGATTCCACCCTTTGATCCAGAATATTTTAGCATCGTAGATGGCTATACACTTACTCCAATTAAAGATTTTACTTTGGTAAAATATGCCGTAGCGTGTGTCGCTGTTTGGGCGGATGGCGTGCGATTGATAGACAATATTATCATAAAATGAAAGACTAAAACACTCTATATGCTAGACCAATTTGTAAATTATTAATGCTACTCTTGATGTTCAAAGGATTGCCCGAGACATTTGTGTACTCTACATGATTTAATGGATTGCTAGATAAATGAGCATGAATAGTTAATCTATCGTGAGGAAACAATTTGATCCCTCCCAAAAATGCTACACTACTAGAATTTACTGTTTCAAAAGGGTACTTTATCCAAGTGCCATCAGGTTTTATATATTCTTCATGTCTTATTGACAGACCACAACCACCATAAATTGCTAGCAATTGGATTATTCTATATTGAACTTGAGGTAATAGATCAAAATAATGAAATCGTTCTGAAGTATATCCCGTCCCATCTGCATATTTAAAACCTTTTCTAGAGTATTGTAGATCTAAATTTATCGAAAGTTTTTTTGTTATTCCGATTTCTGGTCTTAATGACAAAAAGTAATTACTCAGAGCTTTGGTTTTTGGAGTAATGGAACCTGAATCATTTTTGTACTTTACATCTGAAATGTTTACGCCACTGCCTACATAAATTCTGAATTGTCCAAATGACCAGGTAGCAGTGATGGTAAGTATCAGTAGAATGGAAAAAAAATTTTGAGTCATAAATCTATTTTTATATGTTAATTAATTAAAGTTGAGTTTATACTAAATGTTGTACCAAATATTCTGAAAAGATACCTACAAGTCTTATCAAAAACATTTTCTTATTACTCCTAAAAATCTAAAATGAATTTCCTATTCCATATCAAAATTAGAAAACCTAAAAAAGAAATATAAATAGCCGCCAGATTTGCTGACGGTTCCTTCAGTAAATTGAGCTACCACTCAATTTTGCAAAAGCACCACTCAGTCATGCACCATAGCGATGCTATGGTTTGTCGTCAGAAATGCTTATTTTATTGTACTTTTGATATTCATAACGGAACTTATTCTAGATATTTAAGATATAATTTTTAAACGCTAAAAGATGCATTTTATTTTGGTGGTTAAGACTTATAAGCTACTTCTTTCAAAATAACTCAAAATTCTTATTTTTATGGAATGAATTTTTCTTTTTTTGAAAATCATCTTGTTTATTAAAAAATAAAAATTTAACTTTGAGTTTAATTTTTAAAAATTATTAAATATGGCCAAATATGTATGCATGGACACACTGAAGTTTTTGCTCTTTGAAGTGCATAATATTCAGAAATTATTGAAATATGAACGATTTGCAGATTATGATGAGTCATCTATGAATATTTTGTTGGATTCGGCTAAATCATGGGCAGACCAGGATTTTTTCCCATATTACAAAGAAATGGACGAAAAACCTGTATATTTTAAAGATGGAAAAACATATTCTCACCCGATATTGAAAAAAATATTTAACCATGCGGGTGAAAACGGATGGTTAGGTACTTATTTTGACTATGATGATGGAGGTATGCAGATGCCACATACTTTGGCCAATGCAACCAATCACATTTTCGAATCGGCCAATAACCATATACCTGGCTATTTAGGATTGACATCGGGAGCCGCA
The DNA here is from genome assembly GCA_016714785.1 of Saprospiraceae bacterium. Taxonomy (GTDB): domain Bacteria; phylum Bacteroidota; class Bacteroidia; order Chitinophagales; family Saprospiraceae; genus OLB9. Next base: position 39,700 of record JADKCC010000057.1, read on the forward strand.
CATTTGATAGCTACTTTTGGCAATGAAATGCTAAAGAAAACATACATACCACCAATGCTTGCAGGTAAATGGGGAGGCACTATGGCATTGACTGAGCCACAATGTGGAAGTTCATTGTCTGATATCGTCACTTCTGCAAGTCCGACGACAGATGGTTATTATAAAATAAAAGGACAAAAAATATTTATATCTGGAGGCGATCACGAAGCTGTAGATAATTTTGTGCACCTGACTTTAGCACGGATAGAAGGCGCACCTGATGGTACCAAGGGAATTTCACTATTTGTAGTACCTAAATATAGGCCCGATACAGACGGCAAGCCCATTTATAATGATGTACACGCTGTAGCCGATTTTCAGAAAATGGGTCAACGAGGGTACAGCACTGTTCATTTGGTCTATGGGGAGCAAGAAGATTGTCACGGTTATCTTGTCGGTGAGCCTCATCAAGGTCTAAAATATATGTTTCAAATGATGAATGGCGCTCGTATTGATGTAGGGATGACTGCAACATCTACCGCAACAGCTGCCTATTATACTTCATTGCAGTATGCCAAAGAGCGCCCACAGGGAAGAAAAATATTGAATACTGGTAAAAAAGATGTTACTTCAGGCCAAACATTGATCATCAATCATCCAGATGTACGTCGTATGCTGATGCTACAGAAAGCTATCGTAGAAGCATCTCTTAGTCTATTATTAGAATGTTCTATGCATAGTGATATATCTCACAGCGAAAGTGGCGAAGCCAAAGAAAACCATCATTTACTATTAGAGTTGCTTACGCCGATAGCCAAAACTTATCCATCAGAAATGGGTAGAATTGCTATCAATAATGGGTTACAGGTATTGGGAGGTTACGGATTTTGCATGGATTTTACGTTACAACAATACCTGCGTGATGTCAGAATTATGGCAATCTACGAAGGTACGACAGGAATTCAATCACTGGACTTATTAAGTAGAAAAATTGCAATGCAAAATGGCAAAGCACTACAACTTCTTACAGCACAAATGATGGAAAACATCAGTAATGCCAATAAATATTCATCTTTAGCACCTTATGCCGAAAAATTGACTCAAAAAATGGGTGAAATCCAAAAAGCATTAACCTATCTGGCGCCCTACGCTATGCAAGGTGATTATGAAAATTATTTGGCAGATGCTACTATTTTTATGGAACTGGCAGCCAATGTTGTCATTGCAAATCAATGGTTGAAAATGGCCACTGTAGCCACTGCTGCGCTAGAAAACAAAGACACTAAATATGATACTGCCTTTTATGAAGCAAAAATACAAACCATGAAGTTTTATTTTAAATATGAATTACCAAAAACAAAAGCTTGTCTTGAAACATTAATGCACACAGATAAGTTAACATTGGTCGATGATACTAAAGAATTAATTTTTTAATCTAAATAAACATAAAGAAAATGAGTTTTGAATCCATATTAACCGCAGTAACAGCACAAGCTGCTAATGTAGCTCCATTCGGTGCTAAATTAAAATTTGTACTAGGCGATAGTGTCATCCTTATCGATGGTACAGGAGACAGTAATGTCGTGTCTCAAAATGATGAAGAAGCTGCTTGTACTATAAGCACAGACACAGATACCTTCAACCAACTCAAAAGTGGTGATCTGAATCCTATGATGGCCGTAATGTCTGGCAAAGTAAAGATCAAAGGAGATATGGGATTGGCTATGAAACTCCAATCTTTGATTCAGTAAGAAATATTTAATTTAAAGGAGATGTTCAATAATGTTAAGCGTCTCCTTTCATTTCTTTCCAGTATTTGAGTTCCTTTAGCTTGAGTTTATATTCATTTTTGGCAATGATATATCCATATTTACCATCCAAAATGCCCAATTTTAGTATATAAGTCCTTACAAATCTAAATAAAGGACCAAACCATTGCTTGATTATCGGTGGCTTTTTGCCTGATTTTATCCATTCGTTTGCTCTTAACTTAGCATAATAATCAAACTTTGAAATCATGTGCGCTTCATCATTGAAACTATAATGACGGATAAGACCTGATATTCGTGTGTGTTTAAGTTTATTTTTTGAAACTAGCTTTTCATGGACATAACTATCATTCCATCTCATCACTGTTTTATTGAAAAGTCTTATATTCCAATCTGGAAACCAACCACAATATTTGACGGGGTATTGTCCCAAATATGTCTGAATATTCATTTCATAAACATTAGAAACGTCTGGCTTCAATTGATTAAGTTGCAATACCAATGTGTCATCCAAAACTTCATCTGCATCTAAGCACAAAATCCAATCATTTTTCGCTTTATCGATACCAAAGTTTTTATTGGCAGAGTAGCCTTCCCATGATTTGTGATACACTCTAGCTCCTAAATCCAAAGCTATCCTGTTTGTAGCATCCATAGATCTATCATCCAATACGATAACTACATCATCTGTAACCTGCAATAAAGCTGTAATCGTTTTGCTTATAATGATTTCCTCATTTTTGGCAATGATTACAGCGCTAAAGATAGTATCCATTAGTCAATTATTTTGCCTGATGCGATAAAATATGGATTGAAAACAGAAGGTTTATTATAGCTCAATGGTAAACCATTAATTGCATCGACCAAGCTTCCACCTGCTTCTTCTATGATGATTTGTCCTGCAGCAGTATCCCATTCCATAATGTGAATCATGCGTGGGTAGTAATCAGCTTCACCTTTGGCAATATTGATAAATTTTAAAGAACTACCTTTAGTTAAAAGATTTGGTTCATCTAATTCATCTAAATACTTTTGAGTTTCCATCTCTTGGTGACTTCTGCTGACCATTACGTTCAGCCCTCGATTTTTTAATGAAAAAGTATTTACATTTAATGGCTTTACGCTATCTTCCTCTAAAATATGAAAAGCACCTTGACCACGTATGGCATAATACATTTCGTCGAATACTGGTAGATAAATAAATCCCGCAACTACGCTATGATCATGTATTAAGGCAAGATTGATAGAAAACTCGTCTGTCCGATTTAAAAATTCTTTGGTTCCGTCCAATGGATCTAATAGCCAGAGATATGTCCAATTTTTCCTAATTTCATAGTCTTCAATTTCTTTCTCTTCTGAGATAATAGGAATCTCTGGAAAATTTCTTTTAAGAAAAGTGCAAATCAAATCATTTGCAGTGGTATCTGCAATAGTCAATGGGCTATCATCGCTTTTGATATATGTTTGTAGGGCACTTTTATCATATCGATAAAAATCCATGATAGCTTCACCTGCATTTCTAATAGCACCAATGATTCTTTTTACTTCGTCTTTATTGAGCATATTGGAATTAAAAAAAAAACGTCGAAGTAGTATGAATAAATCGACGTTTCCTTCTGTATTATTTTAAGTATTTATTGAACAGTAAACGTCACAACTTTTGTGGATTTATTTCCTTCTTTATCTGTTGCATTCACTGTAAATGATGCTGACCCTGACGCAGCAGTAGCAGGTATCGGCAAATTAATATTGGCTATAACGTGCTTGGTTTTAGAGTCAAAAGTTGTAATTTTGACACCACCTGCTTCGATTTCCGCCAATTCTTCATCATCGGTAACCGTACCAATAACTGGATATGTACTGCCTTTCAGAAGTACGGCACCTTCAGTAGGTGATGTAATAGTAATGACCGGTGCAGTATCATCCTTACTACAAGATGCTAAAGCTAATACGCTAACAAAAACTAATGACAAAATCTTTAATGTATTCATATAATTTAATTTTATAATAAAAAAAAGGTATTTCAATGTATGAGGCCCTATCAAAATCAGTAACAAACATACATATTAATAAAACGACTAAGTCTTGGCTTTTGTTGTCAATCAGAGCAGGATTACATTGATACCTTTTCCAAAATCAATATTTTCTGACGGGTCTGCCAGCAATCCCAAGATCATACCTCCACCACCTGCACCACATAGTTTCAAGCAAAATTTGCCTGTTTCTAATCCTTGGGACCATGTGTCAAGAAACTCTTTAGGTATCATTTCACGAAAGTGGTCTAGCTGAATTTTACTTATGTTTTTAGTTGCTTCAAAAAGTGATGTGCTATTTCTAATTTGTAATGAAGTTATTGCTTCTTTATTTTCAGCCGAGAGCGTTTGTACTACAACATTAAAATCCGCAGAAGTACGAAGCTTATTTTTAAAGATATCAACAAAATACTCAGTTTGTCTTGAGATACCCGTGTCGATCAGAAAAAAACCAACATCGCTAATGTCCAACAGTGTTTTTTCAATGATACCATTTTCCTTGATAATAATACTTTCATTTAGATAAGATACCAAAGGATCCAAGCCTGAACTCGATCCATGAAAAGCACTCTCTGTAGCTCCTAAAATTTTAATAAGAGCAATCAAATCATCCGTCTTTTGAGTAGCATACCGATCATATAATGCTGCGACCAAGGCTCCACTACTACCTAATCCATATCCAGTAGGAATATCAGAATTAAAAATAAGACCGTTTGCAATGTCTTCTTTAAAAATAGAAAGATTGTACAATTTTGAAAGTTCTTTATGCTCTTCCAAGTATTTCAAAAGTCCTCTTAAACTTTCAGATGAATTGAGTGATTGAATGTTATATTGCCAATATCCGCTGCGCCGCGAATATGGCATCGCTATGGCTCCTGAACCAACGGTTACCGTATATTCGCCAAAGAGTAGCAGTTTAGAATAAAATAATTTATGATTAAGACCCAAAGTTAGTGTCAGATTTATGGTTTGTTAAGATGAAAATATTACATTTGCAGCGTCAATATTAAAAATTAAAAACAAAAATAAGAAACGATATGACATCTTCAACAGAATCAGTAAGAATATATTGGATATACACCCTTTTGTCTTTGGTTGGTATCGCATTATTCTTGGTATTCAAGCCTGAATGGTTTTGGGTTATGTTGCCACCATTCTTTACTGCTTTTATCAAAGCGAAAAGGTGGATGTAAAACTTACATATTTTTTTTAGGCATTTTGTAATCCTTTTTGACAATGGATTGTTAGGCTCGAAAATAATAAAATATGTTATTCACATACATAGCGATTGTGTTAGCAACTGTGCTCGCAATGGAGTTTGTAGCTTGGTCAGCACATAAGTATCTCATGCATGGATGGCTTTGGATATGGCACGAAGACCACCACAAACCACATTATGAAAAAGAAGGATTTTTTGAAAAAAATGATCTCTTCTTTTTAGTCTTCGCAATACCAAGTATGTTAAGCTATATAATAGGTTCGCTTTATGCAGACTATAGATGGGTATTATTTATAGGTATTGGCATATCTATATATGGGTTGATATACTTTTTAATACATGACGTATATATACATCAAAGATTTAAGTGGTTTCGCCAATTAGACAATAAGTATAGTCGTGCCATACTTCGTGCTCATGGTGCCCACCACGTAAAAACTCAAAAAGAAGATGGTGAATCATTTGGTCTCTTGATCGTCAATCCTAAATATTTTAGCTCTAGAAGTAAAAAGTCTTCCGTATAAAGTAAGTTCGATTCCAACAATTATATTTGTTTTTGAGTATAAAGTATAATACCAAATTAAGAGTATGTTTAAATTTTTATTGTTTTATAATCAATACCTTTTGAACCTGACTTCAAAATAATCTCATCGTTTAGTTCAAATATACTTTAATTTACAGAAAACATTCTTGGTCTTATATCAGATATGCTTTTCGATATATGGAGACAAGTTAATAGACAAGATGCTTAGTAAAAACTGTTGATCAATGATGTACAAAATCTATATTTTTACCTTTACCAATGCTTTAAAGTCTTAATAATATAAAAATGAACGTACAAGTTAAAATCTTAAATATAAAAACTGTCAATGAACTGCCACTTTATTGGACCAATGATGATTTTATTCAGTTATTGGACAAAATGAATTTGCCCGATGCTGATAAACTGAATCCCGATGAGCTTAAAGAAATGTTATATATGGCAGTTACAGATTTTGAGCCAGAAGAAGCGGCAGAAATTGTACTCTCTTACAAGCTCGGCGATAAACTGTCCGCTGGTCAAATCCAAAATATATCTCATGAGATGTTGGAAGAAAAAGTAGCGGAGCAATATGCGGATCCATCCTACCATTATGACTTATTTAATATTAATCAATTACTATTCAAGGCGTTTAAAGGGAAGTTTCCTAATACAGAAGCGTCTGTGATTTTGATGCAAGTCATAAGTGATCAGAGTCATGAAATCAATAAGGAAGTCCTAACCAAAGCATTGGCTCAAGGATTGAACGAAAGAAGTATCATACAGCGGCTTTATGAAGATCAGGTCATGGGACTCGTCAATTTTGAAGATGCTGAAAAAATCATTTGGCTTTACCATACCAAAGAAGAAAATACTTATGAAGTCATCACTTCCAAGTATTGGATCGATAAAGAAGATTTAGAAATGACAGAATATGAAGCGGTTATTAAGTTTTTTGAACAAAAAGACTAATCTTAAATAAACACTTAATATAATTTTGTCGCCAATTTTTGCGATATTTTTTGGCAAGCTGTTTTTTGGCAAGGTTAGATTGACACGGATAGAATACTAAAGACTACATCCTAAATACATCTCTCTGTCGATATATTTGGTCGTTAGTCTGAAAGATTTTTTATTGTGCAACTTGTTTAAGACTTTTGTGTCTTTAATTTTATCAACAATATACATCAAAACAATGACAATCCGTTTATTAATTGGGTGCCTATTATTAATGGGCCATTCTTATATTTTTTCACAAAACTATAAAATCTCTGGAAAGATTAGTGATGAATCAGGTGTAGGGATACCTTTTGCAACTTTCGTTTTAAAATCTGCGGTGGATAGCACGATGATAAAAGCAGATATTACAACCGATGATGGTTCCTTCATATTAGAAATGATACCCAGTGGCAAATATTTTGCTGAGGCAAGTTATGTAGGTATGACAACTAATGTCGTTAAATCCTTCGAAATCAACAATAGTAACTTCACCTTGCCAAACATCACGCTGACAGCTGATGCTAAACTATTGGATGAAGTTGTGGTAAGTGCTCAACGTGCACTGATAGAGGTAAAGGCAGACAGAACAGTCTTCAATGTACAAGGTACTATCAATTCAGCTGGAGAAAATGGACTAAATCTCCTACGTAAAGCCCCTGGTGTCTTAGTGGATAATAACAATAATATATCTGTTTTGAGTCGTGCTGGCGTGTTGCTTTACGTGGATGGTAAAAGAATACCGTTGACGGGAGATGATTTGACAAACTATCTTCAAAACCTAACTTCGGAGCAAATAGATAAGATAGACATCATAACCAATCCAGGATCTAAGTATGAAGCGCAAGGTAATGCTGGTATTATTGACATCAAACTCAAAAAAGACAAAAATCTCGGGGCTAATGGATCGGTAAGTACCACTTATGGTCATGGTCGATATGGACAAGGCAATGTAAATGCCAATGGAAACTATCGAAATAAGGTGATGAATACATTTGGTGGTCTGGGTTATAACGGCGGTACTAGATGGAATGAAATGATATTTGATACTTACCAAAACGGCATTAGATTATATGAAGTCAATCGATCTTCTCATGATTATAATGGTATTAATGGCAGATGGGGCACTGATTTTTTTATCAACAAAAAACATACAATAGGATTTTTAGTTGGTGCCCAATACAATGAAACTAATAATACCAACAACAATAAAAACATCATTTCTGCGGAAGCTACACCCGCTAAAGTAGATAGCATACTTAGCGCTCCCAATACATCTGAATCTAAAAGAAATCAAGCGACATTTAATATTAATTATGCTTTTGAATCTGGTAAAAACAAACTTAATATTGATGCAGACTACGGAAGATTTAGAAATGAAGCTGACAATTTTCAACCAAATTATTATTACGATCCATCAGAAACTGATATAATAAGCCAAAATATCACTTCCTATTTCACTCCAGTAGAAATCGATATCTCCACAATAAAAGCAGATTACGAAACCGAAATCTTTGGTGGAAGTTTAGGATTAGGTACAAAATTTAGTAATGTATCCACTGACAATACTTTTCTTTTTTACAATATCAATAATGGCATCAAAATGAGAAATGATCGTAGATCTAATCAATTTGCCTATAAAGAAAACGTCTATGCTGGATATGTAAATTTTGCAAAAAACATTAATACCAAATGGAATGCTTCAGCTGGCCTAAGAGTAGAAAATACTGATGCAACAGGAGATCTAACCGCTTACACACCTGAACTAGAAGAGTCGCCTGTCGATTTTAATTACACAAGTTATTTTCCATCTGCAGGACTAACCTACCAACAAACACCTGAACACGCTTTCTCTTTAAATTATGGAAGACGTATCAACAGGCCTGATTACAATGTATTGAACCCATTCAGAGAGCAGCTCAGTGAGTTGTCTTATTCGAAAGGCAACAAATTCCTACAACCAGAAATTGTCAATAATATTGAACTAGGTTATACTCTCAAATATAGGTATTCTTTCAAACTAGCCTATAGCAATACTTCCAATCAAATCACGAGACTTATTGGACCAGATGAAATAGACCCAAGAGCTGGTTTTATTAGTTGGGACAATCTGGCTACGCAAAAACTCTATAGTGCCAATGTATCTTTACCGATAGACATTACAAAATGGTGGAATGCTTATATAAATTTTTCTGTCTCATATACGGATAACCAAGCAGACTATGGAGATGGTCGTGTAGTAGATGTACAAGCAGGTTCTTACAACGTCTTTCAACAACATACCTTTGACCTTGGCAAAAAATGGAAAGGTGAAATATCTGGCTGGTATTCTGGACCAGGCGTATGGGGCGGAGTCTTTATATACGATCCAAGTTATAGCTTAAATCTCGGTTTGCAACGCAAGTTTCTTAATGACAAAATGAACGTAAGAATCAGTGCCAATGATATAACTTATCAATCTGGATGGAGTGGTGTATCTCGCTACAATGGTCAAATTGGATATGGCGGCGGCAACTGGGATAGTCGTAGAGCAAGTATAAGTATCAGTTACGATCTTGGAAATAAAAATGTAAAATCGAGAAAAAGATCCACAGGAATAGAAGCGGAAAGCAAGAGAGTAGGTAGTTAATTCAACTTTTAGCAAAATACTTTTAAGTAGGGCTTGCTGACTATGGTACAACCAATTGATAAATAAAAAATTATGGTAACTATTCAGGTGTTTACTATTTCACTACAATTTTGTCACGATTTTTGCAACTTATAGGCAAAAATAGCGCCAAAATTAAGTTGGTTTTCCATTTTTACCGCGGATATATATCCGCGGTTATTAATATTCTACCCCTTTGGGGTTATAGCTGAACAGTTACAAATTATGTCTATAATAAACAAATTAAATGCAAACCTTTTAATTGATTTTGTCCAAAAGTCGTGTACCTTGAATTGGCTTTTGCCTTATGCAGGCGGCAGTTACTTTTTTGCATTGCCCAAAAAAGTAACCAAAAAGTCTAGTTCAAAAAAGGTAACTGAATGGTGCAGCTTTGCTGCATTTGAGTGATACGAAATCACTTAAAAATGAAGGCACTGATTTAAACTTAAATCAGCTTGGTGTAATGTCGTTCATTTTCGACCTGCCCATCCCTTACGGGTTCCTTCGCTTCTCGCATTGTCATGGCCCACCCACCCGTTTCACGGTTCACTTCGTCAAAGACTTTGCCTTTGGTGCTTTGCACTTCACCTGCCCACCCGTTTCACGGTTCACTTCGTCAAAGACTTTGTCTTTGGTGCTTTGCACTTCACTACGTTCATATTCTCTATTGCTTGTTTTTTGAACGATTATCTCCGTTAAACTAACAACCAATAATAACAGCTGACTTTTTCAGCAGCCCCTAAGTATCATAGATTATGTTCAAAAGAATATTAACTTAAATATTTTCCTACAATAGGCATACGTCTCCCCACTCCAAATGCTTTGGGACTTACGCGCAGCACAGGAGCTGTCTGATGTCTCTTAAACTCATTGATATTTACTAATCTAAGTATTCTCCTGACCAAAACAGGGTCATATCCCATATCGATAATATCTTGTGGACCTTGGCGCTTTTCTATATATTGATAGAGAATAGTATCTAGTATATCATAATCAGGAAGGCTATCACTATCTTTTTGATTTGGTCTGAGCTCTGCAGATGGTGGTTTGGTAATAGAGTTGACAGGAATCCATTCTTCATCTTTATTGATATAATGAGCTAGTTCATATATTTCTGTTTTATACACATCTGCCAAAACAGACAAGCCACCACACAAGTCACCATAAAGCGTCCCGTATCCTACCGCCATTTCACTTTTATTGGTGGTATTGAGCAAAATGTGGCCAAATTTATTGGAGATCGCCATATTTAGAATACCTCTGACCCTAGCTTGGATATTTTCTTCTGTCACATTAAAAGGAAGTTCACCAAATAACGGTGACAACTTCAGCATGAAAGCATCATACATATCTTTGATAGGGACTATATCGTATTGAATGCCTGATTTTTTTGCCAAAGCCACTGCATCATCTACAGAATGTCCCGTGGAAAATTGTGATGGCATAAGCAATACACGTACATTTTCGGGACCTAATGCTCTAGCAGCAAGTATGGCCGTTACGGCAGAATCTATTCCACCCGAAAGGCCCAAAACTGCTTTGGTAAATCCTAATTTTTTAAAATAATCTTTTATGCCCAGCACGATAGCATCATGAATAAGGGCAATCTTTTCTTTAGGTTGTTCCTGTATCGAGCCTCCTGCGTCCACTTCGTTGAGATCATAATGCCTGATGCTCTCTTCAAAATATGGCAACTCGTCATGAAGTGCGCCATTTTTTGACATTACGATCGACCCACCATCAAAAATCAATTCTGTCTGTGCACCACAATGATTGACATAAAACATGGACACACCATAACGCCCTACATTGGCCCGGACTACTGCAATACGACTAGCAGCATGATTATAATTAAATGGTGAGGCAGAAACATTAATCATAAAATCAGGACTGTATTTCATCATTTCATCCATGGGAATAACCGTATAAAGTGGATCATCTGTACCGACATCCCAAATGTCTTCACACACAGTAAGTGCTATTTTTTTGCCTTTATAGGTGACGATATTCCATTCTTTTGCTGGCTCAAAATATCTGTATTCGTCAAAAACGTCATAGGTTGGCAGCAAAGTTTTGTGTTGGACAAATTCTATACGACCATTGGCAAGGAAGTACTCAGAGTTAAATAAGCTTTTCCCTTTAGCTTCTGGATTTCTAGATGGTGCGCCTACGACGATAGCAATGTCATGCGCATGTGCACACAAGGTTTGAATGCTCTCATCAGAAAGTCTTATAAAATCATCAAATTCCAAAAAATCTCTTGGTGGATATCCGCATGTTGCTAATTCGCTGAAACAAATGATATCTGTACCTACATTTTTGGCCGTTTCAATAGCTTCTATCATTTTGGCGGTATTGCCTTCGAAATTGCCTATATGATAATTGAGTTGTGCTATGCTGATTTTCATCTATTTGATATTGTAATAATAATTGAAAGCTAAATATAAATAACTTGTTGAGATGCTTTTAAGTTTGTAAACCCTGACTTTCTCTCCATGCCAACCACCAAAACCAAGCAACAAAAAAACCATACACAAAAATAGGAAGTTGACCTTCAAGGTGTGTCTCAAAAGTAAAACTTACAATTGCTGGTATAAAAAATGCCATAAACCACCTATTTTCTTTAAGGTATTTTCTAAAAAATGGAAGAAGCAAATGACTAAGGAAAATCAACAATCCTAACATTCCTCCTGATGCCCAATAAATTACCAATTGACTACTCGGTAAAAATCTATCCTTTTGAGGTACATTTGGCATATTAGCATCGTACCAAGCACTTGTTTCTGTATGCAACTTACTGAATCCTACACCCATTATAGGGTGTGCTGCAATAATGTCCTTTCCTGCCTTCAAAGAATAAAATCGTACGGCATCACTCAATCCCTCTCTATATTCGCCTTTGCTATAATGTTCAAAATCATATCTTACAAAATTAACTCTTTCCTTAAGAGATGGTATATTCGTTGCTGCAAAATATCCTAGTACTGCTGTCAAAGAAAAAATTAAAATAAGCCACCATTTTTTACCTTTTGGAATTAGATAATAACTCAGCAATATAATGGTGACATATAATGAAATCAATCCTGTCTTTGCTCCTAAATAATGCAAATAGGTATATTGACCAAAGATATAAAGTATCAAAAGGATTTTAACATAAAATTTGTTTGAATGGTGCCATTCATATAGGGCCATTACTAAACTTATAACAACAACCCAACTAATCCTTATATGATCGCCATAAGACAATACAGGCATTACTTTTGATATTTTATAGGAATTAACGATATTTTCTTGATCACCTAGATACATAAAAAAAGTATAGGCAGAGGATACCACCATAACCAAAATCACAAACAAGTGAACTAAAGAAATATAATGTTTTTTAGGTTGGAAGGCAAAAATAAATGATGGAAACAGGACTAAAATTAATTTCATGATACCTCTTTCATGGATAAAACCAAAGCCTTCTAAAAACAAATCATATAAGATGGGTAAAGCGGCTAAAGCAATAAAAGTCCACATCCACCTATCTTTAAACAACCAGAATATTTCCTTAATCTTGCTGACTGCATAGATACCAGCTAATAAGAAACCAACGTTGGATAATACTCGGTTGAATAAAAAGCCAATCATCAAGCAAAAAATTGCAGCAATTGCAAGTCCGTCCAGCAGTAATTTGTATTTATGATTGATCGTGCTATTTTCCAAAAAACTATATACTTTCAGCGGATAATTAAAAACCTAATGACAAAGATAATGAACTAAAAACGCAATGCAAGGATTTATATTCTGTTTTTACAAAAATGTTTTACGCCATTGCACTTCAGAAATTATTACAATTTTATACCTTTACACCGTTTTTAATCATAAACATATCAAAATGTCGGTAGAAATATTCGCAAAAGTACAAACAGTTTTGGAAACTTTAAAAGCTGAAAAAATTGAAAATGCACAAGAACTCGAAGCATTCAGAATAAGATATGTCGGTTCTAAAAATGAAATCAAAGCACTTTTTGGGGAGATAAAAAATGTGGATAACGAGCGTAAAAAAGAATTTGGACAGTTGCTCAATGATGTCAAGCAGGCTGCTGAAAAAAAATATGAGCTTTATAATACTGAATTGGAAAATAATTCTGGAGATCAAAGTGGTAATGGTCTTGATCTTACTGCTCCAAGTGAGCCAATACCTTCAGGGTCTCGCCATCCAGTTTCATTAGTACTGAATAGAATCATAAATATTTTTGAAAGAATAGGATTTACAGTAGCCGAGGAGCGAGAGATAGAGGATGATTGGCACAATTTTACTGCCATGAATACACCTGAAGATCATCCTGCTAGAGATATGCAAGATACTTTTTACTTAAAAGATTCTACTACTGAATTATTGCGCACGCACACTTCATCTGTGCAAGCTCGCATCATGACTACCCAAAAACCACCTATAAGGATTATTGCACCAGGCAGGGTGTATAGAAACGAAACCATTTCATCAAGATCTCACTGCCAGTTTCATCAAGTAGAAGGATTGTACATTGACAAAAATGTTTCTTTTGCGGATATGAAACAAACATTGCTTTATTTTGCGAGAGAGATGTATGGGCCACAAGCAGAGATAAGGTTGAGACCCAGTTTTTTCCCATTTACGGAGCCTAGCGCCGAGATGGATGTATATTGGGGATTAAAAAATGATGACGATTATCGTATTACCAAAGGTACGGGTTGGTTAGAGATATTGGGTTGTGGTATGGTTGATCCAAACGTTTTAATAAACTGTGGCATAGATCCTGAAGAATACAGTGGTTTTGCCTTTGGCATGGGTATCGAACGACAAGCCATGTTACAATTTAAAATTACAGACATCAGACAATTATTTGAAAATGACACCCGATTTCTGAAGCAATTCAGTGGTGTGATCTGATGGATACAACAAGAAGGGTTGCCATATTAATGACCATTATGGCTGCCATCCTATGGAGTACTGGTGGCCTTTTTATAAAATTATTGCCGCAGGATGCCTTTACCATACTATTTTATAGAAGTTTGTATGCTGGACTGATATTTATATTGATATTTGGTAAAAAACTATTTGTCTTCAATAAGTTGTCCATTATCAGTAGCTTATTTTATGCGCCTTTACTGATAGCTTTCGTTACTTCGACCAAGCTTACCACTGCTGCCAATGCTATATTTTTACAGTACACAGCTCCTGCCTTTGTACTTTTGCTTGAGCCCTATTTCATAAGAACTAAGCTTAAAAAAATCAATATTTTTACTGTAATCGTATGTTTTGTAGGGATGGCTTTGTTTTTTGTCGAACAATTGTCCACACCCGACAATTGGTTAGGAATTTGGATAGCATTATTGAGTGGTGTGATATTGACTGGATTGCTGATTACTCAGAAAATGAACAAAGCCGAGTTTCAGCCTGGGGCAGTTTTTTTAGGAAATATAATAGTATGTATAGTAACCCTACCATGGTTTATAGATGCACCACTTCCATCTTTAACAGAAAATAACTACTTAATGATTTTAGGATTTGGACAGTTAGGACTTGGATTTGCATTGTTTTTATATGGTCAGAAACACTTACCTGCCATAGAAAGCTCATTGATTGCAATGTTGGAACCCATACTCAATCCTGTTTGGGTGTATATAGGCTATGGTGAATATCCCGGAAACTGGGCAGTCATTGGTGGCTTGGTGATAATAGCTGCATTAGTAATCCGTCTATATTGGATAGAGGTAAGGGAAAAGGAATACTTATAATGGCTTAGTAGAAAAAATCAAACTTTTGTTCTTATAACTTAATAAATACTCAATCACTTCATCATTAAATACCTGTGCCTTTTCTATATTAACAACATGGCCACATTCTGCTACCACCAATAGAGCAGCACTCTGTACGTCTTTTATCATTTTTTTGATCGGGTCTAAAAACATATAATCTTGCTCTCCCATCACATACAAGGTAGGAATAGGTAGGTGTACCTGAAATTTTATAAATAAACTTGAGAGTTGACCAGTAAGCTTATACCATCTTAAAAATTCACGTTGACATAATTTTTGTGCTTCTTTAACAAAGACATTGCGTGATTCAGCATGATTTTTGGCAGGCATGATGACAAAGGCAAACAATCTATATAACCACATGTATGGCAAAACATTTTTAAACATCCGACCCAATCCAACCCAAAATCTTGATTTCAAATTGAAATGAGTAATGGCACCTACCAATATCATGGTGCGCATCCTTGAGCCTATCATATCTCCTAGCTGACGAATGATTAGCGTACCTAGGGAAACACCGATAAAATGCGCTTCTGCAATTTTTAAATGGTCTAATACTTCTATGATATCTTTGGCTATAAGCTCAAAAGAATAATTGGAATGTTGCGTACTTTCACTTAGGTTAACAGACTTACCATGGCCTCTAAGGTCAATGAGTAATACATTAAAATGTATCCTGAATGCCTTAAGTTGTTTGAACCAAACTGCAGAACTACCTCCAGCTCCGTGCACAAAAACTACCCAATCAGCTTTAGGTTCAAGAAAGTATGTCTTGTGATACAACATGCAAAAGGATTTTATACGAAATGAACAACACTTCTAAAAAATCAATGTTGCAAAATAATACTAATTCAATATAGTTATAAACTAAAAAGCTCTGAAAATCCATAGATAATCAGAGCTTTTTGTTGACCCACTAGGACTCGAACCTAGAATATCGGTACCAAAAACCGGTGTGTTACCATTACACCATGGGTCAATCGCTTTCGTTTGCGGGTGCAAAGATAAAACGAATTAGTATATTAAAAAACATGAAAGCTCTTTTTTTTTATTTTTTTCTAACCTTTAAAAAAAATGCCACACTAAATCAATCTATTAGTGTGGCATTAAACTTATGTTTTATTAAACTTAAAGCTAATTTGTCTGTAAAATTTTGAATTTAAATTACAACATTTCCAATAAATTGAAATCTTTATTATTGCAAACTAATTTCTTTTGACTATAAATTCTACCCAACTTATTTTCCCATAAATTTACCAAAGATGGACTTCATGCCCATTTCGGCGATATCATCCATCATACTTCCATCTCCATCTTTGTCCAATAATTTACTGAAAATACTCTGTGTTGTTGGTTGTTGGTTGACAGTTTGCGTTGCACCTTTGATAAAGTCAAGTAGTCCGCCTCCTTGCTGTACTTGCGGCTGTGCTTTGGCTTTACCTAACATTCCTAGAACTACAGGTGCTAGTGTTGCCATCATTTTCATAATACTAGCAGTATCTATACCACTTGCTTTTGAAATAGACTCAGCTGCATTGCCTTTTTTTTCTCCCAATATATGATTAAGAATACCCTCACCATTGGCTGTTTTCGGATTGGAAGGTTGAACCATTCCAGACAAAAAACCACCTAGGTCATTTAATATACTTCCATCATGGTCTTTTTCCAAAGCATTCATTAAGCCAGTTTCACCTTCAGGGGTACTTGCATTGTTAGCTATCCATTAAGTAAAGTTGCCAATATTCCATCCACAGCAGTGTTAGCGTCCTTTATCACCTAATCCGAATTGCTGACCTATTTGATTGATGATTATATCTTTCATTGGCCCTTGTAATAAATCTGTAATATCCATTTTTTGAATTTTAATAATATGCCGAAAATCCGACACACAATTATAACAATAAATGATTAAAAAAATTCATTCTAATATTAGTTTTTTAATGAAAATAAAAATTCGGAATGGTATTTGCATTATCAAATTATAATAAATAATTATATGTATGTTGTTTAGATTACAGGCTAATATATTGATTTTGTTTGCATCACTTTGCTTTACTCAAAATAGCTATGCAAACAAAAAATTAACAGAAAATTATATTTCTTCCTTCAAGCATATTGCCGTTTTGGAAATGAAACGAACTGGAATACCTGCAAGTATCAAGTTAGCCCAAGGTATTCTTGAGTCTGACCTTGGACGAAGTCCACTTGCTTTTGAGGCCAACAACCACTTTGGCATCAAATGCGGCAGGGATTGGTCAGGTGATGTCTATCATAAATTGGATGATGATACAGATAGTACTGGTACGCTCATTGAAAGTTGTTTCAGGGCATTTTCAACCGCTGATGAATCATATATAGCACATTCTGAATTTCTAACAAATCCATCAAAATCATCAAGATATGGGTTCCTTTTTGATTTGGGCTCTAATGATTATGTAGGATGGGCTAATGGTTTAAAATTTGCAGGCTATGCGACCGATCCATCGTATCCTTCCAAACTGATAAAAATCATAGAACAAAACAAACTTTACCAATATGATGAAATGATCTTACCCAAAAGAAACGAATACACATCTGTGAATACATCTAAATCCAAGGAGCTTGACTCCAAAAGGATAGAGCCACAAATAGTCAAGGCGGAACAAAATACAAATAAGTCTTCTAAAAAGGAAAAAGGATCGAATCCAGAAAAGTCAAAATATGAAGTCCAACCCACAGTTAAGTCTAAAATTAATAAAATCAATGATTTGTCTGTAGTGTATGCTTCAGGAAATGAGTCAGTCAAAGATATAGCAAGAAAAATCGGTATAGATGTTTTTGAAATATTAGAATACAATGAAGAATTGAAAAGTCAAGATTATATTCCTACAAGTAATGAGATCGTGTATCTGGAACGAAAGAAAAAGAATATCAATGAAGATGGGCCTTCCTCTCATATTGTGAATGAAGGTGAGACCATGTACATTATATCTCAAAGATATGGTATAAGGTTGTCTTCATTATTGGCAAAAAACAATTTAGACTCGGATGCTATTCCTCTTAAAGGAGAAACCGTGAGTCTCGTAGCTTATATTAGTAAAAAAGAAACTCCCAAATTTAAGATGGTTGAAAAATTTGATTCTTTTGTAGATTTAGGAGGTTTAAAATAATGGAACAGGAACACATCAGTTTAAATAAATATATAAGCGATACAGGTCTTTGCTCACGCAGAGAAGCAGACAAGCTAATCGAAGCAGGAAGAGTACTGATCAATGATTTGGTTGCTCGAAAAGGCAACAGAGTCAATCCTAATGATAAAGTATATTTAGATGGAGCCTTATTAACTAAAAAAGTAACGCCCATATATATAGCACTTCATAAACCAGTAGGTGTAGTATGTACTACCGACCAGCGAGAACCAGATAATATTATTGATTATCTTGGATACAAAGAGCGTATATTTCCTATAGGAAGACTTGATAAGATGTCACAGGGCTTGATATTATTGACCAACGATGGAGATATTGTTAATAAAATACTTCGTGCTGGAACTTTTCATGAAAAGGAATATATAGTCACTGTCAATAAAGCTATAGATACTGCTTTTATAAAGACAATGGCAGCAGGTGTGCCCATCTTAGAAACAGTGACAAGGCCTTGTAAAGTTAAAAAGGTAGATGATTATAAATTCAATATTGTACTCACACAGGGCTTAAATAGGCAAATACGACGTATGTGCGAATACTTAGGGTATCATGTCACATCATTGACAAGAACAAGAATCATGGATATTACCTTAGAAGGGATTGACTATAACACCTGGCGATATCTCACTGAGTCAGAGATTACTTGGCTAATGGAGATGGTCAAGGATTCGAGGAAGTGACCTAAAAAGCTTGTACTAAATAATGATCTCTTCTTCTTGATAGTACGTCTTTTCCCCTCGTTTCCAGTCAATTTTAAGCTTCCATCTACCAGGTTTGATTTTATCTACCTTAAGCTTATACACTGCTTCTTTGCCAAGATTAAAATCATATTTTACGTCAGAATACTCAGAATAAGGATTATAGAGTAAAACTTGACCAGAAGTAGTAGAAATGGAATCTATAGGAAAAATTATCACTACATCTTTTGATGCAATAATGTATTCTACTTTTACTTTGACAGCAAGATCTGAGGTGTTTTGTTTTTTATCATAATGGCTTTGATAGTTGATATCTTCTTCATAATAATTTTCGACAACCAAGCTATCATGCACCTTTGTTGATTGGTACACTATGAAAATAAGTGTTCCGACAAATAAAATAAAGAATATGGTAAGGCCAGTTGCCCAATTAAATTTCATCTGTTTATTTTAAAAATTCCCACTAAAATAATCATCCCAGTTTGTGTACCACAAAGATGGACTCATGATCATTTCATTTAATTTGTTAATGTTTTTAGTTAAAAAGCCTCCCGATCATCAGCCTTATGGCAAACTAACAATCAGAAGGCTTTACTTGTTCTTAAAGCTAAAACTTACTATTTTATTGGCCCAAAGAAAGTTGTCTTGACTTTTGTGATCAACTTACCTTCTGAATAGACACCAATTACGATCTTGTTCTTTCCGCTTTCGAGCTTATCTTTCGGTATTTTGATGAAAATTGCACCTTCCGCTTTACTATTTTTACCAACCGCAGGTTTATTACCTCCAATTATTTCAAAAGTTCCAGCTTCAGGATCCAACATTTTGAATTCAACATTTAATGAATCGGCTGTTTTATTGATCATCTGAAAATTGTACAAATTACTTATTTTGCCATCTGCTTGTTCCTGCGCCAATAGCCCACCTGTTCTTAAAAATAGCACTTCTACATCTGATCTTAGGGAAAACAAAATTACTTCCACTGCTATCAAAATAAATAGAACTGCAGAATAAGCAATGGTTCTAGGTGTAAAAAATTTGTGTTCCCCCTTTTCTATACCATCTATACTATCTAACCTTATGAGGCCCTTTGGTCTTTCTACTTTTTCCATGACTTCATCGCAAGCATCCATACATGCCGTACAGTTGACACACTCAAGCTGAGTGCCATTCCTAATATCTATCCCAGTAGGACAAACATGGATGCACAATTTACAATCGATACAGTCACCAAGTTTATTTTGGACTGATGCAAAATAGTCTTCTGCAACATCAGTTGTCGCAGCTAAAGGTTGCGCTATAGCTTTATTTTTTTGCATCTTCCCTCTTGGCTCACCACGCACAAAATCATACGCCACCACTAGCGATTTATTATCTAGCATCACACCTTGAAGTCGTCCATAAGGACATATTGTGGTACATACTTGCTCACGTAATCTTGCGAAAACAACATAAAATACAAACGAAAATATGATCATAGCAGCAAATCCACCTGCATGCAAAGCAATCGGTTCTTGTATAATCTTTACCACTTCGTCTAGACCTATGATATAAGCAAGAAATGTATTGGCAATGAGCACCGCAATAGCAAAGAAAATAATGTGTTTACTAACTCTTTTTATGATCTTATCTGTTGTCCATGGAGCAGCTTCCAATTTTTTTTGAGCATTGTAGTCTCCATCTATTGCGTATTCAATCCGTCGATATACCAATTCCATAAAAATGGTCTGCGGACATATCCATCCACAAAATAAACGACCAAATACTACTGTAAAAAGTATAATAAAAACTAAAAAAATCAACATGCCTATGGCGAACAAGTAAAAATCTTGTGGCCCAAAGTGCATTCCAAACAATATAAAATTTCTTTCGAGAATATTTATTAAAACAAAAGGTTCGCCATTGACCTTAATAAAGGGAAGGCCAAAGAGAATTATAAAATAAAGATAAGATAACCATATACGGTAATTTGTAAATTTTCCAGTTGGTTTTTTGGGATATACCCAGATACGTTTACCACTTTTATCAACTGTAGAAATCTTATCTCTAAACTGCTCGTCACCTGGAATATTTTGAATTGAAGACATTTTTTGATAAATTTTAATACAAAATTAAATCAATTTTTAATGATACTGTGTAACTATAGTATCATAGATTGAAATGTGCTAGAAAAAAGAAGGCAGGAACCAATGCTTTAAATGCTTCCTGCCTCCAATATTTTAATTGTAAAAGAATCTTACTTCTTAGTATCCGAAGCTGCTGGTGCACTTAAACTATCAACAGCAGGTGCTGCAGTTCCTACTTCTGTACTATCTTTGGTCGCTCCCGCGCTAGTTGGTTCATACAATTCGCCTTGTGGTGCTTTCGCATTTGGTGGATTTGTACCCTGTAATGTCAATATGTAACTGGCTACTTTCTGCATAGCTGCTGGCCGAAGCTGTGTCTTCCAAGAGATCATACCCTTTTCAGGAACACCATACTTGATGGTAGTAAATATATCATTAATGCTGCCACCATGTAACCAATATTTGTCGGTAAAATTAGGACCAACGGTTCCTTCACCATTAGCTCCATGACAAACCAAACAATTGGCTGTATATATTTCTTTACCTTCTGCAATATCAGCTTCTGCCAAAAGAACAGTCACTGTCTTCTCATCAATTGCATCTGCCTGAGTAGCCAAAAATTTTGCTTTTTCAGCTTCACCCATTTCCATAGCAGCTATGTATTCCTGCTCTTGGTTAGGCCCTTTGTCCGATACATGATAATACCAAATATAAACAGCTGCCCAGATAATTGTTCCATAGAACAACCAAACCCACCAAGGCGGCAAGGAATTGTCCAATTCTCTAATACCGTCGTAATCGTGTCCGAGGTCAATATCTGCTTCCTTGTCTTTAGGTACCAAATTCCAAGCTTTGTCAGAAATAGTACTCCAAAGTGAGCCAGTAGATGTTAAGTTGGCCTTTTCTAAGCCTTCTACTCCATATTTTTCTAGAAGTTTCATTTTCTGAACTTCTATCAATGCCCATATCAAACTTAAGCCAGCCATAATCACTCCGATAAGTACCAATACGGCTAAAATCAAAAGGATATTGTTATAAGCTAAACTAAAAATATTTGGCTCGACGGGCTGTGTTACTGCGACTTCATCCTGCGCATAAATACTGACAGCACCTACCAGAGTTGTTATATATATTATGATGGTTAAAAAGAGCTTCTTCATCATTTTATTTTTATTTATTATTTAATTTAATATTATTGAAATCGTTCAGGCATCATCATCCAAAGGAAGATTTTCCATTCTCTTAATGACAGGATTGTTTTTCCTAAAAGCTAAAACTGCACTGATCGTAAATATGGTCATAAAAGTGAGCAATGCAAAGATGGCCATCCAGTTGAAATTGCCTGCTCCTTCTAAAATATATTTTGCCATGATTATTCTTTTTATGGTTATTGATTATTTAGAAGGTTCTTTGATTTTAATATCAGTACCCAATCTTTGCAAATATGCAATTAGTGCCACAATCTCTTTGTTCTCTAGGTTTTCTTGAGTGATCTTGTCTTTAGCCAAACTTTCAGTTATCTTTTTAGCTTGTACCTTTAAGTCTTCAACTGCTTTATCCGCAAATCCATCAGGATATGGTGTGCCTAAAGATTGTAATACCTTAATTTTAGATGCAGTATAATTGGTATTCAGATCATTTTTATGCAACCATGGGTATGGAGGCATAATAGAACCCGGTGCCATAGAAGTTGGGTCCATCATGTGATTGTAATGCCAGCTGTCAGGGTATTTTGCTCCAACTCTATGTAAATCTGGACCTGTACGTTTACTTCCCCACAAGAACGGTCTATCATAAATGAATTCACCAGATTTGGAGTATTCACCATATCTTTCAGTTTCTGATCTAAACGGTCTTACCATCTGTGAGTGACAATTCACACAACCTTCTCTGATGTAAAGGTCACGTCCTTCTAGTTCTAGTGGTGTATAAGGTTTAACAGATGCAATCTTCGGCACATTATTATCGATCATCATCATTGGTATTATTTCTACCAATCCGCCTATCAACACTAAAACAGCACTCACTATCAACATTTGGATAGGTTTTCTTTCTATCCATTTGTGCCAATATTCATTATTGTGTGCTTCATAAGCTACCAATGCTGGTGCTGAAGCTTCTTGGTTGGCTATGAGTTTACCACTTTGGATTGTCTTCACAAGGTTATAAATCATTACAATAACTCCACTAAAATAAATAGTACCACCAATGGCTCTGATAATATACATTGGTAAGATCTGAGTAACTGTTTCGAGGAAGTTTCCATACTGAAGGAATCCGTCTGGTGTAAACTGTTTCCACATCAAAGATTGTGTCCATCCAGCCCAATAAAGAGGAATAGCATAAAATAAAATACCTAAAGTTCCTATCCAGAAGTGGGTATTAGCCAATTTAATCGAATACAACTTAGTACCAAATATACGTGGCAACAACCAGTATAACATACCAAATGTCAACATACCATTCCAACCTAAAGCTCCAATGTGCACGTGACCTACGGTCCAGTCAGTATAGTGAGTGATTGCATTCAATGATTTGACAGATAAAAGAGGACCCTCCAAAGTAGCCATACCATAGGCCGTAACAGCTACAACAAAAAACTTAAGAATAGGATCTGTTCTTACTTTGTCCCAAACACCTCTCAACGTCAATAGACCATTTAACATACCACCCCAAGACGGTGCGATCAACATAATGGAGAATACTGTACCCAATGATTGGGCCCAGTCAGGCAATGATGTATATAATAAATGGTGAGGTCCAGCCCAAATATATATAAATATCAATGCCCAAAAGTGGATAATTGATAATTTATATGAATACACAGGTCTATTGGCTGCTTTCGGCATAAAATAATACATCAATCCTAAATATGGTGTCGTAAGGAAAAATGCTACTGCATTGTGACCATACCACCACTGAATCAAGGCATCTTGTACACCTGCAAAAGCATAAATACCATGACCCAAGCTTACAGGTATTTGTATATTATTGAATACGTGGAGCACAGTAACAGTAATCCAAGTAGCGATATAAAACCATATTGCCACATAAAGGTGTTGTTCTCTTCTTTTCAGAATAGTACCAAACATGTTAATACCAAAAATGATCCAAACAACTGCAATTGCAAGGTCAATTGGCCAGATTAATTCTGCATATTCGTGACTACTTGTAAATCCTAATGGAAGAGTTACTGCTGCTGATAATATAATCAATTGCCAGCCCCAAAAGTGAAGATTGGAGAGTAAATCACTGAACATCCTTGTTTTCAATAGGCGTTGCAATGAATAATAAACTCCTGTAAAGATACCATTACCTACGAATGCGAAAATTACCGCATTGGTATGCAAAGGTCTGATCCTTCCGTAAGTAGTCTCAGCTAAGCCGAGATTCATCACTGGAAAGGCCAGTTGAAGAGCAGCAAGAATACCTACTAACATACCTATCACCCCAAATATAATGGATGCATAAGCAAAGTTCCGTACGATCTTGTTGTCATAACTAAATGTTTCTAAATTTGCCATAAGTCAGATTTTAAAATATAATTAATTGGTTTTATCGTTATTGTTTATCATATCATCATCTAATAAGATTCTCACTCCTGGAGTATATTCATCATCATACTGACCATCTCTCACAGCCCAAAAAAAAGCTGCTAAAAATCCAAGTGCAACGACCAGACTAATGATAATTAAATAGAGGATAATATTCATTTTTTACGAATTTGAGTGCAAAGTAGAAAGGAGTTAATCTAAAAAATATGATATTTATCACTATTGATGGTGATTTTTATTGGACCCTTCAAAATTTTATATAAAAAATTGACTATCATTATTTTATGTATATTTGTTTATTAAAAATTACCAAAAATATTCTAAAAAATATTTTATAACTTTTCAAACTTTTACATTACTATGATAAAACAACTGATATCAGTCACAACTAATTTCTATAAAATTGATTATTAATAAGGCAAATATAGAAAGTATTTTAAATATAATATATTAATTTGATACTGGTTTGATCAAAGTTTAATTCTTCTAATTTTAATGACTCCACAACTCAATTATAAAATTCTTGGGCAAGGCTCGCCAATAATTATTCTTCATGGTTTATTCGGTATGTTAGACAATTGGATGAATATGGCCAAAAGACTGGAGGCGGAAGGATATATTGTAATACTGGTAGATCAAAGAGACCATGGTAGATCACCACATACAGATGAATTTTCTTACGCCTTGCTGGCTGAAGATCTATTTCACTTTATGGATGAAAACTGGATTCATAACTCAATCCTTATTGGTCATAGCATGGGAGGTAAAACTAGCCTTCAGTTTGTGTCAGAACACGAGTCAATGATCTCCAAGCTTTTGGTCATAGATATTGGCTTAAAAAAATACACAGGTGGTCATCAAGATGTATTTGATGCTCTTTTTGCTATTGATATTAAAAATGTTCAAAATAGAGACGAAGTACAATCCATTTTGATGAAAAAATTGAATGATTTAGGGACGGTATTATTTTTGATGAAAAATCTTACACGCAACAAAGTAGGTGGTTTTGAGTGGAAAATGAATTTACCCCTATTATATCAAAAATATCAAAATATTTTGTCTAATATTAGTTTTTCACACTCTTGTGAGACTGAAACTTTATTTATAAGAGGCGATAGGTCCAACTATATTTTGGACGATGACTGGTCTCAGATAACAGAAATACTTCCTAATGCCCAGCTTAAAACTATTACTGATGCGGGTCATTGGGTTCATGTAGATCAACCTGATGAACTTTTTAATACAATTATTGATTTTATAAGAACATAAAAGTCTAAACTTACCTTACTCATATATATATATTACAGAAAATGACCAAAAAAGTAAAAATTCTTATCATATCTGTTGCAATGCTTTCGGGAATAGCAGCTGTCACCGTACACAATGATAAACTATTTGAAATAAGCAAAAACTTAGAAATATTCATTAGTGTCTATAAAGAGTTGAATACAAATTTTGCGGACGACCTAGATCCATCTACATTAATGCGCACAGCCATAGACGCAATGACTCATTCTTTGGATCCTTATACTAATTTTGTCTCAGAATCTCAGGTGGAGAGTTATTGGATCAATGAAGATGAAAAATATCAAGGTATTGGTGCCAAGGTTAGTAAAATAGAAAACAAATTGCGAGTGATAGAGCCTTATGAAGGTGGACCAGCTCTAAAGGCAGGCATTAAAGCCGGTGATGAAATCATTTCTGTAGATGGTATCAATATAGAAGGTAAAAAGCTAGAGGAAATTAACGCCATCCTTAGAGGTATTCCAGGTACTACTGTAAAGTTAGGTATCAAACAGTCAGGAAAAGATATTACGGAAGATAAAACACTCACAAGAGGCGAAGTAAATATACCTAATGTGCCTTACTCAGGTTTTGTCTCTGATGATGTGGGATATATTTCCCTAACAGTCTTTACACAAAATGCTGGCGCCAATATAACCAAAGCACTCAAAGATCTTAAGGCTCAAAATCCTAATATGGCTGGAGTTATTTTGGACCTAAGACAAAATGGTGGTGGTTTGCTACACGAAGCCGTAAATATTTGCAATATTTTCATACCAAATGGAGAAATAGTCGTAACTACAAAATCTAAAGTAAAGGAGCGTGACCAAACTTTTAAGACATTGGCTCCACCTACTGATTTAGATATTCCACTGGCTATTTTAATAGATAAAAGGTCAGCATCAGCATCAGAGATAGTTTCAGGTGTTATACAGGATTTGGACAGAGGCGTACTAATCGGTCAACGGTCATTTGGTAAAGGTCTAGTACAAAACACAAAAGACTTGCCTTACAATGCTAGATTAAAATTGACGACATCTAAGTATTACATACCTAGTGGTCGCTGCATCCAAGGTGTAGCGTATGAAAATGGTGAGCCTAAAGACATCCCAGATAGTCAAAGATCAAAATTCAAGACTAAAAATGGAAGAATCGTAATGGATGGCGGCGGCGTAGCTCCAGATATCAAACTGCCTGGCAAGAACATTTTGCCAGTAACCCAAGCATTGCTCGATCAATACGTAATCTTTGAGTATGCCAACAAATATTGTCAAGGTAAGGATAGCATTTCTAAGGTTGGTATTTTTCAGTTTACCGATTATAATGACTTTCTGACGTTTGTAAAAAACCGCAATTTCAAATATGAATCTGAAGCCGAAAAGCATCTCTTAAAAGCTAAAGAAGCATTAGAAAAAACCAATGATAAAGAGTTGGGTAGTGAAATTGCCAAACTTCAGCAAAAAATAATATTGTCAAAAGCTGAAGAGTTACAAATGGCAAAAGAACAAATCATTGATGAGATAGAAAAAGAGATTATTACAAGATATTATTTTCAAAAAGGTAAGGTACAGCAAACTTTAGACGATGATGCTGAAGTAAAGGAAGCCATTTCTGTACTTAAAGACACTAATAAATATAAAAAATTGCTTTTAGGCAAATAAAATCAAAAGTATGCCTTTGATTCTACAGATTGAGACATCTACAGAGATTTGCTCAGTGGCCCTTAGTAAAAATGGTCAATTGCTCTATTCTGTGGAATCTGATGATCCTAATAGTCATACAGAAAAGTTAACCTTGCTCATACAGACATGTATGGCTCAGACTGGTTATAGTTTTAAACAATTAGATGCCATCGCACTCAGTGATGGCCCTGGATCCTATACTTCATTGAGAATAGGTGCCGCTACTGCAAAAGGTATTTGTTATGCTATGGATATTCCCTTGCTCACTTTTAATAGTCTTACAATCCTTGCAAATGGAATAGACACACTATTAATAGGTAGTGATGATATCATATTACCAATGATTGATGCTCGACGTATGGAAGTCTATACCGCAGTGTATGACAAACAACTGAAGCAGCTTGAAGAAATTCAACCTTTAATATTAGATACGCAGTCATTTACAAACTATACTCAAATCAAGCACCTGTGTGGTAATGGAGCAGAAAAATTTATTACAAACTTTCCTGACGATCGGCTAAAATTGCACTTCCAAAGAACTTCTGCTACATTTATGACAGCACTTTCTTTTCAATCATTTCAAAATAAGGTGTTTTCTGATGTGGCTTACTTTACACCTGAATATTATAAAGGCCCTAATATCACAAAATCTACAAAAAAAATATTCTAGTTTTCAGAACATTATTAGCACAATTATAGTTAATTATACATTGACATTATTGTCATATAAAAAATAATTTAAATTTGTAGTCTCACAAAATATGAATTGGCAAGGTTATTGAATTATCCTACATGAATTCCGTGAACTAACAAATCATTTCGCATGAGAAATAAGAAGAACGAAACCGTTACGTTAAAAAAGGGAGGCAAGGAAGTACAGCTTGATTATGCAGACCTTAGAAAGGCAGTTTTAGTATTGAGAGCAGTCAACCACAAACTCCGCCAAAGAATCATCGATCTTTTAGAAGATGGTGAGACCATGACAGTCACTGATATTTATATCAAACTGAGACTGGAACAGTCAGTAGCTTCACAGCATCTTGCTATCTTGAGGAGAGCAGGTGTAGTAGCCACTGATAGGCAAGGTAAATTTATATACTACTCTTTAGACAAAGAGAGATTAGGTCAAATTTCTACCTTGGTAGAAGACCTAACTAGTTAATAAGTTACTTTCAGTCAACTATTATTAATTAATGATCATCAACAATTTATGATGTAAATTTTTTACCTTTTATCATCGTTTTGAGTGTATTTTAAGTCCTGAGACACTTTTTTTATTATAAATTAAATATTTTTTATATATTTTCTTTGTCATATTAAAATATCTCATCATATTTGTGCCAAGGTCTTAAAAACAAAAATAAGGAACACAAAATGAGAGGTACAAAAGTCACTTTTGAAACCGGCAAATTAAATTATTCGTCGGAGTTGATGAGAGCGTTAGCTCACCCATTAAGATTAAAGATTTTGGAATTTATTGATGAACACAAATCCATCAATGTTAACAAAATTTATAGTAATCTTGATCTAGAACAAAGTATTACATCGCAACATCTGAAAATACTCAGAATGTCTGGTGTACTTACGGTAGAAGTTACCGGAAAATTTCACATCTATCAAATCAATTATGATGTGGTCAACAAAGCAAGTTTTGCAGTCAATAGATTTGTAGGCAAAGCATAAGTAAGCACAAGCTTTCAACCAAAAATAAATCAGCAGTCGTAATTTTCGGATTACGCCTGCTTTTTTAGTTTCCCATCCTATAGATAAACCCAATATTTTAGTAAGACATCGCTCGAAGCTATGCCAACTAGTTTATATTTAAAAATTACTTAATGTATATCATCTTTTTTATGTGATTATTAGGTTGATAAATGGAAAGTAAGTATTTTTGTGCTGTATGACAGACACAGGATTTATAGGACAAAATATTGATATTGCAGCGACTTTACTAAAAAAAGGGGAAGCTGTAGCTGTTCCCACTGAAACAGTCTATGGGTTGGCAGCCAATGCACTGAATATCAAAGCAGTAGCTAAAGTATTTCAAATAAAGCAAAGACCTACTTTTGATCCATTGATCATCCATCTTCCATCTTTTGATAAGGTAAATGAATATGTAGAAGAAATTCCTGACATATTTAAAACATTAGCAGATAAATTTACACCTGGCCCATTAACTTTTTTAATGAAAAAAAAGGCTAATATTCCAGACTTAGTTACGTCAGGATCACCTTACGTAGCTGTGAGAATACCAGCACACCCTGTTGTTAAAGCATTGCTTGAAAAAATAGACTTTCCTTTAGCAGCTCCTAGTGCCAATCCATTTGGTTACATCAGCCCCACCACCGCCCAACATGTAGCTGATCAATTGGGTAATAAAGTTTTTTATATTCTTGACGGCGGGCCATGTGATGTAGGTCTAGAAAGTACCATCATCGGTATGAATGATGCTGGAGAGATAGAAGTATTAAGGAAAGGTGGACTTTCGGTAGAGAAAATAATTGAAGTAGTTGGCGAAGTTATCATAAGAGATACTTCAACTTCCAACCCAGATGCTCCAGGTATGTTGACCTCTCATTATGCGCCTAAAGTACCATTAGTACTAGGAAATATTCAAGCATTAGCATCTCAAAGTGATTACCAAAGGACAGGTATCATTGCTTTTAATCAGTTTGTCCCTAATATACCCCATAAACATCAGATCGTGCTTTCACCCAATTCAAACTATGGTGATGCTGCTTTTCATCTTTTTGCTGGCATGAGATATTTGGATAGTTGTGATATTGACATAATATATGCTGAGTTAGTTCCAGAGCACGATTTAGGTATTGCCATCAATGACCGATTGAGGCGAGCAGCACACTGCTGACTGGATTTTCTTATACAACTTTCGGTTTAAAGCGTTTAGTAAACTAATTCCATTTTGTCATATTTGAATAAAACAAGTTTTCTCACCACTCTGCGATTCGATAATCTCCGTTAAACTAACAACCAAAAATAACAGCTGACTTTTTCAGCAGCCCCTAAGTACCTTCGGATTTTAAATTGTCATTATTTTTAAAACGGTTATTTTTAAACTCTTAATAGTATAAAATTTTGCATCCAATTTACTACAGGTAAAAAAATTGCTCAGTGGGATCTAGTGGGAATGCAGTGGGAACTAGTGGGAACTCGGTGGGAACTTAGTGGGAACTCGGTGGAAATGTGGTGGGAATGTGGTGGGATCAAGTACGGAGCATGTACGGAGCTGATACGGAGTAAGTACCGAGTAAGTACGGAGGAGCCGCCTAGCAAGGTAGGGGCTGTCTCGTCCTAAATAGCTACACAGGTTAATTTAACAAGCCTACAATAACTTTACACTATGCAAAAATAATCCTAAAAAACTTTAAACAACAATTTCAATCAATTCATAATAAAAAATTTGTGAACCATTATGACTTTGAGTTTTATTGGTAGTTTGTATTTTTGGCATTTCAGAGTGTACTCAATGTTAGAACTTAAACCATCTCCCTTATCGCCAAAACTACAGAGACTGGTTTGTGATCACTTGTCTTCTGATTACGGTTAAGTGTAGCATTTACTAGGTCGTGAATTTCATGTTCCACCTTTCCTGCTTTTGGTTCTACACATACATTTGGTAAGGTCCAATTCACTAAAGCTTGAGTAAACATGATATGATCGATTAGAATCTTTTCTTTGCTACCCGTTACAAAATCGTCAACGGCATAACTCCATCTCAACTGATCAGTAAAATCAAATAATGCATGATTCAAAAATTGAGAAGCCCTAAAGATATCGCCCTGAATGTTATTCAATAAATCAAAATGTAGATACAACGACTCAAAATGTTCTTTACCTGGGCCATCATTGAGATCACCCAAGACGAAGATCGCAGGGTTTTCAACTTGTTCAAATTTTTTCTCTATGTAACGACGCACATTACTTGCCTCTGTAGTCAATTTGATCCTTGCCTTGATTGCGCCTTTGATAAAATCTTCCTTCCGTGTGCCGCCTGCTTTCCAATCCGCACTACCACCATTCACAAATTTACTCTTAAGATGTAAACCTATAAACTCGACCCTTTGTCCGAATACATCTAAGATCAATACCTGTGGATGTCTATAATGTTGATGATTTTCTTTAGTAAAACTTCCCCAATAATGGACAGGCCAAACTCTGCCACCTGCAAAAGTATCATAAGTGTGGGTTTCTAATAAAGTACATTTATTGGCCAATTCTTTTTTCACAATAAACCAAATCCATTGTGTACCTAAAGTGTCGTATTTGCCATCAGGTGATTTGATGGCGATATAGTCATTGCCAAAAAAGTCACTTGTGAGTTGGTCAATGGCCGCAGCACCTTTGGGTCCTTCCAAAATACAAAATATATCTGCGTCGATGGCTTGCATTTCTTGGATGATGCCATTTTTTCTTTTTTGATCATTGATAGATAAATTCGCATTCAACAATTCATCTAGATGTTCTACATTCCAAGAGGTAATTTTGATAGAAGACATGCTCAGTTGGTTTTAAGGTGAAAAATCTTTATAATAACGAATAATGATTATTTTCTCCTAATGCTATTCATCAATATTTGAAATACAAATTAAATTATGCTTTAATCAGACGTTTGTTATAGATTTTCTTGGTATGAAATAGGTATTTTCTACTGCATCAACAGCTATTTGGCATTAAAAAAATGGACCATCATTTTCTACAAATCCAATTTACTCACTTTTTTACTATATCTCAACCCAAGATTAGCAAAAATGGCATCGTATTTGTAATTTTGCACTCAAATGTAGCTAAGTAAAGAGCAAAACCGGTGAAGGTTGACACTCCATAACTGAACGACATTAAAATTAAGGGAATCTGTGTTAATAAGAGTAAAATGAAAGTATTAAAGTTTGGCGGATCTTCGGTAGCAAGTGCTGACCGTATTCAGAATATTGTTTCTATCGTGCGACCTAGGATCGATGCAGGTGAAAAATTGACGATTGTTTTTTCAGCATTTGGTGGTATCACAGATATGCTCATAGAAATGAGTGAACTAGCAAGTCAGGGGAAGGATAAATATATAGCTTTATATCATCAGTTCAACGACAGACATAATACAGCAGCTAAGGAATTGCTTTCTGATGATAAATATTTGGCAGTAAGTGCAGCGTTGGATGACAATCATGAAACACTTAAAGACTTGCTAAAAGGTATATTTTTGGTAAGGGAAGCTTCTCCCCGCACCATGGACTATGTATTGAGTTTTGGGGAACGCAATGCCAATTACATCATAGCCATGGCAATGTCTGAATGCGGTATCCAAGCAGAGTATCTCGATGCTAGAAAGATTATCAAAACCAATAAAGATTTTGGATCTGCCAAGGTAAATTTCAAATTGACAGATGAAGCCATAAAAACTTATTATGCAGACCATGATAAGGTGCAGATTGTCACAGGATTTATTGGATCTGATATCGGTGGTCTGACGACTACATTGGGTCGTGGAGGCTCAGATTACACGGCAGCGATATTAGCCGGTGCTTTAGAAGCAGAAGTATTGGAGATATGGACTGATGTAGATGGTGTACTGACCTGTGATCCACGAAAGGTCAAACAAGCATTTACCATTCCACAGCTTAGTTATGCGGAAGCGATGGAGATGTCTCACTTTGGAGCTAAAGTCATTTATCCACCAACTATACAACCTGCGTTGCGCAAAGGGATTCCGATTTACATCAAAAATACATTTAATCCTGAATTCATAGGAACTAGGATACACAAAGAACACGATGCTTCATTCAAATCTACCATCAAAGGCATTAGTTCTTTGGGCAATTTGTCCCTGATCAGATTGCAAGGCAGTGGCATGATGGGTGTACCTGGTGTTTCAGGCAGATTATTTACCGCTTTGGGCAAAGAAAAAATCAATGTCATCCTTATTACCCAAGCATCATCCGAACATTCTATAAGTATTGCCGTATCTGACAAAGAGGCTAAAAGCGCCATAGAAGCCATCAGCGAAGAGTTTGCTAAAGAGATAGAAGATGCACTTATTGAGCCTATAAAAGCAGAAAAAGACCTATGTGTCGTAGCCATCATAGGCGAACAAATGAAAAATGTGCCCGGAGTAGCAGGGAGACTATTCGAAGGATTGGGTAAAAACGGGATCAATATTATCGCCATTGCACAGGGTAGTTCAGAGTTGAATATTTCATTTGTCATCAATAAAAGTGATGAAGCCAAGGCGCTAAATGCCATACATGATTCCTTTTTTCTTTCGGACACCAAACGCATCCATGTATTCATGATCGGCGCAGGACTGATAGGTAGTACTTTGCTCCAACAAATGGAAGAACAAAAAGAAATCCTTCGCACTCAAAATGGCATGGAAATCAAAGTGTGTGGTATCGCCAATACAAAAAAAATGATTTTTGACGAAAATGGCATCCAATTATCACAGTGGAAAAATAAGCTCTCAGAAAGTAGTGATGTTTCTGACCCATCAGGCTTTGTGGAAAAAATGATAGAGATGAATCTTTCCAATACCATTTTTATAGACAACACTGCTGATACGCAAATACCTGATTTGTACAAAAAGGTATTTCAAGCCAGTATATCAGTAGCTACACCCAATAAAGTTGCAGCTTCATCAGTGTATGATAATTATCTTTCTCTCAAACAACTCGCCCGCAAGCACAATGTCCAATTTCTTTTTGAGACCAATGTAGGTGCAGGGTTGCCTGTGATATCTACGATGAGAAATCTAATACACAGCGGCGATAGAATCATCAAAATAGAAGCAGTACTATCTGGATCAGTATCTTTTATATTTAACAATTTTGATGGGACAAAACCTTTTAGTCAGTTAGTAACTGATGCCAAAGAATTGGGATATACAGAGCCAGATCCTAGGGATGATTTGTCGGGTGCAGATGTCAAACGAAAGATCACGATCTTGGCTCGCGAAGCAGGTTATGCTGTCAATACTGACGATGTGAGTATCAATCCAATCTTGCCAGAGGTATGTTTGAGAGCTGATAGTGTAGAATCTTTTTTTGAAGCGTTACAACAAGAGGATGCTTACTTTGACAAAATGCTTGCAGATGCCAAAAACAAAGGAGGCTTACTAAGATTCATAGCTAAAGCTGAAGATGGCAAGGTGTCTTGTGGTGTGGAAATAGTGACATCTGATAGTCCGTTTTATAATCTTGGAGGAAGTGACAATATGATCGTCTTTACTACACAAAGATACAAACAAAGGCCTTTGGTAGTACGTGGACCAGGTGCAGGTGCTGAAGTGACGGCTGCTGGAATATTTGCAGAGATCATCAGTGCAGGAAGCTGATTTATACCCTATATAAATTTGACCAACTTCTGTTTCATAGCTCAATATTTGAGTCCACTCCTAAAAGTATAATTTTGCCACAAAGGCACGAAAACACAAAGAATCTAACATTTCAAATAGTGATAGTCAATTATTTATACAACTTTGAGTCTTAGTGGCAATCCGACATTTTGACTTTTCAGAGTGGACTCATATTTTACTTCTTAAATATAAAATAAACAGCTAAGATCAAGAAAACGAAACCTATAAGATGATTGGTCCTAAAAGTTTCTGTTTTGAAAGCCAATATGGTAAAACCTGTAAAAACTACCAAAGTGATGACTTCTTGCAATACTTTTAGTTGCCACAGGTTAAAAGGTCCACCATTTCCTGTAAATCCTATTTTATTGGCAGGTACTTGAAAACAGTATTCGAAAAAAGCTACGCCCCAACTAATCAGAATGATGGCAAATATACCCAGTTTTGCCGACCATTTCCATTCTGCAAATTTTAGGTGACCATACCAAGCCAATGTCATAAATATGTTGGAAATAATGAGCAAGCCGATGGTATAAAACTGTTTCATATATTGCTAAAAATTTTACTATCTTTTGCGGCCCATAAATATCTACAAGCATACGATCTATAAGGTCTCCAAGATTCTGCTATTTGCGTAAGATCAGCGATTAATTGTTTTTTTTCTGACTTTACCTCATACAAAGAGATCATGTTATTGCGAACAATAAGATCGTCCAAAGGTAATACATCTTCTCTGTGCAATGAAAACATTAATATCATCTCGACGGTCCATTTTCCCACCCCTTTTATTTGGGTCAATTCTTGGATGATGGCTTCATCAGTCCATTGATTCCAGTCAGTGTCGTAGAGATTAAATTCATCAAAATGGCGCACTACATTCTGAATATAATTGGCTTTTTGAAAAGAAAGTCCGACACTTCTCAATTCTTCAATAGATTTCGAAGGCAAATGGTTGGATATCGAGGATTGATCATCGAACAAAGCCAAAAACCTTGCATGAATTGTAGCTGCCGCAGAAGTAGATAATTGTTGTGATACAATAGAGCGGAGTAAATCATCAAAAAGACTTAATGGCTTCTTATGAATAGTCAAAGTACATTGTTCCATAATAGCAGACAGTTTTTTATCTTTTTTGAGATGATCTGTGATCTCGGTTTTTAGTTGAAACTCCATTAAGCCTTGATTTTAAGAGTTGCAAAAATAGCAAAGTGTTTTGACAATATGCATGATATGTGAAACTGCGCTATTATTGGTCATAAAGGAGACTACGTTTTCTAATTAACAAGTGTGCACTTTATTATTTTTTTAAAGTACTTTGATCCAATTATTTCAGAAAAATTATAAATCAAAAACAAGCAATTCTCAATGTTTAAATTTTGCATGAATAAAAATAATACTAACTGCATAAAATAATATACCGAATAAATTTATTATTCAAAATTTTTAATGATTTTCAATATTTCATTCAAAGAACAAAAAGAACAATTCTAGTATTTTAATGCTACTTTTGCCGCTAATTTTATTCAGATAAAGTATCAATTTTATTATTCAATCGAAACAATTCAGATGTTTAAAAAATACTTTTTTGCTTTTCTTGGCATATTATTTCTTTTTTTGTCAGATGCACTTACTGCTCAAAACAGTGATGGACCTAAACCATTAAGCACGACTTATTTTATACAAAATTGTTTTGTAGTCAAACAACCTGGAACCGTATTGCCTGGTCAGAATGTTATCATTAAAGATGGTTATATTTCTGAAGTTGGAATTGGCTTAAAAGCGCCTTATGATGCCCAATATATCAAGGCGGACTCTATGTATGTTTATGCAGGTTTTATTGATGCACATTCCAATACTGGTGTCGTAAAACCCGAAGCAAAGGATAGGCCAAAAGTTACCGATCCCGGTAATCCTCCTTACGATGTCGCTGGGATCACACCACAGTTTAAATCTTCGGATGTATTTAAACCCACAGACAAATCCGTAGGAGATATGCGTGCTGCTGGATTCGGTATATCTCATGTGGCACCAAGGGGATTAATGCTGCCAGGACAAAACAATCTGTTCTTACTCAATGAAGGAAGTAGTGATAAATTGCTGCTCAAATCTAATACCAGTCAAAATTTACAGCTCGAAATGAACCGCGGTGTTTTCCCATCTACTATTATAGGAGTGATAGCTAAATTTCGAGAATTGTTTAAAAATGCGAGTATTGCAGGTACACATGAAGAAAAGTTTAAATTAAACTCTACAGGTCTTTCACGTCCTGACTACTCCAAAGAAATAATGGCTTTATATCCTGTGACTACCAAAAAAATTCCTTTGTATTTTAAGGCACCAAACACCAAAGATGTACATAAAGCTTTATCACTTAGGGATGAACTCAATTTTGATTTGGTACTATCAGAAGTGAAACAAGGATGGCACTATATAGATAGAATAAAAAAAACCAATACCGCTATTTTGTTATCCTTAGAATTGCCTGAAGATGAGAAAAAGGAAGAGAAAAAAGAAGTAAAATCCGAAGA
Source organism: Saprospiraceae bacterium (assembly GCA_016714785.1). Lineage (GTDB taxonomy): Bacteria > Bacteroidota > Bacteroidia > Chitinophagales > Saprospiraceae > OLB9. The sequence goes on from JADKCC010000057.1 coordinate 77,007, forward strand.
GAAAAAAGATTCAATCGCTACTAAAGAAATCAAAAAGGAAGAGAAAAAAGTAGTTAATCCTGAAAAAGATAGCTTCGATGCTAAAAAAGAAGAGTCTGTCAAACAATATCTTTCTCAAGCTGCCATGTTTGAAAAGAATGGTGTCAAATTTGGGTTTTCCTTTCACAATGTAAAGCCAAGCGACATCAAAAAGAATATAAGAAAACTAATCGAAAATGGTCTTACTGAAAATACAGCTTTGTCAGCATTGACGACTTATCCTGCTCAATTGCTAGGAATATCCAATATAGTAGGTACTGTTGAAAAAGGAAAACTAGCCAATTTAGTCATCACAGACAAACCCTATTTTGAAGAAAAATCAGCTATTAAGTATGTTTTTGTGGATGGTAAAAAATACGACTTCACGGAAAAACCAAAAAAAGATAATAAACCATCTGAATCAGGAAAAATGGTGGGCATTTGGAATTATGTCGTTGAAATTCCCGGTTCGACTCAAAAAGGCAAGATTAATATTACAAAATCTGGTGGCGATTACAAAATTACCGTCAATGATGACTCTACACCAAATGATGAAGATGTAGCTGACAATATTAATGTGGAAGGCAATAATGTGACATTTTTCATAATGGCAGATATGGGACAACCTGTGAAGGTCGAGTTTGATCTCCAATTTGAAGATAAAACTTACAAAGGAAGTGTTAGTGTGGGTGAATTCGGATCATTCCCTATCAAAGGAGATTTCGAAAGTGATCCTAAATAATAAATACAAAAAATATAAAGTAAAATCAATGTATAAATATCTAATAATCTGCTCTCTATTTTTGCCCAGATTTGTGAATACGCAAAATGTATTGATCAAAAACGGGACTGTGCTTACTGTTACAAAGGGCACATTGCAAAATACGGATATCCTTGTCGTAAATGGTAAAATTTCAAAAATTGATAAAAACATTCTTGCGCCTCAAGGAAGTAATGTAATAGATGCCACAGGTTTGCACATTATGCCAGGCATCATAGATGCACACTCACATATCGCCTTGGATGTGGTCAATGAAGCCACGAATCCTGTAACTGCAGAAGTAAATGTTGGTGACGCTCTAGATCCATTGGATGTTTCTATATACAGAGCATTGGCGGGTGGTGTGACTATATCTCATGCCATGCACGGATCGGCCAATGCAATAGGTGGACAGTGTGAAACAATCAAACATAGATATGGCACTACCAATCCCGATGACTTAAGAATGGTGGGTGCTCCACGAACGATAAAATTTGCATTAGGCGAAAATCCAATTAGGACACATGGTGAAGGTAGCAAAATAATGCCTAATACTCGTATGGGTGTAGAGCAAGTATTCAGAAATGCCTTTACGGATGCACAGTTATACATGAAAGATTGGGATGATTTCAAAAAAGGAATAAAGAAATCGTCTCCTGAATATAATTTACGTCATGAGACAATGGCAGATATACTCAAGGGCAATATCTTGATACATTGCCACTCCTATAGAGCAGATGAGATTTTGATGCTCATGAAAGTTCTAAAAGATTTTGGTGTAAATAAAATCTGTTTTCAGCACGTAAATGAAGGTTTCAAAGTAGCTCCGGAATTGGCTGCATTTGGAGCGAGTGCTTCTGTATTTGCAGATTGGTGGGCCTATAAATTTGAAGTGTATTATTCTACGGCTTACAATGCTGCTATATTGACTAGAAATGGTGTGGTTACATCCATCAACTCCGACTCCGAAGAACTAATCAGACACTTATATCATGAAGCTGCAAAGACGCAGAGATATGGTGATCTGACTGATGAAGAAGCACTAGCCTTGATTACTATTAATCCAGCCAAACAACTAGGTATAGATCAAAATGTAGGATCTATAGAAGTTGGGAAGGATGCTGATATAGTCTTATTTAAAGGACACCCACTTTCAGTATATGCCATACCGCAATTGACTTTGGTAGATGGTCAGGTAAGATTTGATATCAATAAAGATCCTGATGATGTCAGAGTGGATGTCAACCCTAATGAAAAATATACTACTTTTTTTGAAACAGATAGGGCTCATCATGAAAATAATGGCTGCTTACGAGGTATCGCAGAGATGCTGATGGAAGAGAGTTATGCCAAGTATATGAGATTCAAATATTCAAAAAACCACAGTCATTAATTTTAATAAAATCAGCAAAATGAATTCCATTAAAATATATTTTATTAGTCTATTTCTTATTCTACAATGTTCAATAATATCCGCTCAACAGGTTAAAAAAGCTGAAAATGGCATATTTTTGTTGAAGAATGGGACCATTCATACCGTTACCAAGGGAACTTTTGTTGGGGATGTATTAATAAAAGATGGCATAATCTCAGATATAAGCAACTCCATCACTGCCGATGGCAATACCAAAATTATAGATTGTACAGGCAAACACATCTATCCAGGCTTAATAGATAGTGGAAGTCGTTTAGGTTTGGTAGAGATTGATGCTGTATCTGTTACTAATGATTTCAACGAACACGGTGATTTTGTCCCTCACATGAAAGCACTTACAGCCGTAAACCCTAATGCTGTGGCTATACCTGTCACCAGAGTCAATGGTGTTACGACAGTATTTGCCAAACCTGAAGGTAGTACTTTCCCTGGTACCGGAGCTTTGATAGACTTATTTGGGTACAATCCTGATCAGATGAGTTGCGGATCTGAAAGAGTATTGATGAGATTTCCATCTACTGGCAAAAGAGGAAGATGGGATCGAAGATCGGATGAGGATGTCAAAAAAGATGCTGAAAAAGCACTAAAAAATATCAATGAAATCTGGGAAAGTGCTCTTGGGTATATGAAAATAGACTCTGCGGCAAAGGCCGATAATCAAAAATGGATGAAAAACAATCCTCAGATGGATGCACTACTACCAATTGTCAAAGGAGAACAACCATTATTCATTGAGGTCAACTCAAAAAGTGATATTGAATCAGCATTAGAATGGGTAGCCGATAAAAAAATGAAAGCCGTATTTATGGGTGTAGCAGAAGGATGGAGAGTCGCTGACAAAATCGCCAAAGCAAAAATACCAGTCATCGTAGGGCCAATCCTTAGTGTACCTCGCCGTGACAATGATCGATTTGATGCCGCCTACACCAATCCAAGTAAAATGGCCAAAGCTGGCGTTAAAGTAGCTATACGAACCGACAATGCAGAAAATACTAGAAATTTGCCTTTTAATGCGGGTTTTGCAGCAGCTTATGGTATGGGTACGGAAGAAGCACTCAAGGCTGTAACCATTAATCCAGCTGAAATATTTGGCGTATCCAACAAATACGGCAGCATCGAAAAAGGCAAAGTCGCTAATATCATCGTATCTACAGGAGATCCATTTGAAACAAAAACTGTCATAGAAAAACTTTTCATCAGAGGATGGAACATACCATTGGAAAGCAGACAGACGCTATTGTATGATGAGTTTTTGGAGAGGAGTCCGGGAACGAAATAAAGTTACGTAAAGTTTCCTGATCGAAGTAAATGAAAAGTCATAGTCAAACTGACAAACCAAGTGTTATTAATGAGCAGCTTTTCTACACAGGCTGGAAGCCTGATGGTACTGGATCGTAGCGAAGATGCTACGACTAACGAAAGGCACTTTTTTTACCCAAATTGCATTATACAATGAAATTATTCTTTTACTTATTTTGTTTCATTTTCCTAAAAAGCACCTTTACTATTGGACAAACAAAACAAGTTAACCTTGCAATCAGAGATAGCACAGACCATTTATTTTGGGCATCCATTTCTTCACTTTGTGGCAAATCCTTCCAAGGCAAGATCATCGCTGGACCGCCAAATGATACCGCTTTTGCAGGAAAAGAATTGGTTATGCATGTAAGAAAATGCAGTGACAATGAAATAAAAATACCATTTTTTGTTGGCAATGATAGTTCCAGGACATGGGTTTTGACTAAAACCAATACAGGTATAACATTAAAACACGACCATCGTCATCATGATGGATCACCAGATAAAGTGACCATGTATGGTGGCCACACTTCCAATTATGGCAGTAGTACAAGACAAATATTTCCTGCTGAACAAGAAACTGCCGACATCCTTCCTGCTGCCATAGGCAATGTATGGTGGATAGATATCACTAAAAATACCTTCGTGTATAATCTTCGTAGAGTCAATACGGATAGACTATTTAGTGTAAGTTTTGATCTAAACCAAAGCATCCAAAATCCTGGTCCACCTTGGGGATGGAAGGATTGATGCGAGGTCTCATTCACCGTTGCCAAAAATATCAAGACTTGCTTCCCACTGTTATTTACTAAAGTTTCTTTGGGCCAAAATCATTTGACCAATCACTTCCTACTCTCATAACCTATAGATAGTCCTCAAATTCAATTGTGCTCTTTGGGGCTAATGATTATACTATAGGTTTGGCATTGTCGCTCGAGCCGCGACTGGCAATTTTACTTTTTCCATTGCCAAAAAAGTTAAACAAAAAACGCTAGATTCCGTCTAAATCGCTACGCTGACAAACGAGACAGGCTCCCCAAGGAGGTTTACACCTTGGTATTACTACGTCTCCCAAAGCAATATGTTTACGTCGTATTTATAAATCTCCTTGTAAATTGTTTTAAAGTATTGATTATCAGTATTATAAAATAAGTTATTATTTGATTATTTAATATATAATTACTTGAAATTAATCCATTTACAAACTCCGAAACTTCAGTTATTTATTTAAAGTTTATAACTTTAGGGCTAACATCCTACGATATCTGACCATAGTTTAAATCTCCACTCGTCCTACACCGGTCAGAGACCGTATGGATAGATTCCGTCAAAGTCAAATAAGACTTTGACAAACGAGACTTGTTGTCCCACTGTTGTCCAAGGTTTATAACCTTAGGACCATTATCTTACGGTCTCCTGACCGAAATAAACACAATCGCTGTTGTCCAAAGTCTCCTTTCTTTAGGACGAATATCCTACGGTCTCCCGATCGAAGTTTATGTATCTCCACTCGTCCTACACCGGTCAGAGACCGTATGGATAGATTCCGTCAAAGTCAAATAAGACTTTGACAAACGAGACTTGTTGTCCCACTGTTGTCCAAGGTTTATAACCTTAGGACCATTATCTTACGGTCTCCTGACCGAAATAAACACAATCGCTGTTGTCCAAAGTCTCCAGACTTTAGGACGAATATCCTACGGTCTCCCGATCGAAGTTTATGTATCTCCACTCGTCCTACACCGGTCAGAGACCGTATGGATAGATTCCGTCAAAGTCAAATAAGACTTTGACAAACGATGCATAATAAAAAAAAGCAGACCAAACTTTCTGTCTGATCTGCTTTTTTGCCTATCTACTACAAGTTAATATCGCAACTTATAATTGATGAGTTTTATTAGCTCATTTATGCTTAGAATTTTACAATTCTCAAGGTCTCGCTTTCGCTGCCATTGGTCACTTTTATGAAGTAAATACCTGCTTGCAATGCGTCGATGCTAACGCTCTGATCTCCTGATAATACGTCAAATCGCTGTACTTCCTGTCCGCCACCATTATATACTACCATGCTATAATCTTCCATCGCTGTGGTGATATCCAGTCTGCCTTCTGTACTACGCGGAGAGATGGTGACACTTGCTGTACCACGATGTCTTACAGATTTGATCTCTGTATAGCTGTATTGACCGTCAAAATCTGTCTGCTTGATGCGGTAATAGTTGATACCTAGTAAAGGACTGTCGTCGATAAACTCGTAGGTCAACTCCTCGCTGCTATTGCCTGCGCCTTTGATCTCGCCGATGGCATCAAAGTTACGTCCATCTGCTGATCGTTCGATGGTGAAGTAGTCGTTGTTGGTTTCGGATGCGGTGGCAAAGGTAATATTAGTTTTGTTACCTACAGTTGTTGTTTTGATTTTAGAAAATTCTATTGGGCATGAACCAAAATGTCATTAAAATCAAAATACCAATCTTACTGGCTTCACATCCAGATTTGAAAAATAAACCCTAACAATATTAACACCACTTGACAAACTAACAGATGGAGTTACAGAACTACCATTTGCATTAGTTCCAATTGTTGTAATTGTTTGTAAGTCATCCCATGTACTCCCATTTATTGATTCCTGTAAATCAACTGTTCCAGACCATATTGCAAGGGACTTCCTTAACCAAATCTTTACTGAAAACATCACATTATTAAGTTGTTATCTAAAGCTGACATAGTGCCACCATGCATGAATTTAGGTTCTGCCCCACTAGAATAACTAGCTGCATTATTTCTGGAAGTTAGATTTCCACCACTCATTGAAGTTAGCGGCCGCAATTCCACCATAGAAAATGGAAGTTAAACTTGTATTGAGCAAAAAAAGATAATAGAATATTAATTAACAAAAACGTAAACAAAACTCTCATAATAAGTTAATTTTAATGATTAAATGGTATAAATTAATGAGTAAATGGTCAATTGAAGTTCGTACAAAAGTAAGTCATTTGCCAGAAATTAAGTATATTATATATTTATTTTTATATGAAATAATTGTTAACATTTTTAAGTAATTGATACGAATAGAAAGTATGTATGATTATTATTTTTGATGTATGCTCGATCTGACATTTTGGTTGCTTCCCTTCACTCATGAAGACACAAAACCGATGGGTGACCTTGATGTCATCTGTGCACGTTAGGAAAGAGATAACTTATTTCCTATTCGATTGTTATTATTTTTTTGAACACCAACTTTTCTTTATGCGTATTATATATTTTAGCCTTTTTTTAATATTGTTTCATACTACAGGTTGGGGACAACGTGTATTGACCCTAGACGATGCTATAAAAAATGCTTTGGAAAATAACTACAATATTCGGATCGCTCGCAACGAAACTGTCATCAATCAAGCCAACAATACTAGAGGCAATGCTGGAATGAATCCTGAAGTTGCCCTCAATTTTGGCCAAAACTTTAACATCAATAATACACGTCAAGAATTTTTCAGTGGTGATGTACGTGAAGGGAATGGCGTCAACACCAACAACCTAAATGCCAATATACAGGCCAATTGGACGGTATTTGATGGTATGCGTATGTTTGTCAATAAAAATAGACTAGATGAAATAGAAAATCTTGGTAAAATCAATCTACAACTACAGATGGAAAATACTATCTCGCAAGTGATGAGTATCTATTTCAATATGGAGCAGCAAAAAAGAAGGATATCGACTATAAAGGAAGCTTTAGAAATATCCAAAGAGAGACTGGCCCTTGCCAAACTGAATAAAGATGTAGGTAGTGGCTCTGGTATCCCGATCTTACAAGCAGAAGTAGATATCAATGCGGATAGTTCAGTACTGATCAACCAGCTATTGATACTAAAAAACATGAAGGTTCAGCTCAATGAACTCATTGCTAGTGATTTGGATGAAGATTTTGATATTGCTCCTTCGGCCGATATACCATTATTGAGTTATAATGCTGTAATGGCTGATGCCGAAAAAAGAAATAAACTGTTGGCAATGGCCGATAAAAATATACAACTGTCGATGCTTACTGTAAAACAGTGGGAAACCAACAAATATCCTACCATCGATCTCAATGCAGGTTATAATTTCTCTCGGCTCAATGCGGAGATAGGCATTCTCAAATTTAATCAAAATGCAGGTATTTCCTTCGGGTTGACTGGCCGGTGGAACATATTTACTGGATGGAATAATAAAAGAGAAACACAAATAGCCAAGCTCAATGTTGAAACTGGAAAACTGGCCAAAGAACAGATCAATTTGGCTTTGAAATCAGACCTACTCACCATGTTCAATACATACATAAACGCCAATGCTATGAGTTTGCAGGAAGACAAAAATATCAAGATAGCGCAACAAAACTTGGACATCACCACTGACAAAATGAGAATAGGCACCATCAATGCTTTAGAACTTAGGCAAGCACAGTTGAATCTAGTTGATGCCAATTTTCGAAAGATCAGTGCGCTTTTTGATAGTAAAATGGCAGCACTCGAACTCATGCGATTGTCAGGTGCATTATTACCAAACCAATAGTATAAAAGAATGCTAAAAAACATCCTTAAATCATTGCAAGATGCCGGTGACCTTGTCATGGACAAAGCCTCAGAAATCAATGATGCAGCTAAAGACAAAGTCATGTCCGTCATCGATGAGTGGGTAGAAATCTTACCCAAATTGATGACTTTAGGATTTGAAATGACTTCGTTCGGTATATCCATGAGTATCAGTCCATGTATGTTGGCAGAACTTAAAGGCAATACTGCTGATTTCTCAGAAGAAAAAATAAAAAATCTTTTAGAGATCTTTAAAAATGATAAGTCCATCAAACTTTTCTTAAATGTGCTGAAAACCACTTTGGCATTGCACAAAAAAACCAACGCAACGATGATGGATGAGATTATCGTGAGATTGGAAGTGAAACTGTCGCCCGAAATCAAAGTATTCATAGGCAGACCCGAACTTACATGATCCATCAAATCCAAGATATCATCATATACCCTATCAAAGGGATGGCTGGCATTCATCTTCGTGATGCCAACGCTTTGCCAACAGGCTTTGAAAACGATAGACGTTGGATGTTGTTAGACCAAAATAACGACTTCATTACGCAGCGCACACAACCAAATATGGCACTTTTTCAGCAAAGTATAATGGATGGTTTGCTATCTGTAACTTATGATGGCGCTACATTTTCCTTTCCACTAGATGAAGTAAGTGATGTGAATATCGAGACAAAAGTATGGGATGATATAGCTATGACACAAGTGGTTAGTCATTTAGCGGGTGAATGGTTTTCAGAACAGTTAGGTCAAAAGGCAACGCTGGTAAAAATATCCAACGAAAATGCAAGGCTGCACCATAGTAGTGCCACAGACACAAGCTATCCAGTAAGTCTTGCCGATGGATATCCATATCTAATCATTGGAGAAGAAAGCTTAAAATTGCTCAATGAAAAAATGTCTGAAAAAGTGCCGATGAATAGGTTTAGACCAAACATTGTAGTTTCAACTTCAATAGCACATGAAGAAGATGCATGGCGAGATTTTAAAATAGGGTCAGCCTCATTTACCAACATAAAACCATGTGGAAGATGCAATGTCATCACGATAGAACAATCCACAGGAAAAATTAATAACGAAACCTTAAAAATACTTAACACCTATCGTAAAAAGGGAAATAGTGTTTTGTTTGGTACCAATGTAGTCTGTCATATTTCTGGCAAGGTTAGCATAGGAGATACAGTCGAATTTTTATAAATTTTTTACATGAATATAACTAAATATCCAAAGTCAGAAGGCACTAATTATGATTTTACCCTACTCATACCTACATGGAATAATCTAGGATTTATACAAAACTGTCTTAAAAGTCTTCAAAAAAATTCAACACTCAAGATACAGCCTATAGTCATCATCAATGAAGGAAAAGATGGCACTTTGGAATGGTTTATTAATCAAAATGAGATAGATTTTGTCCATGCCGAAGACAATATTGGCATCTGTTACGCCCTAAATATCGCCCGTAGTTTGGCAAAAGCGGATCACATCGTTTACGCCAATGATGACATGTATTTTCTACCGGATTGGGATCAAAAGATGATGGATGAAATTAAATTGGTAGGACACAACTCTTTTATGCTTTCGGCTACCATGATAGAGCCTGACGACACAGGAAATCCTTGTGTAGTAGTGGCTGATTATGGTCGAAATTTAGACCAATTTGAAGAAGAAAGGCTACTGACAGATTTTAAAAATCATATACGAGAAGACTGGAAAGGAAGTACATGGCCGCCCAATGTGGTCCACAAAGATTTATGGGACCTTGTCGGTGGATTGAGCATCGAATTCAGTCCAGGTATGTATTCTGATCCTGATTTTAGTAAAAAATTATACCAAGCAGGCGTAAGATATTTCAAAGGAGTAGGAAGTAGTTTGGTGTATCATTTTGGGTCAAAATCTACCAAAAGAGTTAAAAAAAATAAAGGAAGGAATACATTTCTTCTCAAATGGGGAATGACTGCTGGCTATTTTTCAAAAGCTTATCTACAAATAGGTCAATACTGGGATAAACCAAAAGAAGATTCCAACGTATTGAATGAAAAAAGTAGTATCCTGAGCAAAATAAAAAGAACGATTGCTGTTTGGAGATCGTAACTTTGTTTTTTCTTTTTGCAGATATCAACCTTTCACCAATGAATAAGAGAAATATTAAAACCAAAGAGGGTCAAGCCCTGTACGAAAAAGGTGGCCAAATCATAGAACTGGTCACAGAATTAATCGACCTCATACCAGAAGAAAACCATATACTCCGAGAGGTAAGCAGATTTATAGCTGAAGATGCCTATACGCTGCAAGTAAAAGTATCAGGTGCCGAAGCAGGAAGTCTGTATGATATCAAAATGGAATGTGCCGCACTAATACGTAAAGCAGGGAGAGAACTTTATGTGCAGCGCCACAATTTTGAGATGTTTGGTTATGAATATATGAGTTATATGAAGTTGTTGGTAGATAGACTTGATGAGTACAAGGCACTATTTATCCTATGGATAGATACATTTGATCCACATCAATCTATCAAAGATGATTGGGGACTTTTTAATCCACCAGGTATAGAATTTAGTGATGAAAATGATGACATAGATTTTGATCTTTTTGATGATGATGATGACATGGATGATGGTCTATAGTATAAACGACCTAAAATTTTCTCTATCTACTACGCTAAAATCTGGCTGGTAACTTTCTTCAAATATCTTTGGCAATTTATACTGTTTTTTTGCTGACCATTTGAACTCAAAAGCATTGATGTGATCCGCATCTACTTCTATATAATCTACTTCTTGTTGTTGTGTAGTTCTCCAAAAATAAGACTGAACATTAGACTGTTTATAATACAATTGTTTTACTCTTTCAGAAATCAAAAAATTTTCCCATAGAGCTCCCTTATCAAACCTCATTTCTGGAGTACTAAAATTACCAATAATCATATTCCTTACTCCTGTATCAAAAAAATAAATTTTCCTATTGGCTTTGATTTCGTTTCTAAGATTTTTGCTAAAACTATTTAACCTAAAAATTACAAAAGATCGCTCCAATAAATCTAAATAATTGTTGACAGTATTTTTGTCTATGCCTACCGTTTGTGCCAATTCATTGTAACTTACTTCATTACCAATCTGGAAAGCCAGTGCTTTCAATAATTTATTAAGTATATCGGGCTTTCTGATACCTGCCAAATTTAAAATATCTTTGTATAAATAGCTGGAAACCAAATTTTTTAAAATTTCATATTCATTTCCACTATTGTTGATTACATCTGGGTACATACCATAAATCATCCTCAAATCCAACTGTTGATGCGCTTTTACATAACCAAAATGTTGCTCAAACTCTTGCCAAGCGATAGGAAATAAATTGTATTCATATTTTCGACCTGTTAACGGTTCTTGTATTGAGTTATTTATTTCCAATGCCGATGATCCACTTGCAACTACTTGCACATTTTTTAGTTGATCTACTATAATCTTGAGCTTGAGACCTATATTGGGTATTCGCTGCATCTCATCTATATAAATACACTGGTGAGTACCTATTATATTTTTCAACTGCTCCGTGTTCGCTGATGATAGCATCTCTATCACTGACTGATCATCTCCATCCAAAAACAAATGTGGTATGTCTTCTAAAATAGTCTTAATTAATGTACTCTTCCCTACTTGTCTTGGCCCAATCAAAATGATAGCTTTACCTTTGAATAGTCTATTTTTTATTTTATCCGCTAAGGCTCTATGTATCATACACTTAATTTAATACGCAAAAGTACTTTATATATACCAATTCACCAATAAAATATCTATTTTTGTGATTATATTCACCAATTTTATACTTATTTTGGTGAATACATTCACCTATTCTGTATTAATATCGGTGAATAGGGCTCTAAAATAGCATGTCTAGGATTCAAACAGAGGGTTGAGAATACAATACAATACTTAAAATGTGACCTTGTATAATTGAGTCCACTCCTAAAAGTATAATTTTGCCACAAAGACATGAAAACAAAAAGAATCGAAAATTTAAAATAGTTGATAATCTATTATTTATACACCTTTGAGTCTTGGTGTCATAGTGGCAATCCGACTTTTTTGACTTTTCAGAGTGGACTCAGAATTAAAATACACATCAAATCTCCAAATATCTTTCATTTTTACCTTATGGTCTCAATAGATTATCATATTTTTACATCCACACTTACAATACTAGATATATGAAGATACGCATCTCTGGCAATTCTATTCGACTCCGATTGACCCAATCAGAAGTAAGCAACTTTGTCAACCATGGCAAAGTAAGGTCTTCCTGCCAAATTGGCTCCCAAACTCTTGCGTATGAAATCACTCAAGATGGAGCAGTCAATCAAATAACGGCAAATATGTCCAACCAAACCATCACTGTCTCTGTACCTAAAGAAATCGCTCACTTTTGGGATATAGACACCCGAGTAGGCTTTGATGCCAAAGACGAAAAAGGATTGTATATATTGATCGAAAAAGATTTTCAGTGTCTAAAACCAAGACCAAATGAAGACGAATCTGACAACTTCCCCAATCCTCAGGCAACTATTGATTCCTATGATTGACAAGTCAAGATACCAAAAGCAAATACAAGAAATTCAGATTGTAAGGATTCGCTCAGGAGCGTTGAACCAGCAAGAAGATTTTGTGGCAGTAGAAGCTCCTTTACAGATCAGTATTCGGCATAAACCTATGACTATCACTATGCGTACGCCTGGAGATGATGTAGCTTTAGCTCTTGGATTTATCTTTACAGAAGGGTTGATAGCAGATTATAATGCCATTGCAGATGTGATACAAGAAGATGAAAATACCATCAATATCATTCCAGAAGAAGGATATACCATAGCAGCAGAGTCGGTAGATAGAAATTTCTACAGTACATCGAGTTGTGGTGTATGCGGTAAATCATCCATTGATGCCATAGCAGCAAAGTCAAAATACATTCCACCTTCCAAAATTGTACATGTGAGTGCTGATGCATTGACTTCTTTGCAAGACAAATTACTCACAGTTCAGTCGGCCTTTGAGCTTACAGGTGGCCTTCATGCGTGTGCACTTTTTAGTCTCGACGGAAAGTATTTATATCATAGTGAGGATGTAGGCAGACACAATGCATTAGACAAATTGATAGGCCATGCCCTTATGGCAGGTAGATTGCCACTAGACGAACACGTGCTTTTACTCAGCGGAAGAGCCAGTTTCGAACTCATACAAAAAGCGTCCATGGCTGGTATTGCCATCATAGCATCGGTTGGGGCGCCTTCTAGTCTTGCAGTAGATTTAGCTATTACAAATGATCTAACTTTGGTTGGATTTTTGAAAAAAACTGGATTTAACGTGTATGCAGGAGAGAAAAGAGTAGTATGAAAAAACCAACAGGAATCGTTTTAATCGGTGGCCAAAGTACTAGAATGGGTACTGACAAGTCAAGGTTGAAGATAGATAATAAATATTTCTATCAAGGAGCTGCACAAAAGCTCTTACCCTATTGTGATGAGATATTCCTCTCTATCAATGGAAATCAAGCATCTCTTCATAAATACGAATACCCAATAATTATTGATAAATATCCAAATCAAGGGCCAATTAGTGGTATATTGTCTTGTTATGAAGCGGGGCATAATCATATATTAATATTGGCTACTGATTTGATCCATATCCAATCATCTGATATACAGTCTATCCTTCAGATACATCAAAACGAATCTCAAGATTGTACTATGTATTACAACGAGAATACTGGTTATTATGAGCCAATGCTATCTATATGGAATAAAACAATGCTAACCCAATTAAAAATATATTTTGAAAATGGAGGTAGATCTTTACAGAAATTTCTGATTTCACATTCTATAGCATTGCATCCATTAAAAAATGAAAATAATTTTAAAAACATTAATGCACCAAGTGATTTGGATTACTAGATTCTGAATTTGCGCTTCAAAGCAGATTTTATCCCCAAAAACCCGTAACTATTCAGGTGTTTACTATTTCACTACAATTTTGTCACGATTTTTTGCAACTTATTAGGCAAAAATAGCGCCAAAATTAAGTTGGTTTTCCATTTTACCGCGGATATATATCCGCGGTTATTAATATTCTACCCCTTTGGGGTTATAGCTGAACAGTTACCAAAAAACAATAAAACACCTAGCAAAAAGCAGCATCCATTGGCAATACTGTTACCATTCGCTTTTCTATATCATATTGGTCGCCATTGGCTAGCACATGGGTAGTCAGATTGGTGAGTGTAATCGGTGTACCTTCCTCTAATATTTGAATATTATTATGGTGCAAATTATTGGGATCAAAGAGAATAATCATACCTGAGCCGATGACTTCAAAATGATTGCCATCTTTAATGACTAGCCCCGTGTCTTCAGATAAACCGACACCAATAAGATTAGGAAAATGCGCCACTGCTTCTGCCAAACGTCCGAAACGACCACGTTGTATGAAATGCGAGTCAATAATCAAATTGGATATAAAACCCATGCCTTTATCCATACCTACGGCACCTTTGAAAAATGACTCCGTACTACTACCACCAGTGATCATCTCATCTGACATACACATAGCGCCAGCGCTTGTCCCTGCTATCACAAACCGATCACTTTTCAACCTCTTCAGCATGATCTCATGTATAGTAGTACCGCCAATTTTTTTGGTAATCTTAGACTGATCGCCTCCTGAAAACATGACACAATCTGCTTGCTTTATTAACTCAATACTTTCAGGTAGCTCTGATTGTTCTCTTTTCCGGATATCTAAAATATGTACATTACTACATCCCAATTTTCCAAAAGCCAATTTATAATTTGCTATCACTTCATCGGGAATACTAGAAGCCGTAGGAATAATCACAATATGAGCATCAATACCACCGCTTTCCTTCACTACTCTAGCAAGGATACCACTTGTAATGTATTCTAAAGTATAAATTTCACTTTTTTCTATGCCTTTATCTTCATTACCACCGATGGGTATTAGGGTTCCTTTAATATTCATTCTAATTGAATTGTGGGCACAAAACTACTATATTTCTCTCATAAAGGCACACTTAGTCTTTGTAATCTGTAATTATTGAATTTATCATTTACCTCATTAAAGCAATATTAAAGTATTAATTTAGTATTTGATTAGGAGTATGTTTAAATTTTTATTGCCTTATAATCAATATCTTATGAACCTGAATTCAAAATAATCCCATCGTTTAGTTCGCTAAACTCTTTAACTGTTTAATCGTCTTAACTATAACCTAATGATTAGCAACTAAGAAAATTTTTAAACAAACTCTAACTACAAAAATTACTTTCAACCATCCTATTACCCTATTTAAAGTGTTCATTTTTTAAGGATTATATGACAACATAAAATTTTTATACCTACCTTTACCCCTGAAAATACATCAAAACATGGTCAACAACAATCTATACACCCAGTTTTTGGAAGCCAAACAAACAGGCGGAAAGAAATTTGTTGTGCTCATTGACCCTGATAAAGTACGACTGGGGAAAATCAGTAAAGTGCTTGAAATGTCAGTGGAAGCAGGTGTTGATTATTTTTTTATTGGTGGTAGTCTTGTTGTAAATGACATGTTGGATTATGTGCTCAAGTCTATGAAAGAAATGTGCAATATACCGATGATACTCTTTCCTGGCAATTCTTTTCAACTCAGTTATAAAGCAGATGGTTTATTGTTTTTGTCTCTTATTTCAGGCAGAAATGCTGATTTGTTGATAGGCAAACACGTGATAACTGCACCGTTTCTCAAAGTAAGTCCACTAGAGATCATTTCAACAGGTTATATGCTTATAGATGGTGGCATCATGACGAGTGTACAATATATGAGTAATACCAACCCTATTCCAGCAAATAAAGAGGATATTGCCCTTTGTACGGCTTTAGCTGGAGAAATGTTGGGACTTAAACAAATATACATGGATGCTGGAAGTGGTGCGAAAAATCCCATATCAGAGTCAATGATTAATACAGTAAGTGGAGCGCTAAATATCCCATTGATTGTTGGTGGAGGTATCTCAACACCCGAAAAAGCAGCAGCTAATGCTAAGGCAGGAGCAGATATAATCGTAGTCGGAAATGCCATAGAAAAAGATCCACAACTTATCAGAGATATGGCTTCAGCTGTGCATGAGCAATCCAATACTACAAAGAAAGCAGCCTTACAATGATAAAAGGTATCGTGACCAAATCCACAGGTAGTTGGTATAATGTCAGAATAGCCAATGGAGATATCATTAAAAGCAGAATAGCAGGAAAAATAAAACTCGATGGCCTAAAACTTACTAACCCTATAGCTGTCGGTGATGAAGTTTCGATAGAAATGGAAGATTCTGATGAAATCAGAGGTATCATCAAAGCAATCTCCCTAAGAAAAAACTATATTGTCAGGCAATCTCCACGAAAGAAACATCAATTGCACTTTTTGGCAAGTAATGTTGATCAGGTATTGCTTATTGTGACAATGAGAGACCCAAACCTTAAGGTAGGATTTATAGATAGATTTCTGATAATGACAGAGCCTTACTCAATACCTGCCATCATAGTCTTTAACAAATCTGATATATATACTAAAAAAGATGTTTTATACTTTGAAGAACTAAAAGATATATATACCAAAATAGGTCATCACGTCATCAAGGCATCTTCAGTAACAAAAGAAGGTCTCACAGAGGTACAATCGTTTTTGAAAGACAAAACAACACTCATTGCAGGTCAATCAGGCGTAGGAAAATCTACATTAGTCAATGCAGTTGAACCAACATTGACATTACGAACAGAAGAAATATCAGAATTTTCTGGCAAAGGTCAACACACTACTACTTTTGCAGAAATGTTTGATTTATCCTTTGGTGGAAGGATTATTGATACACCTGGTATTAAAACACTAGCATTTTCTCATTTAGAAGTGATGGATATTGCACACAATTTTAGAGAATTTTTTGCCATAGCGGACCAATGTAAATTTGCCAACTGTACCCATCGTAATGAGCCTAAATGTGCCATAAAGAATGCAGTGGAAATAGGAGAAATAAGCCATATCAGATATCAAAACTATCTCGGACTTTTGGAGGAAGTGGAAGATCAAAATTATTGGGAAAGGCATACCGATATATAACCTTGCAAACACTCCAAATCGCTTTAGAGTAGTTTTTGGTAAAATAAATATTACATTATGAATAGTTATAATATATTTGCATTTTAATTCAATAGCGAAAAGTCATTTATGTCCAATCAAGCATTCAGAGTACAGGGTAATGCCCAACTTTCGGGATCTATTCAACCACAAGGAGCAAAAAACGAAGCATTACAAATCGTTAGTGCAGTCTTGTTGACAGATAAAAAGGTCACCATTAAAAATATTCCCGATATCTTAGATATCAGAAAACAGATAGAATTGCTCAAAGGACTTGGTGTAAAAGTTGAAAAGCTCAATGACAATGACTATACATTCCAAGCGGATGATATAGATACAGATCATTTATCCTCTCCAGAATACCAAGAAAATGCGAAAAAAATTCGCGGCTCTGTCATGTTATTGGGGCCAATGTTGGCGAGATTTAAAAAAGCATTTTTACCCAAACCTGGTGGAGATAAAATAGGCAGACGAAGATTAGATACACATTTTTTAGGTTTCGAAAAGCTTGGAGCGTCCTTCAACTACAACGAAGAAGGAGACCAATTTTATATAGGTGCTGAAAAACTGCACGGTTCATTCATCTTAATGGACGAAATCTCTGTCACTGGTACGGCCAATGTCTTGATGGCAGCAGTCATGGCAGAAGGTATCACTCAGATATACAATGCAGCTTGCGAACCATACTTACAGCAATTGTGCAAAATGCTCAATAATATGGGTGCGCGTATTTCTGGTGTTGGGTCTAATCTTCTTACCATACATGGTGTAGAAAGTTTAGGAGGTACAGAACATACCATATTGCCTGATATGATAGAGATAGGCAGTTTTATTGGACTAGCTGCCATGACCAAATCAAGTCTCACCATCACCAATGTCTCTGTTCCCAATCTAGGTATTATACCCAATACATTCGAAAAATTAGGCATTCAGATAGATGTCCAAGGAGACAATCTTTACATACCTGCACAAGATGTGTATGAGATTCAAAGCTTTATCGAT
This sequence comes from Saprospiraceae bacterium, assembly GCA_016714785.1. GTDB lineage: Bacteria > Bacteroidota > Bacteroidia > Chitinophagales > Saprospiraceae > OLB9. Next base: position 95,275 of record JADKCC010000057.1, read on the forward strand.
GGTTCGATAATGACTATATACGATGCGCCTTGGCCAGGTTTTACACCAGATTTATTAAGCATAATATTGGTAGTAGCCACACAAGCCAAAGGAAGTATCCTGATACACCAAAAAATGTTTGAGAGTCGTTTATTTTTTGTAGATAAACTGATAGATATGGGCGCTCAGATTATACTTTGTGATCCGCATAGAGCTACGGTGATAGGATTGGAGAGAAAATTCCAATTGCGTGGTATCAGAATGAGTTCACCAGATATACGTGCTGGTGTATCACTCCTGATTGCTGCCTTATCCGCAAAAAGCGAAAGTATCATCTCCAATATCAGTCAGATAGACCGAGGATATCAAAACATTGATGGAAGGCTTAATGCTTTAGGTGCACAAATAGAGCGGATAGAGGAATAATAAGTAGAAGTTGCTAATCGTAACAATTAACAACTTCTCACATCATTTATTTACATTCATCATACTTGGCCAAAGCATCTAGGATTATTACTTCATTCTCAGCATTAGTGTCTGTCATAGCTTTTTGGATTAATGATTTTTTAGGCGCATTATCTTTACTCTCTTTCAACTCTTTTACCAAAGATGGGCAATCATCCAAAAACTTTGAAAATGCCTTTGTGAAGTTTTGTATTCCTAAATCAGGCTGAAAAAATTTATTCTTGAATTTGTTTTCTACTAGTTTAAGTGGTACGTGGTCTGCCGAGTTAGTACCAAATGGAACTTCAGTAGGTACATACATTAAAATTGCTGTTTTTTTGAAATCTTTAATCACTCTACATAAGGCATTTTTATTAGTCATAGTGATTATACCTGTAGGTATTTTTATTTCACGAATCCTGTACATGGTTGTTCCCACTAGCAACGAATCTAATTTGTCAAATTTAAATCTCTCTTTTTTGATTTTTCCTTTTTCCTCATATCCAAATCTTTGCATATCCACATAAATAAAATTTGGATCTTTGGTTGTCGACTCGTAAACCATTGTTCCTTCTAATACTTTTTTATCCTTAAAATACATTATACTCGGAACAATCTTGGATTCAGGGGTGACAGACATCCATTTTTCAAAATCGGGATGTTTGGTTATATCTGCTTGTCCATAGCAATGGATTAAAAAAAAACTTAATACGAATAATAATAATTTTGATTGCATATTTTTAAATGTTTTATGTTATTAGATGACAAAAGTAATACTTGTAACTTTATAAAAAAACTAATACAAAAAATTTTCACTGCCCTTTATGCTGCCAACAAAGTCCATCTTTACTGTCTGTCGTTCTTTTGCACCTTGTGCCATCCTTTGATTTGCCTTTGCACTGTACGGAATTGGTCGCTTTCATACATTTTTCTGCAGGGCCTTTCATTTCCACCTTGTAAGCTCTACCTGAATTGGTGACTGCTGTTACTTTTCCATCTTCGGGAATTGTGACAGGTTTGACTTTCGTTTGATCATAGTGAGCCTCAGGAAAATGAATATCAATAAGTTTATTTTTCTTGACTTCTACGATCAACATATAAGACGATTGTTTCTTATTCTCTGGATTTTGATAATGTACTTTTGCACAATAATTGCCGTCCGGTGGCGTCTTTTTACAGGCTGATGCAGTAAAAATTAATGTAAGAAAAACTAAATATCTAATCATCATATTGTAAAGTTTGTGGACTTTTTCATCCTTTAGATGGTGTTGGTGGTATGATCTTATTATATTGCTTTTTGATCATTTTAACATTGTTTGGTGATTTTTCTACAGGATTGGTTACACCAAAAAATATGATTTTCATACTTTTTTTATCTATTATTAAATTCATTACCCTAGTTAGCATTAAATATGATGTCTTCGTGTAAAGTCCAAATGTTATTACTTCTAGTAGGATACTTTCAACAACTTGACCAACATAGTTAATACCCGTTCGATCAAATCCTTCTATTAAAGTTGCCATATAAAAATTTTCATCCTGTTGCAGCATTATATCAGCAATTCTAGGTGGAATCTTGATATTAGATATCGTATTATTAGAAAGTATTAACTTGAAAACACTCATTAATTGCGTATCTACTTCACTATTTTCTGCACTATCCAATTGTAAATCAAGTACTTGAAAATTGGGATGATTACGCACTATGGAGTCCAAAATTAGTTTTGATATAGTGGTCAAAGAATCATTATATACTGCTTCATTGTCATTGTCATATTCTATTACACTTACATGACCTAATGAGGGAAAATGGACAACAGAGGTAATCAATTTTCTATCGTATGTTTTGTGCATAATTATATTTGGTGCACAAGACATTATCGTAAAAGCGATGAGTATGATACTCATTAGTTTATGCATCGTTTACTTTTACACAAAGATATTTTATTTTTTAAACTTTTGCCTTTTGTATTGAGAATTTTTAATCTCCAAATATTAAGCTCGAAAACTATTTACATTTTACTTTATTATATTTACATCACAATTATTTCCAGCATGAATACCTCCAATCTTACCATCACCCTTCAAAATCGTAAAGCATTCAAGAAAATCCTTGATTCATTAAATGTAGAGCAAATCAATAAAATACCCACCGGATTCAATAATAATGTACTTTGGAATGTAGGCCATATCATCGCAGTTCAGCAAAGATTGATTTATGGATTGGCTGGGCAAAAGTATTTTTTAGACAAAGTTTTTGTCAATTCATTTCTACCTGGCACTAAACCAGATGAATACTATAATGAAGCTATGATCAATGATATAAAGTTGTGGTTAGTAGTAACTTACGACCAAATGATTATGGATATCAATGATAATAAGTTTTTGACTTATACACCATTCACGACAGCTCTGAGGTACGAAATCAATGATTTAGATAGTGCAATAGCCTTCAATCTTTATCATGAAGCTTTACACATGGGGCATATTCTGAATATAAAAAAACACTTATACTAGCTATTATCGTACACGTAATGATATAATTAGGAACTTAAACCTATTTGCTTATACCGTGTTTCTTTAAGTCTTGCAATTTGATTACTTTTGCGGCATAAAACTTAGCTCAACAATATACCAACACATGTTTCTTTATCCTAAAGATATAAAAGAAAAACTAGAATTCAACAAAATCATAGATTATATCAGTAAGGAATGCCTTTCTGAAATGGGTCGGGAATATTTCTCTCAGATCGAAATTCTCACCGACTTGCCACGAATAGAAAGATTGATTATTGAAACAGATGAATACAAAAAATCCTTAGAGCGTGGAGAGCATTTGCCATTATCACACTTCCAGTCAATTACTGCTGATGTAGCGCTTGTTCGAAAAGAAGGATATGTTTTAGATATTGATAGTATTAGAAATATTTATCGCATCGTTTCACTAGGCCTAGAATTGACAAAATACTTTCAAGACCCAGAAAAAGCTAAGTTCAATCCACTCATCAATGAAATCGTATCTAATATCATCATTGATAAAGCACTGACCAATGAAATAGATCGTGTATTGGATGATGAAGGGGATGTCAAACCCAATGCATCAGAAGAATTACTGAAGATTTCAAAATCCATCAAATCAAAGGAACGTGAGCTAGATAAAGTCTTTAATGATGAGTTAGAAAATCTTAAAAATAAAGGTTTTCTTGTAGATACACTCGAAAGTCTTCGAAACGGACGTAGGGTTTTGACGGTCGCCGTAGAACATAAACGGAAGATACCTGGTATTATCCATGATGAATCCGCCACAGGTAAGACCGTATATATTGAACCCGAAAGAGTAATAACCATCAATCACGAAGTTTATAATTTATACGCTGAAAGGAGACATGAGATTTACAAAATCTTAAGAGCTTTATGTGCATTTATAAGGCCTTATGCTGATGCATTGCTTGTGGTACAACATACTTTAGTTAAATTAGATACCATACGAGCTAAAGCCAAATTTGCATACAGAGTCAATGCTGGCAAACCTTATATCCAACAAAAACCGACTTTTGGACTCAAAACTGCATATAATCCTGTATTAGTAATCAAAAATGAAGCATCAGCTGCTCCAGTTATACCTTTTGATATAGAACTTCATGGCAATAATCGAATTTTAGTATTAAGTGGCCCCAATGCTGGTGGAAAATCAGTAGCATTAAAGTCGGTCGGATTGCTACAAATGATGTTGCAATCTGGTATGCTAGTCACTGCGGATGAAAATTCAAAGATGGGTATTTTTTCAAAAATATTTGTGGATATTGGAGATCAACAGTCGTTGGAAGATGACCTGAGTACCTACTCATCTCACCTACGCAATATGCGTATAACCTGTGAAGAAGCCGATAAAAACACTTTGATATTAATAGATGAATTTGGTTCCGGTACAGACCCAAAAATCGGTGGCGCTATAGCAGAAGCAATATTAAATGACCTCAACCATAAAAAAGTGTTTGGAGTCATCACCACACACTATTCCAATCTAAAATTTTATGCTTTTAAAGCACATGGCATAGTCAATGGTTCGATGGAGTTTGATAAGCAACATCTATTACCCACATTTCGAATGCACATCGGAAAACCTGGAAGTTCCTTTGCTTATGAGATAGCAGAAAAGATAGGACTGGATGCTCGAATAGTCACGTACGCACAGCATAAAACAGGAAAAAACGAAAAGGCAATAGATGATATGTTGATATCGCTTATGTCAGAGAAAAAAGAATATGAAGATAAGCTGACTTCTTTGATAGACAAACAAGACCGTCTGGATAAATTGATATTTTCCTATGAACAGATGAATGCAGATTTGGATATCAAGCGCAAAAAGATCAAACTGCAAGCAAAAGAACAAGTGGCGATCTCTGTCATGGATCAAAATAAGGAAATGCAAAAGATACTTAAAGAAATAAAACATTCTAAAGATGAAGAGAAGGCCCTACAAACATCCATCAAACTTAAAAAGAAACAGGAAGAAGCCCTCAAAGAATTGGAGTCACTAAAAATGGAAGTTTTTGCCAAAGAAATTAGCACTAGTCAAGAAAAATTGGTAGTTGGGTCGCACGCTCGAATGCGTAATGGTACTAGTTCTGGAGAAATTTTGAGTATAGACAAAAACATGGCAGAGATACAGATGGGATTCATCAAACTTAAGGTGCCAATCATCGAATTGATCGCCATTAAAGAACCCATAGAAATTAAGTCCAAAAAAAGTGTTCAAACGAATGTAACAAAATATGAATCTGTTGACACCAAAATAGATATCAGAGAATACACCAAAAGTGATGCGCTCAATTTACTACAGAATTTTATGGATAGAGCACTGATGAATAATGTTTACGAACTCAAAATAATCCATGGGATCGGTACTGGTGTCATGAAAAATGAAGTAAAAAAAATGCTCAAACAGTATAAAGATGTACGAGAAATATGGCATCCTGAACCAGAACAAGGTGGCGAAGGAGTAACATTGGTTAGATTTTAGGTTTTAAGTAATCAATCTTACCAACGCTTCATTAATTCTTTACGTCTTAGAAGGTATAAATAAATTAAAATGAAACAAATAATCTTTTTATTAATCATTGCAACAGCAATTTCTTGCAAAAAAGACGAAAATACAGAATGTAATTCTATAAGTTACAATACCACTATTTCCGCACTTGTGGGCCAAAAATATTGTATTGATGATGCAAATTATTTGATAATCGATGCTATAGATAATCAGCTTTGTCCATGCAATGCTGATTGTTTTTGGGAAGGAGAATTTATATTGAAAATGAAAGTTGCCGCTACTGGGAAAGAATATACGTATGAATTTGGTTCCTCAGAAAAGACACCAGATATACAGCCATTTGATGATTTCAAAATTAGATTCATTTCTATTACTCCCAATGAATGTGATGTCAATAATCAGAAAAACTTTATGGTAGAATTGAAAATTGAGAAAAACTAAATTTAAAACTTACTCTTATAAGTATCATGACCTTAAAGCAAAGATACCATCTGAAGGACAAACTTCAAAAATATCGGGATATAAACCGAATTCTTGAAAATATTTAAGTTTCATCTCCGTAATAAACGCATCAGAGAGAAAGCCATTGGTCAAATTGATCGTGCAACCTCCAAATCCTCCTCCCATCATGCGCGCACCTATAATTTGTTCATAATCAAGTGTATATGTAACCAACCAATCTAGTTCTGCACAACTGACTTGATACATCTGCGAAAGACCATCATGAGATTCATATAATAATAGTCCTAAGGATACAAAATCATTTATGAGTAAGGCTTCTTTGGCTTTGATCACACGATTGTTTTCTTGTACCACAAAACTCACCCTGTTGAATAGTAGTGAATCTAACATCGATTGTAGGTTAGTAAGGTCATCCATACTAAGATCCCGCAGACTTTTTAATTTTTTATAATGTTTATTAATTAAAATCACAGCAGCATCACATTCATCTCTACGAGTGTTATAATCCGTATGTAATAGGTTGTGTTGAACATTGGTATTAAATAGATAAAACTTATAAGTCCCCATTTCTAATGGTACATACTCATGCGTATTAGTCTTGCAATCCAACAAAATTGCTTGATTTTTTCTTCCATAAAATATGGTGAATTGGTCCATAATGCCACCTCTCACTCCGTACCCACGCTCAGAAATAACAGCGATGTGTACTTGGGCTTCTTCGGTCATGTTGATTTTAAAAATATCATCTAATATCGCAATAAAACCACAGGTAAGCGCTGATGACGAAGAAATACCGGCACCAATTGGAAGATTTCCTCCAAAAACGATGTCAATACCTTTATGAATTGGGGGATCAATTGTTTTTAATACTTGAACAAAAAACCTTGCCCATCCTAATTCAAAAGAAACTTCTAATGTATTAAGATCAATGGCAGTGGCTTGATCAGTATTAAAAGCCTTTATTATGATTTTGTCGCTATTGTTGGGCGCGGCACAAAACCAAATACCTTGACCTACAGCAAAGGGCAATACAAAACCTTCATTATAATCAGTATGCTCTCCGATAATATTGGCTCTTCCCGGGGCGAATATGATTTGTTCTGGCGCTCTTCCAAATAGGGTTATAAAACTAGAGATTATGGTATGTTTCATGGTTTATTTTTTTTTTGACAAAACACTTATTATTTAAATCAGGATATTTAGCATTAAATTAGGTGTAAGACTATTTTGTGCAAAAGTAGTGAATGACTTACATAATTACCATATTTTTGGGGTAATGGTCGGAAATGGTCATTGATATTAGTTATTTACAGAAATTTTCTTCTATTGAACTTGGCAAAATGATTAATTTTTATGGATTTGGTCAAATGCAATTTTAATTGGGCATAACCTTCGTTTGGTGTAGGGGCAAGCTATTGTTTTATTATTTTGAGTGTTTTGTAAATAATATTTATACAAAAGTAGCTGCTATTCGTCGATAAAAACTTGTCGTTTGTATATAGTACCTGTCTAAAGATAGTACTAGGTATTGCATGGTACTATAAAAGACTATATCTTTGCATCATCAAATCATTGATATTAAAAATATTTCTTTACAAATAACGATAAGATGGAATTAAAAATAGAAAATACAAAAGCACAAATGCGCAAAGGCGTGCTTGAGTTATGTGTCTTATCTATCATAGCGCAGGAAGAGGCATACCCTACCGATATTATCAATAAACTCAAGGAGTCAAAGTTGATAGTAGTAGAAGGAACCCTTTATCCTTTGCTTAATAGACTTAAAGATGCGGAACTTCTCGATTATACTTGGAAAGAGTCAAAATCAGGACCACCTCGTAAGTATTATCAAATCACCAATCAAGGTGGCGAGTTTTTAGCAGGACTTAAAGATACCTGGAATGAACTCAATCATGCAGTCAATCAATCACAAAACAATTCAAAAATCAATAAAAAATGAATAAGACCTTTAATATCAACTTAGGAGGTTATCCTTTTGCCATAGATGAGGATGCTTATGAGTACATCCAAAATTACTTAGGTACTATCAGAAGGCATTTTTCAGCATCAGATGGATGTGAAGAGATACTTTATGACATCGAAGTGCGTATGGCTGAGCTCTTTCAAGAACATCTGAAAGGAAGAGCCATCATCAGTATGAAGGAAATAGATGAAGTCATCATGATCATGGGCAAACCTGAAGATTTCGGTGCTGAACCTATGGCTGAGCAGTATTATTCTTCTACAAAAAATACAAAGTCTGGAAATAAAGTAGGTACCGGAAAACGCTTATTTAGAGATCCAGATGATCAAAAAGTAGCAGGTGTTTGTTCTGGAATTGCAGCATATTTTGGAATAGAAGATCCATTATGGGTAAGGCTCATATTTGTCCTGTTGATGTTTACGGGCACAGGAGTCATGGCGTATATCGTATTGTGGGCTTTGGTACCAGAAGCATCGAATGCAGGAGACAAACTTGCCATGCGTGGTGAACCTGCAACTATAGAGAATATTGCAAAGTTAGTGGAAGATGAATTGACTGGTTTGGGTGACAAAATCAATGAGTGGAGCAAAGACATTGGGTCTAAAAAAAAAAGTGGTAATATAAATCCTGGTATAGCGGCAAAATCCTTTTTGAGTTCAGGTGTAAATATGTTTGGCACACTGATTAGTGGCATCATTCCTACTATTAGAAAAGTACTTAAGCCTATATTTTTAGTAGCTTCCATCATAGTTTTATCTGTTTTAGGTATAAGTTGGGCTGCTTCTTTTGTTGGACTTTCGTTTGCTTCTCCTATAATTTTAGCAATGGGACCACAATCTTCTTGGATCGGCTATTTAGGCATCGCTTCTCTTTATTTCACTATAGGCTTACCATTACTTGGCATCATGTTATCAATAGCACGTTTAGCATTTGGATATAAAATTCATCCTACGGTAAAAACCAGCTTTTGGACTTTATGGTTTCTTTCATTATTTACTACTTCATTTGGTGTAATGAGTACTGTCAAAGAGTACAGCAGTCACTATGAATCAAAAATAATGACAGACTACACTATAGAAACTCAAGATATTAGAATAGTAATGCCTGAAGAAAATGCAGATCATGCTTTTGGTATTCATTTAGGTGAATTCATTACTGAAAAAGATAACCAATGGGCTTTCAGAGATGTCAATTTTAAAGTTGAAAAATCTAATGATCAGCAAGTTCACATAGAGAAAATAGTAAGTGCTAGAGGTACTAATTCAACACAAGCCCAGCAAAATTTACAATATATCAAAAACGATATTGTAGTAAATGGTAATGAAATAAGTATATCAAAATACATAACTTTTCCCAAATCTGAAAAATACAGAAACCAAAGTATAGACTATGTCATCTATATACCTGAAGGTAAAAATGTATCTTTTGACAATAATGCATTAAGTAGGGTTAGAGAATCGTCCATCTTTAGCTGGGATCAAATAGGAAATAGTACTGAGGATCTAAAATGGATCGTCAAATCATCTGGTTTTTATTCCTTTCAGTGGAACGACCAACATCACCATGTGAAAAATGTTGCCACTGGCAAATATAATAAGATCATCATCCAAAACGGATTTGATGTCGTTATCACCCAATCGGATGTATCGTCTATGACTTTTGAAGGAGATAAAGAAACAATTTCAAAAATCATCGTTAATAATCTTGAAGGTACTTTTAATGTTAAGGCAGAAAATGATATAAATGTAGATGGAATCATAATCAATATTAAAACTCCAAATATTGAGTTAATTCAATTTGACGGCGTAAAAACAGCTAGAATAGAAGGATTTGTACAAGAAAATCTAAAATTGATTAGCATTTCTGACTATAATACAGAAATTGAGTTCTTGGGCAATATCAAAAACATGGATATATCATTAGTCAATGATCAAACCTTGACGATGACTGGTTCTGGTGATGTTTTAGATTTAAAATTACAAAATGACGCTAAAATAATAGCTGATAAATACATCGTAAAGAAGGCCATCTGGAATGAAGGCAACGAGTACGGATCAACATTGCACGTTACAGAGACTTTTTCTTGTCATGAACCAGAAATGTTGGAAGTAAAACTCTTAGGCAACCCTAAAAAGGTAAAGATTTAGAAAATTTTATAGAACTTGAATTGTTTTTTGTATGGCAGTGATTTCTGAGACATCAGAGGTCACTGCCTTCTTCTTTAAGAAAGTCTATATTGCGCTTTAGTCCTTCATATTTTGTCCTTTTGACAGCGCTTCCTTCAAAAAGTGCGGCAAATGTCTCTTCATCCATTTTTTGCCATTCTTCTTTTGTCAAAGAAAGTAGCTCAGTTTTGGGAGCAAATTCAGATTCAGTATGTGGCACCGAAAATCTATTCCAAGGACAAACTTGCTGGCAAATATCACAACCAAACATCCAGTTGTCCATTTTGCTTTTGAAAGTTTCAGGGATATCTTCTTTTAGCTCTATAGTGAGATAAGAGATACATTTACTACCATCCATAAGGTATCCATTGGTATCTATAGCATCCGTGGGACAAGCATCTATACATCTAGTACAAGTACCACAATAATCAGATATCGGATCATCATAATCTAAATCAAGATCCAAAATTATCTCCGCCAAAAAGAAAAACGAGCCTTTTTTCGGGTGTATCAGGAGTGTATTTTTGCCAATCCAACCAATACCACTTCTTTTGGCCCAATCTCTCTCCATTACTGGAGCTGAATCTACAAATACCCTCCCACTGATGTCGCCAAACTCTGATTTTATTGCATCAAATAACAAGTTAAGTTTTTTTCGAACCACCTTATGATAGTCTTTGCCATAAGCATACATTGATAATTTAGGTGCTTCCTTATCGGTTTGTTGCGTCGGGTTATAATAACTATAGGCAAGAGCAATTACACTTTTGGCACCAGGTACAAGTGATGTCGGATTTACTCTTTTATCAAAATGGTTGGCCATATAATGCATTTCACCATGGTAATTTTGATCGAGCCATTGTTTGAGATGCACAGATTCTTCATCAAGTAACTCCGCTTTTGCAATACCACATGATAAAAAACCTAGTTCAAAGGCTTTTTCTTTAATGAATGTGGACCGATTGGCGTGTTGCATTAGGAATAGTTAATCTTTGCCGCTCAAAGATACGACGTAATGTTATCACTTGAGTATAAACAACGCCCAATTTCATATTTTCATTCAGTCTATCAAGTACTAGATTTCAAAAACCCTAATTTATTATCTGGTGTGATGACAAGATGAAAATTTTCCTTAAATAACTTGATAGCTATTGCTAATAAAATGATCCCAAATACTTTACGAAGGATAGCAGCACCAGCATCACCTAGTTTTTCGCTGATTTTATCAGAAAAATGCAATACAGCAAAGACAACGACAATATTTATAAAGATAGCTGCTAAGATATCCACATTTTGATATTTAGATTTTAGAGAGATTAAAGTAGTCATCGTACCAGCACCAGCAATCAATGGAAATGCTATAGGCACAATAGTCCCCGTGGCAGTACCTGCACTTTCTCTAAAAAATCGAACGCCTAAGATCATCTCTAGTCCAAGGAAAAATAAAATGATTGCACCCGCTACAGCAAATGACTGCACATCCAAACCAAATAGTTTTAAAATTCCTTCGCCAGCAAAAAGGAAGGCGATCATAAGACCCATAGAAACCAAAGCAGCTTTCATGGAGTCCACCTCTACTCCTTTTTTCTTCAAGTCAATAATCACAGGTATATTACCTACAATATCTATAACAGAAAACAAAATAAGAGCTACACTAAAAACATTAGCTATATTCATAACAAAATATTATTCTTTTAACACCAATCTATAAGACGCAAAAACAAATAAAATGTTGCATAATAGGCGTAAATGTAACAATGATTGACAGGTTGTTAACAAACGGTTGGTCATTTCAATAATCGAAACACAAGAAACATAGATTATTTTCGCCATATCTTTTGTTTTATGACTTTGTATTATTTCTATTAGGAATCGAAACTACTCGAATAAAATAATGCTCTTTTGAATGAACTCAATCACTCAATTTAAATTAATTTTCATAGCAAATAGTCATAATATGTCGCTCAAAAGACAATTTTACAAAATAATGTAAAATATAGTTGCACAACTAAATATTACGTTGTATGTTTGTTTTATAATTTTGAAACACTAAATATGACCTTACGTCGATATATCTATTTTATACTTATTTTAGGCATCTTTCGATTAGATGCTCAGGTAAATCCATGTCAAATTGGCGATAGTTTATTGACAAAAAATAACTATTTAGGGGCTATTGATAAGTATCTTAATTGTTATAACCAAGACACCACCAATAAAAACATTCTCCGAAATTTAGCATATTGCTATTTTCAATCTGGAGATTATGCTTTGGCAAAACCCACATATCATATTTTGGAAAATGATAGCGCTTCTAGGGATGATGCTATTAGTAAATTAGCAATCATTTATGAATCGCAACAAAATCTACCAAAATCTATCAAGTATTACATTGCATTAAATAAAATTTTCCCTAATCAGCCCGTATATTTACGCAAATTGGCTAACTTATATTTACAAGGACGATCAGTTGGTGAAGCCCTTCAAACATTTCAAAAAGCAAATGAACTCAATCATAGAGATGTATTAACGATACAAGCATTAACTGAGATGTATTACGGCATGGATGAGTTTAGCATAGCTGATAGTATGGTTCAAAATGGAATAAATATAGATTCAACAAATATAGGATTACAATTACTGAAAGCCAAAATAAAGTATAGACTGCGTGACTATAAAGTAGCATCAGAGATCCTTTATCGATTAACTTTTGAAACAGAATTAAATAACTATTACAACAAACTGCTTGGGTATGCTTTTATGCAAACTGATTCACTAGACCAAGCCATACATTATCTGCAAAAGTCTTTAGTAAACGAAAATGACCCAGAATATGCACTATATTATTTAGCATTGGCGCACGAAAAGAAAGGGGAATATGACAAAACTATTTGGTTTTTTGAAGAAGCGACCAAAGCTGGGATATCTACTAATATGGCTCAATATCATCGCGGAATGGCTCGTATTTACACTCATCAAAAAGCATATCCTAAAGTCATCAGTCAATATCAAAAAAGTCTAGAATATCAAGCCGATGCAGAAGTATATTTCTATATGGCTAATACTGCTGAGCAAATGTCAAAAAGAAAAATTATTGCCCTGAACTATTTTCAGAAGTACTTAGATAGTGGGCACAAGAATGAAGAATGGATCAAACATTCCAAGAGTAGAATAAAAGCGCTAAAGGAATATGAATTTATGAGTAAAAAGTAAGTCACAATAAATATTTAAAATATATACAGATGCAAAAATTAACCAAGGCAGAAGAAGAAATCATGCAATTATTCTGGGACAAGGGTCCTTCATTGGTAAGTGCATTGATAGACGAAATGCCTGAGCCCAAACCACCACATTCATCGGTCTCCTCCATCGTAAGGATATTGGAGAAAAAAGGTTTTGTAGATCATAAAACATACGGTAAAACATACGAATATTTTCCCATCATCAGCAAGAAGGAATATTCAAGATTTTCTTTGAGTAAATTGGTAAGCAACTACTTCGAAGGATCGGTCAATGAATTGGTCTCCTTCCTTGTAAAAGAAAATGACATCACCCTAAGCGAACTAGAACGTATAAAACAAGAATTGAAAGATAAAAAAACCCTAAAAACTAATCATCATGCTAACCTATCTCCTCCAAACCTCCACCTGCCTCATCATCCTATACGGTATTTATCATTTTATACTAGCTGAGATGACATTCTTTAAGTACAATCGAGCATATCTTTTATTATCGATATTGGCTTCATTGATGATACCGATTTTGGCACCTTTATTGGTATTGCCGGAAGAGTCTGTGCCAATGCTACATTGGAGTCTTTTGGCGAGTGATATCACCTATGTCTTTGCAGATAATGAAGTGAGCGTTTTTGATTGGAAAGGTTTGATGGGCAATGTTTTGTGGGTAATCTATTTTGTGGGTGTTTTGGTCGTATTGCTCAAAATGATGTATGGATTATCCAAGATATTCAGATACTACCGACAAGGACAAAAAGAAGATTTTAATGGATATCACATCATTACTACGGAAGCGGTGCATCTGCCTTTTTCATTTTTCAATAGTATCTATGTCAGTCGGCATGTACCACTACAAGATCAGATACACACGATCCTCGAACATGAAGAAATACATATCCGTCAATGGCACACTTTGGACGTACTGATGGCAGAGATGGTACATGCATTTTTTTGGTTCAATCCAGTGATGATTTTTTATAAACGTGCTTTGCGTCAAGCGCATGAGTATCTCGCTGATGACATTATCTGTCGCAAAAATTCCGTAAGTAGCTACACAGAGTTATTGCTCAGTAAGTCGCAGTCGGGCTTAGAATTGGCGCTGACCAATCAATTTTTTCATTCACAAATCAAAAAACGTATTCAAATGATGACAACACATAAAACAAACCGAAGTGCAGCTTGGAAATATACTTTGGTATTGCCTATCTTGGTAGGTCTTGTATTTATATTTTCCTGTAAAGAATCTCAAATTACTGATATTACAACTGCTGAACCAAAAACAGAAACAAAGACTATGCCTAAGTCAAGGTCTGAAACATACACCGAGGCGGAGATGGAAGATGTCTATAAAGTAGTAGAAGAAATGCCAAGATTTCCTGGTTGTGAATCCTTAACATCAATGGAGGAAAAGAAAAGATGTTCTGACAAAAAAATGTTTGAATTTATTGCATCTAACTTAAAATATCCAAAACTGGCTAAAGATAGTGGACTAGAAGGTACATGCGTAATACAGTTTATAGTTGCATTGGATGGTAGTATCGAAAACATCAAAGTAGTCAGAGAAATAGGTGGTGGCACGGGCGAAGCAACAAGAAATGTCATTGAAAAAATGAATAATCTTCCTTCAAAATGGATTAGTGGCAAACAAGGTGGAAAGCCTGTTAAAGTTATGTACACATTACCTGTGAAATTTAGGCTAGAAGACAATGGAATAGGTATGATTGAAAACAAAGTTAAAAAATTAAACCAACCAAAATTGGTCCAAAAAACTGACTTTAAGAGTGAAAATATGTCACTCCAACAAAAGATAAAAGAAGATGAAGGATATTTTAGTGATCAGAGAGGTAATGTTGATGAAGTCTTTAGTTCTTTACGTAAAACAGAAGTTAAAGGAAAGCCAATATGTTTTATCGATGGTAAAGAAGTAAATTTTACAATTTTTGAAAATATGACATATAACGCCGATTCAATTATCACAATGACTCCAAAAAGTGCAATAGAAAAGTATGGTAACAAAGGTAAATATGGATCAATTGATTTGTTTAATGTTTCTTTTACTTCTAGAAATTGAAATAATCTTAGCACATCACTTAGTTCATATAGTCGCCTAATTTTACTGTGACAGTATTCCTAATTAATTATTTTAAAAAAGATTTTTTCGAATGTGAGATATGATGCGTTAGATTTCTATTGCTATCTTATTGAAAGAGAGTGAAGTAGTAAAGAAACCAAAAAAGAATTTAAAATATGCAAAAAATATATAATAAATTACGAAAACAATCGTTTAATAAAGGTTGTTAATAAATTGTAAAGAATAAATAATTCATTTTATAAGAAGCTCAGGTAGTGTATCTTATAAAAATCACAAAGGCTTGCAATCTCCGGAATGCAAGCCTTTGCCAATTATAAGAAGTGAGCTGATATTAATATCTGTAATACTCAGGTTTATATGGTCCTTGTACTGTAACACCGATATAATCTGCTTGGTCTTTGCTAAGTTCTTCCAACTCTACCCCTATCTTAGCTAAGTGCAATCTTGCTACTTTTTCATCTAGGTGCTTAGGTAAGGTATATACTTTGTTTTCGTACTTATCAGTATTCTGCCAAAGCTCCAATTGAGCCAGTACCTGGTTGGTGAAGCTATTGGACATCACAAATGATGGATGACCTGTAGCACAACCAAGGTTAACCAATCTACCTTCCGCGAGTAAAATGACATCTTTGCCTTCTATATTATAAAGATCTACTTGTGGTTTGATCTGGTCTTTGGTATTACCATAATTTTTGTTCAACCAAGCCATGTCTATCTCGTTGTCAAAGTGACCGATATTACAAACTATGGTCTTGTCATTCATCTTTCTGAAGTGTTCCTCTCTGATGATGTTTTTATTGCCAGTGGCTGTCACTACGATGCTGGCTTCGATCAAGGCAGTATCCATTTTTTTTACTGCAAACCCATCCATTGCGGCTTGTAGAGCACATATTGGATCAATCTCCGTAACAATAACTCTACATCCTGCCCCTCTTAATGAAGCCGCAGATCCTTTTCCAACATCACCATACCCAGCTACTACAGCTACTTTGCCCGCCATCATAATATCTGTGGCTCGTCTGATAGAGTCAACCAATGATTCTTTACAACCATATTTGTTGTCAAATTTAGATTTTGTGACAGAGTCATTGATATTGATAGCTGGTAGTACCAACGTACCATTTTTTTCTCTTTCGTAAAGCCTGTGTACACCCGTAGTCGTCTCTTCAGAAAGACCTTTGATATCGCCAACTAACTCAGGAAATCTGTCAAAAACCATATTGGTCAAATCGCCACCATCGTCCAAGATCATATTAAGTGGCTTGCCTTCTTCAAATGCAAATAATGTCTGTTCAATACACCAATCAAACTCTTCTTCATTCATACCTTTCCAAGCGAAAACAGGAATACCAGCAGCCGCTATAGCTGCTGCGGCATGATCTTGTGTAGAAAAAATATTGCACGATGACCAAGATACTTCAGCTCCCAATTCTACTAAAGTTTCTATAAGTACGGCTGTCTGTATAGTCATGTGAAGGCACCCTGCCACCCTCGCACCTTGAAGCGGTTTGGTAGCACCAAATTCTTCTCTCAAAGACATCAAACCAGGCATCTCTGCCTCTGCCAATGTGATTTCTTTTCGGCCCCATTCAGCAAGATTGATATCCTTAACTTTATAAGCCAGTTTTGTTTCTGTATTTGTCATGTATAAAATTATTTATTATCTTTTAAAAATTGGATGCAAAAGTAATGATAACTTGAGTAACTTTGAAGTTATTGACTATCATTAACTTATTATGAACAATATATTTTTATGATTTATTAATTAGCTTTTTAAATTTAATTGATGATGCATTGGAATAGTTTTATAAGCAACTGATTAAAAACTTACTTAGGTACTAATGCTATCTGGTAAATTATTTTCTTTAGATACCCTTTCCATTTCTAGTCTTACCCTTTCAGATTCCATCAATTCATAATACCTTTGTACCTTAGTTTTTTCAAAAACATCGCGAGGCAGAAAATATTGCTTTATGACTTTTTCTTCAGCCCAAGAAGGAGGAATATGGTACTGTTTTTCATCTTCTTCGATTACATTTCTTAATATAAATGAAGTAGCCAAACCTACTAAGGCACCAAATAAATGACTTTCCCAAGAGATATTATTTCCAGCATTGGGAAACATACTTTCAACACTTCCTGAATACAACGTGAGTACGATCAAGGACAAAACTATTGATTTTGCATTCTTTTTAAATAGTCCAGTAAAAAATATAAATCCTATCAACCCATAAACTAAACCACTCGCCCCTATGTGAAACGATGGTCTAGCAAATAACCAAACCATCATACCCGTACCTATCCAAATCATCATAAATGCCTGAGAAGCAACCTTACGATAGAAGATCACCAATATAGTGGTTAGTGTTATAATCGGTAAGGAATTGGATGCCAAATGTCCCCAAGAAGAATGTATAAATGGTGCTGTTAATATACCAGGCAATCCTGATAATTGTCTGGGATATATACCTAATATGCTTAACTTGAGTTCAAAAAAATAATTTCCTGCTTCTATGACCCAGATTGATAATAGCAGCAGAATCGGATATTTGATTTTGTATATGAAATTTTTAAGATCTCTATGCAACACTTATAATTAATAGGTTGAAAATTTTCGTTTAACTAATTTAACAAAAGTGGAAGCTTTTTTGATTTTTTGATCATTTGTCCAGTCATATACACCAATGACATTATCCAGCAAATATTGTTTTGCTTCAGCAAAATTTTGACAGTTATTTAACGTTTGCAGTGTTTCTGTAAAATGTTGTTGATTATTGCCGAATAGTTCTTGTTGAGTAAAAATCCTTTCATTAATCCCCATGGATTTTGTCAAATCTTTGACTGGAGTAAGTGCTAGTTTGTCTGAAAGGTCGGTAACTTTTTCATCCGCAAATAACTCAGCCAATTGTTCCATGTTCAATGAGGTTGGTTTAGGTGTTTGCTTTTGTTCAGGAACAACAACAGGGTCTGGAAGTTGGACAGGTATTTCAATTGTCTCCACCATCACTGGATTTAGTTTAATGCTGCTTTCCACCTTAGGTGTATCTGATACCAACTCGTCAGTTTTTGATTTTTCAATAGGAATTTTTATATCTTCAATCACCTGAGATACTGAAGAAGTAAAAACCATTGGCGAAGTATCACTTTTTGTATCTGGTGCTGAGCTATCTCCATGTTTTAAAGATGACTTTTGTTCCAACACTAAATCGTACAAGTCTCTGATATAACTTAATAGTAAGTCTCTCTCTAATGTAGAAAGATGTTCACTTTCACTATTATTTTCTGTCAGTGCTGTTATTTTATTCAGTTTTTTATTAAAGTTCTTAATATCCATAAAATATAGGGATTAATTTTGAATTATATAAAACATTTATTTAATGTGTGCAATTTCTATACCAAATGAAGAAAGTTACCTGAAAGCTGCCAAAATAATATACATAAACGCAAATTTTATAGGTTGTCATGTCAAAATGTTATAAAAACTGAGTTTCTTTGTGTCAAAATAAGTATAAATGTTCTTAGAGCCAAGTTTTAAAGGTCAACGTAGTGGTTGGATTGAGGTTATTTGCGGCTCAATGTTTTCGGGTAAGACTGAAGAGTTGATAAGGAGGTTAAAAAGAGCGAAAATTGCGAATCAAAAAGTTCAAATCTTTAAACCATCCAAAGATACGAGATACGATATCATTAAAGTAGTGTCACATGATGAGAACACTATTGATTCGATCCCTGTACAAAGTAGCGTAGAAATTTTTGACCATATAAAAGATGTTAATGTTATTGGAATAGATGAAGCTCAGTTTTTTGATGACAATCTACCCGAAGTATGTCAAAAACTGGCTATCAAAGGAGCTCGCGTTATCATAGCAGGTTTAGATATGGATTTCAAAGGACGACCTTTTGGTCCTATTCCCAACTTATTGGCAGTAGCTGAGTATATCACTAAAGTCCATGCGATTTGTCCTCATTGTGGCAATCTAGCTACTCACTCTTATAGATTAAGTGCCGAGCAAGACACGGTGCTTTTAGGAGAAAAAGATAAATATGAGCCAAGATGTAGAGTGTGTTATGAGATGGGCAATATTCTGGATCTTAGATTACAATAACAAATTAAATCTATAGCATCGTGAAATTTTTATTACCCAAATGAAGTTATAAACTGATATGAAAGTTATAAAATTTTTATTATCCACAATATTTGTTTTTTTGGTAATAATTTTATTTATCAATGCTGTAGATAGTCATAAGCACGACTTAATGCATGACTGTGTCATAGACAATACTGCCATCAAAGGTGGTGAAAAAATAGTGTACAAAGCGTATTATAATTGGGAATTTGTATGGGTGCCAGCGGGAGAAGCAGAGTTTAGTATTAAAGAAAACAAAGACACTTATGAAGTAACTGTTATAGGCAAGACATATAAAGGTTATGACGCTTTTTTCAGAGTGCGAGATTATTTTCACAGTATAATAGATAAAAAAACTATGTATCCACGTCATTTTGTGAGAATAGTGGAAGAAGGTAATTATAGAAAATTTGATAGTTTGGTTTTCAATCAAAATCAATTATCAGCGATCAGTTACAATGGAAAATCCAGACAAACAGCCAAAAGAAAATACATCACCATACATCAATGTACTCACGATTTACTTTCCGTTTTATACTTTATGAGAAATATAAATATTTCAAAGCATAAACCTGGAGATATGATTCCTACTAAAATTCTTTTTGATGAAACAATTTACCCGATCAAAGTAAAGTACGATGGGAAATACAATAACTATGAGATCAAAGATCTTGGTACATTTAATACTATCAAAGTCATTCCCGACCTCGTAACAGGCAATGTCTTTAAAGATGGTAATAAAATGAATGTTTATGTAACTAATGACGAAAATAAGTTACCCTTATTGATAGAGTCTCCACTTTCAGTAGGCAGTGCCAAAGCGATACTTAAATCTTATGCTGGATTGCGACATCCATTTGTTGTGAAGAAGTGAGTTTGTTTTGAAACTACTAATCTGATATGTCTCCACGTCTTCTATATTTTTTGTAATCTAATTATCTCATTTTCGAAATCATTTTGTAATTCTACATGAACATAGGGAAGTAGTTTTTGCACTTTTATTAAGGTGGAGAGATAAATATTTAACACCGCTTTATAAGTATATCTGCTAATGCCTTCATTATATACAATTTTGCAAAAGTGTATCAACAATTCTGCTTCGGCATCTTTTGAGCCCATATATTTACAATATTTTGTTATTAGTTTTAGAGCTTTCCTAAGTGTCCTTTTTACTAAATAGGGTGGCATCGATTTGATCGATGCTAACAACTCTGTAATTTCATGTTTTATGTCACTAATATAACCTGCTTGGTCATCTTCATCAAACAAAAGATACGAAATTAATTCTTTATTTTCTGTTTTAAACTTTATGAGTCGCAAAGAAAGTGCCATTAATTTTTGAGGAGAAATGGTTTCTAGTTCTTTTTTTATTTGGTGCAAAGTCGCTGCCTTCACTTTTATATTACTTCTTTTGAATGTATAATGGTAATTAAAACTTATTAATAGAAACAATTATAGCGCAAGAAGTTCAAATTCTTAATTTTTTAACATGCTAATAGAACTATTTAAAGGGCTCATTCGTTACAAAATACTGATAAACAAGTAAAATGAATAGAAAACCAAGGCAACTCAAAGAAGCAGACCTTAGCAACCAAATAGAAAAACTACTTTCAAAAAACCCAAAGACTAGATATAATATCACCCAAATATCTAGAAAAATAAATGTAGCCAATCCACCAGAGTCTATCAAACAGTCATTACTGAAATTGGTAGCTGAAAAAAAAGTCGTTAAACTATCAGAAGAACGATACAAATGGGAATTGTTTACACCAGAAAAAGCCAACCGAAGCAATAGGAAGTCAGAAGACGAAATACTTTATACAGGTGTAGTTGACATGACAAGGTCAGGCGCTGCCTACATCATAAACTCTGAGTGCGTTGAAGATATCTATGTAAATGCTCGCAATCTCAAAGGAGCACTCCATAAAGACGAAGTGACTGTAGCCGTAACAGAAAGTAGATCGCGTCGCAGACCCGAAGGAACTATCGTATCTATAGAAAAACGAGCACTTACAAGAGTCATCGGGCACATCAGAATATTTAACAATTACGCCATACTTTCTCCTGATAACTCGAGGATATATCCAGAAGTATTGATACATCATCCAGATACCATGGACTGTAGTGATAATGATAGAGTGGTAGTAGAAATCACCACATGGGGCAAAGGCCAAAATAAAGCGCTATGGGGCAAAGTTATCAAAGTACTGGAAGATATCTCAGATATAGAGATGAATATGCAATCCATCTTATTTTCCAATGGATTTGACCCTGAGTTTAGTGAAGAAGTCCTTGCTGAAGCAGAAAGTATGAAAGGCGAGATTACAGCAGAAGAACTCAAACAAAGGCGAGATTTCAGAGATGTCATTACATTTACCATAGATCCGCTGACCGCCAAGGATTTTGATGATGCCATTTCTTACAAAGAACTAGAAAATGGCAATATGGAGATCGGTGTGCATATCGCAGATGTAACTCATTATCTCAAAGATGGTACCGCCTTGGACAAAGAAGCTTTCCGCCGCTCTACATCGGTTTATTTAGTGGATAGAGTTTGTCCTATGTTGCCAGAAAAACTTTCTAACGACCTTTGTTCTCTAAATCCTAATGAGGATAAATTTACTTTTTCTGCAGTATTTGTATTTGACAAAAACTATAAAATCACCCATGAATGGTTTGGGAAGACAATCATACATTCTGACAGAAGATTTACTTATGAAGAAGCTCAAGAACGACTCGAATCCGGCGAAGGTGATTTTGCCAAAGAAATATTGATCCTGGACAAAGTCGCCAAGCACATGCGTACTGAAAGATATGCGAATGGCTCCATTAGTTTTGAATCAGATGAAGTACAATTCATATTGGATGAAGCAGGTTTGCCACAAGGTATGTACGTACGCGAACGAAAGGATGCACATAAACTTGTAGAAGATTTCATGTTACTAGCTAATAAACGCGTTGCTACTTTCATTGCTCAAAAAGAAAAACCCGAAATCCCATTTATATATCGGATTCACGACTTGCCCAATCCTGATAAACTTGCAGATTTTGCTCTATTTGCCAAAGAGTTAGGATATCATTTTAAAATGGATAAACCTGATCAAATAGCCGAATCATTCAATCGATTAGCCATCGCTGCTTTGGAAAATCCATTGCTCAAATTGCTAGAACCACTAGCCATCCGAACCATGGCCAAAGCTGTCTATTCTACCGAAAATATTGGCCATTATGGTTTGGGATTTGAATTTTATACGCACTTTACGTCTCCTATAAGACGATACTCTGATGTTTTGGTGCATAGAGGTTTATACAAAAATCTCACAGAAATCTATCGAGAAGACAAAGAAAAACTCGAGCAAAAAGCCAAACACATTTCAGATCAAGAAAAGAAGGCAGCAGAGTCAGAGCGTGAATCCAATAAATATTTTCAAACACTTTACATTTCTAGATTTATTGGGCAAGAGTTTGATGGTGTGATATCAGGCATCATTGAGAAAGGCATTTTTGTGGAATTATTAGATAGTAAAGTAGAAGGTTTGGTGACATTCGATAGTATGGGAGATATGTTTACCGTACCTAGTAGCCGAATGAAGGCAAAGTCAAAGCTATCTGGAGATGAATTTACCATGGGGCAGACAGTTAGGGTAAAAATTATCAATGCCGACCCTGACTCTAGGAGGACAGATATGGAGTTGGTGGTGATAGAGTAATCCAATTTAATATAATTTGTTAAAAATACCATAAATCCCGTTTATAGCAAATTATATTTTCCTTACCATTAAACTATTTAGCTTTGATATTGTCTCATTTTGTTAATATCATACTTTCCACAATGCGACACATCATACTCTTTTTATTTACCATATTGTTATCTTCGTCTGTTATTGGTCAGCAATCTGGAAGTTTACCTACTGCTATTTTAATGACAGGCTTGGTAACTGAAGAGTCTTCTGGCAATCCTTTAGAATTTACAACTGTATCGTTATTTTCACTAAGAGATAGTAGTTTGGTAAGTGGTGGACTCACTGATGATAAAGGAGTTTTTACTATTGATGCTAGCCCAGGCAAATTTTATGCTGTAGTAGAATTTTTATCTTATTCGCCCAAAAGAATCAATAATATTACCATAGAAGCTGGCCAAAAAACGGTGGATCTTGGCACCATACCTTTGAGTGCTGATGCCATCGCATTAGAAACAGTAGAGATAGTTGGCCAAAAAAGTGAAACTACCTTCGCACTAGACAAAAGAGTATTTAATGTAGGTAAAGACCTATCCAATCGTGGTGGGACTGCCCAAGATATTCTAGACAATGTACCTTCGGTAACCGTAGATATAGATGGTGGTGTCAGTCTGAGAGGAAGTAGCAATGTGCGTATCCTTATAGATGGCAAACCTAGTGGCCTCATAGGGACAGGAGCCAATGGTCTTAGATCTATACCAGCCAATATGATAGATCGAGTAGAGGTGATTACTAATCCTTCAGCCCGTTATGAAGCAGAAGGTATGTCTGGCATCATCAATATAATCCTAAAAAAAGACAATAAAGCGGGTATCAATGGGAGTTTTGAAGTCTCAGGTGGTTGGCCTGAAAACTACGGTCTCGGCGCCAATGTCAACTATCGCAAAGGCAAATCCAACTTTTTTGTCAATTATGGTTTGAATTATAACAATAATCCGTCCGAAGGTTATACTTATCAGGAGTTTATTAATGGAGATACTACAAGTGCATCTCATATAGTTAGAGATGGAGTAAGAACTAGATTGGCCAATAGTTTCAGAGCAGGTATGGAGTTTGAAATTGCTAAAAATCAAACATTGACGGGTTCATTCTTGTATAGATATGCTGAGAGCGACAATGAAACTCCAATCAAATATTATGATCACGAATTTTATGGTAATGAGCCAAGAGGACGAAATCTAGTACCCATCCTAGACTATACACAAAGAGTAGAAAATGAAAAGGAGACAAGTCCAACACTAGAATATAATCTCGATTATGTGAAAAGATATAAAACAGAAGGCAGAGAACTGAAGGCATCTGTACAGTATAGTAATAATGACGAAACAGAAAATGCCAACTATACAGAAGGCTTTTACGAAAATGGCATCTTCGCTGGAAATGATTTAATACAACAGTCAGAAAATGCTGAAAAACAGAAAAATATCATTTTCACAACCGATTATGTACACCCAATATCCAAGGACAGCAAATTTGAAGCTGGACTGAGGACGCAGTTACGAAAAATAGGTAATAATTATTTAGTAGAAGAATTGGTAGAAAATAATTGGGAAAAAATAGCCGCTTTCTCCAATCAGTTTAAATACAATGAAGATGTACACGCCGCTTATGCTATTTATGGAACCAAGGTAAAAAAATTTTCATATCAAGCAGGATTGCGAGCAGAATACACGGGCTTAAGAACAGAACTCATAGAAACAGCACAGGTGAATCCTAGAGACTTTATTAATTTATTTCCGAGTGGACACATCAATTATGAATTTGCAGGTCAAAACCAAGTACAAGTAAGCTATTCTAGGCGAATACAAAGACCTAGATTTTGGGATTTAAATCCATTTTTTACGTTTGCCGATAATAGAAACATCTTTAGTGGAAATCCAAATCTTAATCCAGAATTTACCAATAGTTATGAAATAGGACATGTCAAATATTGGGAAAAAGGAAACATAGGGACGAGCATCTTTTGGAGACATACCACAGATGTGATACAACGAGTGACCAATATCAATCCAGATGGTACCACCCTTACACAACCATTAAATCTGGCGACATCTGACAATGCTGGCATAGAGTTTCTTTTTGCCTACAATCCGAACAAATGGTTGAGACTAGATGGAAATGCCAATATTTTTCGAAATATTATAGAAGGTGCCTATGAAGGTGCAGACTTGAGTGCCGATAGTTATAGTTGGTTCGGAAGGATAGGAAGTAGGATTAGTTTTTGGAAAAATGCAGACTTACAGACTAGGTTTAACTATAGAGCACCGGTGGATATACCACAGGGTCAGCAGAAAGCACAGTATATTGTAGATATTGCGTTTAGTAAAGACTTTTGGAAAAATAATGCTACTTTTACATTGGCAGCTAGAGACCTTTTTAACTCTAGAAGGCGAAATACTGAAATATCTACCGATGAATTTTATCAAAGGGTAGATCAACAATGGAGAAGAGCTCCAATAGTGGCCACAGTCAATTATAGACTTAATATGAAAAAAGAACGCAAAAAACCAGGCAAAGGAGATGGAGAGTTTGAAGGTGGCGGAGAGATGTAGTGGTTTGTGATTTTTAACTTTTTATTTGTAATAAAGATAGTCCATTAATCGTTATCAAAATATTGAAAATAAAATCATTATATCAATTATAAACAAAATATGGTAGCTTTGAGATATATAGCGGTTTGTTTTTTTATATTTTTGATTTCGAATATAAATAGCCAATCTCTCCAAGAAATGGAAATAGAGATGGCTTATCATGCGGATGTTATGGTCAATGCATCTACACCACGCCATCGTACCAAAGCTATGGACCAATTCAATACCTTGTTTGCCCAAGCATTGGCAAAAGAAGCTTCATTTGATTTTCCCTTCGACTCACTCAAATGGATATCAAAAAAATATCCTGCAGACATGTCTTTTAAAATATATACTTGGGAAGTGAAAGTTGCCGATGATGAAGTAAAATATTTTGGCGTAATCCAAAATAAAGATGGCACTACTTTTACACTAAAAGATGATTTCAAAAATGCAGAAGGTCTCGCTGATGAAGAATACAGTCATGAAAATTGGCTTGGTGCTTTGTATTATAATATCATGGAAAGCACTACGAAAAGCGGACAAAAATATTATCTACTATACGGTCTGAACAAATGGAGCAAATATGAAAATGTGAAACTGATAGATGTGCTATTTTTTTCCAAAGATGGACTACCTTATTTTGGACTACCTGTATTTAAGAAAAAAGTTAAAGATCAAAATGATGAAATCTATAACCGTTTAGCTTTCAAATATGCCTCGGATGCACAAATGACACTCAACTATAATCCCGGTATGCAAATGATAATGGTGGACAATCTCATCCGCAAAATGAGTAGATTGCCCGGCCAACCCGAAACTTTAGTGCCAGATGGCAGTTATGTAGGATATAGTTTGGAAGATGGATATTGGAACAGAATAGACAAAATAGCCACAGAAGTCATGGATACAGCTCCAAGGCCAAAACCAGTGCTCGATGCCAGAAAAAATAAAAATATCATAGGGAAAGAAAAACCTTCAAAAAATTAGAAATGAAATATATCATCATTAACACATTCATTTTTGCATTAACATCTGCATTAGTAGGTCAAACAAAACTCAGAGACAATCAATTAGAAGGTTACATCATAACTGCTGACGGTACTAAATCGGAAGTGGCGATAGAAATAGAAGACGTCAATCTACCATGGACATTTCAGGATGATGTCAAATATTATGACAGAGCTTTACTTACGGGAGCAAGGGTGAAGAGAGAGTTAAAAAAGAACTTGGTCGCAGGAGAAATAATCGAATATGGATTTGCCAATAGACGATTTGTACATGTCTATTATCATGTAAAAGGCAAAGGTGATGATGTACTAAAATCAACTATGGATAAGATAAAAGGAGAAAAAAACATGGATTTTTTTGCAGAGATCATTAAAGATGGCAAAATACAATTACTTAAATTTTATCAGCCTCCTGTCATCACCGATGAAGATTATGATGACGACGAATTGATCAAAAAAATTACCACAGAAGCAAAAGAAAATTTTGATATTTTAATCGCTCGAGATGGTCAAAAAGCGAAACCAATACAAGAAATTAGTTATAAAACATTTTTTGAAGATTGTCCATTTGTAGTCAATAAATTTGAAAACAAGCGATATAAATTTACTCCTACTTCTGGCATCAAAAAATTGCTCAAATCCGATGGATTGTCAGGTGCTAAACTAGAATCAGCTGCCAATTTGGTTGTTGATGACTACATGACAAAATGTGCCAAATAATGCCACATTCTAAAATATGAATATCATTTATTCAGTTTTTATTTATAAAATACTGGACTTAGTGTATATTTGCCACT
Organism: Saprospiraceae bacterium; assembly: GCA_016714785.1. GTDB lineage: Bacteria > Bacteroidota > Bacteroidia > Chitinophagales > Saprospiraceae > OLB9. The sequence continues at coordinate 122,928 of JADKCC010000057.1, forward strand.
AATATACATTGTTATCCTATAGATAGCAATCATCATTGTAAAGCCGATATACAACCAACCATTATGAATTTACATTTTCATCTGCATTATAAAACTGTGTATGGAGAGCAGATTGGCATTGAATATTTTTATGACAATACTGACGAAAAACATAAATCCACTCTTACTTTTCAGACTTATGATGGAGAAAACTGGTCAGGTCAACTTCCGATTTCAAAGATTATTACCGTACACTACAGATATGTAATGCTAAAAGATGGCAAAGTGGCCGTCACAGAATGGGGAAAATATAGGAATATAGCACCACAAAAAGGTATAAACACAATAATAGAAGATAAGTGGAGACCACGAGCTAATGAAAACAACGCCTTTTTGTCCACAGCGTTTACTGACTCAATATTCCGAAGATCTGCCCATACGAAAGCTAAAAAATCTTCCAAAACAATTACTAAAAATAGCATAACATTTAGATTGACATCTGCGACCATTCAACCACATTTGTCATTTGGCATCATTGGCAATACCAAAGCCTTGGGTGAATGGGAAAAGCCTTTAATGATGGATGAAAGTGATTTTCCTGAATGGAAGATTGATATCCCAATACATGATGACAATATTCAGCTATCCTACAAATATGTGGTGCTTGACACCGCTGATCAAACCATCAAAGTATGGGAAGAAGGCGAAAATCGTGTTTGTCATTTAGCTCTTTCTGCCGACCAAAAACACCAAATCGTCATTGCCGATGATCAGTTCAGATACAAAGATGCACATTGGCGTGGCGCAGGCGTAGCCATACCGGTATTTTCATTGCGCAGTCATCAAGGATTTGGGATTGGTGAGTTTGCTGATTTAAGATTACTTACAGATTGGACTGCTGAGTTGGGTATGAATATCATCCAAGTCTTACCTGTCAATGATACCATTGCCAATAAAAATTGGGTAGATAGTTATCCTTATGCAGCCATATCTGTTTTCGCACTACATCCACTGTACATCCATTTGCCAAGTATTGCTACATTTAAAGACAAAAAAATACAGAAGGATTTTGATGCAGAATGTAAAGCATTAAATGCTCTAGATAAAGTTGATTTTGAAAAGGTTTTAGATGCTAAATTTCGGTATTTGCGTATTCTTTTTGATCAAGAGTATGCGTCATTTAAACTGAGCAGCGAATACCAAGATTTTTATAATAACAATACTACTTGGCTGAAGCAATATGCTGTATTCTGCCATTTGCGCGACAAAAACAAAACTTGCAATTTTAATCTTTGGCCCGAATACGCTCAATACACTGAGGATGTTTTACACACATTGTGCAATACTTCTTATAAAGACTTTTATGAGATAGAATTTTACTATTTCATTCAGTTTCATGCAGACAAACAATTGCTAGAAGCTAAAGAATACGCTAGGACAAAAAGTGTAGTACTCAAAGGAGATTTGCCCATTGGTATATATAGGCATAGTTGCGATGCTTGGGTAGCACCTTCACTCTACAATATGGATGAGCAAGCAGGAGCACCACCAGATGATTATGCAGTTTTGGGTCAAAATTGGGGATTTCCTACTTACAATTGGGCAGTAATGGCCAAAGACGGATTTAACTGGTGGAGACAGCGGATGCAACAGCTCAATAGATATTTTGACGCTCTGCGTATAGATCACATATTAGGGTTTTTTAGAATTTGGTCCATACCTACGCATCAAGTAGAGGGCACGATGGGTATGTTTAATCCAAGACTGCCAGTATCTAGAGATGAGTTAAATGGTTATGGAATCACCGGTGACCTAACAAGGTACACATTACCGTACATCACACAAGATATTTTAAAACAGCTTTTCGGAAAAGATGTGGAAGATATATTTGAAATATTTTTCTCTATCAGTAAAGATGGTAAAATAGTTTTTAAATCTTCGTTTGATGATCAGCAAAAGATCAGTGTTTTTATCAGCCAAAATACACAATATAGCAAATATGAAAAGTCATTACTTAGATTGATGACTGAAGTATTATTGTTGGTAGAACCAAATACAGATGGTCATTATTTTAATCCTAGGATAACACTATCTACGACTTATTTTTACAGCCAATTGGACAATTACACCAAGGCGAGATTTAATGCACTTTACAATGATTATTACTTCAAAAGGCATGATGAATATTGGAAGCAGCAAGCATTGTGGAAGTTGCCTGCGATCCTTGATGCTAGCAATATGCTGATTTGTGGTGAAGATCTAGGTATGATACCACAATCTGTGCCAGGTGTAATGCGAGAAATGAACATCATCTCATTAGAAATACAAAGAATGCCCAAAGGCAATGCAAAATTTGGTGAGGTGAGATCTTATCCATACTTTTCGGTATGCAGTCCATCTTGCCATGATATGTCCACCATCAGAGGTTGGTGGCAAGGGGACCATGAATTGGCTAAAGAATATTTTTATAATTACCTCCATAGGTATGGCTTGGCCCCGATGGATTGCAGTCCTGATATAGTGCAAGCTATCGTAGATGATCATCTAGCATCACCGAGTATGATGGCGATATTTCCTATACAGGATTTGATAGGGATGGATGCTACTTTGCGAAATCAGACAGCAGAAGCAGAGCAAATCAATGAACCAAGCAATCCAAAACATTATTGGCGTTTTAGATTTCATATTGCCTTAAATGACCTGCTCGATGCCAAGGAATTAAATACAAAGATCAAAGAAATGGTCAAAAAGAATGGAAGATAGGTAAATATACATTGGGAGCAGTATTAAAAATAATTACTTTTGGGCCAGTTATTTAAAAAAACTTGGCAACTTTCCGACACTGTTTGGTCTATAGGTCTGTATTTTAACCCTAAAATATCAACAGATTTTTCATTAGAATATTGGGCTTCAACCGAGGTACTTTTTATAGTTTCTTGCGTGATTGCTGGTGCGTTGTTCATTATAAATGACCGTACCGCTTCAAGGCGCCAGATGATACCAGCAAGAAGATAATTAATTTTTTTGTTAGGTGGATCTACGTTTAAGCTTTTAGCGATTTTTTCAAACATAATTTTGAAAGAAACATTTTCGGCACTGATGATGAATCTTTGACCATTATGGTCGCCATTAAGTGAGAGCAACACAGCTTCTGCAACATCTCTTACATCAACCCAGCCATTAGTTCCCTCAGGATAATACTTCATACCATAGTAAATCTTTTTAAAGATTTGTAATGATGATTTATGCCAGTTTCCAGCACCTAATATCATAGATGGGTTTAATATAGTGACATTTAGACCTTCTACATGTCCACGCCATACTTCCTGCTCAGCAAGAAATTTTGACAATCCATAAGTGGTGTCAAATTCACTATGACTAAACATTAATTTTTCATCGATAGCTTCCTTTTTTTTCCTACGGCCAATTGCGGCTATGGAGCTGATATGAATAAACTTTTTTATTCCAGTTTCCAAGGAAACATTGATTAAATTGGCAGTACCGTTCATAGCTGTTTCTATCATTTTTTTCTTATCCTTGGTAGAAAAAGTAACAATAGCCGCAGCATGTATGATCACATCCATATCTTTCAATTGCGTTTCAAGCATAGGTACATTCATAAGGTCTCCCTTCACCCAATGTACTTTTGAAGCAATGTCATTGTTCGAAGTGTCACCATCAGTCCTTCTTAGGCAATAGATGTTGTGAAATCCAGCACTAATAAGTTTTTTGACAATATAACTGCCAACAAATCCAGTAGCTCCGGTAATAAAAACTTTACTATTTGTTGGCAGCATTATGTGTGGATAATAAAAGAATTTAAAATCATCTAAAAAAACAAAAATTTACGATTCAAAAACCTCAATTTCTGCATGTACCTTAACTAAATCGGTAAATTTACCTTTAAATCTTGTAGCTTTCACCATGTGATTGTCTATCCAATGATAATTGCCACCTCTTGGTTTTCCTACTAAGAGGCCATGATACTTAAATCCATGCTTTTTTAACCAATATTCTGTTATATCTCTATGCTCTTCTGTTCTCGATGTAAAAAAAGTGATGATATTACCTTCGTCATACCATTTATTACAAATTTCTAAAGCATCCGGATAGGGCTCACAGGTTCCCATTCTTTCTGGTTCTTCATTTGGCACATCGTCGCATATAGTACCATCGATATCTATCAGATAGTTTTTAACATCCGACGGCAAGATAGGGCTGATATTTTCGCCCTTTTCATTTTTGATTGTTTTAAGACTAAGACTCATTATTTAACACATTAATTACAAAATACTATTGAAAAGTGATATAGTTTTGAGGATTTACATATTGACCGTCATACCACATTTCAAAATGAAGATGTGGCCCTGATGATTGTTCACCAGTATTTCCAATGATCGCTACAGCTTGTCCAGTTTTTACGATATCACCAGTTTTTACAAGTAAGGCAGAATTGTGCTTGTAAACGGACACTACATTTTTATTGTGTTGGATATATACCACATTTCCTGCATTGACAGATTGTTCAGCATTGATTACCACACCGTCCATGATGGCTTTGATTGGTGTATCCTTGGCAGAAAGTATATCTACTCCATAATGCTGAATATCAGGCTGAAAACCAGCTGCCACTTTTCCGAAAACTGGTGTGGCAAATTTTAAAAAATCAAGTTCTTTGGCTCTAGTGGTTTCCTTAAGATCTGCATGATTGACTAATTCAGGATGGATGCTTTTGAGCTTTGCAATAGAATCAATTTTTTCCACACTTGCATTATGGATGCCACCTGTCAACATATTTTTTAAACCTGTGGTATATACATCATACGCCGATATATCTTTTTCTAGTTCATCTACTTTTTTAGAAAGTTCTATAAATTTTTTGTTATCACTGATATCGCCATACCCAGGTATGAGTCTCTTTACAGGTGTAAAAACAATAAATGATATCACCATAGTAGCCAAAAGTATAGCTACAACACTAATGAATATATAAAAACTAAGTAATGATAAGTTGTATGATCCTACTTCTTCAAGATTTTCATCATCAAGAATAGATATCCTATAGGTATCTCTCATCCTATCTAACAACTTTCTTTTTACTGGTGATCCGTCCGGCATGGACATTTTTTTAAGTGAAAAATATAATAATTTTGCGCAAAAATAGTTATATTATATTTAGAGGATGTAAAATTTATATTTATTTAACAAAATAACTAATTATCTTTGCATCCTGAAATTAAATATTAAAATAAATTGTAATATATTTTGAGCAGATTTTATATATACCTGTTGCTTGCTTCGATGATGGTTACGGCATCTGTGGCTTGCGTTACCAAAAAGAAAAGGAATGAAACTAGTAAATTCGGAAAGTTTTATCAAAACACGACGGCTTACTATAATGGCTATTGGAATTCAAAAGAAATCATCAAAGAAAGCATGAAAACATTGCGTCTTGCCAATGTAGATGATTATAATAAAATATTAGAAGTTGAAGACTTTGTTTCCATCGACAATCCAAAAATGGTAAAGGCCGACATGGATAGAATATTGGAAAAAGTATCTACTGTAGCACAGTTACATGAACCTAGTGATTGGGTTGATGATTGCTATGTCATGATGGGTAAAGCACAATACCTAAAGCAAGAATACGAAACAGCAGAAGAAACTTTAGAATATTTTCAAGAAGATTTTAATCCTTCCAACCCGTATGGTAGAAATTATAAAAGCAAAAAACCAAAAGGTAAAGCTGCTAAAAAAGCAAAAGAAATAGAGAAAAAAGAAAAGGATAGAGAAAAGGAGGAAAAAACTAAAATAAAAGTTGCCGAAAAAAAGGAAAAGGCCAAATCTCAAGCCGAAATACGTAAAAACAAAGAGAAGGAAAGAGAAAAGGCGAAAAAAGAAAAGGAGAAAGAGCGCAAAGAAGCAGCCAAAAATAGAAAAAAGGGCATAAAAACATCGAAAGCACCATCGCCTAAAGTTGATACTCCTGTCAATACGCCAAAGTCTAATGAAACACCAAAATCAGACATAACCACTTCAAATGAAGAACCATACAAACCGGTAGCGCCAATAAAACCCACTGAAGACAAGACGGCATACAGTGAAGGAATGCTTTGGTTGGCAAAAACATACATAAAAAGAGAAAATTGGTTTGCTGCACAGATGCTTTTAGAAAGATTATCATCCAATGCAGTCAGTGAAGACATAAAAAGCGAATTACCTGCCACTTATGCCAATCTTTACATTAAACAAAAAAGATATTCAGAAGCTTTGCCAAAACTGGATGAAGCCATTAATGTGGAAGACAGTAAAAGCCTTAAAGCAAGATATGCATTTATAGCTGGTCAAATATCACAGCTCAATAATAATAATGAAGCTGCACTCAATTATTTTGCAACAGCAAATAAATACGCTTCAAATCCAAAAATGGAGTTTATGTCTGAATTGGCAGTAGCAAAAAATGGGATTATTAGTGGTAAAAAGTCTAAAGATTCAGTGATCAAAGATCTTAAAAAATTATTAGATCAGGATAAATATGTAGAAGTTAAAGATCAAATTTATTTTACGCTTGCAGAGATAGAACTTTCACAAAATAATGAAAATCAGGCCATTGATTATTTTAAAAGCTCTATAGCTAACAACATTTCAGACCAAAAATTAAAAGCTGAAGCATATTATAGGATAGCAAATCAATATTATGTTGACGAAAAATATTTATTTGCTTCTAATTATTATGACTCAACGCTAACATTGATTTTAAATACTGATCCAAGACACGGTCAGGTAAAAAGATATGTAGATAATCTCAAAGATATCGCTGCCAATTTGTCTATCATCGGCTATCAGGACACCTTACTTTATTTTGCATCTTTGGATGATGGGATAAAACAAAAAAAGGTAATGGAATATTTAGAAAGAAACAAAAAAAATCAAACCGAAACACCACAAGCTAAAGATAACAATTTTGCAAATAAATTTAATACTACTGGAGCTGTAGATTTTGGCAATAGTTCTTTTTTTGCTTACAACAAAACATCTAAGGAGAGAGGACGAGAAGAGTTTAATAAAGCTTGGGGCAAAAGACCATTAGGAGACGATTGGAGAAGAAGCAATAAGTCTTCATCCAATTCAGAAGATGAAACTAATCAAGGAGCTAAAGTGAGTGAAGCGGATGCTAAAGTAGAAAAAATAAGTAAAGAAGAGTATGAACTTTTTCTACGAGAGATACCTTCCAATCCTATAAAAAAGCAGGAAGCCAATGACAAGATTATGGTGGCTATGTTTAATTTGGGTAAGTTATTCAGAGATAAAATAGAAAATTTTATCAAATCTGCCGAAACATTGGAAGGTATGCACTCCAGATTTGGTCCCACGCCGTACGAGTTAGATTCCTATTTCTATTTGTATCTTGATTATACAGATTTGGCCAATATTGCTAAAGCCAATGAATACAAAAGTTATATCATTAAAAAGTATCCAGACTCTAAATATGCATCCATATTGAGTGATCCAGATTATTTTACAAAATCAAAATCACAGACCGACAAAGCTGGGCAATACTATAAGACGGTATATGGTATGTTTGAAAAAGGGGAATACAAAAGAGCACTAGATGCCATCAATCAATCTACATCAGTAGTAGGTGATGATAATTCTTATGAAGCAAAAATGGCATTATTAAAAGCAATGTGCCTTGGTAATTTAGAAGGAAAAGATGCCTATGTAAAAGGTCTAAACGAAGTGATTTCGAGTTATCCTAACACTCCAGAACAATTAAAGGCAAAAGAGATTATGAGATTTTTAGGAGGAGATAAAAGTGCGTTTGCCAATGTACAAGATGTGGACAAAATATTTCAAAGAGACGAAGCTAGCATCCATTACGTTACCATCATTACTTATGCACTTGAGGAGCCACAACATGTAAATTTTAAAGTTGCCATATCAGAGTTTAATAAAAAACATTTTAAGGCAGAACGCTTACAGTTCGGTGATGCTACACTCAATATCCAAGATAATTCTCAAATCATCCTCGTAAGAAAGTTTGACAATGAGGCAAAAGCCATAGAATATTACAATAAAGTACTGAAGGATAAAGAAGAGTTTACAGGTGGTGTATCATACACTTATGATATTTTACCTATATCACAAGCTAATTATCGTAAGATGGTTAGCGAACGCTCAGCAGTATCATACAGGACTTATTTTGAAAATATAATCTTGCCAAGTATAAAGTAGGAATTGTTAAAGACCTTATGTTGTCCAAAGTCTGTGAATTTAGGACTACTATCTACTCGGTCTCTAACCGAAGTGTATAAGTTATTCAAATCAGAAAAAGTCATTTCAACCGCTCAGAGACCGCATGGATACTTTCCATCAACGTCAAGTAAAACTTTCACAAACTGATTATACAATCTTCCGACCATGAAAATATTTTAAACCTGAAGTCTTGATTAGTTGTGGTAGGTTTTTAGTTGTAATTTTTCCAGCTGCAATAATATTTATATCATTTCCTGCTTCCTTTTGCATTACTTTCAGCATATTTTGACCTGAAATAGCATCAGCAGCACCACCTGATGTTAGTATGTATCGCACATTAGATATTTGCTTGAGTCTTTTCACCTCACTTATCATATCATGGCATAAGTCTATAGCTTTATGTATCGTAACATAGTAAGGAGAAGCTGCTTTGCAAATCTGGTAAATGGAAGTAATATCAAGTATATTTTTACCTTTAGAGTCAACCATTAAAGCACCGAATACAAAACCATCTACTCTATAAGCTTTCAGTTTTTGTATCTCAGATATCATTTGTTGTATTTCTTCCTGAGTGTAAAAAAAGCTACCCTCACGCGACCTTATCATAACCTTTACGGGGATTTTCACTCTGGATAGTATCTCTGACAAAACTGCTATATCAGGTGTGAGCCCATCTTTAGACAAATAGCTACATACTTCCAATTGATGTGCGCCATTTTGTACAGCATTTAGAGAATCATCTACGGTCTCTACGCAAGACTCTATTATTATATCACTATTCATCATACATTATATTGATATCATTTTGGTTGAGAAAAAAAATGAGGTAACACTTATGTATTACCTCAACCCTAACCAAATGAAACCAAATTGCTTTACTTATTGTAAAAGCTACACAAAGGTAAGGATAAAAAATTATTTAGCAAGTATTTTGTTAAATTTATTTAAAATAATATTTTAAAATGCAATTTTACTAAATTATTTGATAGGATAAGTGAGCAAAATGCCAAATAAATGAGTAGTCTGTAGTTTGATGATTTAAAACAAAATTTATTAAAACTATAACTAGGCGCAAATATATTTTAGAATTAAGTACAAACTTTGAAAGTAAATTTTGAATAATGTAGTTTTTACAGTTTTGCTTATAAGCACTTTGGTCAGACGCCATACAGATAGTATATTTTGAGTAATATTTCAGTGCAAATATTTGGTTGGTATTTGTATTTGTAGTCATTATGGATAGATTACTTATCAATAAAGTAGTCTCTTTTAATTGTTTTGCTTGCTATATTTTGTGATATAAGGAGCGCATTTACATGTTTACTTTTACAAATTGTGAGACCTAATGTGACTGAAATAATTAATTATAGTACTTTTGCAGTTAATAATTTTAAATACTTTTATTCTAAAATTTCTTGATTTCGTTTTCTTATCGTAAAATACACATAATGTTCCGAATCCTAAGTTTGATAATTATTGTAGAATTGATGATTTCCAATAACATCAACGCACAGGACCAAGATGCACACACTATTAAAAAAATTCACAATGAAGTGCTAACTAATGGTATGGCATACCAATGGTTACATACATTGTGTACCAAACATGGAGGCAGGATAGCAGGTTCTGATGCATACCTTGGTGCAGTAAATTATACAGAGTCTCAACTTAAATCTTTGTCTGGCGTAAAAACTTCAAAACAAGACTGTGAAGCAAGTTATTGGAAAAGAGGTAATAAAGAGCAAGTTTATATCGTCGGTTCGGATGGAAAACGTAAGAAATTGGATGCTTTAGCTTTAGGAAATTCTGTTGGCACTCCTGCAGAAGGATTGACAGCTGAAGTAATAGAAGTCCAAGGACTTGATGAGGTAGAAAAACTAGGTAAAGATAAGATAAAGGGTAAAATTGTTTTTTTCAATAGACCCATGGATCCCACGCATATACGTACATTTACAGCTTATGGCGGAGCGGTAGATCAGAGAGTATATGGTCCATCCAAAGCTGCTGAATACGGAGCGGTGGCGGCATTGGTAAGGTCTATGACTACATCTATGGATGATTTTCCTCATACAGGTGTAACCATTTATAAAGATACATTGCAAAGAGTTCCTGGTTTGGCAATTAGCACCAATGATGCTCAAAAATTAAGTCTAGCCCTAAAAAAAGGTGTTGTTAATGTTTTTATAAAGACTAATTGTAAAACTATAGGAATGCGATCGGCGCCTACAGTCATTGGTGAAATCAAGGGGACTGAATTTCCAAATGAAATAATATTGGTTGGTGGTCATTTGGATAGCTGGGATGTGGGTCAGGGAGCGCATGACGATGGTGCTGGTTGTGTACAAGCTATGGAAGTATTGAGGTTGTTTAATGCGATAGGGTACCAACCCAAGAGAACCATCCGATGTGTGCTATTTTCTAATGAAGAAAATGGTCTTGCAGGAGGGCGCACTTATGCAAAGGAATCCAATGATAAAGGTGAGTTTCATCTTGCTGCATTGGAATCGGATTCGGGAGGTTTTTCACCAAAGGGATTTAGTTTTGAGGCTGATACTTCTGTTTTTAAAACTTATTACAAACATGTCAGTCAGTGGTTACCTCTCTTGAAAAGTTATGGTTTACAATTCGAAATGGGTGGGTCTGGTGCAGATATTAGTCCACTTAAATCACAAAAAGGCTTATTAATTGGCTTAAGACCTGACTCTCAGAGATATTTTGATTTTCACCATACGGCCAATGACCTTATTCAAAATGTTAATAAAAGAGAATTAGAACTTGGGGCTGCTGCAATGGCTAGCCTCGTTTTTTTAATAGATAAATACGGAATTAAGTGAGTTTAAATCAGGTAAATGAAATCATAGAAGTAGGGGACCTACAATTTATAAAATATATTGATGCTGCTACAATAGAAGCAAAGGTTCAAGAAATAGCTGATGGTATAAGAGAAGATTTTCATGAAAAGTATCCGATGTTTCTTGTTGTAATGAATGGGGCGTTTATTTATGCTGCAGACCTCATACGCAAATTGGACTTCCCATGCGAACTCAATTTTGTACGCATCAAGTCTTACCATGGTACTGAAAGTACTGGCAAAATAGACATCTACATGCCTCCCAATATTGACTTAAAAGATAGACACCTTATCATAGTCGAAGACATTATTGATACAGGCAACACGATGGCTGCTTTTATACCGGAATTAGAAAAATATAGTCCATTAAGTATTCGATTGACATCTATATTAGTAAAACCTGAAGCTCATAAACATGATATTGTCACAGAATATCCTGGTTTCATTATTCCCAATAAGTTTGTGGTAGGTTATGGTTTGGATTACAATGGAATGGGTAGAAACTTAAAGGATTTATATCAACTTTACCAATAGTAGTAATAGTGAATCCATCAGAAAAAGCAAAAAAAATTGTTCTTGACCTGATGATGGAAAATGATGCGTTTTCTAAGTGGATGGGTATTCAAATTCATGACGTAGGTATTGGAACGTGTACCTTACAATGCACCATTAAATCAGAAATGCTCAATGGATTTGGCATTTGTCATGGAGGAGTCACTTTTGCTATAGCAGATAGTGCTTTAGCTTTTGCAAGTAATTCTCACGGAATCAAATCCGTTTCAATAGAAACTTCTATATCGCATACCAAAACTGTCCAAGCAGGAGATTTCATTACAGCTATTGCAAGTGAGAAACACCTTTCTTCAAAACTCGGAATATATGAAGTCATACTCACCAATCAAGACAATGTCATAGTTGCTATTTTCAAAGGTACGGTGTTTAGGACAGGTAAAGAATGGGATGTATAGCTAGGTAATAATAATTTTACTTCACAACCACCTGATGTACTTCCGAAAGCTTCTTTTGTATATCCTGCAGCTTGTCATCAAGCATACTATTAAATGTAAATCGAGCATCTGAAAAACTCAAATGTGCATAATACTGCCAAATCTCATCTACCTCTTCCAATGATATATCGTAAGGTAGGTAAGAATCATTGTCTGAAATAAGTACTAATCTTTGGGCTGCGAAGTCAGGTCTTACTCTTTTATAGACCACTCCTTCAGACTTGCTGATGACAACATAAGTTCGGTCCTTTTTGATATCTTTCAGGCTTTCTACATAAGCACAGATCACTATACTTCCACTTTCCATAGGCAACATAGAGTCTCCGTGTATTTCGAATCCGCGATAAGTCCCTTGAGGTATGTTAGGAAATGCTATTTTGGGCAACTCTTTGATATATTCTGGATTGGCATAAGACTCGAGATATCCTGCTTCTGCTTTTGTCTCTACCAATTCAATATTAGAATTATTATCCACGTCCACAGAAATGGCCAATACACGCAGTTCCTTATTACGCAAAATCTCCAAATCTCGGTGACTCAAATTGGATCGCAAAAGATCATCAATTTTTACTTCAAATATATCAGAGAGCTTTATGAGATTGTCAATGCTGACCTGAGTATGACCACGCTCATAATCACTTAAAGAAGACCTCGGTACACTGAGTTTTTCGGCCAAATCTTGTTGCGAAAATTTATGTTTGTTGCGAAGGTATTTAATATTATTACCGAGCATAGTGTCTCTTGTTTGGGTGAAGTGTGATGTGTTGATTCTGATTTACTGCGACAAAATTAACAAAAGTCAGAATACACGACAAAATAATGTCAATAAAACAACAAAAAAATATATATTTATCAAATCAATCTTGATATATTTATACTTTCCAACTCGTTTAAATCACCTGAAAGAAGCACTAATCCGGGTGTTTTGCCTATTGCTATACTTCCCAATCTATTTTCATAATTAAGTGCTTCTGCGCCATTAATCGTAGCCCAAGTCAACAATTGTTCTATGGTAACATAGGATTGATATTTTTTAATGGTTTTGATTTCTTCCCATATAGACAGTTGCCAATTGGACGTAAGACTGTCTGTCCCCAATGTGACTTTAGCATCACTATCTAAAAATATTTGATAGTTTGGCAATCGGTTTTCGATGTATAGATTGGCATTGGGACATGATGCCCAATAGATTTTGCTGTTCCAACGCGCAGCAGCTGCTATATCCTCTGTAGTAGTCAAGGTATTATGTACAAAAATAGTCTTGAAGTCAGGATTAAGATGTTTTATAGCATAGTGAATTGACGATTGACCAGTAGGTTTGAAATGATCTAAGTTCATGCCAAATCTCTTATAGAAATCTACAAAACCACCTGAACCTGATAGGAAGAGTTCATCTTCAGCAGAAGTCTCTTGATTATGTATGCTAATGGTTTGACCTTTGGCATTATTGGTATTGATAAAGCCAAAAAGCTCAGGACTTACAGTATAAGGCGCATGAGGCACATAACTTTTTTTATTATTTCCACGGTCGCTCTGACCATCCATGACAGGTTTATATTGAGCTATGGTATTTGCAGTCAATGATGGTTGCAAAAAATCAAACATCTCTACAAAAGTATAATAATCCAACTTGCTATTAGATTTTGTCTCAGCAGTGTCTGTTTTATTGGATATATCACCAATCGCCACGATTCCATTTTTGTACATCTCTACATCTGCATCTTTTATAGCCTGATCAATGATATCTTGATCTATATCTCTAAAGCTTACCACATTATGAAGAAATGGCAAAAGGCCTGTTCCCGTATCTACTTTGCCTTTCATGTGTGATAGTTCAAGGTGGCAATGGGTATTGATAAATCCTGGAACAATCACACCCTCCAAAAATTGAACAGATGCAATATCGTGCTCATTTACTGCATCTATGCTAAGTATCTTGCCTTGGTCGTCAGTGATGATGACTTTATTCTGCACAAAATTTTGATTTTCGTCAAAATATTTATTTGCATAAAACTTATGAATCTTCATGGTATGATATTGAAGCGCAATAATAGACTAAAACTCCTTAATCACCAAACCATTTTTCATTCTTGGCTCAAACCAGGTACTCTTTGGTGGTAATACTCCGCCTGATTCGGACGTGGCTATTACATCTTCTTTTGTGATAGGATAAAAATAAAAACCTGCCTTCCCAGCTGTTTTTACGGCTTGATACAATACATCAATACTAGCGACACCTTCTATATAACTAATCTCAGTAGCCTTTTTAATATCTTTAATGCCAAGAATATCATTCAATATATGTTGATTAAACAAATCTACATCCAGCAATAAACTTTGCTGATTATGCCCCAATACAGATTGTTTCCATCTCAAACTATACCATTCGTTATGAATATACATGGTGAGTTGATATTTTTCTTCTGGCTTGGTTACTTCTCTCAAAGGAAGGATATCAAAATAGGTGGACAAGGAAGCCATAAATTTAGTGTCGGACATTTGTGTAGAAAAATCAACCACCCGACAGAAGTCATAAATCTTCAAATCAGAAAATGGGAAAAATGCACATAATAAACCTGGATGTTTTTTGTCATCAAGATCATGCAAATATTTTTTCTTAACCAATCTCGCTGTGATCGCTGATCTATGGTGTCCATCTGCAATATATGATCTAGGAATGTGGGAAGAAAATAGTGACTTAACTTGAGCTATGTCATTTTTATCTTTTATTGCCCATAACTCATGTGACTCTGTATCATTATTGAGCGTAATAGTGAGAATAGATGCGTTGGTGTTAATAAATTGGTTGATATACTCATCTATGGCTTGATGGCCTTCGTAAGCCAATAAAACAGGTTTGATCATAGCCTTTCTCATCAACATGAGGCTCAACATCGATTGTTCTTTTTCGGTAATGGTGTGCTCGTGGCCCAATATATTGCCATCTTCAATATCACTGATCTGATTGCTGCATATAATTCCAGTATATGTTTTTAGAGCAGAAATTCTGTATATGTAAATAGCTTTTTGATCAGTTTTCTCAAAAAATCCGGCACTTTTATAATTAATGTATTCCTTGCTCACATTATCAAAAAAAGAATCGGGGGATGCGATGAGATCTAGATTGGGATAAGATGCTTTGAAAGGATAGATTTTCATTTTTTGTACTTTGGTAAGGTAGTACGAAGGTAAGGAGTTTTGGCTTAAAAACTAACGCAACTTTGAAAAGGTTGAATATATTTTTTAATTTCATAACTATTTTCCAAGATGTAACTATTTATATTCCTTTAAAACATCAAAAGTTACAGAGAAAGTAATTCCTTTGCCGCTGTATTATGCCTATCTTTGAACTGATGGTACAAAGCAATATATTTATCCTTCCCCTGACTTGCCAGTTCACTCATCTCTATGAGCATGTCTGTGATGCCACCAAATGCCGAAAAAACAATCGTCAATTTTTCACCTGCATCTATCCTAGGCCGCACGATAGAGACAATATTCTGAATACTGTCAGCACTTGCTACCGAAGATCCGCCAAACTTTAATACTTTCATTTTACACTTATTAACACAGATTCCCTTAATTTTACTCTTCCTAAATCCTTCTCTTAAAAAGGAAGGACTTTTGAATCCCAATATAAAAACTTATCCCCTAATTTTATCACCTGCCATACAATGGCATTTTTAATAATACTTAATTTTAATGTCGTTCAGTTATGAAGTGTAACCCATCAAAGGTTTTGCTCTTTACCTAGCTACATTTGGGTGCAAAATTACAAATACGATGCCATTTTTGCTAATCTTGGGCTGGTTTGTGTGAAAAAAGGAAGAAAATGGGGTAAGTAAATCATATTAAACGATAAGAAGAACTTTTAAAAATTTTGGTTATTAGTTTATGAATAAAGGAATTGTATTATTTTTACAATCAATTTGGCATAATAATCGTTATATATATTTACACGATCAATCAATAAAAGTGAGCCAATCCGATTATATCAAAGACATTGCAAAATATGGTCTCGAAAACGACCAGGAAAAGCTATTGTCTGCGCTCAACGAATTGATAGATCACTCCAAAAAGACAAAGAAGCTCAATTTTGCCATTCAGCTTCAGTCCATTCTGAAAGAATCTCTACGAATCAAGGATCAAAAACCCTGACCAAAGTTGGCTCCGAATCCTATTTTAATCGGATAGACGAAAGAGAAATCAGTGACTTAATTCTCGAAAAACTCACTTCTGACTATCGTCTAGAAAATATCGTTGCCGATGGTTCTGTGATGAATGAGCTGAAGAACTTTATCGAAGAGCACCGGAGAGCAGATTTATTACATAAATTCAACCTACCGATTGCCAATAAGCTCCTATTGCATGGTCCATCGGGATGCGGAAAGACATTAGCTTCTTATGTCATATCAGGTGAACTAAACAAAATGATGGTAGTGGTCAATCTTGGCGCAATTGTTTCATCAAAGCTTGGAGAGACGAGTAAAAACCTTGCTAAGATATTCCGGAGAGCAGCTGCTGAAGATTGTATCATCTTCATAGATGAGTTTGATAGTTTGGGCAAAGTACGAGATTATAGCCAAGACCATGGCGAGATGAAACGAGTAGTAAATACCATTTTGCAGTTATTCGATTATCTGCCCCAAAGTAGTATTGTTATTGCAGCGACAAACCAAAAAGATATGTTAGATGAAGCTCTATTGCGCAGATTTGACTTTCTATTGAGTTTGGCCTACCAAACGAAAAACAAATAGCTGACTTGGTAGCACTTACGCTTAAAAAAGGAAATTTTAGTTTTGACAATGCACCTAAAGCCAAACAAGCCATCAAAAAAGCGGTAGGTTTGTCATACTTTAGTATTCAGAAAATGCTGATTACGGCATTAAAAAGAAGCCTATTCCAATTGGACAATCCGGAAAAAATGATATCTCCAAAGATATCAACTTCAGTTTGGGCAGAGTTGCTTGAGCAAGAGAAAATCGCTCTAATCAATAATTTATTAAATAGAAATTTGATACTTTTGTAATATGGAAGAAAGTGTTACTTTAAGAGCAGACCATATATCTTATTCAGATCTTAATGAAATGAATGTAGATTCAACATTCCAAAAATCTATTCAAAAAGAATTGATGAATAACCAATTGAGGTTATTGGTAGGGCCTAGAGGGACGGGAAAAACTCATCAAATGAAATTGGTATATAATTTATGTATTAATGATAATAAAAAACCTCTTCCTCTGTTCGTAACTTTTAATAAATATTACAGAATAGATAAATTTGCTGTAAATAGTGACAAGATTGCTATATTTCATCATTGGGTTTTGTTTAAAACTATATTAGCTTGCTATGAAGCATGTGATAAGCTTGGTAAAGAAATTAAACCTTATAATAATTTCACTAAAGATAAAATTAATCAGATTATTCACAGCATAGAAAGCATTAATATTGATAATTACTTAATACCAATTGAACTTAATATTGGGTCTGTAATTGATTATATTAATGAAATCTTAAAACATTGCGAAAGAAAAAGATGTATATTATTATTTGATGATGCCGCATTAGTATTGAGCCCTCAATTTTTGTATGAATTTTTAGAAATTTTTAAAAATTTTAAGACTGAAAATATTGCCCCTAAAGCTTCAGTTTATCAAGGGACTGAATTTAAAAATCCTAGAGTTCATATACATCAGGAAGGAAATTTAATCAATAGTTGGATAAAAGTAGAAGATGACGAATATATATCATATATGATTGACATATATAATAAAAGGTTTCCTCATTATAATTTAGATAATGATGTTATTGAATATTTAGCATTTGCATCGTTCGGTATTACCAGATCATTTATAAGTTTTATTGAACAATACAATTCTAGCACTCTAAAAAATCCACAATCAAAGATAAATTCAATTCTATCACAAAATATTCAATTTATAGAGCTTGAGCATCGCTCCATGAGAATAAAAAAGCCTCAATTTGAAATAGTAATTCAAACCAGTTGGGATTTTTTTGTTAAAATAACTGAATTAGTAAAATCTGAGAACAAAAAGCAAATTTAAAAAAGGTAAAGATATCATTTGAAGAGGATAAGAATAGAAACCCACTTATTGATCGAATGTTGATTTATTAATTGAAAGTGGATTGATGTTCAAAGAAAGAGTGTGAGTCATGGGGAAGATAGGAAATATGATGTATACATACCTAACTATCTTTTTTTAATAAACAATAAAACTTTTTCAACAGGTAAAGGAACTATTAAAGACATTCTTTATAAAATAAAATTGAAAAATGAGAAGCATGCAATTAGAAGAAAATTTGAATCCATAATATCAAGTATTGAAATTGATTTAAAGTTAAATCTTGAACCTTGCCAAAATTGTGGTACACCTAGGCTGAATGAAAACTCACAATTTTGCCATAATTGCGGTACTAAATTAATTGCTAAAAATGTATTGGAAGAGTTAGGGAAAATTCCAATAAGTAAACTACCACTAACTGAATGGAGAAGGCATGTCATTAAGGAACAAGGTATTTATAAGAATATCAATGATTACTTAGCTGACAAGAACCCTTTGGCAACATTAAAACAAATAAAAGGTATATGGAATGTAAAATCTGAGGATATAGTTCAAACAATTGACACATTTATAGAAGATTTTTTAAATTGATGAAAAAGTTAAGCTTAACATATAATTCCCCACCTTTTTCTTTTGCCCCTATAGATTTTAGGGAAAGGATAAATAAGAATACAACTCTATTTAAATGCCCATTAGATAATTATATTTTTCATATTTCACAAATAAATAATTCATATTTAGGTAACGCATCGTTAATTAATAAGCTAAATGAATTGGTTGAGGAAAATTCTTTAAATCAACAAACAGCCGAAATAATAGAGGGTCATTTAAATAATCCACAAAGAATCAACAGTACATTATTTAATTTGATTCTATTAGGACATATTTCTGCTGTTGAAAGTTTTTTTAGAGAAATTGTTTCAAAAATTATTGTTTTGGACAATCCTTCATTTAGTTATTGTAGTGACAAATCAATTACTTTTTTGGCTGCAAATTCCCATTCAAAAATTACTATGCCTGAATCATTATTAGAAAATTCTAATTTTTTATCTAAAAGAGAAGTAAAAGATCTATTTAGAGATTTTGTGGACGTCAACTTGGATTCAATGTCACTTTCTAGGAGCCTAGGTGAGTTGCTAGATGAATATGAAAAAATTTGCCAAATAAGAAATGCAATAGTACATAGATTTTCAAAAATAGGAGTAAAAAATCTGAAAAAAATTAATATTCATGATGATAAGGATCTTATTGAAAAAAAATTGAAACCAACTATGAATTTATTCAAAAAGTTGCCACCATTTGTTATAATCTGGTTATAGAAATTAATAATGTTTTAGCTGATAGAATTATATTAAGACAAGTTATTGAATTTGATAAAGTTTTAAAAAAAAGGAGCGATTTAAAATTAAGTTTAATATGGAGGAAGGATAAACCTACATTTACTAAATATTTTGAATTATTTTATTCAAAAGAATTAAACTTAAATGTAAGACAAGAGTATAAGAAATTGTTAAACATATATAATGACGCCAAATGAGTGATGTCTTAGGTAGGTACTATACGGAAAATTTATTTTCAAATTTGCTTGTTCAGCAATTGGATTGTATTACACCAAAAACTGTCTTAGAATTAGGTGTGGGTAATGGATCCATTCTAAAGGCGGTTAGATCTGAATGGGATAAAGTTAAATATTATGGATTTGATGTTGATAAGGAAATTGTAAATAAGTACGATAAAGAGAAAGTAATAATTAAATATGGAGATGTCCTTGATGAATCTGAATCAAAATTAAATATTTCTTTTGGCAAATTTGATATTGCGGTGTGTAATCCACCTTATTCAAGATTGAAAAATGAAAATGGAGAATATAATCATTTAATACAATCATTAAATTTTATACCAGGGTCATTTCCTTTAACCAAAGATATAGTTTTTTTACTAAAAAATTTGGCTTATTTAAAACCAAATGGTAAATTAGGTATAATTGTACCAGACACTCTAATCACTTCCCATACATATTTAAATTTCAGAAAGCAGCTATTATCTAATTATGAAGTTGAAAAAATCATTGAGCTACCATCTAAGATATTTAGAAAAACTGAAGCTAAAACTCACATACTTATTGTAAAAAACAGCAAACCCACAAAGAAACTTGTAAAACTTTTATTTGCAAATAAAGATGGAATAATAGCTAATGAGAATACAATTGCTAAAAAAGCTTTGGCTGATAGATGGGATTTTTCTTTTAATAGTAGAAAAAGTGATGTGTATTACAATACAGTTGAATTAGGTAAAATAGCGACAATTAAGCGAGGATCATTCCACATAAAAGTTTGAAAAATTTAAATTGCCAATATATACATTCAACTTCTTATAAGAATTTATCTAAATTGAGTTTTAAAAACATATTACCTAAAGATCAATTAGATAAAACCTACGCAAAGACTGGAGACATTGTTATGACAAGAGTGGGTACTAGATCCGTTGGGAAAGTAGCATTAATCACTTCTGGAAAGGTTTTAGTTTCTGATTGTATTCTCATTATAAGGGTTGAAAAAAATATAGAGATTTAGTTTTTTAGTTATTTATCATCAGATGATTATAGTCAATGGCTCAAAATACATACTCATGGGGTTTGTGCACAATTAGTAAGCAAAATGGATTTAGCTAATTTGAAAATAAATTTAATTTGAATTTTAAATTGATCTATCCTATTTTCTCCTAATTTTATACTCTCCCAGCGGCTCAAGCGCCATCATTATTCCTTAAAATACGGGTAATCTTAACGGGAATGCAAAATTTTTCTCTCCCTTTCTCTCGTAATATCCTTTGATTGCTTTGTAATATCGTTTGCTTGCTTTGCAACTGGATACACTGGAGCATGTTGACCCCCTAAAACAGAATGAATTTTATGTTTAGGCATGCTTTATTTTTTCTGACATTCTGGCTGATATTGACCCCCTTTATAGGGCGGTAGAAATTATATTCTGGAGTATGTTGACCTCTGAGTAGGGATTTATCATATGGATTCTGGAGCATACTGACCGCTTTATTGATGTTATTGGCATGGTTTAGCCATTATTGGTTGTATTATTTACAATCATTAATAGACTTGGAGATGGCAGGTAAAATCAAGCGCATGAGCACAATCAAACAATTATTATCATGCATAGCAATGGGCAAGGGATAAAATATATCTCTCGACATTTGTCAATGAGTCGTAATACTGGCACGGAGTTACTTGAGTAAGTTCAAGACTTTGCAGTGTACAGTTGACGATTTATTAAAGCTAGACGATCCTATTTTGAAGCTAGATTTCATAGTGGCAACCCTGCTTATAGTGACACATAGGCATGAAGAACTAATGTCTGCTCTCTTATTTATGAGTGAACTTAAGAAACCTGGCGTTACGATATTTACTTTGGGAAGAGTATAAGATTGGTCGACCTTCACATTATTGCTATAGTCAGTTTGCTTTCACTTAGACCAACATGCTGCGTCGTCATCCTACGATGGTGCTCCACCATGATCCGGCAGATAAGTTGATGATTGATTTTTCTGGTAAAAGATGCATTATGTGGATAGACAGACAGGCGAAGAGATAAGTTGCCAGTTGTACATTGCAATACTCCATACTCGGGATATGTATGTAGAAGCTTGTCGAGTCAAGATATAAATGATTTTATAGCCTGTACGTCCCATTGTTTGCAATTTTTAGGTGGAGTACCTAAAGCACTAGTGACAGACAATCTAAAGAGTGCGGTGACAAAAGTGGATAAATATGAACCCGAGGTCAACGTTACATTTGAACATTTGGCTAATCACTATGGGAGTATTGTTTTTCCGACCCAGGCCTACAAACCTAGGGATAAAGGCGCTGTTGAAAATATGGTTAAAATAGTATATACACAAGTTAAAGCACGGCTAAGGAATGTACCATTTTTCAGTCTCTCTGAGCTTAATGAGGAATAAAGGCGCAAGTACATTTGTTAAATCAAGGAGGATGCAAACTAAAGGATATACCCGAGAAGAACAGTTCTACTCATCAGAGAAGCCATTGCTCAAACCACTTCCTGATATGCCTTTTGAAATACAATATACGCGCATATATAAGGTTGCCCAAAACAACCATATCTGCCTAAGTACCGACAAGCATTATTATAGTGTGCCGTTTACTTATATCGGTCAGAAAGTTAAGGTTATTTATACAAGATCCACCGTACGCATCTACCACAAAGGAGGTATTGATATGTGCACACTTACGTCATGCGGCTCAAGGAAAATATACAACTGTAGAAGAGCATCTCTGCTCTGCTCACCGAGCCTATAATCAACGAAGTCCTGAATATTATATCCAAAAAGCCAGCAAAATCAGTGATTCAGCCCACCAACTCTTTAAGTTACTCTTTGATCAACCCGATAAGTACCCTGAGCAACTGTACAAAACCTGTGATGGCCTGTTGCGACTCGCTAAGACTTATCATACTGAGATGAATTTAATAATGCATGCAAGATTGGCATCGACGAAGGTATATACAATTATAGCTTTATAAAACGCTTACTGGATAATAAAATGACGGGTACCAAACACCATCAGTAGCAGATACGCCCTTACCAAAACATTCCAATATCAGGGGTAAGGAGTATTACGTTCAAACCACCATGTTTTAAAATGGTGACTTCGTCATCTTCTTTATTTATTTTAAAAGGAATCTCCCCATAACTAAACACTAATTTTTTTTCTAACATTTTAAATCAGATATTTATGCAAACGATTGAATCGCAAATGTCAGAGCTGAGGCTCACGGGTATGAAAAAATCATGGCAGGCAGTACTAAATCCCGCAGACAACATGAGCTGAGTCTATTAGAAGGACTCGAACTTTTACTAGATGCCGAGCTCTTGGAGCGAGGCAATAGAAGGACTGGAAGACTACTGAAGAACGCCGCTTTCAGATATCAAGCAACTATAGAACAAATACGCTGACGCATCTCGTGGGCTAGACAAATCTTTGATAGGCACTCTATCCACAGGCAATTACATCGGGGAAGGTTCATCGTTAATCATTAGGAGCTACAGGTTGTTGGCGAGTCATATCCAGCATCCGCTTTAGGTCATCAAGCTTGCAATCAAAGGGTTCAAAGTAGCCTATTACAACGTACAAAAACTGATGATGAAAATGCGAATGGCCAGAATAGATGGGTCGATCTATAAGTTTTTTGAAAAGACAGCGAAGGCCGATGTACTAATCTTGGATGACTTCGGTTTAACATATAGAAAAACAAAACCAGCTGATTTTATGGAACTCATAGAAGACAGATACGGCAAAAAGCAACCATTATTGCATCACAACTTCCTATGGCGTCGTGGTTTGATATTATAGGAGAAGAGACCATTGCAGATGCGGTTTTAGATCGCTTGGCACATACTTCATATAAATCGAACTTAAAGGAGATAGTTTAAGAAAAATCGGTAATTTTGTCACTCTAAGCGGCATAAACCACCAAATCATCTGGGGGGTCAATATGTCCAGAATAGGGGTCAGTTTAAACAGAATATCCAGCAACATCGATCGTTTGCTTTTGCTTATCGATCGTTTGCTGCAACATCGTTCGCTTGCTGTAACATCGTTAGCTTGCTTTGCAACATCCTTTGTTGCTTTGCAACATCGATCGTTGCTTTGCAATATCGTTTCCAATTGTTCCAATTTTTATATTTAGTTACCGTAGTTTAGACGTATTTTTATGGATAATTATAGCATAAAAATTTTAAAAAAAATTGCGAATCTTCATTTTTAGAAATAATCTAAATTTGCAAATAGCTTTTAAGTTCTGATTACTACAAATAGAAAAGTGTCTAATCATTTAACAAAACTGCTCATT
>JADKCC010000058.1 GCA_016714785.1 Saprospiraceae bacterium
AATTTAAATAAATAGATGAAGTTTAAGTATGAATATGTTTATAGTAGAAGATGATGCCAATTACAGAATAGTTTGGTAAAAATGTTAAGTGGTGCATTTAATTATACAGTATCGGGCACTGCAAGATAATTACACGGATGCTTTGATACAAATAAGAAATTTTAAGCCCCAATGTAGTCATTTGTGATTACCATCTCCAAAGGAGAATTGAGTGGATTGGATCTATTTCATAAATTGAAAGAAGAGAATTTTCCTGTACTATTAATTTCTGAAGACCTACTGAAAGTTCACCAAATATCAAATATTAAAGGAATAAGATTTTTGGTAAAGCCTTTTCATAAGTTTTCTTTGATTAGTGGATACACTGGAGCATGTTGACCCCTAAAACAGAATGAATTTTATGTTTAGGCATGCTTTATTTTTCTGACATTCTGGCTGATATTGACCCCTTTATAGGGCGGTAGAAATTATATTCTGGAGTATATTGACCTCTGAGTAGGGGATTTATCCATGGATTCTGGAGCATACTGACCCTTTATTGATGTTATTGGCATGGTTTAGCCATTATTGGTTGTATTATTTACAATCATTAATAGACTTGGAGATGGCAGGTAAAATCAAGCGCATGAGCACAATCAAACAATTATTATCATTGCATAGCAATGGGCAGGGATAAAATATATCTCTCGACATTTGTCAATGAGTCGTAATACTGTACGGAGTTACTTGAGTAAGTTCAAGACTTTGCAGTGTACAGTTGACGATTTATTAAAGCTAGACGATCCTATTTTGGAAGCTAGATTTCATAGTGGCAACCCTGCTTATAGTGACACTAGGCATGAAGAACTAATGTCTCTGCTCTTTATTTTATGAGTGAACTTAAGAAACCTGGCGTTACACGATATTTACTTTGGGAAGAGTATAAGATTGGTCGACCTTCACATTATTGCTACAGTCAGTTTTGCTTTCACTTAGACCAGCATGCTGCGTCTCGTCATCTACGATGGTGCTCCACCATGATCCGGCGAATAAGTTGATGATTGATTTTTCTGGTAAAAAGATGCATTATGTGGATAGACAGACAGGCGAAGAGATAAGTTGCCAGTTGTACATTGCAATACTCCCATACTCGGGATATGTATATGTAGAAGCTTGTCGGAGTCAAGATATAAATGATTTTATAGCCTGTACGTCCCATTGTTTGCAATTCTTAGGTGGAGTACCTAAAGCACTAGTGACAGACAATCTAAAGAGTGCGGTGACAAAAGTGGATAAATATGAACCCGAGGTCAACGTTACATTTGAACATTTGGCTAATCACTATGGGAGTATTGTTTTTCCGACCAGGGCCTACAAACCTAGGGATAAAGGCGCTGTTGAAAATATGGTTAAAATAGTATATACAAGTTAAAGCACGGCTAAGGAATGTACCATTTTTCAGTCTCTCTGAGCTTAATGAGGGAATAAAGGCGCAAGTACATTTGTTAAATCAAAGGAGGATGCAAACTAAAGGATATACCCGAGAAGAACAGTTCTACTCATCAGAGAAGCCATTGCTCAAACCACTTCCCTGATATGCCTTTGAAATACAATATACGCGCATATATAAGGTTGCCCAAAACAACCATATCTGCCTAAGTACCGACAAGCATTATTATAGTGTGCCGTTTACTTATATCGGTCAGAAAGTTAAGGTTATTTATACAAGATCCACCGTACGCATCTACCACAAAGGAGTATTAATATGTGCACACTTACGTCATACGGCTCAAGGAAAATATACAACTGTAGAAGAGCATCTCTGCTCTGCTCACCGAGCCTATAATCAACGAAGTCCTGAATATTATATCCAAAAGCCAGCAAAATCAGTGATTCAGCCCACCAACTCTTTAAGTTACTCTTTGATCAACCCGATAAGTACCCTGAGCAACTGTACAAAACCTGTGATGGCCTGTTGCGACTCGCTAAGACTTATCATACTGGAGATGAATTTAATAATGCATGCAAGATTGGCATCGACGAAGGTATATACAATTATAGCTTTATAAAACGCTTACTGGATAATAAAATGACGGGTACCAAGCCACCATCAGTAGCAGATACGCCCTTACCAAAACATTCCAATATCAGGGGTAAGGAGTATTATGTTCAAACCACCATGTTTTAAAATGGTGACTTCGTCATCTTCTTTATTTATTTTAAAAGGAATCTCCCTATAATGGAACACTAATAATTTATTTTTTTCTAACATTTTAAATCAGATATTTATGCAAACGATTGAATCGCAAATGTCAGAGCTGGAGGCTCACGGGTATGAAAAAAATCATGGCAGTCGGTGCAAGACACCCGCAGACAACATGAGCTGAGTCTATTAGAAGGACTCGAACTTTTACTAGATGCCGAGCTCTTGGAGCGAGGTAATAGAAGGACTGGAAGACTACTGAAGAACGCCGCTTTCAGATATCAAGCAACTATAGAACAAATACGCTACGACGCATCTCGTGGGCTAGACAAATCTTTGATAGGCACTCTATCCACAGGCAATTACATCGGGGAAGGTTCATCGGTAATCATTACAGGAGCTACAGGTTGTGGCAAGTCATATCTAGCATCCGCTTTAGGTCATCAAGCTTGTAATCAAGGGTTCAAAGTAGCCTATTACAACGTACAAAAACTGATGATGAAAATGCGGATGGCTAGAATAGATGGGTCGATCTATAAGTTTATTGAAAAGACAGCTAAAGCAGATTTGCTTATCTTAGATGACTTCGGTTTAACACATCTAGAAAAACAAAACCAGCTAGATTTTATGGAACTCATAGAAGACAGACACGGCAAAAAAGCAACCATTATTGCATCACAACTTCCTATGGCGTCGTGGTTTGATATTATAGGAGAAGAGACCATTGCAGATGCAGTTTTAGATCAGCTTGGCACATACTTCATATAAAATCGAACTTAAAGGAGATAGTTTAAGAAAAATCGGTAATTTTGTCACTCCTAAGCGGCATAAACCACCAAATCATCTGGGGGTCAATATGTCCAGAATAGGGGGTCAGTTTAAACAGAATATCCATCCAATCCTTCCTGATTTTCTGCTTCACATCTTCGTCAAAATCTATCAAAAGTTGAATAAATAAGGGAACAAAAACCGCTCCCTCTCTCCTCCGGGGCCCCCTTGGGTTTTTGGGGGGGGGGGGGTGTTCTGACTAGATAAAGAATTTAATGAGGGTTCCCCACTTAAAATACGCGTAGCTTTGTTAGCCGCGCTTTCCCCTTTAAAAAATAGTTCCCATTATTATTTAACTTATTATCTAGTCAGAGCACCAACATAATCTTGTAACTGTTCTGCATACACCCTGCCATATAGACAGAGTGTTGCAGCGTTGTTGTTATCACCAGACAAAGCATATTCTAGCGACTCATTGCTTCTTCCAAATAATATGGGAGGCATCCAAGGCTTTTACATAAATATTTAGGGGCTGCTGAAAAGTCAGCTGTTATTATTGGTTGTTAGTTTAACGGAGATTATCGTTCAAAAAACAAGCAATAGTGAATGAAGAAACAAAGTGCGTCTATTGCCATAGAAAGCACAAAGGATTAAATATGAAATACTTATGGCAATAGAAAAAGCATTTTGGTTCGAAATGAACGGTGCTTCGCAATTGCCTTTTTTGAACTAGATTTTTTGGTTACTTTTTGGGCAATGCAAAAAAAAGTAACTGCCGCCTGCATAAGGCAAAAGCCAATTCAAGGTACACGACTTTTGGACAAAATCAATTAAAATGTTTGCATTAAATTTCTTTATTATAGGCATAATTTATTAATTATCAATTGGTTGTACCATAGTCAGCAAGCCCTATTTATCTATCGAACTCATTTTTTAAATTGTGTTTAAGTTTTAACCTTTGGGATTTATATCCCTTTTCTACTTTCATTTTTTTGAAATCGGAGCCACGAAATGTTCTCACAGGATTGCCACGTTCTATCTGCATCTGGTTTTTCCATTGAGACAGTTCATTGGTTTTAATGCTTCCAGATGTTTGTCATGGATTTTCACTAGGAGACGTTCGTAAGCCAATTTTTTGTTTTGATGTTGTGAGCGACTATCCATAGTAACTACTTGTATTCCTGTGGGAAGATGAGTTGCTCGGATAGCAGAACTCACCTTATTGACATGTTGCCCACCAGCACCAGAACTGCGCATGGCCTGATAGGAGATATCGCTGTCTTTGATCTCCATGTCTGTGGCATTCCCCACTTCAAAGATGCCAATGTACCAGTTTTTACGTTTGTGGTCTTTGCGTATTTCGCTCTCTCCTATCCATTGTATCGTACCAATCCATGAAGCGACAAAACTCAACGTTTGATCTCCTTCAATGGACAAAAGTGCTGTCTCAACAGACCCATTTTCGTCGCCTGCTATTTTTTGCAAATACTTGAATATCTAGTCCAAGATTCCTTGCTTCATCCATTAAATCTGAAGTACCCGAGCAACTACTCGGTACATTCGTCGGTCCACGACCTGATGTGATTTGAATTAACTTTTGCATGATGTTATCCTTTGTCCATTTTTACAATTTTGGGCGTGAATGTGCCCATGATGTCCACTAATTCTGTTTGCAACGACATAACCTTTGTGATGTCTTTGTATGCCATCGGCGATTCATCGATACTACCACCGATTAAAGTCACACCCGCATCTTTGAGTCGTTTTTGATCTCATGCTGTAAACTGACTTTTGCATTGGGTCTTGAAAACAATCTTCCTGCACCATGGAAGCAGATTGGATACTATTTTCATCACCTTTGCCTACCACAATATAGCCCGGCGCTGTCATCGATCCCGGAATGATGCCAGCCACTCCACGAGAAGCAGGTGTAGCTCCTTTGCGATGAACGATACATTCTTTGCCATCTATGGTTTCGCGCCAAGCCAGGGTTATGGCTATTGGAAATATTGACCAAAACACGTTTACCCAATGCTTTGCTAAGCCGTCGATGTATGTCTTCGTGACAAGCCGCAGCATAGTCCCCCTGCTAGATTCATCGCCAACCAATATTCCATACCATCGTGTATTCAGGTCCAACCACGCCAGATGCTGCACCTGACGTGGCAAAGGACACTGCTTCATAGCGAGGGTCGTATAATGTTTGGCAATATTGGCACCCAATCCACGCGAACCACTGTGAGACAAGACTGCAAAGTAACTTCCTGGTTTGAGTTTCCATTCGGGCAAAGTCTGATCGATATCTGCGATACCAAACTCTACAAAATGATTGCCACCACCTGAGGTGCCGAGTTGTTTGTACGCTTTGTCGATCATACCTTTAAGCAATGGAATCTCTCGGAACTCTTTCCTGTCCAACACAGCATGATCGGCCTTGATTTTGTGTGTCTCTGTCATGCCAAACTTAGTGTGGTCTTGGAGTATGTTTTTCAGTTCATCTTCCCGACCATTGACATAAGTGCCTGGCAAATCAAAAATAGACAAACTCATCCTACAGCCGATATCCACACCGACGCCATAAGGAATGACCGCATTGTCCGTAGCCAATACACCACCTATCGGAAGTCCATATCCTGCATGTCCATCAGGCATGAGCGCACCTTTGACGGCAACTGGAAGCTTGAGCGATTCGTACAATTGATACTTTGCGGCATCTTCTATTTCGTTTTCGCCATAGATCTGAAAAGGCACGCGTTCTGTTTTTAATCGATGCATTTTTAGTTCTACGGGTTTGACCAAACTTTCAGCAATCTTGCCCCAAGTAGGGTCGCCCATATAAGTATCTGGTTGTAGCAAAACATCTTTCGCTTGTGCCAAGACACTTTCTTTTTTCTCGCGCTTTTTGTATCTATTGATATATCCGAGCGCAATGTTTATTGAATTATTTTGAGGAAAGCCCAATTTAATTAAGTCCTTCCCTGAGATTTTACTTCCCATGAATGATTGATTTTGAATGAATAAAATATAAAATAAATGTGCAATATGAATTGCAATACGGTAGGTTTGCCTGAAATACAATTTCAAGCTTCAAAATGATACCAAACGGGAAATTTTAGTTGTGCTTACACTTGTTCAATTCTTCCTAATAAGGACTAGAGTTGACAAATTATGATGGTAAATCGAAAGTAGTAAGCATAAAAAAGCCCGTTGAAATGTACTTCTTCGGGCTTCATATATCTATGGGAAAGGATATTCTTAAGAGAAATGTAAGCCACGAAGAATGTTGTCAGCAGGTGCTGCGCTATTCTGATTGGTTGTGAAATAAGACATAATCTTCGTGTTAAAATGGTTTATAATAAATAACGATGCAAATGTATATCGGGATGATTAGATAAAAAATAATTTTGGTTAAATGTGTTTATATTAAGAGAAGTTTAAAAATAATTAACAACCAAAAATAGTTTACCACACATTTTGGGATTTTTAAAATTAGATAGTACCTTTGGTCTATGAATAGAGTATTAATCTTTTTATGGTTTATTGGTCAGTCTTTCTCTTTGGCAGCCCAAAATGAAAAAAGTGACATCACAGTTTCTATATTAACTTGTGCGCCAGGGCATGATATTTATACTATCTATGGCCATAATGCCATCCGCATTGTAGATAATACTGCTGGCACCGATTTGGTATATAATTATGGTACTTTCGACTTCAAGACAAAAGGTTTTATTATCAAATTTATGAGGGAAACTTCCTACACATTGGATGTGGCTACTTATAATAGATTTATTGCAGAATACGACTATTTTCAGAGAGATGTAACCGAACAAGTATTGTCTTTAGATTCTTTACAAAAACAAAAGGTCGTCAAGTACCTTGAAGTCAATATGCAGCCAGAAAACAGAACATACAAGTATGACTTTTTTATGGACAATTGTGCCACTAGACTGCGCGATATCATTGACCATAATATTACTGGATTTACGTGGGATACTACGCGTGCTTCAAATAAAACATTTCGGCAAATCATCAAAGAGTACCAAAATAGAATGCCTTGGATAACTTTGGTATCGATCTCATCATCGGGGCACCTGCAGACCAAAAGACTACTTTGAGTCAAGAAACTTTTATCCTGACTATCTAGCGGAGGCCATCCAATTTGCTAAATATGCCGACCCTAAACAAAATGGTTTACAGCTTAAAGAAAATAAAATTTTGGGTTTTGACCTACCCAATAGTAATCCCAATTTCTTGCTTTCACCTTATTTTTTATTCCTATTATTGTTACTAATAGAGATTAATATTTTTTTCCGACACTTACGTGGAATTAGTACCCATTGGATTAAAAAATACGATCAGTTTTGGCTTATTGTCTTGACTTTGGCAAGTGTATTGATGTTATTTATGTGGTTTGGCACGGATCATATACCTACTAAATACAATTGGAATATCCTTTGGGCAAGTCCACTTATTCCGCTTTGGTGGTGGAAAAAAGAAACTTCCCCATGGTTGTCCTATATCATTGGCTTCGGTCTGGTAATTACCATCATCAATGCCATACCGGGTATTCAGATATTGCCACAATATTTTCATCCAATAGTGGGAATCATTAGTTTGATTTTGATACTTAAAGGAAGACGGCTATATTTTTCGGGTGATCAGGTGCTTGCATGATCGATAGTTCGGTTGTTCAAATGCTCTTTAATTCACTAGTTCAGCCGTTTAGGTGTTTCATTCTTTGTTTGTAATTTTTAAAAAAATATGTTGAATAATAAACAGATAGCAGGTAAATTTGATCTTTTGGCCAAGTTATTGGAACTTCATGACGAAAATCCTTTCAAGATCAAGTCTTACGCCAATGCTTATTTGAGTCTTAGAAAATTGGAAGGTGACCTCAGCATCATGCCCAAAGTTGAGCTTGCCGCCATCAAAGGTGTAGGGACAGCGATAGCCGAAAAAATCATAGAACTGGCTACCACAGGAAGCATGAAAGCACTTGAAGAAATACAAGGCAAAACACCTGCCGGTATCCAAGAGATGCTTTCTATTAAAGGTTTGGGACCCAAAAAAGTGAAACAAATCTGGAAAGAAATGGACATACTTTCTGTAGGTGAATTGTTGTATGCTTGCAATGAAAACAGATTAGTAGCCTACTCTGGATTTGGGTTAAAAATACAGGCAGATATCAAAGAAAAGTTAGAATATTTCCAAGCATCACAAGGAAAATATCTTTATGCCCATGTCCATCAACTCGCTGAAAAATGTTTGGCTGAATTGCAATTAAAATATCCTGAGTCAAAACTTGCTTTATGCGGAGATATCGTCCGTTATATGCCTGAAGTGAAAGGAATAGAAATTTTGTCAACATTACCCATAGATCCAAGTGTGTTGGACGAAAGTCTGGTAGAAAAAGTGGATGATAATTGGTATTATAAAAAGTTTTCCGCTATTCATTTACGAGGTATCAAGAGCAGAATTTGATAAAGAACTATTCAAGCGATCTGGAAACGAAACTTTTTAAGTGCGTTTACAGAAGAAGATTTAATACATGGTGACGCCAAAAGTATATTTGCCCACAAAGGCATAT
Organism: Saprospiraceae bacterium; assembly: GCA_016714785.1. GTDB lineage: Bacteria > Bacteroidota > Bacteroidia > Chitinophagales > Saprospiraceae > OLB9. The sequence goes on from JADKCC010000058.1 coordinate 8,538, forward strand.
CATTCGTCCCAGCAGAACATCGTGAAAGTCCTGATGTCATAAATCTATACAAAACGAATGCACCAAAACTCATAGAAGTTCAAGAAATCAAAGGCATTGTCCACAATCACAGTACGTATAGCGACGGCCTACATTCATTGGCCGATATGGCCGACTATGTGCATACATCTGGTTATGCATATTTTGTCATCTCAGATCATAGCAAATCAGCCGGTTATGCAGGTGGACTCAATGAAGATAGAGTATTGATGCAGTGGAGAGAAATCGATGTGCTCAATGCAAAATATTCAGATGGATTCAAAATATTCAAAAGCATCGAGAGTGATATTTTAGTGGACGGATCATTGGATTATAGTGATGAAATATTGGCCCAATTTGATTTAGTGATCTCATCGATCCATTCAGTATTGAATATGGATGAAGAGAAAGCAACACAAAGACTCATCAAAGCGGTAGAAAACCCTTATACCAAAATACTAGGCCATCCTACTGGTCGATTATTGCTCGCTCGTCCTGGATACCCTGTGGATTACAAAAAAGTAATTGATGCTTGTGCTGCCAATGGCGTAGCTATGGAACTAAATGCCAATCCACAACGACTAGATATGGACTGGACATGGATACCTTATGCTATGAACAAAAATGTCATGGTTTCTATTAATCCTGATGCTCATTCTAAAGAATCCATACACTACGTAAAATATGGTGTAGCTGTGGCAAGAAAAGGTGGTTTGACTGCTGATTTTTGTCTCAATACGCTTTCGGCTAATGAATTTTCGGAATGGTGTAAAAACAAAAAGTAGTAAAGTTTAGCTCTTGGTAATGCAGGCAACGATTATTCTGTTAATCATTTTAAAGGTCAATCTGTTTACGATTTTATTGATGGCTATGAAGACTTTATGGAAATAGAACTTGAAGATGATAGCCCTAAGAATTTGATCCATGCCCTTTCTGGCATTTTGATTGATGATTTTGAGACATACGAATCATTTTAAAAGTATGGTTTGAAAATATTTTTTATAAGGAAAATCATGTTATGATAAATAGGAGCTGAAAAAGTCAGCTATTATTTTTGGTTAATAGTTTAACGGAGATTATCGTTCAAAAACAAGCAATAGAGAATATAAACGTAGTGAAGTGCAAAGCACCAAAGACAAAGTCTTTGACGAAGTGAACCGTGAAACGGGTGGGCAGGTGTAGTGCAAAGCACCAAAGGCGGCAAGCCTTTGACGGAGTGAACCGTGAAACGGGTGGGTGGGCCATGACAATGCGAGAAGCGAAGGAACCCGTAAGGGATGGGCAGGTCGAAAATGAACAACAATACACCTAGCTGATTTAAGTTTAAATCAGTGCCTTCATTTTGAGTGATTTCATCACTCAAATGCAGCAAAGTTGCACCATTCAGTTACCTTTTTTTTGAACTAGACTTTTTGGGCAATGCAAAAGTAACTGCCGCCTGCATAAGGCAAAAGCCAACCCAAGGTACACGACTTTTGGACAAAATCAATTAAAAGGTTTGCATTTAATTTGTTTATTATAGACATAATTTATTATTTATCAAGTGATTGTACCTTAGTCAGCAAGCCCTAAGTAAAAACAAAACTCACCAAATTTATCTACTCCATCTATCGTTTGAACCACAAATAAATGATGGGGCAAAACGGATTCATTATGATCTCACAGTATTTAATCTTGGCGAAAAAACATTATTCATGAATCCTAAAACGATGAAATTTTTAACAAGTGACGAATTAATGGAAAAACTTAATATAAAAAAATACAAATCAATTTATCCTAAGTGAATTTTTTGATAGAAAAAATTTACATCTGGTTATGTGTAGAGCTTTGACACTAACTTATGTACTCAAAACAAAAAAGCCAAATCTTGTTTGGATTTGGCTTTACTAGTTATTTATACTATGAAAGAGATAAATTAATCCACTTCTCCCTTCCCTTCTCTTATCAATTCTATTTCTTCGCCAGTACAGTCCAGCATAGTCGATTCAGCATTGTCACCAATGCCACCATCTATCAAAATATCTACTGTATGTTGGAATGTTTGCTCTATTTCATCGGGATCTGTAAAGTATTTTTAAATGCCATCTTCAGTATTCAGTGAAGTAGAAATCAAAGGAGCATCGAGAAATTCCGCCAAACCATCTAAGATTTCATTATTTGGTATCCTAACTCCAATCTCTTCCTTATTGTTTTTAAAAAACTTCTGCACATAATTATTTGACTTTAAAATGAAGGTATAGGGTCCTGGTAGATATCGCTTCATTGTCTTGAATACATTGTTGTCTATCTGTTGTGTATATTGGGATATAACACTGATATTAGGACAAATGAGAGACATTTTGGCTTGTTTTCTTTTTGTCCAATATTCTGCATATTCGTTCTATGCAACAGCTTTTTATTGGTCATCAAACAGCCCAAAGCGTAGATCGTATCTGTAGGGAAGATGATAATTTTCTCCTTTATTGATCCTGTCAGCTACTTCTTTGAGGTCTCTTTTATTTGAGTTTTTGTCATGAAAAAAAATTCTCTGCATACTACATCACTTTTATTGTTTTGAAAATAATTGTCTGTTGCTTTCGCATGGATTTGCAACTTCATTATAGATTAAATAAATAATAACCTTAGTTTGTTGTTGTTTTTGAAAAATTAAAGATGAATTGTAGCTTATCTCGGACTAAAATTTAGGAAATGCCATTTTTGGTTTTAAAAATAGTAGAGACATTATGGTGACTGCCAACCAATAGAATATCTCCGCGCCCCAAGCCCAATATAGACCAAAATACCAATGTTTGATCATAAAATAACTGTAAATTATGTAGAAAATGGTAAAGATAGTTTGAATTCTCAAAGCCGTTTGCGTATGACCAGTTCCTATCAATCCATTGAAAAAAATGCCACCAATGCCAAATGTTAATAAAATACCTAAAAAGAAGTAAAAGTATGGTTTTGCTAATAGTATCAAAGTCATATCTCTTTTCCAAATAGTGGATATAAAAAAATTCTGGAAACAATACAATGGGTAAGATATGAGCATCGTGGTCAATAGATTCAGTTTGGTTGTTTTGATGATCAGTGGGAAGACTGCTTGTCTCTTTTTTACCTATGAAACTACTGACTAACGTATTGATACCAGCAGAACACCCAACATGGTATGGACAGTATCGATATATCGTATGCAGTAAGTTGATATTTCCAACCTTGCTTTCCTACATCCTGCAAAACTAAAAAATAAAACCAAGAGTCATACCCAAAACAGATTGGAATACAATGGGCATGGATATCCCATACAATTGGTAAACTTTGATCACAAGACCATGAATGCTTAGTAATTCATATTTTCTATTGCTTTTGTCCCCTATCATATAACCAATAAATACGATAAAGCTACTACTTCAGCTATGGTGTTGGCCAATGCTGCTCCGGCAATCCCACAGGCTTAAACCCAAATTTACCAAAGACTAAAACAGAATTTAAAATAATATTGACTACAATTAACACCAAGGTATCGTATATATAAACTCTAGTAGTGCTATGCCTTGTAAAAATGCAATCATAGAGACACCTGAAACACCAAAACACTCCCCAGTCACGAGGTCCAATATATTCTACACATTTCCGTAGTATGTCGGATTGTCTTACAAAAGTTTGAAGAAGGAATGACTTCCTATTGCAAAAATAAAATAAAATGATAGCGGAGAGCAGCTTGAAATATAAAACAGATTAAAAATCTGTATTTGCGCTTTGTAGTTTTGTTCTCCATTGCGTCTAGCAATACAATCTGTCCACGAGAAACCATATCCAATACTGGCTATGATCAAATAGAAAACCCAACGAGTCCTGATGCCGCAAAGTCAACACTACTATAACGATAAAGAAACACATTATCACCCGTACAATGATATTTTGAGCCGCACTTCCCTTTAGTATAATGGGCACTGGAAAGTGATAAGATTTGTCTATATCATGTACTTATTTCATTTACGGTCACAAAATATCTGTTTTTTGCTTATTTGGTGAAAAACAAAAAATTATCAAAATATTAAAATATATTTGGTCTTTTACTACCTACTCAATTTAAAAGTCTGATGAACAAATTCCATTTTATATCATAATCGTAAAGTACTATCTTTATGATGATTTCCAGTGGCAATAAAAACGGAAGTCCAACTTCAAATATGGTGTATAAAGAAAGTAAACTTGTATCGAAAACAGATATCATTGCACTTGTAGCTGAAAAACTCCATATATATCTGTTACCCACGGAGATACTGTTGTAGATAATTATTTTGGATGAGATTATCTGACGATCAGAAAAATGCCAAAACCTGACGTTCAGACGCAAAAGGTATTGATTACCTAAATGCTGAAAACGCACATCGTGAAAAATGATGTCTCACACTTGGATAGTTTTCTGAAGACTGTCGAAGAAATAAAAGGTGGATCAAACAAACAGATATGTCTGTGCCGTACAAAGAAAATGGGTACTTACATCACTAGGTATGAAGAAGGAAAAGAATATCCTATCCATAGTCGCAAAAAAGACAACTCTAGAAGCACTCCTGAAGAAATCATGCTCAATGTAAATGATATGGCAAAAGGTTACGAGTATTACATGGTTGGTGGCAGAACAGTCGGTCCAGATAATAAAATATTGGCCTATAGCGAAGATACCGTAAGCAGACGTCAATATACTGTGCGATTTAAAGATCTTGTCTCAGGCAATAACTTATCAGATGTCATCTCCTAATACAATAGGTGGTAATGTTTGGGCCAACGACAACAAAAAATTTATTTTATACTAAGCAAGATGCGGCACTAAGATCTTATAAAATCTTCAGACATACTCTAGGAACACCTGTTAGTATGGATGTCTTGGCATTTCAGTGACAGACATTTAGTACCTTTATCTATAAAAGTAAATCAAAAAATATCTTGGCTTAGGTCATCGGCTACCTTCAACAAGAATACCAAATATTGGAAGCAGACAATCCTACTGGAAAATTCCGTATGTTTCAAACTCTAGAGAACGCAAATTGAGTTTGATATTAGCCATTATGAAGACAAATGGCACATTCGCACTAATAAAGACGATGCACAAAACTTCTCCAAAATCATGGTCACCCCTGAAACAGCCACAACCAAGGAAAACTGGAAAGACCTAATGCCTCAAGATAAAAATATATTTATAGAAGGTATTACTTTCAAAATCACATGGTAATCTCTGAACGAAAAGGCAGTATCAACGCTTCTTGCATCAGACCGTGGGTTGGTAAGGCAGAACATTATGTACAGTTTAAGGAAGAATCTTACACTACAGCGTATCAACCCTGATTTTGGAAATGGATCTATATTGAGATTGGATTATACATCATTGACCACTCCAAATACGACTCTACGACTACAATGTTAAAACAAAAATTGGAATTACTTAAGCAACAAGAAGTTATAGGTACATTTAATGCAGGTGATTATGTATCGGAAAGGAAAATGGTCAGCCATAGATGGTGTACATTAGTACCTATTTCTATAGTATATAAAAAAGGATTTGAAAAGGATGGTACAAGGCCAATGTTGCTTTATGCTTATGGTTCTTATGGCTACAGCATGGATCCTTACTTCTCATCTACAAGGTTAAGTTTATTGGATTTATGCTTTTGGATTTGCGATTGCACACATACGTAGGAAGCGAGATGGGCAGACAGTAGATGAAGATGGTGGGTTCAAAAAAAGAAAAACACCTTACAGATTTTATAGATTGTGGTGACTTCTTAATAAAAGAAGGCTATGCTG
>JADKCC010000059.1 GCA_016714785.1 Saprospiraceae bacterium
ATCCATAGTAACTACTTAGACTCCTGTGGGAAGATGAGTTGCCTGATAGCAGAACTCACCTTATTGACATGTTGCCCACCAGCACCAGAACTGCGCATGGCCTGATAGGAGATATCGCTACGTCTTTGATCTCCATGTCTGTGGCATTCTACTTCAAAGATATGCGCTAATATACCACCCTTTCGTTTATGGTCTTTGCGTATTTCGCTTTCGCCCATCCATTGTATCGTACCAATCCACGAAGCGACAAAACCCAACGTTTTAATTCCTTCAATGGACAAAAGTGCTGTCTCAACAGACCCATTTTCGTCGCCTGCTATTTTTTGCAATACTTGAATATTCAGTCCAAGATTCCTTAAGCTTCATCCATTAAATCTCAAGTACCCGAGCAACTACTCTGGCATACATCTAGCCGTCCACGACCTGATGTGATTTGAATTAACTTTGCATACGATGTTATCCTTTGTCCATTTTTACAATTTTGGGCGTGAATGTGCCCATGATGTCCACTAATTCTGTTTGTAACGACATAACCTTGTGATGTCTCTTGTATGCCAATGGCGATTCATCGATACTACCACCGATTAAAGTCACACCCGCATCTTTGAGTCGTTTTTTTGATCTCATGCTGTAGTCCGACTTTGCATTGGGCTCTTGAAAACAATCTTCCTGCACCATGTGAAGCAGATTGGATACTATTTTCATCACCTTGCCTAACATTGGCTAATATAGCCCGCGCTGTCACCGATCCCGGAATGATGCCAGCCATACTCCACGAGAAGCAGGTAGCTCCTTTGCGATGAACGATACATTTTGCCATTCATGGTTTCGCGCCAAGCCAGGTTATGGTTATTGGAAATATTGACCAAAACACGTTTACCCAATGCTTGCTAAGCCGTCGATGTACGTCTTCGGGACAAGCCGCAGCATAGTCCCCCGATTCATCGCCAACCAATATTCCACACCATCGTGTGTTCAGGTCCAACCACGCCAGATGCTGCACCTGACGTGGCAAAGGACACTGCTTCATAGCGAGGGCCCCACAATGCTTAAATGTTGGCACCCATCCGCGCGAACCACTGTGAGACAAAACTGCAAAGTAACTACCAGTTTGAGTTTCCATTCAGGTAAAGTCCGATCGATATCTACAATTCCAAACTCCACAAAATGATTGCCACCACCTGATGTACCAGTTGTTTGTACGCTTTGTCGATCATGCCTTTAAGCAATGGAATCTCTCGGAACTCTTTCCTGTCCAACACTGCATGATCGGCCTTGATTTTGTGTGTCTCTGTCATGCCAAACTTAGTGTGGTCTTGGAGTATGTTTTTTCAGTTCATCTTCCCGACCATTGACATAAGTGCCTGGCAAATCAAAAATAGACAAACTCATCCTACAGCCGATATCCACACCGACGCCATAAGGAATGACCGCCGCATTGTCCGTAGCTAATACCACCACCTATCGGAAGTCCGTATCCAGCATGACCATCAGGCATGAGTGCCCCTTTGACGGCAACAGGAAGTTTGACGAGATTCGTACAATTGATACTTTGCGGCATCTCCTATTTCGTTTTCGCCATAGATCTGAAAAGGCACGCGTTCTGTTTTTTAATCGATGCATTTTTAGTTCTACGGGTTTGACCAAACTTTCGGCTATTTTCCCCCGGTTGGGTCGCCCATAAACGTATCTGGTTGTAGCAAACTTCTTTCGCTTGTGCCAAGACCTTTCTTTTTCGCGCTTTTGTATCTCCATTGATATATCCGAGCGCAATGTTTATTGAATTATTTTAGGAAAGCCCAATTTAATTAAGTCCTTCCCAGAGATTTTACTTCCCATGAATGATTGATTTTGAATTAATAAAATATAAAATAAATGTGCAATATGAATTGCAAGACGGTAGGTTCTGCCTGAAATACAATTTCAAGCTTCAAAATGATACCAAACGGGAAATTTAGTTGTGCCACTTGTTCAATTCTTCCCTAATAAGGACCAGAGATGACAAATTATGATGGTAAATCGAAAGTAGTAAGCATAAAAAGCCCGTTGAAATGTACTTCTTCGGGCTTCATATATCTATGGGAAAGGATATTCTTAAGAGAAATGTAAGCCACGAAGAATGTTGTCAGCAGGTGCTGCGCTATTCTGATTTGATGAAATAAGACATAATCTTCGTGTTAAAATGGTTTATAATAAATAACGATGCAAATGTATATCGGGATGATTAGATAAAAAAATAATTTTTGGTTAAATGTGTTTATATTAAGAGAAGTTTAAAATAATTAACAACCAAAAATAGTTTACCACATATTTGGGATTTTAAAATTAGATAGTACCTTTGGTCTATGAATAGAGTATTAATCTTTTTATGGTTTATTGGTCAGTCTTCTTTGCAGCCCAAAATGAAAAAGTGACATCACAGTTTCCTATATTAACTTGTGCGCAGGACATGATATTTATACTATCTATGTCCATAATGCCATCCGCATTGTAGATAATACTGCTGGCACCGATTTAGTATATAATTATGGTACTTTCGACTTCAAGACAAAAGGTTTTATTATCAAATTTATGAGGGAAACTTCCCTGCACATTGGATGTGTACTTATAATAGATTTATTGCAGAATACGACTATTTTCAGAGAGAGCGTAAACCGAACAAGTATTGTCTTTAGATTCTTTACAAAAACAAAGGTCATCAAGTACGAAGTCAATATGCAGCCAGAAAACAGAACAACCAAGTATGACTTTTTATGGACAATTGTGCCACTGGACTGCGCGATATCATTGACCATAATATTACTGGATTTACGTGGATACTACGCGTGCTTGAAATAAAACATTTCGGCAAATCATCAAAGAGTACCAAAATAGAATGCCTTGGACTAACTTGGTATCGATCTCATCATCGGGCACTCGCAGACCAAAGACTACTTTGAGTCAAAACTTTTATCCCTGACTATCTAGCGGAGGCCATCCAATTTGCTAAATATGCCGACCCTAAACAAAATGGTTTACAGCTTAAAGAAAATAAAATTTGGGTTTGACCTCCCCAATAGTAATCCCAATTTCTTGCTTTACCTTATTTTTTATTCCTATTATTGTTACTAATAGAGATTAATATTTTTTTCCGACACTTACGTGGAATTAGTACCCATTGGATTAAAAAATACGATCAGTTTTGGCTTATTGTCTTGACTTTGGCAAGTGTATTGATGTTATTTATGTGGTTTTGGCACGGATCATATACCTACTAAATACAATTGGAATATCCTTGCAAGTCCACTTATTCCGCTTTGGTGGTGGAAAAAGAAAACTTCCATGGTTGTCCTATATCATTTGCTTCGGTCTGGTAATTACCATCATCAACGCCATACCGGTATTCAGATATTGCCACAATATTTTCATCCAATAGTGGGAATCATTAGTTTGATTTTGATACTTAAGGAAAACGGCTATATTTTTCGGGTGATCAGGTGCTTGCATGATCGATAGTTCGGTTGTTCAAATGCTCTTTAATTCACTAGTTCAGCCGTTTAGGTGTTTCATTCTTTGTTTGTAATTTTTAAAAAAATATGTTGAATAATAAACAGATAGCAGGTAAATTTGATCTTTTGGCCAAGTTATTGGAACTTCATGACGAAAATCCTTTCAAGATCAAGTCTTACGCCAATGCTTATTTGAGAGTCTTAGAAAATTGGAAGGTGACCTCCAGCATCATGCCCAAAGTTGAGCTTGCCGCCATCAAAGGTGTAGGGACAGCGATAGCCGAAAAATCATAGAACTGGCTACACAGGAAGCATGAAAGCACCTGAAGAAACAAAGGCAAACACCTGCCGGTATCCAAGAGATGCTCTATTAAAGGTTTGGGACCCAAAAAAGTGAAACAAATCTGGAAAGAAATGGACATACTTTCTGTAGGTGAATTGTTGTATGCTTGCAATGAAAACAGATTAGTAGCCTACTCTGGATTTGGGTTAAAACACAGGCAGATATCAAAGAAAAGTTAGAATATTTCCAAGCATCACAAGGAAAATATCTTTATGCCCATGTCCATCAACTCGCTGAAAAATGTTTGGCTGAATTGCAATTAAAATATCCTGAGTCAAAACTTGCTTTATGCGGAGATATCGTCCGTTATATGCCTGAAGTGAAAGGGATAGAAATTTTGTCAACATACCCATAGATCCAAGTGTGTTGGACGAAAGTCTGGCAGAAAAGTGGATGATAATTGGTATTATAAAGTTTTCCGCTATTCATTTACGAGGTATCAAGAGCAGAATTTGATAAAGAACTATTCAAGCGATCTGGAAACGAAACTTTTTTTAAGTGCGTTTACAGAAGAAGATTTAATACATGGTGACGCCAAAAGTATATTTGCCCACAAAGGCATATCACTCGTCCCAGCAGAACATCGTGAAAGTCCTGATGTCATAAATCTATACAAAACGCATGCACCAAAACTCATAGAAGTTCAAGAAATCAAAGGCATTGTCCACAATCACAGTACGTATAGCGACGGCCTACATTCATTGGCCGATATGGCCGACTATGTGCATACATCTGGTTATGCATATTTTGTCATCTCAGATCATAGCAAATCAGCCGGTTATGCAGGTGGACTCAATGAAGATAGAGTATTGATGCAGTGGAGAAATCGATGTGCTCAATGCAAAATATTCAGATGGATTCAAAATATTCAAAAGCATTGAGAGTGATATTCTAGTGGACGGATCATTGGATTATAGTGATGAAATATTGGCCCAATTTGATTTAGTGATCTCATCGATCCATTCAGTATTGAATATGGATGAAGAGAAAGCAACACAAAGACTCATCAAAGCGGTAGAAAACCCTTATACCAAAATACTAGGCCATCCTACTGGTCGATTATTGCTCGCTCGTCCTGGATACCCTGTGGATTACAAAAAAGTAATTGATGCTTGTGCTTGCCAATGGCGTAGCTATGGAACTAAATGCCAATCCACAACGACTAGATATGGACTGGACATGGATACCTTATGCTATGAACAAAAATGTCATGGTTTCTATTAATCCTGATGCCCATTCTAAAGAATCCATACACTACGTAAAATATGGTGTAGCTGTGGCAAGAAAAGGTGGTTTGACTGCTGATTTTTGTCTCAATACGCTTTCGGCTAATGAATTTTCGGAATGGTGTAAAAACAAAAAGTAGTAAAGTTTTAGCTCCTTGGTAATGCAGGCAACGATTATTCTGTTAATCATTTTTAAAGGTCAATCTGTTTACGATTTTATTGATGGCTATGAAGACTTTATGGAAATAGAACTTGAAGATGATAGCCCTAAAAATTTGATCCATGCCCTTTCTGGCATTTTGATTGATGATTTTGAGACATACGAATCATTTGAAAAGTATGATTTGAAAATATTTTATAAGGAAAATCATGTTATGATAAATAGGGGCTGCTGAAAAAGTCAGCTATTATTTTTGGTTAATAGTTTAACGGAGATTATCGTTCAAAAAACAAGCAATAGAGAATATAAACGTAGTGAAGTGCAAAGCACCAAAGACAAAGTCTTTGACGAAGTGAACCGTGAAACGGGTGGGCAGGTGTAGTGCAAAGCACCAAAGGCCGCAAGTCTTTGACGAAGTGAACCGTGAAACGGGTGGGTGGGCCATGACAATGCAGAAGCGAAGGAACCCGTAAGGGATGGGCAGGTCGAAAATGAACAACAATACACCTAGCTGATTTAAGTTTAAATCAGTGACTTCATTTTTGAGTGATTTCGTATCACTCAAATGCAGCAAAGCTGCACCATTCAGTTACCTTTTTTTGAACTAGACTTTTTTGGGCAATGCAAAAAAGTAACTGCCGCCTGCATAAGGCAAAAGCCAACCCAAGGTACACGACTTTTGGACAAAATCAATTAAAAGGTTTGCATTTAATTTGTTTATTATAGACATAATTTATTATTTATCAATTGGTTGTACCTTAGTCAGCAAGCCCTAAGTAAAAACAAAACTCACCAAATTTATCTACTCCATCTATCGTTTGAACCACAAATAAATGATGGGGCAAAACGGATTCATTATGATCTCACAGTATTTAATCTTGGCGAAAAACATTATTCATGAATCCTAAAACGATGAAATTTTAACAAGTGACGAATTAATGGAAAAACTTAATATAAAAAAATACAAATCAATTTATCCTAAGTGAATTTTTTGATAGAAAAAATTTACATCTGGTTATGTGTAGAGCTTTGACACTAACTTATGTACTCAAAACAAAAAAAGCCAAATCTTGTTTGGATTTGGCTTTACTAGTTATTTATACTATGAAAGAGATAAATTAATCCACTTCTCCCTTCCCTTCTCTTATCAATTCTATTTCTTCGCCAGTACAGTCCAGCACAGTCGATTCAGCATTGTCACCAATGCCACCATCTATCAAAATATCTACTGTATGTTGGAATGTTTGCTCTATTTCATCGGGATCTGTAAAGTATTTTTGAATGCCATCTTCAGTATTCAGTGAAGTAGAAATCAAAGGAGCATCGAGAAATTCCGCCAAACCATCTAAGATTTCATTATTTGGTATCCTAACTCCAATCTCTTCCTTATTGTTTTTAAAAAACTTCTGCACATAATTATTTGACTTTAAAATGAAGGTATAGGGTCCTGGTAGATATCGCTTCATTGTCTTGAATACATTGTTGTCTATCTGTTGTGTATATTGGGATATAACACTGATATTAGGACAAATGAGAGACATTTTGGCTTGTTTTTCTTTTTTGTCCAATATTCTGCATATTCGTTCTATACCAGCTTTATTGGTCATCAAACAGCCCAAAGCGTAGATCGTATCTGTAGGGAAGATGATAATTTCTCCTTTATTGATCCTGTCAGCTACTTCTTTGAGGTCTCTTTTATTTGGGTTTTTGTCATGAAAAAAAATTCTCTGCATACTACATCACTTTTATTGTTTTGAAAATAATTTGTCTGTTGCTTTCGCATGGATTTGCAACTTCATTATAGATTAAATAAATAATAACCTTAGTTTGTTGTTGTTTTTGAAAAATTAAAGATGAATTGTAGCTTATCTCGGACTAAAATTTGAGGAAATGCCATTTTTTGGTTTTTAAAAATAGTAGAGACATTATGGTGATACCCAACCAATAGAATATCTCCGCGCCCCAAGCCCAATATAGACCAAAATACCAATGTTTGATCATAAAATAACTGTAAATTATGTAGAAAATGGTAAAGATAGTTTGAATTCTCAAAGCCGTTTGCGTATGACCAGTTCCTATCAATCCATTGAAAAAAATGCCACCAATGCCAAATGTTAATAAAATACCTAAAAGAAGTAACATGTATGGTTTGGCTAATAGTATCAATGTCATATCGTCTTTTCCAAAAAGTGGATATAAAAAAAATTCTGGAAACAATACAATGGGTAAAGATATGAGCATCGTGGTCAATAGATTCAGTTTGGTTGTTTTGATGATCAGTGGGAAGACTGCTTGTCTCTTTTTATTACCTATGAAACTACTAACTAAAGTATTGATACCAGCTGAATATCCCCAACATGGTATGGATAAGATGAGATATACCGTACGAAGCAAATTGGATATTTCTAATTCTTGTTTTCCTACATTCTCTATGAAACTAAAAAATAAAAACCAAGAGCCTATACCCAAAATAGATTGGAATACAATAGGTATAGATATTCTAAACATATTGGTAAAATCCTTGATCACCAGACTATGAATGCTTAGCAATTCATATTTTCTATTGCTTTTGTCCCATACCATATAACCAATAAATACGATAAAAGCTACTACTTCAGCTATGGTGCTGGCCAATGCTGCTCCGGCAATTCCCATAGGCTTAAACCCAAATTTACCAAAGACTAAAACATAATTTAAAATAATATTAACTACAATTAACACCAAGGTATCGTATATAATAAACTTAGTACGTGCTATGCCTGTATAAAATGCAATCATAGAGACACCTAAATAACTAAAAAACACTCCCCAGCTACGAGGTCCAATATATTCTACACATTTCTGTAGTATGTCGGGATTGTTTACAAAAAGTTTGAAGAAGGAATGACTTCCGTATTGTAAAAATAAAAACAAAATGACGGCAAGGGCTGCTTCAAATATAAATAAAGATTGAAAATCTGTACCGGCACCTTTGTAATTTTGTTCTCCATTGCGCCTAGCAATAATAATCTGTCCGCCACGAGAAAATCCATATCCAATACTGGCTATGATCAAATAGAAAACACCAACGAGTCCTGATGCCGCAAAGTCAACACTACTATAATGATAAAGAAATACATTATCACTCAGTACAATGATATTTTGAGCCGCACTTCCTAGCATAATGGGCACTGAAAGTGATAAGATTTGTCTATATGATGTACTTAGCTTCATTTACGGTCACAAAATATCTGTTTTTTTGCTTATTTGGTAGAAAAAACAAAAAATTATCAAAATATTAAAATATATTTGGTCTTTTATTACTCACCTACTCAATTTAAAAGTCTGATGAACAAATTTCATTTTACTATCATAGCCTTAAGTACTATCTTTGCGATGATTTCCTGTGGCAATAAAAACGGAAGTCCAACTTCAAATATGGTATATAAAGAAAGTAAACTTGTATCGAAAACAGATATCATTGCACCTGTAGCTGAAAAATCTCCATATATATCTGTTACTCATGGAGATACTGTTGTAGATAATTATTTTTGGATGAGATTATCTGATGATCAGAAAAATGCCAAAAAACCTGACGTTCAGACGCAAAAGGTATTGGATTACCTAAATGCTGAAAATGCATATCGTGAAAAAATGATGTCTCACACGGATAGTTTTCAGGTAAGACTGTTTGAAGAAATAAAAGGTAGGATCAAACAAACAGATATGTCTGTGCCGTACAAAGAAAATGGGTACTTTTACATCACTAGGTATGAAGAAGGAAAAGAATATCCTATCCATAGTCGCAAAAAAGACAACCTAGAAGCACCTGAAGAAATCATGCTCAATGTAAATGATTTGGCAAAAGGTTACGAGTATTACGCTATTGGTGGCAGAACAGTCAGTCCAGATAATAAAATATTGGCCTATAGCGAAGATACCGTAAGCAGACGTCAATATACTGTGCGATTTAAAGATCTTGTCTCAGGCAATAACTTATCAGATGTCATTCCAAATACAACAGGTGGCATCGTTTGGGCCAACGACAACAAAAATTTATTTTATACTAAGCAAGATGCGGCACTAAGATCTTATAAAATCTTCAGACATACTCTAGGAACACCTGTTAGTATGGATGTCTTGGTATTTCACGAAAAAGATGAGACATTTAGTACCTTTATCTATAAAAGTAAATCAAAAAAATATCTTATTTTAGGGTCATCGGCTACCTTGTCACAAGAATACCAAATATTGGAAGCAGACAATCCTACTGGAAAATTCCGTATGTTTCAACCTAGAGAACGCAAATTGGAGTTTGATATTAGCCATTATGAAGACAAATGGTACATTCGCACCAATAAAGACGATGCACAAAACTTCAAAATCATGGTCACCCCTGAAACAGCCACAACCAAGGAAAACTGGAAAGACCTAATGCCTTATGATAAAAATATATTTATAGAAGGTATTGATATTTTCAAAAATCACATGGTAATCTCTGAACGAAAAGGCGGTATCACTCAGCTTCGCATCA
Source organism: Saprospiraceae bacterium (assembly GCA_016714785.1). Classification (GTDB taxonomy): domain Bacteria; phylum Bacteroidota; class Bacteroidia; order Chitinophagales; family Saprospiraceae; genus OLB9. Next base: position 9,731 of record JADKCC010000059.1, read on the forward strand.
GACCGTGGGTTGGTAAGGCAGAACATTATGTACAGTTTGGCGAAGAATCTTACACTACAGGTACAGGTATCAACCCTGATTTTGAAACAGATCTATTGAGATTGGATTATACATCATTGACCACTCCAAATACGACTTACGACTACAATGTTAAAACAAAAAAATTGGAATTACTTAAGCAACAAGAAGTTATAGGTACATTTAATGCAGGTGATTATGTATCTGAAAGGAAAATGGTCAAAGCCACAGATGGTACATTAGTACCTATTTCTATAGTATATAAAAAGGATTTGAAAAGGATGGTACAAGGCCAATGTTGCTTTACGCTTATGGTTCTTATGGCTACAGCATGGATCCTTATTTCTCATCTACAAGGTTAAGTTTATTAGATCGAGGCTTTGGATTTGCGATTGCACACATACGTGGTGGAAGCGAGATGGGCAGGCAGTGGTATGAAGATGGTAAATTCCTTAAAAAGAAAAACACCTTTACAGATTTTATAGATTGTGGTGACTTTTTAATAAAAGAAGGCTATGCTGCCAAGGACAAACTGTTTGCAAATGGAGGCAGTGCTGGTGGCTTGCTCATGGGTGCTGTGATGAATATGAGACCTGAACTTTGGAAAGGTGTTATAGCAGCAGTACCTTTTGTAGATGTCATTGCCACTATGCTAGATGAAAGCATACCATTAACAACGGGTGAATTTGACGAATGGGGCAATCCAAAAGATAAGACTTATTATGACTATATGAAGTCGTACTCACCTTATAATAACGTAGAAGCCAAAGCCTACCCTGTTACCCTTGTCACTACAGGATATTGGGACTCACAAGTACAATATTGGGAGCCAGCCAAATGGGTAGCTAAACTCCGCGAGCTTAAGACTGACAAAAATCCTTTACTGATGTATTGCAACATGGATACGGGACATGGTGGTGCCTCTGGAAGATTCAAACGCCTAAAGGAAACAGCAATGGAATATGCCTTTTTGTTGGATTTGGCTGGATTGGGAGAGGAGTAGTGAAATTATTTGAGTCTTACCAATTCACCAACACAGCTAAAATAAGTGCTAACCGGATTGCTTTGGCACCAATGACCAATGGGCAAAGTAATAATGATGGTACATTAGGAGAAGATGAGTTTAACTTCCTGATTCGTAGGGCCAAAGAAGGGTTTGGAATCATCTTTACTTGTGCAACACATGTATCTAAAGCTGGTCAAGGATGGCCCGGAGAGTTAGGCATTTGGAGTGATGATCATATCCAAGGGTTAAAAAGGTTGGCAGATAGCATTCATCAATACGATAGTCTGGCCATTGTACAATTATTTCATGGTGGTGCGCGATCTCCCGAATCTTTGACAGGTGCGCAACCATGGAGTGCATCATCTCATGAGATGACTATTGGTCGAGATAAAATAAATGTCAGAGAAGGTTCACCTGCAGAAATTGAAGAAGTAATAGATGCATTTGTCACAGCTGCACGGCGTGCATACTTAGCGGGAATGGATGGAATAGAACTTCATGCCGCTCATGGGTATTTGTTACATCAATTCATCAGCAGCGCTACCAATCAAAGGACGGACCAATACGGAGGAAGTTTTGAAAATAGGATTAACTTAGTTAGAACCATACTTAAGCGCATTAAGCAGATGCTTCCTCCGGAGTTTTTAGTTGGCATAAGGATATCTCCCGAAGATAAATACACATTCAAAGGCATTGATTTTGACGAAAGTCTTCGATTAGCCCAAATACTCAAAGATGATGGGGCAGATTTTTTGGATATTTCTACTTGGGATAGTTTCGCATCACCTCAGAAGTATCCAGAAAGCCAAAAACCTGTCATCTCATGGTTTAGAGCGCAGCTAGACGATCATTTTCCTTTGTTTGTGGCAGGAGAGATATGGTCTTCTGCGCAAGCCAATCAAGCATTAGCCCTTGGAGCTGATTTTGTTTCCCTAGGTAGAGTCGGTATAGGCATAGCAGATTGGCCTACTAAATCCAAAGACATTCATTATGAACCACAAAGTCCACCTTACAGTGAATCTCAACTAAGTGCCGCATCACTCGGATCATCTTTTATACAATATATGAAAAGATGGAAAGGTTTTGTAGCAGAAAATACCAAATAAAATCTGATTATATTGTCAAAATATTCTAGACTTTTTTAGGTGGCAATTCGAAGGCTACTGCATCATGCTCGAAGTGATCTCTGTGTGCACCGTCGCAAAAAGGTTTGTTCTTAGATAATCCACATCTACAAAAACTGACAACAGTTCTTCCTTGTAAGTTGTATTCATTTCCTTGAGGATCCACCACTATCATATCACCTTCTACTTTGAGTGACCCGTTATTATTTACTGTTATTTTTGTTGGACTAGACATATTGGTTTTGATTTTGATAAGATTGATAACCTTAATTTTGTAAAAAGGTTTTAGATTATCTCCAACTGATCAGCATAATACTGATATATACTCAAATTCATTGGGCCTGCTTTAGCGGGATTGGTAATCATACGGTAATAATCCTCGATGATATCTGCTTGCTGTTCGAAATTGAAGTCAGATAATCGAGCTCCTTTAAGCATCATATTGTATAGATTGGGTGCTCCTCCATAATCGTAACCTTCTTTACTAAGTTGTGCTTTGATAGCTCTGGCGATATAAATACTTCCGAAATGCTGATATTGCCAGATGTGGACCAGCTCATGGATGAACACATCTTTGAGTATGTGGCGATTATAGTTAATGGTATTGAAACTTACATAAGCAACGGCAACTTTTTTAGTACCAAACTTAGCGCCACTATCTATTCTTACAAGATTATAATCAATTTGCTTCCCAAAAATATAATAGGCTAACTGTATTTCTTCATCTGTGAGTTTTCTTGTATTCCACTTCATCAACCGCATGAAAATTTGATATATCTCTGGAATCGCTATCACATCTATGAAATAAAACCCTGTATCTATAAACCAATCCAAAAAATTATTGGGAGGAAATTTATTAGCAAAAGCTTTATTAAAAGGATATATGAAATGAGTCAACAGTCTCCATACCCTAATGGGCAATTGTGAAAAAAGACCAGGGATTCTTATATTCAATGGCATCACTCTTTATTCAAATCTTAGTGCTTTGACCGGCGTAATCCTAGAGACAAGCATGGTAGGTATGATTAGGAATAAAAGAGTGACAATAAGCGTCGCTACATTCAGCCAAAGGATGGTCCACCCATTGATGGCAATAGGCGCTGTACTTAGGTAGTAATTGGCTTCGTCAAGTTGGATAAACTGAAAGTGTTTTTGCAACCAGGCGATACTTATGCCTAAGATATTGCCAAAAAGCAAACCAAAAAATATGATGTAGCCAGCATTGTAGATAAAAATCTTGCGAATGCTACCGTTATTCATACCCAGAGATTTCAGGATTCCGATCATTTGGGTACGTTCCAGTATAAGGATCAAAAGTACTGTGATCATATTGATGATGGCTACAAGTACCATAAGTTGTATGATAATTTTTTCGTTGATGTCTTGAAGATTGAGCCATTCAAAGATGGAAGGAAATTTGGATCTGATGGTCTCAGCATAGTATTTTTGTGGCAACACTTCATAATAAATATATTCAGAAATAACATCCATATCTTTGACATCATCAAGTACGACTTCCATGCCTTGTACATCACTACTTGGCCAGCCCAGAATATCTTGTATTTTGGCAAGATCAACGATACCAAATCTTTTGTCATACTCTTCTAAACCAGTATTATAGATGCCACAGACTTCAAACCGTTTTTTGATTTGTACATTATCTCTTATAAAACTCAATACGACTTTGTCGCCCGTTTTGATATTGAGCTTATTAGCTATGTTTTTTGAAATAAGTAGATCATTGGATACAGAGTCTTTTTGATAATTGATTTTGGTACCGTCTATAATAAATTTTTGCATCCTTTGCCAATCGTAATCCTGCCCTACTGCTTTAAGTAAAACACCATGGAAATTTTCTTTTGTACTAAGCAGTGCAGCCAATTGTATATACGGATGTACCCCTTTTACGCCTCCATTGGTAACTTTATCTATGACTTTACCCTCTAGAGGGAAGCCCAAGATTTTGGCATCAGATTGGTATTCTATTTGCTTGATTTCTTGTATTTCATTGTAGTAAGTGTCATCTTTATTGATTGCTGATAATTCAAAATTTCTATTGATGTTACTATCCGTGATGTTTATGTGTCCCCAAAATCCAAATATCTTATCGGTGATCTCTTTTTTGAAGCCAGAGATGATGGCTGTAGTAAGGATCATGACGGTCAAACTCACGGCAATGGCGGCCATAGCTATCCTGATGATCACTTTGGTAAATGAAGTACTATTGGTAAACGCTATCCTTTTGCAATAAAATGCTCAATATTCATACCATCTATATGTCACTTTCGGTTTTAATCACCTACTTTTGTTCCTTCAAAAATGCAAAAGTACGTGTTTCTGACCTTATTTATTAATAGATCAATCGTAATTAAAGTTTTATGCTTAATTTTATAGAAGAATTGAAGTGGAGAGGAATGCTCCATGATATGACACCTGGAGTAGAAGAAATGTTGAATAGTAAGAAAGTCGTAGGATATATAGGCTTCGATCCCACTGCTCCGAGTATGACCATTGGCAATTTTGTGCAGATCATGTTGCTCAAACTATTTCAACTATCTGGTCACAGTCCGATTGTGCTCATGGGTGGCGCTACTGGGCGAATCGGCGATCCTTCATTCAAAGATAAAGAGCGCGATCTGAAGTCTTATGATGAGTTGGACAGCAATTTGGCTTTTCAGAAAGAACAAATAAAAAAATTCTTAGATTTCGATGGTCCCAATCCAGCCATCATTGTCAATAATCTGGATTTTTATAAGGAGATGAATATCTTGGATTTTCTTCGAGATGTAGGCAAAACACTTACTGTCAGCTATATGATGTCCAAAGATTCTGTTAAAAACAGGCTAGAAACAGGACTTTCTTTTACCGAGTTTAGTTATCAATTGCTGCAATCTTATGATTTTCAATTATTGTTCGATAAACATGACTGTGTGATACAGATGGGCGGATCAGATCAATGGGGCAATATCACCTCCGGGACTGAATTCATCCGTAGAAATATAGATGGCAAAGCTTATGCTGTCACTACTCCGCTACTAACCAAAGCGGATGGCACCAAATTCGGTAAGTCAGAACAAGGCAATATCTGGCTCGATCCGAGGATGACAAGTCCTTATAAGTTCTATCAGTTTTGGCTCAATGCAGATGATGCAGATCTACCTAAGTATTTGAGATATTTTACTCTAAAATCAAAAGCTGAGGTGGAAGCATTAGAAAAAGAATACGCAGAAGATCCTCGTGGTTTAAAAGCGATATTGTCTGAAGAATTGACTAAAAGAGTACACTCTGATGAAGACTACGAGTCTGTAGTTGCCGTCAGCAATCTACTATTCGGTAAAGATGCTAATGCAAATACCCTTCAAGTTATGACTATAGATCAGTTGGACACAATTGCAGAAGAAATACCTTGCAAAAGCATCCCTAATAATACTATCAGTGAAGGTAAAAATATCGTAGATATCTTGACTGATACAGGAATCCTTCCTTCCAAAACGGAAGCTAGAAAAGCCATCCAAGGCAATGCTATTTCTATTAATAAAATAAAAATAAGTAGCCACGAGCACCAAGTGAGTAAATCAGAACTCTTGCATGATAAATATCTAATGGTAGAAAATGGCAAAAAAAATAAGTTTATGGTGAAGGCAATCGAAATATGAAAGTGATCTTTATTAGATATGTCAATGACATTCATCATTAAAGATAACTTCTAAAACCTGCTTTCTTTGCACTCTAAATCAAAGTAAGATAGTATTATGAGATTGCCAGTAGCATATTTATCCACGGAAGATGCATTAGGAATTATCAAAAATGGGGATCGTGTTTTTATACACGGTAGTGCACAGACTCCTACCAATATGTTGAGACATTTGGCTTTATTGGGAGACAAATTAAGAGATATCGAACTCGTTTTTATTAGTGTATTGGGCGAAATATTTGTAGATAAACCAGGGCTAGAAGATGCCTTCAAGATCAATGCGCTTTTCGTTTCTGAACCAATCAGAAAAGACGTCAGAGAAGGTAGGGCTGATTATGTTCCCGTATTTTTGAGTGAAATTCCTGAACTTTTCAAACGTAATGTCCTTCCTATAGATGTGGCAATAGTACAAGTATCGCCACCAGATAAACATGGTTATTGTTCTATGGGTGTATCAGTTGATGTCGCTCGTTCTGCTGTAAATACTGCTAAAAAAGTGATTGCTCAGGTCAATCCAAATGTGCCACGTACACATGGTGATGGATTGATACATACTAAAAGATTTAGTGCAATGGTCTATTGCGAGGAACCATTGCATGAAGTAGCATTTGGTACTAAAGTTGGCCCAGAAGAAATCAAAATAGGCGAAAATGTTGCCAATCTAATTGAAGATAGGAGCACGTTGCAAATGGGTATTGGAGCTATTCCTGATGCTGTACTCAGATGTTTGGGCAATCATAAAGATTTGGGTATCCATACAGAAATGCTATCTGATGGCATCATAGATTTGTTTGACAATGATATCGTCACTAATAAATACAAAGCCATTCACCCAAATAAAATAGTAACTGGTTTCGCATTAGGGAGCCGAAAATTATATGATTACATAGATGACAATCCTGCTTTTACATTTTTAGATATTGACTATGTGAATGACCCACACGTCATCAAGAGAAATCCTAAGGTAATTGCCATCAATAGCGCCATTGAAGTAGATCTTACTGGTCAAGTTTGTTCTGACTCCATCGGTACTTACCAATATAGTGGTGTTGGAGGTCAAATGGACTTTTTGCGTGGAGCGGCCTTAAGTCCCGGTGGAAAACCGATTATTGCGCTTCCGTCTAGAACTAAAAAAGGTGCATCTCGCATCGTCCCATTCTTAAAAGAAGGTGCTGGAGTTGTAGCCACGCGCGCACACGCACACTATATCGTAACTGAGCATGGTGTAGCTTATCTATATGGTAAAAATTTAAGACAGCGCGCCAAAGCACTCATAGAAATAGCGCACCCTGAAGATAGAGAAGCATTAGAGAGAGCTAGTTTTGAGCGATTTAAAATATTTTAGCATATATTGACACTTTACATTTTTACATTATTCGATATACTCTTCAGCAAATCTATTTAATAAATCAACTTCTTCTGATGGCTTGACTAAATAATTGGAAAGCACCGTATCCATTCGACGGTACATCAATGAAGCAAAACTACAAGAGCGAATCGCGGGCCTATCGCAAGAACAATCTGAATACGAATTGGCTTATACCATAGCACAAACCTTCATTGATGTTTTTTAGGATGAAGCAAAAATCAAGTCCTTTATTACCTACACGAGTAGAACTTTCATTAGCTACTCCTTATCTAAAGATGAATATGATGAAAAACGATTACTTAAATCGGATTTGATCAAATCAAAAATTAATCATAACAACACCGTGTAATTATTATCTAATGGCATTGCCCAATTAGTACAGGATAAGGTGTATTTGATGTTTTTGATGGGAACAAAAGATATGGGGAAATGGGATTTTACTATCGATACCATTGATGATAAAAAGGTAAAACATTGCATAGAACTAGCCACTTTAGCACCCAATAGTATCAATATGCAGCTTTGGGAGTTTTATCATATTACGGACACAGATATACTAAAAAAGCCCAGGATTGTCTGTTTAAATCAGGAATCAGAGAGCACAACAAAATGGTGTTTTTTGTAACCAGACAAGACTTGTATCAAAAAAGAGTCGAAAAAATGTTGGAGTTATAATCCTTAATATCCATAAAAACAGCCTTACAGATAAACAGGACAAAAAAATCAACAGATAGAAAATGTACTATGGGAAAATAATGCCTTTTTTATACATGCGGTTTTTTGGCATCCTTGGTCTATTCCGCAAAGTAGTGGTAAACATCGTCGGGGATTTCAGACCAATAGTGTATCAAGTATCCGAAAGTGATATGAGAGTGGTCGTCCACAAAACGTACGCCTTAGCTGCCCAAACATTTATGCTGGCTATGGTCGATGAAAATTATGACACGTGCCCCATGGAAGGATTCGATAGTACTAGGTTAAAATGTATCTTAAAGCTGCCCTATGGTGCAGAAATCAATATGGTAGTGTCTTGTGGCATCAGAGAAGAGACGGGCGTATGGGGCGACACAATGCGCGTACCTTTTGAAGAAGTCTATCATAAAATGTAACTAAAAGGAAAGATAAAATCGTAGTAAGTAACTATAAGCCCTTTCCTTGCAAATGTTTGGTGGAGGGCCTTTTTATACGCTTCACTCCCTTTTTGCAGGGCAAATATTGAAGTGTTTCTTTGCAACGCTTAAGTGTTTCTTTGTAACTCTAAAGTGTTTCTTTGCAACGCCTAAGTGTTTCTTTGCAACGCTTAAGTGTTTCTTTGCGACGCTTAAGTTTATCTAAGCTAAGCTGAAGTTTTTGATAGGTTTATCTCTCAACGACTTGGACATTCAGTGAAACAATATCAAAGATCATGTAGTATTTCAGACCCAATATACATATAACAAAAGTTATATTGCCAGACTATTTTAAAGGTGATACCTTTGCAATTTCATGCACGTTACGGGTTTAAATTAGATGCATACCTGCTAAAGCTGTATATTAGTTCTACTTTCTAAAATTAGTATTTTAAAAAATTTTAGACTAAAAAAGGGGTTTTTCAGTCGCTAAAGCTCATTCGAAATGACCTAGTATTAGAGTTTATGTGAGGGAGAAAGGGAGTTCGGCCTTGCCGAACTCCCTTTCTCCCTCACATTTTCACATCAAAAATCGCCATTGGTAGCCACAAAGTGGTGGGAAAACTTATTTTATTAAAATGATATCCACCATTCCTAATACTTGCTTTAATGTAATGAAATAGGTGGAAGAATGATTGGTAGCGATAGTCTTCATAACTTTATAAGTTTCTGTGTACAAAGCACCAGTCTTAAGTAAATTCCAAAACCCATTTTGGTAATTGGAGGGAGTGTAGAATACTTTGTGTAAACTCCCAGGGGGAGTTAGGCTTTGGGACAAAGGGGGGATTGCCCCCGCGGGGGCAATCCCCCCTTTGTCCCAAAATTTTTATATGTTTGCGGTGCTTACCCTGAACACATTTTTTAACCTAACAACTTTTTGCAATGCAAAGTAACAACATTAATTTTGATTTTACAGACATTTTTAAGAATGTAAAGGACATCAACGACTTCGAAGTCGCCATGAATGGTATTTACAAAATTGGTATTCAACACCTCCTCAACTCTGAGATGAGTCATTTGCTGGGGTATGACAAACATTCCATAAAAGGTAATAATTCCGGCAACTCCCGAAATGGTTCTTATGGGAAAAAGGTCAAGACAACTCAAGGCGAGATCGAAGTCCAGGTCCCTAGAGATCGTAATAGTGAATTTGACCCCTTGGTACTCCCTAAAGGGCAAACCACAACGGCTAAAGTAGAATCTGTCATCACTTCCCTTTACGCTAAAGGTATGAGTACTCAAGATGTAGCAGATCAAATCGAACAGATATACGGTTTTAACGTCTCTAAATCATTTGTTTCTGATATCACCAATAAGATGCTCCCTTCCATCCTAGAGTGGCAAAACAGGCCCTTAGAGCCCATTTATTACATCACCTGGATGGATTGTATTTGTTTCAAAATACGCCAAGATAACAAGGTGATCAATAAAAGTATCTATTTAGTTATTGGTCTGAAACCTGATGGATTTAAAGAGATCTTAGGCATTTGGATAGCTGAGACGGAGTCCGCATCTTTGGCTCTCCGTACTCTCTGAATTAAAGGATCGTGGCGTAAAATCCATCTTAATTGCTTGTACGGACAACCTTACCGGCTTTACTAGTGCCATTCAAGCATCCTTCCAGATACGGTAACTCAGCTCTGTATTGTCCACCAAATACGTAACTCAGTAAAGTTTGTACCATGGAAAGATAGAAAATATTCATCGCCGATCTGAAGGAAGTTTATGGAGCTATTAATCTCCAAAGTGCCTTAGTCGCTTTTGAAAAATTCAAAACAAAATGGAACAGTAAATACAGTTATGCCATTAAAAGCTGGGAAAAAATTGGGATAATCTCATCCCTTTATTCAATTACCCGCCTGAATTAAGAAAATAATGTACACCACCAATACAATCGAAGGGGTAAACCGAGCAATCAGAAAATTTACCAAAACAAAGACCATTTTTCCAAACGACCAGGCTGCTTTAAAATCAGTTTTTATGGCAATTGACCAAATTCAATCAAAATGGACAATGCCAATTCGTGATTTTGGTATCATTCATAATCAAATTTCTATTATCTTTGATAATTTTTTTAGAAAATGCCTAATTTTTCTTCTCTTGAGTTTACACATTATTTTCTACTCTCTCACTTATTTAGGCTTCATCCATTTTTCCAGTCTTTTTAAACTCCTAGCTTTAGCTTGTTCTACACTTAAAAGTTCACCATTATATTTTTCGTACACGTGTTTTTTTAATAAACTATCATACCTTTCTTTAGGCAGGATGACGTACTTGTTATTGTCTAATATTATTTCTATTGTCATGATGATGATTTGTTATAAAAATTGATAATTTTCTTAATTAATTATTTCTACATATCGTTTTCAATTTTTTGATTTAGCTTTGTTAGACATTTGTCAAGATAAGCATCTACTTGATAACAATTTTTATCTAACTTCTTAGAACTTCTGAAACACTTTACTGCATCTTTATAATATTCATTTTCAAATAAGTAGATTCCCTTATTTCTGAATGCATAAGCTTCTAATGGGAATTCAATTAAGCAATTATCGAAATGGCTCAGTCTAATATTTTCATCTTTGTTCTTATACTTTGCTAATAATAAATTTGAACTTGCATATGATCTGAAGGATTGTGAATTTCTCAAATAAGAAAATATATCAATAGCATTAATAAAATTACCTTCAATAAGTGAAAGAAAAGCTTTATTGGCTAAAATGGTATCATCTTTTGGGTGAGATTGGAATGCCTTAATAATTAGTTCTTTGCCGTTCTCTTTTCCCTTTATAAGAAGTAATGCACCAAATTCGCTTATTTCTGTAGGTGACATAACATATTTTTGTTGGGATAAAGAATATATTTTATATGCCTGTGAAGGAGAATTATTATAACATAAAGAAATCAAGAATGAATGAAAAAATAAAAGTCATCAAACCCTTCTTCTATAATTGGTTTCATCAATTTTACTGCCGCCTTAAAATCTTGACAATAATATTTGTATAATGCAATATTAACATCATGTAACCCATAATTTTTAAAAATACTATGGTATAGGTTTGCCCCATCAGAAAATTGATACTAAGGTTTTTCAAAATAAATATCGTAACGAAATAATATAATTAATTCAATTAGTGAATTAATTAGAAAACCTACACTTAAAATTTTTAAAAATCCATGGACATTTGAATAAATAGATACGTAAAAAGCGAGCCACATAGAAAAATTGAAAAAAGTGGTCCCCATAAATTGATAATAAAATTTTTCCATTTTGTTAAATTTATATCTTCAATCATTTGTGCGTATCCACTAACAAATAATGAGTCATAACTTAATTTGAACTTTAATCGATTCACATTAAACTCCAAAAATTTCTTTGATTTCTCCTTATTCCAAACACAAATTAAAACTGATTTTTTTGAAAATAATAACATGGGTATAGCATGTCCCATTTCATGTATAAGTACACTCAATGGCCACAAGAGAAATGTACCCAGCAAAATCGAAATCATAAAAATAGCACCCGGTATGCTTGCCATACTTAATAAAATCTCATGCCAATGCACCTTACAACAAACTCTTAAACCTAGGTCTTCTTGGTGTCACATTGCCCAATCGCTCTATCTTTGCCTTCTCGTAATCACTGAAGTTACCTTCAAAAAAGACTACTTGAGAATCATCTTCGAATGCCAAAATATGGGTCGCTAATCTATCTATAAACCATCTGTCGTGGGAGATGACCATGACACATCCTGCAAAGTTTTCTATGGCTTCTTCAAGCGCTCTTAGTGTGTTTACATCTATGTCATTGGTAGGCTCATCCAGGAGTAGGACGTTGCCACCTTCTTTGAGCGTCATGGCAAGGTGAACTCTGTTGCGTTCACCACCTGATAGGACACCTACTTTTTTCTGTTGGTCTGAGCCAGCTATGTTGAACTTACTTAGGTATGCCCTGACATTGACTTGGGTTTTGCCTACCATGATGAGTTCCATACCTTTGCCTACTGCTTCCATCACCGTAAGATCTGGTTTGAGATCTGCGTGCGACTGATCCACATAACTAAGGTGGACGGTATCCCCGATGGTAATGCTGCCGCTGTCGGGTTGTTCATTGCCCATGATCATTCTAAATAGCGTGGACTTACCAACACCATTGGGTCCGATGATACCTACGATGGCATTTTTCGGTATAGAAACGCTAAAATTATCTATCAATACACGCTGTCCATACGCCTTGGAGACACCATTGATTTCTATGACTTTATCACCAAGACGATCTCCAGGTGGGATGAAGAGTTCTAGTTTGGCTTCTTTTTCTCTTGTTTCTTCATTCTGCAATTTGTCATAAGCGCTAAGACGTGCTTTCCCTTTTGCCTGACGACCTTTGGCACCCATGCGTACCCATTCCAACTCTCTTTCTAAGGTTTTGCGACGTTTTGATTCTGTTTTTTCTTCCATGGCAAGTCTATTGGCTTTTTGCTCTAACCAAGAAGAATAGTTGCCTTCCCAAGGAATACCTTCGCCTCTATCTAACTCCAATATCCATCCTGCTACATTGTCTAAGAAGTATCTATCGTGCGTGACTGCGATGACCGTACCAGGGAAACTCTTTAGATATTGCTCTAACCAATGTACAGATTCTGCATCGAGGTGGTTGGTAGGTTCGTCGAGTAATAGGATATCGGGTTGGCTCAATAATAATCTACAAAGTGCCACCCTACGTTTTTCTCCACCGGAACAAACGCTGATCGCGGTGTCTCCTTCAGGGCAACGGAGCGACTCCATGGCTGTCTCTAGTTTATGGTCGAGATTCCATGCATCATAATGGTCCATTTTCTCCATGAGTTCGCCTTGGACTTCGATGGCTTTCATCATTTCGTCATCATCGAGTGGCTCACAAAGTTTATTATTGACATCTTCATAGGCTTTGATGACATCTACGATGTGTTGTACACCTTCGCCGACGATTTCTTTGACTGTTTTGGTTTCGTCTAGATTTGGTTCTTGTTCGAGATAACCGATCTTATATTCTTTGTCAAAAGTGACCTTGCCTTGAAAGTTGGTGTCTATACCAGCGATGATTTTGAGCAAAGATGACTTACCAGAACCGTTGAGACCGAGAACGCCAATTTTGGCTCCATAATAGAATGAAAGCCATATATTTTTTAAAACTGTTTTTTGTGGTGGAAAGGTTTTGGTGACGCCTTCCATTGCAAATATGATTTTATTGTCTGACATGTTACTGGTTTAATTTTGTGATGGCAAAGATAAGAAATATTGATTTTCCCCCTTTTTAATTCAATCTTATTCTAATCATAATAGAAGTTACTTTATTCTATTCGTTTTTCTTGCCCAGCTTTACCATCGGGATGATTTGTTTCTTTTATTGACCTAAGATATGCTGTGATTTGCCCTATTTCTTGTGGATTCAACTGGTTTCTAAAAGCCAACATACCATATTCAGGTTTTCCTACAATGATACTTTTAGCTATACTATAGCTATCATTGCCATCTATCCAATAGTCATCTGTCAGATTGGGACCAATCGTTCCCTGACCTTCTTGACCATGACAAACACCACAATTTTCAATATAAAGTTTTTTACCAATTTTCATATCAGATTTTAATGGCTTGTTGGCGATATCTGTGATTACTGATGGTTCCTTATTCAGTACTTTTTGAAATTCTACTTCGTGTTTTGCTAATTCAATCTCCCTTAATAAGTTTTCCTTTTCATATTGTGCTACAAGCAATGGAGATGTAGGAATGCTTTGCAAATAAGCGATCAAAGCTAATCCTTCAGATGATAACTCTTCTCCTTTTCCATTTAAATCCTGTTTAATGCTAGTTTTCAACTTATCTACTTCTAAATTAAGTTGTTCCCATTTTGAATCTACAGTTTGAGTCCAATCACTTTTATCTTTCATCACTAGCATAGCTTCAAATTTAGAATTGTCGAGCGCCTTATCAAACAAAGATGCGAATGAAGGCATTCTCGTTTTCGGAATCATAGCCTTGGGATCTATTAATAAATTATAAAACCACGAAGCGGGATATTTACCACCTACACCATCCAAACTAATCAGTCTTTTTTTACCATCTGTGGTAAGTTTGTGGCATCTTTGACATTTATTTTCTTTAAATACTTGCGCACCATAGATAGCCAGATTACTCGGTATGGTATCAAAGTTTGTATTTTCAATTGTGGCAATATTTATGTATTCATTCCTATGGGTAAATCCCAAAATCAAACCTAAGAATGTAGTAAAAATAACAATTTTGGTCATAAGAATCTCCATAACAGATTGTTTTATAATGCAAATTTATGCCTTTTCTCAATAAGTAAATCATAAGTAACAATAATAACACACCGAAATTGTATGATGTCTTACCTTTGTTTTAATTTTTTGTATGTTAGATTCTTTTAAAATTTTAATCTCCATTTTTGTCTTAATGTTTTACCTTTCAGAAGGCAAAGCACAAAGCATCATCAATAGTAAATGGGAAATCACTTCAGGATGGTTTGGTAAGGAAACGGTAAAGATGGTTAAAACTATTGCTCCTGGGAAGGCAGGAATCTTTAAATTTACAGATTATGGTAGTGTATTACATTTGGTAGATGCAGATATGAGTTGTAAAGTAGGTTTATTTCAGATCTATGAAAGTCAATGGCATATTGATCATAATATTTTAACCTTGAATATCAAAGGGCAAAAAACAACCGAACACTTTTTTCATTATTTCATTCGTTACAACATAATTCAATCATCAGAAGATGAAATGGTACTGATAGCTAACGAAATAATAGCGAAAATTGAAGTTTCAGATTGGGAAATGACTTGGGCCGAGTTTATAAGTTCAAAGGCAAAGTAATAAAGTAAAAAAGTCAGGCACAATTTTTGATATTATATTTATTAATAATATTTAATTCGTTAACATTAAATATAATCAATCAAAATAAATGTAATGATAAAATTAAAAAGCGCCACTTTTGTTTTCAGTATTTTTTTCCTATTGACAATGATGATTACTTCATGTAGTCCATCTAACACTTCCCGAACAGGCAAGTATTCGTCCGCAAACAAAAGAGCTAAAACAAAAAATAGTACTAAAGAAAACAGGCCATACACTTATCATAAAACTAAAAAGTCTAATACAAAATCAAGTGCGAAATCTTCATCTTCTTCACTGCGAGAGGATATAGTAAATAATGCTTTAAAATATGAAGGCATTAAATACAGATCAGGAGGTAAAACGCCAGATACTGGATTTGATTGTAGTGGATTTACAGGGTATATTTTCACTCAAAATGGTATTCCCTTATCGGGTCCATCACACAAATTGGCTGAACTCGGAAAACAAAAATCCAAAAAAGAATTAATGCCAGGAGATTTAGTTTTTTTTGGCAATGAAGAGAGAATATCACACGTGGCTATCGTTTCAGATGCTTCAGGAGATGAAATAAAAGTAGTCCATGCTACCACTTCTGCTGGAGTGAAAATAGATGAAATCACAGGTTCTGAGTATTGGACTTCAAGATTTTTGTTCGGAAGAGATGTGATATCAAAATAATGGTCAATGAATAACCTACACGACAAATTTGTAAAGGAAAGATTATCAGAAAAACAAAACGCCATTGATTTTCTTAAGCTTTCCGTTCCAAAAAATATTTTGGCTTTAATAAATTTAGAAACTTTAATACCAACACAGAACTCATTCATATCTGAAGATTTAAAAGAGCTGCTCACGGATATCATATACAATTGTGAACTTGTTAATGGCAAACAAGGCTCTTGTACCATACTAATAGAACATAAAAGCTATCGTGACCCTTTAGTATCCTTTCAGTTATTAAGTTATTTATCCGCAGGTTACTTACATCAGATTAAAAATAAGGAACCTAGACGAGTGATAATTCCATTGTTATTTTCACATCATAAAGGTAATTGGGAGTACCGAAGTATTGATTCGTATTTTGCAGATTTCCCTGATGATTTACAACGATTCATTCCAAAATTTGATGTTATTCCTTATGATGTCAATAAACAATCGGATGAGACTATACTAAGTATAAGAAATATTGCCATTTCTACTATGATTATAACACAAAAACACTATCAAAATCCTTATGATTTGCTAGATAAAATGGGAAAGATTTATGAATCATTACAAACTCAAGAAGAAAGGAACTCTTTCAATAAAAATTTTGTTTACATCATGTTGTTGAGCAAAAAGGATGGTATTATCATCGAACTCATACAAAAAAATAAAGATAAACCTATAAATCAAATATTTATGTCACTTTACGAAGAGATAACACTTAAGAATAGATTGGAAGGAAAAGCTGAAGGAAAGGTAGAAGGAAAAATCGAAGTCATTGTGAATGGTTTTGACCAAGGCGTAGCTATATCTTTACTCGCTAATATCACTTCGATGACTGAAAATCAAATAATAGCAATATTAAAACAGCACGGTCGTTTGTCATAAATAAAGATAACCCTATAAATCAAATATTTATGTCACTTTACGAAGATATAACACTTAAAATTAGACTGGAAGGAAAAGCTGAAGGAAAAGCTGAAGGGAAGGTAGAAGGAAAAATCGAAGTCATTGTGAATGGTTTTGACCAAGGCATTGCTATATCTTTACTTGCTAATATCACTTCGATGACTGAAAATCAAGTAATAACAATATTAAAACAGCACGGACGCTCACTGTAAAGTAAAACAACTCATATTTTTACTAGTTTAGCTATCATTAAAATCTACAATTATGAAGGTTTGTACCCTACTCTTCGCAAATAATTGATAAGTTTGTGCCTTCATTGATTAATGTAATATGCTTTATATAGTTCCGACACCTATTGGCAATCTAGATGACATGACATTTAGAGCTATTGACATTTTAAATGCTTGTGATGTAGTGCTTACAGAAGATACACGTACGAGTGGCAAATTATTGAAACATTTTAATATTGACAAACCACTTTGGGCTTTTCATGCATTCAATGAACATAAAGCGCTCAAAAGTATTATCGATCATCTAAAGCAAGGTAAAAATATCGCGCTTATCTCTGATGCTGGTACACCTGGGATTTCTGATCCTGGTTTTTTGCTTGTAAGAGAGTGTGTAGCTGAAGGAATAAAAGTAAGTTGTTTGCCAGGTGCTACGGCATTTGTTCCTGCATTGGTATCATCAGGAATGACAACAGATAAGTTCTACTTCGAAGGATTCCTACCACATAAGAAAGGTAGGCAAACGAGACTCAAATATTTATCTACCTTAGATGTGACCATCATCCTATATGAATCTCCGCACAGATTGGTTAAATGTTTGGAAGAAATACGTGACTTTATTGGTTCAGATCGAAAAGTTTGTGTCGCTAGGGAAATCAGCAAACTCTATGAAGAGTTTATAACTTTGCCTGTAGCTGAAGCCATAACCCATTACACAGCCACACCTGCAAAAGGTGAGATCGTAATTATCATAGAAGGTGATACGAATAGTCCTAAACCCAAAAAAGAGAAAAGAAGGGATGATCAAATTTGAAAAATTTACTTTAGATAATGGATTGCGTATTATCATACATGAAGACAAATCTACACCAATGGTAGCGGTGAATGTTGTATATAATGTAGGCTCTAAAAATGAAGACCCGAACCATACTGGTTTTGCTCATTTATTTGAGCATTTGATGTTTGGTGGATCTATCAATATTCCAGATTTTGATGGACCTATCCAAGATGCTGGAGGAGAAAACAATGCATTTACCAATGTAGATTTGACCAATTTTTATGAAGTGGTACCAGCACAAAATGTAGAAACGGCACTTTGGCTAGAATCTGATCGAATGCTACAGCTAAAATTTAGCAAAAAATCACTCAATACACAGAAAAAAGTGGTGATCGAAGAGTTTAAAGAGACTTGTCTTAATGAACCTTATGGCGATATGTGGCATCATCTCAGCCGACTATGTTACAAAGTACATCCTTATCAATGGCCAACGATTGGTAAAGAAATGAAGCATATATCCGAGGCAACGCTTGATCATGTAGAATCATTTTTTTACAATTATTACAGACCTGACAATGCTGTTATTGTGCTTGGTGGCAATATTTCTACAGATTATGGCCTTTCATTGGTTCAAAAATGGTTTGGGGCCATACCTGCTGGAAATTATACCAAACCTAAATATTTACCTGAGCCTCCTCAAATGGAGTTTAGACAAGAAATCGTTCACCAAAATGTACCACACGACGCTATTTATTTGGCCTATCATACCGGCGATAGATTAAGTAAAGAGTATTATGTAAGTGATTTGCTATCTGACATCATGGCCAATGGTAGGTCGTCCCGTTTTTATCAACGCCTATATAAGGAACAACAACTATTTAGCACTATAGATGCCTTTATTTCGGGAACAACTGACACCGGTCTTTTCATCATCGAAGGCAAAACAATGCCTGGTATTACCATTGACAAAGCAAAAGATGCTATTCAGAAAGAGTTAGAAATTCTTAAAAATGAATTAATATCGGAAAAAGAATTAGTCAAATTAAAAAACTCTGTAGAAAGTAGTTTGATATTTTCAGAAGTAAGCGTATTGAATAAAGCGATAAGTTTGGCTTATTTCGAAGTACTTGGAGATGCCAATCTTATCAACGACGAACCAAATAGGTACCAAGAAATAACTGCCAATGATTTGCGAGAAGGCGCTAGAAATATATTCAGACATGAAAATTGCAATGAGTTGATCTATGTATCAGTCAAAAGTTAAAAGAAAATAGGTTGAAAAAATTATGGATTTAGGTTATTAAAAAATTATATATTGACTTAGCACCTACCTTTACAAATTAATTCACAAAAGAAAGCCTTTATGTAACATTTGTTACGGTTGCTATTAAGTTTAAAAAATATATTTGTGTGTTGTTTATCAATTATACAACATATTTTAGTTTATCAAAGCCATATTTTTTAATAAATTATAGTCACAATGTCAAAAATAGTTATTCTTGGCGCCGGCATTTCTGGGCATACTGCTGCGTCACATTTAAGAAGAAAACTGGGCAAAGAGCACGAAGTTTTGGTTGTATCTCCAAATAGAAATTATCAATGGGTACCTTCAAACATTTGGGTCGGAATAGGAAGGATGAAGCCAGAAAGTGTGATATTCCCGCTCGAACCTTTATATAAAAAGAAAAATATTGGCTACAAACAAGCCAAAGTAGTCTCATTTTATCCCGAAGGGGACTCCACAGTCAGACAACCATTTGTGATGGTAGAGTATGTTTTTGGCGAAAAGGCAGGAATTCAAGAAAAAGTGACTTATGATTTTTTAATCAATGCCACAGGACCAAAGTTAGCATTTGACTTGACTGAAGGTCTGCATCCTGGCAGTAATAAAACTTACTCAGTCTGCACTTATGATCACGCATCCCATGCTTCATCTGCTTTGCATCAACTTATTAACAATATAAAAACCCAAAATAAAAAAGCTAAAATACTGATAGGTACAGGTCATCCCAAGGCTACTTGCCAAGGAGCAGCTTTTGAATACATTCTTAATGTTGAAAAGGAATTGGTTAAGTTTGGCGTAAGAGATCAAGTAGAACTGACTTGGATATCTAATGAAAATGAACTTGGTGATTTTGGTATGGATGGCATGTTGATGACTTATGGAAACCAGACAATGAAGTCAAGTGAAATGGTTGAGATGGTTTTTGTAGACAGAGGAATCAAATGGATATTAGGTGCAGGCGTTAATAAAATTGAAGAAGGAATAGCACATTATGAAAATTTGGATGGCGAATATCTCTCAGAAACCTTTGATTTTGCAATGTTAATTCCGTCTTTCTCAGGTCATGGATTCAAAGCATTTGACAAAGAAAATAAAGATATTACAGATAAACTTTTCAGAGGGTTCATGATTGTCGATGCTGATTACACATCAAAACCTTATGAAGAATGGACGGTTCAAGATTGGCCAGAAACGTATCAAAATCCAAGTTATACTAATATTTTTGCACCTGGTATTGCCTTTGCACCGCCACATACTATCTCAAAACCTAGAAAGAGTAAGAATGGGACCGAAATATTCCCTTCTCCTCCTCGCACAGGTATGCCATCAGGTATTACTGCCAAACTTGTAGCAGACAATATCATTGACTCAATAAAAATCGGCCAAACGTCCTTGCACCACAAAGGTTCGATGGGTAATATGGGAGCTGCATGTATAGCATCAGCAGGATATGGTATGACCCAAGGTAGCGGCATCAGTATCACCACTTATCCCATTGTTCCAGACTATAATAAATATCCAGAGACACAAGGCAGAGATATATCCAAAACCTTTGGAGACATCGGGCTCGCAGGACATTGGTTAAAATTGACCTTACACTACGCATTCATTTATAAAGCTAAAATGTTGCCATTTTGGTGGTTGATCCCTGAGTAAATTGTATTTGTAAAAATTTATAAATGTAAAAATTTCTTAAAAAAATAAAAAGTAATCTATGGTCAATAAAATATCAAAGTCGGATCATGCTAAAATGCAAAATCCGATTATTCAACTCTTCAAATACATTTACTTAAGCATAAAAATTTTGATTGTAGTAGCGGGTGGCCATGGCGGTACAAGATAATGAAATCTTGTTCTCAATAACTTTGTTATTTTCTCATTTTAGATTAATAACAAGTAAATTATATATTAAATGAATAAATATATAAAAACTTTTCATTATTAAATGTTCTAAATTAGTACTTTTGTGAAACCAAACAAAAAACGGAATGCCTGAAGTTAAACTTTTTTCCGGTACTAAGTCCAAATATCTTGCTGAAAGAATATCAGACTATTATGGCTACCCGTTAGGAGATATCACTGTAAAAACCTTTGCAGATGGTGAAATGCAAGTGGTAATCAATGAATCAGTGCGTGGATCTTACACCTTTTTTATAGCATCGACATTTGGTCCTGCTGACAATATTATGGAACTACTCCTGATGATAGATTCAGCCAAAAGAGCTTCGGCAGGTTATATTACGGCAGTGATACCATATTTTGGATACGCTAGACAAGACCGAAAAGACAAGCCTAGAGTGCCTATCTCTGCCAAATTGGTGGCAAACATACTCCAAGCTTCAGGTGTAAATAGAATCATGACCATGGATTTGCATGCAGAGCAGATACAAGGTTTTTTTGATATCCCTGTAGATCACCTGAAAAGCGAAGCCATTTTCATCCCCTATCTTGCTAAACAAGATCTAAGTAATGTCACTTTTGCTTCTCCTGATGTAGGAGGTGTAAAAAGAGCAAGATCGTATGCCAAATACTTCGAAAGAGACCTCGTAATATGTGACAAGGAGCGTAGAGTAGCCAATGAAGTGTCTGCAATTACTGTGATTGGAGATGTGCAGGACAAAGATGTTATATTGATAGACGACATCATAGATACTGCGGGTACTTTATGTAAGGCTGCCGATGCATTGATAGAAAAAGGTGCTAGAAGTGTGAAAGCGATATTGACGCATCCTGTATTGTCGGGCAATGCATACGAAAATATAAATAACTCAAGAATTACAGAAGTTATAGTGACAGACAGTATTCCACTCAAAGGTCAATCGGATAAAATAGTGGTTCTTTCGTGCGCCAAACTATTTGCAAGAGCCATTAGAAATACCCATGAGTATAAATCAATTGCAGCCCTATTTGTGGATAAGTCAATAGATTAAAACAAGAAAGTTAGATTTGTAACTAGTTTAGTAAAAAAGGCCAAGCCACTGATTCTTTTTTAGAATAAAACAGTGACTTGGTCTATATATAATTTTAAAACTTTACAGATGCTGCAGCGACAACATTTCTGCCAGCAGCAACAATTCCCGAACTGAAAGGCCTATATCTAAGGTCCGAAATATTCTCCATACCTATATTGATATCCCAATGTTTTGAAAGGCGATATTGTGCTTTGATGTTAAATATTGTCCATGAAGGGGAATAAGATTTTCCATTATCATCTTTGGCATATATTTCTGGTTTATTCTGCTCTTCTATTGGTAACTCATCAAATGATTTGCCATCACTATACATGCTACTCAGCGCTATAGTCAACTGTTTTTTGGTCCATGACAAGGTAGTAGTTCCAAAATTAGGCGCAGCGTGGCGTGATGGACTTATCCCACCATTATCCAATTCTTCTTCTCCTTTTTGGATATTGTAAGAAGATGTCAAAGAAAATCCCAATCCAGGTTTAATTTCTAGCCCGATTTGTGCTCCTTTTACCGTGGCTTCAGCTGCATTCTGTATGGCTTCCACTTTGCTCATTTCACCATTGTAGATGATGCTGTCTTGTCCATTGAGCTGAAATGGTCTTCTTACTAAAGCATCTTTCAGCTTGGTATAATAAAGACTACCATCTAGTCGAACTCTATCATTGAATACCTGAACTATCCCAATTTCAGCATTATAAGCATACTCTGCACGTAAATTTGGATTGGGTACTGTTACAAATCCGTCAATAGCATCAAATACCTTCCCAGAATCATCTACATTGGGCGAGCGAAATCCTGTAGAAAGGTTGGCCATAATAACAGTACTCGTAATGGGTCTGTAAACGACACCCAAACTTCCTGTCAATGCGCCATTATTCAGGGTGGATTGTACGAAAGGAAAAGGGTAAAATGTGGTATCATAATCAGCGATCATTGTAAAATAATTATATCTCGCTCCGCCCTGTATCATAAACTTATCTGAAATTTTGTGATCATAACTGGCATACAGAGCATAAGAAGACCAAAGTGCTTGAGGATATCTAGATGGTCCTTTGACACTTGTATTTTTGATGATATCTTCGTCTATACCTTCAGATTGTACGTCGTTGATAACCGATTCTATTCCGTAAATGAGCTTGCTATTGGTTCCAATGGTTTTAGTCAAATCTAGATTTGCTGAGAAGGCACCTACGTTTTCAGTACGAATATGTCTGGTGGGCCTATTGATATCCCTATCTATCCTACTCTCTTCAAAAGCCTGATGAGCCAATCTTAATACCAAGTGATCATAAAATTTACCCGAACCTGTATGCAATACATTGACTTGATTCATCATCCACTTTTGTGGGCCATAATTCCACTCACCATACCTAGGCTGGTCATTGCGATAACGTATGTGACGATCATATCTGGCATATTCAGATGTAGCACTATAATGAAAAGCGTATTGAATTTCTGTCTTTTCGGTCGCCTTAAAACTAATTTTTTGCATCAAATTTAGTTGGCTGTAAGCCGATGGTGACTGTACCAATGAATCTTTGTTAACTACAACCACATCCTTGTCGTCTTGCCTAACTACATCTAGCTTCTTCAAATACTCATCAGGACCATCACTTCCCATACGTAGATCTCCAAAGTCATTGTAACTCACACTAGTTACAGAAGCCCATTTTTTACCACCAAGCAGAAAATGTAAATGTGCCGTTTTTTCTTGGTTGGCGCTCGAATATCTAGCAGTGGATCCACCAGAAAACAATCTTTTGTCATCCGATGCAAACTTAGTTGCCAATGTCTGAAATGACATCACACCACCGATGGCATCACTACCATATATCACAGAGCCAGGACCAAATAATATTTCGGCACTTTCTGTGGCAAAAGCATCCAACGAAATAACATTCTGAATATTTCCAGATCTAAATATTGCTGTATTCATCCGTACGCCATCAATAGCGTAAAGCAATCTGTTGGTAGCAAACCCTCTGATCATAGGACTGCCACCACCTTGTTGGCTTTTTTGGATAAATACCTTGCCAGAAAACCCAAGTAAATCAGCTGCCGTTTGCGGATTTTGGAAGGCAATATCTTTCGCTTTTATTGATGAAATTTTGAATGGTATATTGCGTCCTGATTGACTCCATTTTGTTGCAGAAACGACCACTTGGTCCAATTCGTTCAATGAAGGAGTCATAGAAACATTAAAATTAGTTTGGACAAGATTATCCCAAGATGTTTCTAAATTTTTATAACCAACATAAGAAATTTTGATCCAATTTTGGTCTTTAAATTTAGTTAAATCCGCTTTACCATTTATATCGCTAAACTGGATAAGTGTGCCATCGTGATTGTTAATGGTTACCAATACCAAAGGTTCACCCGATTCGATGTCAGTTATCATTAGTGTCTGTGCATGTATGGCTATGGAGCTAAAAACCAATAATATAAAAATTATACATCGCTTCATATTATAATTAATTTAAATATAACAATTTAAATAATAACCTATAAAAACCCAACTCAAAGGCATCCAATCTAGGTCTATTAAGATCCGTCAAGTACCAATGAATAGTTTTTTTTGTCTAATTTAACAATTAAGAATGAAACGAATATAATTCTGGCGGAGGCCCAAAAGGATTTTTGTTATACAGATTTGTATAGTGTTTTGTGTAGCAAATATTATTTCTCCCAAAGGTACAATTACCAAGAATTTCGAAATGAATATGATCAATTGATGCAATGATCAAATTTTTATAGAACTCTATTTGTCGCTCCTTTTGTTTGTCTTTTGGACGATTTTTGCCCCATTCTTGTTTAGAAATGTCATTTAGTTTTTTCTTTATAATACTTTCATCATCATCTTGCCAGCACATATATATGATCGAATCTTGCGATGGTATTTGCCTGACAATATCATACATAACATCTTTGTATTCAAACTCATCTACTTTGTGTCTAATGACCTGAGACTCGAATGCGCTCTTTTCAAAGGATAGTCTGATGAGTTCACTATCTTTCAGACCTGCATTAATTTTAGCTTTTACTTCTCGGCGGATTGCATTTCTCTGAAGTTCTAAGTATTGTTTAGTAATCAGCATAGGTAAATTAATGCTTAATCCTAGAAGGATGACAGTCACTATCTTTGAATAAAATACCCATGAACGCATAAGCAAAAAGGCCTTATCGGTACAAATGTAGGGAAAATTTGGTTTCTTGATGTGTAGAAAATTCTTAAAAACACAAAAAGGGCATCCAAAGTCCATTGAATGCCCTTTTTTTATTTTAAAATATCTAAATCTACTTTGTCATATTTGTATAAAATAAGTTTTCTCTCCGCCAAGGCGGATCGAAATGACCAAGGCTGATGAGGAAAAGTGGAAGATGAAGGAGTTTTAGCGACTGAGAAACCCCTTTTTTAGTCTCAAATTTTTTAAAATACTAATTTGACAAAGAGTAGATCAAATCCTTACGACACATTCTTCATATACATCCTGAACCCATTGCCGTGGATGTTTTCTATCTCAATATTGGTATCTTTGGCTAGATATTTTCTAATCTTAGTGATGAAAACGTCCATACTTCTAGCTGTAAAGTAGTTGTCATCTTCCCATATTTTAGTCAAGGCTTCAGATCTCTGCAATACATCATTCATACGGAAACAAAACAATCTCAATAGTTGTGCTTCTTTGGGCGAAAGTTTTTCTGTACTGCCGTCTGGCTTGTATGTCAAGATTCTTAGAGCATAATCGAAATGATAATCGCCAATGAAAAATTCTCTTTGATTTTCTTGACTTTCTTCTGGTTTTGCAGATCTTCTCAATACTGCTTTAACTCTAAATAATAACTCTTCAGAATTAAAAGGTTTTGTAATGTAATCATCGCCACCTATTTTAAAACCTTCCAACACGTCTTCTTTGAGTGTTTTTGCTGTAAGGAATATGATTGGAATTTCTTTACTAATTCCACGTATATCCTTAGCCAATGTAAAACCATCTTTTTTGGGCATCATAACATCCGAAATGCATAAGTCGAATGTCCCTTTTTTGAATGCTTCTAAACCCGCTTCACCATCTGTAGCTAGCGTGACATCAAAATCGTGCATTTCGAGATATGAACGCAATACATCCCCAAAATTTTGATCATCCTCTACAAGTAATATTTTGTTTCCCATATTATGATTGATTTTTCTGATTTAAATATTTAACTGATTTTATGTATTTATTATTTTGTTGGTTGTTTTTCAGGCAAAAATATTGTAAAAACACTACCCTGCCCTATTTCACTTTTAACATTTACTTTTCCATGATGTGCATCTACCATTGCTTTTACGTAACTCAATCCTAGACCGAAACCTTTGACATCATGCAGGTTTCCAGTATGCACACGATAAAATTTTTCAAAGATCATTTTTAATGCGTCTTTAGTCATCCCAATGCCATTGTCTTTGATGGAAAACTCTATACCACCTTTCACATCTATGGTCTCAATAATAATCAATGGTGACTCTGGTGTGTATTTTTCTGCATTGTCCAACAGATTATTTATAATACTCGAAATGTGCGTTCCATCTGCCATTATGATGGGTTTTTGGGCCAATAAGTTGGTAGTGATCGTGCCACCTTTTGCTTGCACTTTTAGTTCAGCGTTGATTACAGCATCTTGTATCACTTCATGTAAATTTAATGGATTAAATCTGAGTTCTACATTTTCTTTTTCTATTTGTGCCATTTGGAGTACTTTTTCCACTTGACTCAACATCCGCTTATTTTCTTGTTTGATGATATTAATAAATCTAGTGACTTTGTCCTTATTTTCCAATATTGAAGGACTTAGTATAGAGTCTGATGCCAGCGAGATAGTCGCAATAGGAGTTTTAAATTCATGCGTCATGTTATTAATGAAATCTGTCTTCATTTCAGACACTTTTTTCTGATGGAAAATCACGTAAATCGTATATGAAAAACAAAATAGAATCAGTCCAGTAAATAATATAGAACTCAATAATATCCCTATCACATTGGACCAAAGAAATCGTTTTTTACCAGGAAAATAAATATTAAGATGACCAGGATTTACGACTTCATTATCGAATAACGAAATCTTGTATTCTGCCTTGTAGAGTGGATTCATTGCAGCTACATTGCTTGATTTGGTAGTATCTCCTATTGTTGCTGTGTAACTTCCATTTTCGATAAAATAAGATTTATAATCATTAGAATACACACCATATTCGTAATCTAAATCTATATTTTTTGACTCCAATTCTGATCTCAAGTACCTGTCCAAGTTATCTTTATTAATACCTTCAAGTAACTCATCGGGATTCATAAATTTAGATCTAAATTCGAGATCCTTGATCCTTTTATTTAAGCTCGAAGCTCCTTCATCTATATCTTCTCTGATTATTCTATCTAAAATTGTTTTGGGTTCGGTGAGTTTTGTGTCTTCATATATCTTTTGTTCTGCAATGACCTCTGCATCATTTTGTAATTGCTTCTTCACATTATTGAGTGCGATGGTAACTTTGTCATTGAAGTTTTTTTCATCCAAATCCACGGCCCGTTTGACCCAAAAATATTGGATGACACCTACTCCTATAAGAGATAATGACATAATTATGATGATACTCCAAATGGCTTTTTTGCTCATAGGAGCAAATATATTGAATGATTTGGTGGTAAAATACTTTTTAACAACTATTTAACCCGAATTAGTACTAGATTTATAATTTAAACAAGATTTTCATCCGAATTCATAGAGAAATTGTCATTTGAAAATTTAGATCGGTGTTGTAAACAATTGAGGTAAAATTGCTATTTTATAAACCGATAAAAATCAAAATGACCACCCAAATGGAATTTCACAATTTTGTTTAAAAAAATTATTACTTTTGATCTTAAAATAAGAATACGTTTAAATATTTGTTGTTCTATAATCATTATTTTATGAAATTCATACAATTCATTCTGTTGGCAATAACATTTTGTGGGTTTTTCCAGAGTAATTTGACCGCACAAATAACTGTATTAGTGGTTGATGATACTCCAGATGATTTTGATAACACGCTCTATCTTGCTTCTACATTGGACTCTTTAGGTATTGATTATTTTGTTCATGATGCTGAATTATCTGGCACACCTGATATTTCAATTTTGACTGCATTTGATGTAGTTTTCTGGCACACATCTACTTGGGGGCTTGATCTACTATTGTGGGATAACAAAGATGAAGACAGTCAATTGCTAAAAGAATATCTAGATCAACCTAATGCAAAATTGTGGTTAATAGGCAATGATTTTATGTTTGATAGATATAAAACTGTTCCGACAAATTTCGAACCAGGAAGTTTTTGTTATGATTATCTAGGCATGAAAAGTTATGTTGCACAATCGTATGGTGATGATGGAAATGTAGGTGTATCTTTCGTAAAACCCGCATCAGATAATCCAATACCAGATTTGAAAAATATGTCATGGCAGTTTGCTACATTGTGGTGGGCAGACCAATTTCTGATAAGAGATGAAGCTAAACCAGTTTATCTTTTTGGTGGCGATGATTATTCTTTAAAAGATGGTATCACTGGATACTATTTCCTACGGCCAAATGGTAGTAAAGTGTTGACATTTGGTTTTGACCTATCTTTAGCTTCTAATTTTTCGACTATGAATCAAACCGTAAGAAGTGTGATAGATTGGTGGCAGACCATCATCGCATCTACTAATAACAATGATGATACCACACATTTAACATGGCATGTTTTTCCTACTTTATTTTCTAATGAATTAACAATGCATACCAAAGAATCAATTCAACAGCCGATTAATTTGAAAATATATAGTTTAGAAGGCAAAATCATGCATAACGAGCAACTTTATCCAACCAATAATAATTCATGGCAAATAATATTACCAGAAAATCAAATAAATCAGGGCGTGTACCTATGTAAGTTGAATTATGGAAGTACTACATCTTCAAAAATAATAGTTAAAATGTAAGTATTATAATTATCTGAAATTTCGGAGATGCTTTGAAATAATACAGATATTTAAATATCATCAGTTTTATTGGGGCGTGGCGCTGAGAATTCCTATGTGCCAAATATTTAAGATGACTGGACTATGGGCCTAAATATAAAGTTTGTTTCTGATAGCTACTAAGATATCATTACTACGCTCCCAAATTTTTACTTTGTAAACTTAGTATTTTTAAAAATTCAAGTCTAAAAAAGGTGTTTCTCAGCCGCTTAAGCTTCTTACCAATGATATAGAATTAGAGTTTAAGTGGGAGTGCGCAAGGGAGTTTGGCAAAACCGAACTCCCTTGCTCTCCCACATTTTGTCTTCAAACATCGTCATTGGTATTTGCCTTGGCCGTGAGAAAACTCATTTAATTCAAATATTACAAAGAAGAACTAAGTTCAAAAGTAATGCTTCACAAAAAACTATGCTATTATAAAAAAACCAAGTCATTGATTATCATCATATTTGAAATTTTACTTATTTTTAAAACACTTATTTTTAAAATAGTTATATACTCCGAACCTTCTATTTGTACTAAAATTTCATATATTAAAAATCTCCATAAAACACCTGAAAACAAGGAAGTTGCAAATCATTACGCCAAAGATCCACCACTTGGTTTCTATCGTCTAAGACCAATTCTACATAATATTTCCCTTCTATGTGATTAGCAAATATTTCCTTTTTTAATAATGGCATCTTTCCTGAAATCTCCTGCTGCTCTCATGATCAACTTATCGTAGGCGATACCATATCGCTCCAACCAAGTCATCGTCTGTGGCTTAAACGTATCTTCTCTGCCCGATGCCAAAATAATCTTATATCCCAACTGATGGTAATTTTTGACCATGTTGACTACAGGAATGTTGGGTAGATCTTCATCACACCTCGACGCATCAAAAGGACTACGGCCATTCATCAGACATAATGTTCCGTCCAGATCGCAGATGATGGCTTTGGGTAGGGATGGGTCTTGGGTACGATACTTTGGATGTTTTTTATCGTGTTTTGTACCAACATTGTTATCTTTTAAAACATGCTGCCGATTCATCCTATTTATAACATCTTCACCAACCCTTTTATCTCTGGACTTATCTCTATCCAGACATTCATCGAGTGATACATTCATCTCTTTTATCTCTACCTGGACTTGTTGGTTGTGGTCAGTATTAAATTTCCTTACCACATTTTTGATCCTTTCCACAGGTCTGTCACTAAGATTGGTATCATCTACGATCACATGTTTACCGTCCAAAAGCGCTTCTACCAACATTAAGTCTCTTACTTTCTCAATAAATTTTTCGTTATGATTTGTATGATGATTGTTGTCCAACATCACTCTGAGTTCGTCTTTATTGAGACGTTTGTATGTTCCTGGATTTTCATCCAAAAGTTTTCGTGCATAAGTGGACTTCCCACTTGCTGGCAATCCACGAAGTATTATTACTTTTTTACTCATTTTATTCTTCTATTTCAATATTCCTAAATGGCCTTTCAAACTTCGGCTTCAACAATTTCCAGATGATGGCATCGTATGCTCTTTTTTCATACATCTTAAATAATATAGCAGGATATTGACACGTCTGAAAATAAAAAGCGATTGCCTTACGGTCTTCTAGTTCTTTGTATTCGGCTTTTGCTTCTGTTTCTATTTTTCGATAGGCTTCCCAAAATTCATCAATCGTCGCACGTACCCAATTATAAAACTCATCCGGTACTTTATCCAACAATTCGTCCATAGATTGATTATCTCGCAGATGCTCCCAAATGGTTTTGGAAGAAACCTGAGTGATAATTCTGTGCAAGCGTACATACTCAGCAAACTTTACTTTGACCCGGAATCCATTGTCGAATCTTTATGATGAATCCTTCCTTTTTCATCCATTTGTATTACTAGGATAGCATCGAGATCATTCAATCCATCATATCTTTTTACTACAGGAAAACCTACGTCTGTCAAAGGGGTTTCTACTCCCGTTGCTATATCTACGATAGCCAATAATACCAACTCTTCTTTATGACCATAATCTATGACGATGCGATTTTCTGGATAAATAATTTCGAACAAATAGGTTTTAGTCTTGTCTAGCTGTTCGATACTTTTGGCATATTTATCATATAAAAGTTCTGTGGCCTTTGTGGCTTGTTCGCTCATAAAGGATCCACGGCTAGCAATGTATGGGCGATCATTCCACCAATACAAAATACCCAAAGAGCCATCCATTTTATCATACACTTCAAAGGGCAGCGACGGAATCTGTTGATTAGGGACTTCACCATAATTAAAGAACTTAGTAAACGGTCTTGCCACGATCGTATAATTTTCATCCAATATCAATCCACGACAAAGCATTGTCACCTCATTCCACATATATTCATACTGCGTTTTGGCCGTATAGTTGTAAATATACAGCGGTCGCTCCGGATGTTTGGTCATTCTGACATAACCAGAAGAGATCATTTCTTCTAATGTTTCGATGGTGAATGG
Source organism: Saprospiraceae bacterium (assembly GCA_016714785.1). Classification (GTDB taxonomy): domain Bacteria; phylum Bacteroidota; class Bacteroidia; order Chitinophagales; family Saprospiraceae; genus OLB9. Next base: position 41,378 of record JADKCC010000059.1, read on the forward strand.
AAGGTTTGTCATATTATTTAATAGTATATTCTTCTCCACGAATTATACTAATCAAAGAATTGATGATAAATTTTTCATCTTCTGGTAAATTATTAAAAATACCAATACTTTCAGGAAAAATTTAACATATTATACTATAAATTTAATATTTAATGAACTCAAAATTAACAATTGAAGCCCTGTTAACCCTACATTATAACCTTCTAAAAACATCTGGCCAAATTGAACCACGCTTACCGAAGATGGGTGTGCATACAAAGATAAATGAGTATAAATTCCTTTCATTTGATTTTGTTTAAATTGGATTATATTTGCTGCTTCTTGCCATGATAAAGGAATTACTTTATCGTCTTTAAACAGAAACTTATACTCTTTGCTTCTAATTAAGTGATCAATAGCTTCCGGATTTTTTATTTTACTATAAATATTTGAACTTTTTATCTTCTCTATTTGACTTTTTATCATTTTTAATTCTTGTTCTTGTTTAATTTGATTTTCTGGAGATAATAAGATATCTTTAAAAATTTGTCTGTATAAAAATCCAGATATATCCCATAAATCATAAACTAATGTTTTAATTTCTTGAGAAAGATGAAAAGTAAATACATTATGAAACATTACAACAGTCTCAAAAACATTTCTAACCACAACACCAATAACCGTGGGGTCAATAATCTCTTGTAATTTATTATTAATATAAATACCTTTTGCCGAAGTTATAATATGTGCATTTTTCGACATAATCATTTGACATATTAAATTAGCGTTATTTTTATAAACATCACCTCTGACTGATGGACCAATTTGTGATGACAACTCATATAGCACTTTATTAATTAAAGTTAATTGTAATATCTTTTCTTCTACTGTTGGAGCGACAATTCTAGTGATTAATTCTTTAATATTTTGTTCTTTGTTCATTGGTTAATATTTTTATATTTTATTAATGATGCAAAGGTAAAGCCATAGTACGCAATCTTTTTGCGTACATAAATAATTATTATATTTTTCACAAAAATAAAATTTTAGTGTATTTCAAGTTTTTTTTTTATAAATGACATAACTCTGCTCAATAAAGCTTCTGTCATCTGTATCAAATGGTCTCCATTCGGGAGACCTGCCATCTTTATATGACGCTGAATATTCTGAATCACTGATGCAATCGAAAAACTTTTCTTCTAAATCCAAAATAATATCATTAATATCTGACGTATGTGGAAATAATATTCTATTTATTGATAACCCATTTTGCTCTTTACCATTAATTGTAGGAAAAAAGGAATTGTTATCTGGTAAGATATTCTTAGTTAAAATAATAGTTCCGAGATCAGGACAGATTGTCATACTAACTTCAAAATGACTTCTTTTAACGATTTCCTTAATTAACTCTTCAACTGAAAACAATGAATCATTAAAATTTTTATATGAACCTATAATAAATGGAATTGTAAAACCACGTCGTCCTTTTTTCTGCCATTCCAACAAGAGTATCTCCCAAAATTTCATAGCCTTGTAAATTCTTTCAATCTTTCTGATAAAGGTAAATCAAATTCTAAGGCCTTTATCATTACTAACTCAATGTACGCTGTAACCAAATCATAAACTAGATAAATTTCATCTCTCTCAATTTTAAAATATTTGCCGTCTATATTACCGTGAACAAATTCATTTCTTACTTTTACAATTGTCATTGGCCCATCAACTAAAGTTCCTTTCGAAAAATATTTATTTTTAATTTTATCATATTTGTAGGGAAGAATAGAATTAATTCCAAAATTACTCAATAGCAACCGTATTTTGTTTTCTGAAGCAATATCAGATGCATCCCTTCCAATTAAATAAACATTTTTATTTTTAATTAAATGATTATACATTAACTCAAGGCATGATTGCCCTAAAATGATTCCTATTTCGTGTTGAACCTGAAGTATCGAAATTTCTGAATACCACTCGATAATCTTTTTTAAAAAATGCCTTTCAGAATCTACTTTCCACATTTTCGAAAAGTTACAGTAGGATAAGTTTAATGAGGCACCTTCTATTTTTAAATTGAATTTATTCGATGGGTAAATATAACGAGCTACGTAAGGCTAAAATAATATTTATAGTTAGTATTTGGGACTTCAATACAAAAAGAAGATGTCCATCGGCCAAAAATAAAGCTAAGGTAATAGTTCAATGATTGAGTTTCAACAATTAATTTTTCAAATGAAATAGTTCTCTTATAATTTAATAGACATCTTGCGTTTATAAAAGTACCACCCTTATTTTTAAGCATTAACTTGATTTCATCACTTTTTTGATCTAGATCTAAATAAAAGTTAAAATCTTTTGTGGTTATTGAAAGTCTATTTCTTGTAAAACCACGATCTTTTTTTGTTGCAACACCAATAAACACATTTACATTTGGCAAATCGAAATATGCTTCTTTTAGTTTTATTGGCTTTTCGCCAAATTCTATACTTTTAATTAAAAAATGAGAACCCTTATCATTAAGCTCCCAAAACCTTCCTTCAAAATACTTTTCTCCATTTATAGAAAAATATAAAATCTTCTCTGAATTACCAAGATGAAATAGACCATTGCAATTGTTAATTATCAAAATTGTACTGAAAATATGGCTCCCATTTTAATACTATTGTGGAATCCTCGTGTTTCTGAACGATTTCATCTAATTTTAAATAAATTAGACCCTTATGAATTATTAATTCTTGACTCGGATTATCCATCTTATGTGACGTTTCAAGCGTATCTGGCAATTGTTTTAATAAATTCTCCCATTCGTCCATAAATAATTATTTATTTTCAATTTGTTTAAATAATGTGCAATTTAGTTAATATTTAGAAATTTAAAAAACAATACACCATTTAGAGAACTCGCTCCCATTCTCTTCTAATAATCGTCCAACAAATTTATGACTCTTTACTTTAGGAATTGGGTAATTACTTAAATTTTGATCTATTTCGTTTATCAAAATATCTCCAAGATCTTGACGTTTTTTTGAGACTCTAGGTCAGACAATATATCTAGTATTTTCGTTTTCATGCTCTCATTTTATTATTAATGATGCAAAGATAAGAATGGTGTGTGCAATGTTTTTGCGTAGGAGAATTATTTTTCTTGCAAATTTATGGGATTTGGCAGATTTAAGTTAGTTAAGAAAAAAAATTGGGCAATGAGCAGAAGGAGCTAGAAAAAGGTATTTAAATAATGACCCTTTATCAGAACATGTAAAATATTGAAAAATTACTAGGTAAAATGAAAACAATAATAATTTACAGTTAGAACATCACTTACATATACTTGTATAATCATTAAGCATTTTAATAAAATCTTCAGTTTTGTATTTTTCTTTTTTGACTTTATCTTCCATTTCTGGACATGTATCTTCCAAACTTTTTAAAAATAAGCTCCTCATATTTTTATCAAAAGCATTGAATGGATCTGAATAGCCTTCACCTTTTTCATAAACATGAACTATAAAATCATTGTGTCTTAATTTTATGTAACCGTGAAATACTTGCCACGACCTGATATTTCCTCCCCATGAGAAACCTCTGCTGATGGTGAAAGATAAGCAATTACCCTTTCAGTTGCATGAATTTCGTAAGCCCAAATAGGATCTTTATAAACCTTAGGCTTCTTACCGAAGGCATAGCCTGCCGCTTTATATTTTTTATAAATGAATGTTTCATTCGACTCAGAATCGTATAGTCCTATTTCTTTTAATCCACTTGATTTTATTTTTTTTTGGTTTATCAATGCCAAGTTTAAAGGTGATCTTACTATCCATACCATTAAACATCTCAACCAAACATTCAGTTTTTATATCCTTATTATCAATGATATACCCATTATAAAAATAGCAAATAAAGAATCTTGGAAAAAAATATTAAAAGCACATATTAAAAGTATTGTTTTCATTATTCGAAAATTTCTAATTTGGATTAAAATACAAAGATACAAAATTCCTTTTTAAAATAAATCCTGTTTATTTAAAAAAAACTACAATGATTAATTGTTACATCTACAAGGCTAATTCCATGTAACCAAATAAAAATAAAAATAAATGGTTTGTTTCCGTGGCAAATAGCAATCCGAACGGGATTCGAACCCGTATCTCCGCCTTTCGGCGGATAGTAAGGCTGTAAATACGCTTCCCTACTGACACTCTTGTGATGTTCGGTGCAACTGTAAATTCTACCTATTTGTCCGCGTAGGTCAGACAGGAATATCCTTACACTCCATGGTTGAGCATTTTACCACAGCTTTTCCTTTTAAGCTACCGGATCTTGTAAAAATTGCAGAGACATCTATTAAAAATGTCCCTGCATACAATTACTTCACAAATATCTGCTTCAACTGATCTACGATCTGTCCGCTGCCAGACAAGGTGATGTGACTGATTTTGTCAGCGATTTTCTCCACGTATTCCATCTCTTTGAGTTTGAAAAGCATGGCATTGTCTTCCATCAATTTTGCGGTATTGAGCAAGCTACGTGTAGAAGCGGTTTCTTCACGGCGTGTGATGATATTGGCTTGTGCACGTTTTTCGGCGATCAATACTTGGTTCATGATGTCGCGGATATCACCTGGCAAGATGATGTCTTTTAGACCACAAGATTTTACTTCCACACCAAGGTCAGTGGCTTTCGTTACTACATCGTTTAAGACAAATTCTGACAGATTTTCTTTGGTTTCCATCAATTCGTCAAAGGTCAATTTACCCACATACTCACGGATTGCCAATTGCATGATGACATAGAGCTGTTTTTCAAACTCTTTGTTTTCTACCAATGCTTTGATGATGTCTGTCACTTTGTACTGCAAGGTAAAATTCAATCGCAACTGCGCTTTATCTTTGGTCAATATTTCTTGACCTGGGATCTCCATATTGATGAGACGCATATCTGTTTTTAGCACTGAAATATCTATCGCGTTTTTCCAGTACATATATGTTCCTGCATCTAGGGTTTGCTTCATTTCACCATCTACAAAAAGAATTCCCTTTTCAAAACTTTCCAATTTATACGCTCGCACGTAAGTACCAGAAAGATTCATCAATGCTTTTTTGTCGATATCTGATTCTATCTCAATTTTGGCCAAATCTGCCGTTTTAAATTGGTAGGTATTGATCTCATTATTCCAGAAAAAATATTTTCCCGGTGTCAAAAGTCGATGATACACCTTGTCTTTGTAAACAAATACCATTTGATTGTCAGCCACATCTATAAGGATGGTTTTGGCTTCAAATTCCTTATTTATTCTCAGCACTTCTGCATTGATATCCATTGGAAATGGTTTTGCCATGTCATAAATACTGACTTCTGTCCAAGGCATCATCCAATAAATACCTTGATTTAATACTTGGCTGAGTTCTCCATTTTTGAAGATCAAACCGATACAATTGGTGTTTACAACTACTTTTTTCATTTTTGAAAATATTTAAAAATTACTACTAAAAAACATACAATTAAAAAATGCACAATCAGAATACATTCGTCCACACATTACGGAATCATCGTCAGAGCCATTGTGATCAGCTATCATTTGCGACTTTTATCAATAGATTTTCATCCATTTAATTGGCCATCGTTTATGATTTGCTGACGGAGATTTTTCGTGCTATGATTTCAAAGTGATGTACAGACTGCCTTGATTATCCTGAGATTCTCTCTGCGGAATGTATTCGTCATGTGCTTGTGTTAAGAAAAAACGGTTTAAGAATCCGGCTGTTAATCAAAAACCCGTTAAGGAGTTTGATACACAAAGTTTGCTGCTCTACCATCTGAGCTATTCGGCTTTTGACCGAAACGGGAATTGAACCCATGACCCGCAAATTATGCGCCACTAAACATCTTACTCGTCAGAATACAATCATTATTGCACTTTGGAGCTATACAGAAACTCTCAACTATGGACTTGTACAGATAGAAAAGCGACTTCTTCGACACATTGCTGTGATATATTTTAAAACAACTTTTTGTTCCTTTATCATCATTGACGATGCAAAGGTAAAAGCACGGTACGCAGTCTTTTTGCGTAGTAAAAATTATTTTGTATTTTTGTGAAAATATTTTTAGATCTTTGTTTTTCTCTCGCAGAATTTGTGCCGCTAAAGCGGTATTTATCACATTTCGCAGATGGGAAAATAAAATGTAGATAAAAATAAAAATCTGTGCAATCTGTGGTATCTGTGAGCTATTTATTTTCTCGCAGATTTATCAGATTTCGCAGATGAAATATAAATTCGTATAAATAAAAATCTGTGCAATCCTTGATGTCTATGAGCTATATATTTTCTCTCGCAGATTTATCAGATTTCGCGGATAGATCAAAATTAAAAATTTTATAACCTTAAATTTAATAAAATGGAACGACTAAATGACCTATCTTACATAGTGCGTAAAGCAGTCTTCAATGTACATAATGAACTAGGGCCAGGACTATTCGAAAGTGTATATGAAGCAGCCATGTTGATAGAACTTGAGCTATTAGGGCTGAAAGCAGAGAGCCAAAAAGATGTTAAAGCCATGTATAAAAACAGAGATTTAGGTTTGGGGTTTAGAATCGATATATTGGTAGATGATGAATTAATTGTGGAGATAAAATCAGTAGAAACACTTTCCAATACACACAAAAAACAATTATTAACCTACCTAAGATTAACCAAAAAGAAACTTGGAATTTTGGTCAATTTTAATGACGAATCTATTATAGATAAAGAAAGTATTATCAGAATCATAAACACAAAGCAACATAAAAAGTCAGAATGATTATCAAATATAAAATCCGTGATATCTGTGAGCTATTTATTCTCTCGCAGATTTATCAGATTTCGCAGATAAAAAATGAAATATTGATAAAATAAAAATCTGTGCAATCCGTGTTATCTGTGAGCACAAAATCTTAATACCATGCCCATAAACAAAAACGCACTTATCCGATACAAAGTCCTAGACGCTTGCTTACGTAATCGCCAACGAAAATGGACGCTAGACATGCTCGTGGATAAAGTCAGCGATGCACTTTACGAATATGAAGGTATCTCCAAAGGCGCATCTATCCGCACTATCCAATACGACATCCAAATGATGCGGAGTGATAAGCTTGGCTACAATGCGCCTATCATCGTGGTGGACAAAAAATATTACACCTACGAAGAACCAAAATATAGCATAACCAACCTGCCCATCTCTCATGCCGATATGCAACAGATGTCCGAAGCTGTAGAACTATTAAAGCAGTTCAAGGGATTCGAACATTTTAACAATCTGAATGATGTGGTGCAAAAACTCGAAGATCACGTTTATAGCACGTCAAAAAAACAACCTTCCATCATCCATTTTGAAAAAAACGAAAGGCTCACAGGCATTCATTATCTAGATGTATTGTACAAAGCCATTCAAGAGAAAAAAGGTATTATCTATAACGTACAAATCTTTCAAGGCAGAATCTGCAAATATCATTACATTTCATCCTTGGTGGCTGAAAGAGTATAAAAATCGTTGGTTCCTATTCGGTTTGAAAGCAGATACGATATTGAATCTTGCGCTAGATAGAATAATCTCCATTGAAGATGATGAGAAAACCATCTATAAACCTTCGCAAATTTCATCGATAGACGATTATTTCAGAGATGTCATAGGCGTATCAGTGAGTCTGAATATCCGTGCTGAACATGTGCGCATTTGGATCAATGCAGAAAATGCCCCTTATGTAGAAACCAAACCATTACATCATAGTCAGCAAATCTTAGAGCGAAATGATGACGGTAGTATTGTTATTAGCATTCATGTGCAACTCAATTTTGAATTGGAGCGAGAAATCCTCGGATTTGGAGAAAGTATGGTTGTTTTATCTCCTAAAAGATTGGTAAATAGGATAGCGAAGAAGGTTGCCAGTATGTCATTGACATACGTAGAAAAAGAAATCAAAGAGTAGAATAAGGTTACACCGCATTGTCACAACTAAGACAAACTCTGCACTGAGAATTCTTTAACACAGAAATTGCTAAAAAACCCGGATTTCAAAACGTTCTTCATTTATATAAACAACTAATGCCCAAAAACCGCCACGGCTCTTACCGGTGAACCAGTACCACCTCTAATTTTAAGCGGCAATCCAATAAAACGAAAACGGCCCCTGCCTACTAATTGATACAAGTTAATCATATTTTCATAATGTGTGAAACCTAATTCACCACATATAGCATGTACCTCTCTATTGGAGATTCTTGGTACACCAGGTGACATAGTTTCAACACCGAAAGCAGCAATTTGTTTCTGTCCCAACCACCTTGCAGTTGATGCAGAGACACCTGGTCCGTTACCCCAATTTTCAGTACCAAAATATTTACGGTAGTGATCAGTGTATAATAAAACAGTATCTCCTTTCTGGATATTTAAGTTAGCAACTTCACATGCAGTCTCAATTTCATCTATTTCTATAAGCTCTTGGCATTTTTTATATCCAAAATCCAAACAGATTCCTTCCGTATAAAACGTGGTAAGTGGCATGATGTCAATGGACTGCCCAACGAATTGGCAGCCCATGTGATTGATGGCATCTACATGTGTCCCTGTATGCTCCCCCATTTCTAATTTATAGACACTAGGAGTAGAAGTTTTTGCAGATGGTATATTATTCCATTGCTCATGCGTGGCATGGACACTAATTTTCACCTCAGGAAGGCCATTGTAAACAGGCATCCCATCATAAATCTCTTGGCTAAGGTCGATAATTTCAAACATTTGCCATCAGATTAATTCGTATTACTTGACCTTGATCTTTTTGGTACCAATGATATGCAACAAACCATTTTTAATTTCTTTCAGTTCGATCACATACTTACCAGGCTGTGCATAATCATACATAAGGTTCTTTTGCGTAACAATAAGTCTGACTCCATCGCCCATTTCCATGACATATCGTGAAGCTTTTTCATCCTTCAAAAATTGAAAATTAAAAGTCTTCCCTGCCAATATTTTACCTTCCATACTAATGTATTCATCAAAGGAGTTGGTAGCGACAGGAGAATCTTCATCATTGGATGCAAATAGGCTAGCTACGGATAATGATGATGGGCCTCCATTTGGACTGCTGATACTAGTTACTTCCGTTGTAACGAGCTTCTGCCCAAACAAGTAAATGGTACCAATGATACCCGTAAGTACTAATAAACTAAGGAGAAATGGCTCAAAATGAGTTGTAAAAAAATGAGAGACATGCATAGGTCTCTTATTCAACTGAACAGGTGTGTAATGCTCAATATTCATATAATCGGATTTGGGTTAAAAAAAAATCGGTTGTTTCCGCCGACAATCTTTATTATCGCTTGGAAGCGTAAAGGTATATCTTATTATTGAAATAAAAAATATAAAAATCAATTTATATTTCATTTTCATTATACATAATACTCTATTAATGAAGTATTAAGAAGTTTAATTATATTACTACGTGATAATATGTTGATTATATAAATAGATAGTTAATATAAAAGAAATAAAAATGTTTTGAATAAAATTTCAACCAAAGCCAACTTATTGTAATTACCTTTGCATTTCTTTTTCAGAATTTATCATTTTTCATAAATAGTTATAAATTGAAGAGTAAAATCAAAAAATGGTTTCATGGGATACTTATGCCAAGGGGAAAAAACTTCGTTAATATTAAAGAATTGGAAGTAGATTGGCATCACATTGACATAAAAGACGCACAAAAAACAATCTCCACCATATACAAAATAGTAGATACCAATCGACCAACTATTATCCTTTGTCATCCATATCTAGCGGAATCAAGACAATTTTTCTTAAAGCGAGGTCACGCCCAAATGTATTTAGAGCTCAACTGTAATGTTGTCATCTTTGATTTTAATGGTTTTGGTCAAAGCCCATTTGTCGATTTTAATTATCACGAAGATGTGGATATGGTCATTAACCATTTTAAGGGTCTTATACAGCATCCATCAATCGTATGTCATGGCGTATCATTCGGTGCTAGCCAAACCATTACTTATACGTCTCAACCCAGTCATTTAGTTGATAAGATTATAATCGAAAACTGCTTAGACAGTAATCTTTCTTATTATAAAAGACGTAACAAAAATCTGTATTTTATGATGCGAGGCATGATGGTAATCCCAGGAATCAATAAGAACCACGATTATGTAAAAGCTGCTGCCAAAATAAAAAATGTCCAGAAGGCATTGCTTATTTATAATATTGATGACGATCTCACAACTATTGCAATGGGAGAAAAAATTCTAAAAGCCCTAAATACTTCTTCTGAAATGACCATATTTGAAGGAAAACACTTAGAAGCAATATCCAAAAATACTTCGGAATACAAATTAATAATTTCGAATTTTTTAAGTATCTGAAAATTTTAGACCAACGCAAAAGATTTTTTTTGAATATTTCAAACTATCTTCCAAAACAAGTACTACTTTTGCTGTAATCAAAACAAAATTCTAATGGAAATCTTAAATTTAAATTTTTTAGTAGTGTTAGCTTCAGGGTTGATACCTATGATTGTTGGCGCCGTATGGTATGGACCACTTTTCGGTAAAGTATGGATGGAAGAAGCTGGCATGACCATGGAAAAAATCCAAGGTGCCAATATGGCCAAAATTTATGGTGTTGCTACCCTATTCAGTCTTATGTTTGCTTTTGGAATATTCCCTGCCATGATACATCAGATGGGTGCATATAGTACTTTAGCTAATCTTGGTGTTGATACAGCTGGAAGCGAAACCAATCTTTATTTTGCTGATTTCATTGCCAAGTATGGAGGTGAATTTCGTACTTTCAAACACGGTATGATGCATGGATTGTTAACAGGTATATTCATACTATTTCCAGTATTAGGTACCAATGCACTTTTTGAAAGGAAAAGTTGGAAATACATCTTACTTAATGCGGGCTATTGGACAGTGAGTGCGATACTTGTAGGAGGCGTAATCAGTGCTTGGGCTTAAATTTTAAGATCACTGTTGTAGATTATTACATACCTTTGCGCCTATTATGGATTCACAAGATATCATCATCATAGGTGGCGGAGCAGCAGGATTTTTTGCAGCTATCAATGCCAAAATCAAAAGTCCCGATTTAAAAGTAACCATCTTAGAGCAATCTAAGGATGTACTCAATAAAGTTAGAATCTCTGGTGGTGGCAGATGTAATGCCACTCACCATTGTTTTGACCCAAAATTATTAACGGCTTATTATCCACGTGGACAAAGAGAATTGCTTGGGCCTTTTCATGTTTTCGGAGCACAAGACACAGTATCATGGTTTGAGCTACATGGTGTAAAATTATATACTGAGCCAGATGGATGTATGTTTCCGGTGAGCAATAGCTCTGATACAATTATTCAGTGTTTTTTGCAACTAGCCAAAAAATATCAAATTGCAATCGTAACAAATGCTAAAGTAAAGGATTTTACTCGGCATGATGTATCAAATAGTCATAGATTTGAAGTATCAACTGATAAAGCCGTTTACTATACTAAAATGCTGATGTTGGCTACTGGTAGTAGTCCTTTTATATGGAATATGCTTGAGAATAAAGGATATGAAATCGTCCATCCATGTCCTTCACTTTTTACGTTTAATCTACCTAATCATCCCATTAGTAAATTGATGGGTCTAGTGGTAAAAAACGCTAGTGTTTCTATAGAAAATTCAAAAATTACCACTGATGGTCCTCTTTTAATCACACATTGGGGACTGAGTGGACCAGCAATATTAAAAGCTTCAGCATGGGGAGCAACCTTATTGGCTGAAAGAAATTATGATTTTACAGCTTATGTAGATTGGATACCAAATATAAAAACGGAAGAAATCAACCAACTCAGAGAAATCATGGCCAAGAAAAAAGTCACCGCCAATCATCTTTTTGGTCTTCCTGCACGTTTATGGCAGTTTCTGATGGAAAGCATTCTTACAGATAAAGAGAAAAATTGGGCATCACTCACTAAAAATGAAATGTCAAATATCATTACTCAACTCAAAAAATGTCCCTTCCCTGTCAAAGGCAAAACAACCTTTAAAGAAGAATTTGTTACTGCTGGTGGTGTAGCCTTACATCAGATAAACTTCAAAACATTTGAGAGTAAAATACACCCTGGATTATACATGGCTGGAGAAGTGATCAATATTGATGCAGTGACAGGAGGATTCAACTTTCAAGCGGCATGGACGGGTGGGTATATTGCTGCAATGACGATGGCTGAGAAAGGGTGAATGGAGAAATGTGAAAATATAAATATAGAAAAAACAATAAATACAAAATAAATCACTATAAATTGATATATTATTTGTTTTTTAGCTTATATTTGCATATTAAAATTAAATAAACATGAAAAATTTAAATTTAACATTCTTCACTATACTTATGATATTGACTTTATCTTGTAATGAAGATGCTGTTGTAAACCAAAATTTTCAATCTATAGAAGTTGCCGAATATGATTACAAAGTTATTTATGACTGGAATCAAGTAATACTGAATATTGATATAGATGCAGAAGGATTCAGATATGGTCCTTCTAACAGAGTTTTGGCTTACACAGGACTTGCTGCTTATGAAGGAGTGGTACAAGGCATGCCAGCTTTTAATTCATTTGATAGATATTGGAAAGGCTTTGAAATTCCAGAATTTGATGCTCAAAAAGAATATTGTTGGCCTATAGTTGTGAATGCAACTTATGAATATCTACTCCCAAAATTTTTTGGCAATGCTCAACCTGATGACTTAGTTTTGATAGTATCCACAGCAAAAAACATAAATGATAAGTACAGAAGTATTATTAGTGATGAAGTGTTTAAAAATTCTATAAATTGGGGGAAGTCCGTCGCTGAGTCCGTATGGAATTATGCTCAAACAGACGCAATTGGCCACGAGCAATATCTAAATCCGTACAAAAATTATGATTGGCAACAATCTTTCATAAAAGAAGGAGATTGGCAACCTACCTATCCAAATTTCGAATTGCCAATAGGTGGTGAATGGGGAAGTGCTAGAACCTTTGGTCTTAAAGAAAATGATAAAATTTGTCATCACCCTTTACAATATGGTACTGATTCTTTTGGACAATGTGTGGAAGTAGTAGCACAGACTCCTGTTTATCCCAACTTTGATCCCAATTTAGATTATAATCTTTTGTATTCAAATGATGAGTTTGTAGGATTTACATTTGGTTTTGGACTTAGATTTTTGTCTATTGGAAATCAAGCTTTAAAAATAAAAAATAGTAATTTGTCGGACGCAGTTTATATGAATGCACTTTTGGGATTAGTAACAAATGATGCATCAGTAGCTTGTTGGCACTCAAAATATCATTTTAATATCGAAAATCCTGTGACTTATATTCGATCAAAAATAGATGCAGACTGGATACCAGCTATGTTTAATCCAATCACAAAACAAAAAGGGATTACTCCATCTTATCCAAGTTATCCTTCAGGGCATAGTACACTTCATGCAGCTGGAAGTGAAGTTTTAAGCTTAATCTTTGGTAATACATTTATGATATCAGACCTTAGTCATGCTGAAAATCCCTTATTGTCTGACATTAGACCGATGATGTCAATTAGGGAATTGGCCTTATCTTATGCTTGGGAAAGAAACCAATTAGGTATCGATTTAAGAAGAGATATCGAAGAAGGCTTTAGATTTGGAACTGATATTAGCAGAAAAATCATCAAATTACCTTGGAAGAAACAGTAAGTTAATTCATTTCCTCACTATTTCTTCTTTCAAATCATATTTAATGGTCTTAATTTTTCTTTCTTCTTAAAAGATTAAAGGTGTCTTTAAGATTTACATAAACCTTTTAAGTGACTTTTCAATAATCGCCAACGCTTCATAGATTTGATCTTCATTGATGACCAAAGGTGGAGCTAATCTTATTTTGTTGGTATGTGTAGGCTTAGCTAAAAGGCCATTATCTCTAAATACCATACAGATATCCCAAGCTAAGTCTTTGTGACCACCATCTTCTATCACAATTGCATTCAGTAATCCTTTTCCTCTTACTAATGTGATGATTGGGTTTCTCTTTGCAATTTCTCTAAGTCCTGCTCTAAAGATTTCACCCATTCTTTTAGCATTTCCTGCCAAATCTTCATCAATGACTACCTGAAGTGCTTCTAGTGTAACTGCACAAGCCAAAGGATTACCTCCAAAAGTGGAACCATGTTCGCCGGGTTTAATATTGAGCATGATGTCATCATTGCAAAGTACTGCGGATACGGGCATGGCACCTCCAGACAATGCTTTTCCTAATATAATCATATCAGGCTTTGTTACTTTTGATTGATTGCATTCTCCTGATTTACAGTTACATTCTCCACAAGTAGCCAAAAGAGACCCTGTTCGCGCAATGCCTGTTTGTATTTCGTCGGCTACAAAAAGTACATTATATTCTTTACAAATCGCTGCAACACCCGCTAGATATCCTTCATCAGGTACAAAAACTCCAGCCTCACCTTGGATTGGCTCTACAATAAATCCTGCAATATTGGGATCTGAAGCTAGTTCTCTCTTTAAGGCATCTAGGTCATTATATGCAACACTATCTATCCCTGGCATAAAAGGACCAAAACCTTCTCGCGCTGTTGGGTCATTGGAAGCAGAAATCACAGTTGTGGTACGTCCATGAAAGTTATTGGATGCAAAAAGTATTCTAGCCTTATTCTTCTCAACTCCTTTGACCATGTATGCCCATTTTCTGACGAGTTTTATAGCTGTCTCTACTGCTTCCACGCCTGTATTCATCATCAATACTTTATCATAGCCAAAAAGAGTGGCCATAAACTCTTCAGTGGCACCTAGTAGATTATTATGGAAAGCCCTAGATGTCAATGTCAGTGTTTGTGCCTGTGTTATCATAGCATTTATGATTCTCGGATGGCAATGACCTTGATTGACAGCAGAATAAGCTGAAAGGAAATCAAAATATCTTTTGCCTTCTACATCCCATACATAAATGCCTTCTCCACGCTCCAATACTACAGGTAATGGATGGTAATTGTGTGCACCATATTTTTCTTCTATATCTATATAAGACTGAACTTTTACTGATTCTAATGTGGCGATAGTGGACATGTTTTAATGAGTATTTATGATGAAAAAAGATGCGACAAAAGTAATATAAAAATTAATAAAAAATATATATTGACATAAATAAATGTATTTTTGCGTCATATTTTTTATTTATACTTACAATTTAAGTCAATTTTAATATATTATGCATAACGAATTACACATTCCCCATATAGACATATATGATACTAAAATATTACAACTCTTGGAGCAAGATGGTAGAATGGCTTTTTCATTAATAGCACAAGAACTAGGCATTTCAAATACAATGGTACACCAAAGAGTGACAAAACTGACAGAACAAGGCATACTCAAAGGCATAAAACCAATCCTAAATGAAAAAAAAATTGGCTATGATTGGGCGTCTTTTACTGGTCTCACATTGGATAAAGACCACAACTCCGAACGTATCATTGAAGCACTTAAAGCGATACCCGAAGTAACTGAATGCTATTACATCACAGGTGCATTTACATTGTTTATCCGCATCATAGCTAAAAACCACGAACACATGAGAAAAATTCTTTATGATCAGATAGACAATATCCCTGGCATTGCCAAAACAGATTCATTCATGGAGTTGGGTTGTGCTTTCAGAAGAAATGTAGGATTGTGAGATGAAGGGTAATGATCTGCAAACTATTTATTCCTACGTTTAGAGATTTTTTTTTACTTTTGCATTTATAAAACAAAAGTAAGCTATGTTTAGCTATATTATTAAATATACTTCAACTCATAAATTAAGCATTTTTTTTGTTTTCTTTTGCTTGATTCTATCTTATACATCTGCTTTGGATGGTGGAGATTTTGATGTTTATATAGAAGCTGCCTATAAATTATATCACGGGATGAATCCATACTTGCCACCTTATGCAAAAGATGGTATGGGATATTCTTACAGTCCATTTTTCATTATACTTCTGATACCTTTTACTGGTAATTATTTCATGACAGAATTCGTTTGGTGTTTACTTTCATGCTTTTTATTGTATCGAAGTTTTATATTATTTTATGCGTATTTT
Source organism: Saprospiraceae bacterium (assembly GCA_016714785.1). Taxonomy (GTDB): domain Bacteria; phylum Bacteroidota; class Bacteroidia; order Chitinophagales; family Saprospiraceae; genus OLB9. The sequence continues at coordinate 57,512 of JADKCC010000059.1, forward strand.
GATAAAGAAAAACTATCTGCCAAGCAATACAAACTTTGGGGATGGATATTGTTAATATTGTCATTCCAATTTGCTAGTAATAATGTTGGGATGGTTCAAATGACTATATTTCTATTGTGGGCAATTTTAGAATCATTAAAACAAATAAGAAAAGGAAATAATGTATTGGGTGGATTACTTTTAGGAGCAATTATTAATATAAAAATAATGCCCATAGTAATGGTTGGTTATCTTTTTTACAGAGGATATTTAAAAGCATTTTTTATTTCGATTATAACCGCAATGGCACTCCTTTTTAGTCCAAGTTTGTTTTGGGGCATTGATTACAACCTTACATTATTGTCAGATTGGTGGCAAATCATCAATCCCACCAAATCAGAACATCTTATGGAGACTGGTATTGGCACACATAGTATGGTAGCATTTTTACCAGTTTTTCTCACACAAACTATTGGAGAGATACCTTATGAACGAAATATATTTAATTTTGAATTAACCACAGCAATTAGAGTTACACATTTTGCAATAGTTGGGTTAATTTCTTTATCGATTCTGTACTTTAGAAGTTGGCCATTTAAAAAGGAAAACAACGATATAAAATCCATTTGGGAGATATCATATTTTTTGCTTCTGATCCCATTAATTATTCCGCATCAACAAAAGTACGCTTTTATATTAGTTATACCGATGGTAGCTTATATGGTATTTTTTTTCATCAAAACTTATAGCCAATCAAATTCAAGATTATATAAATTAGTATTGGTGATATTTTCTATTTCAATGTTGGTATTTTCGCCAATTCATGGGGCAGACATTATCGGATGGAAAGCATTCAGATGGTCACAACATTACAGACTTATTACTATCGTTACCTTACTATTAATACCCATTTCTCAATATTGTAATACAAAAAGATTAAAAACTTTAATAACTAGAAATTAATAGATTCTTCGCTATTGATATGATTTAAATCATCAAAAACCACACCTTTTCCTCCTACTTTTGCACCCAAAATAAAAAAGTAAGGTGAAGACAATCATTGAGCCATTTAGAATAAAATCTGTAGAACCCATACATTTTAATACTGAGTCCTATAGAAAGCAAGCATTAAGAGACGCATACTACAATACATTCCTGTTACATTCAGATGATGTAATGATCGATCTACTCACAGACAGTGGCACGAGTGCGATGAGTAGTGCGCAATGGGCAGGCATGATGCTCGGAGATGAATCTTATGCAGGTAGTCCGAGTTTTTATCGGTTTGAAAGTGCTGTCAAAGATATTACTGGCATGTCGGTAGTCATTCCTACACACCAAGGGCGAGCTTCCGAAAAAATATTATTTAGCATCACAGGCGGAAAAGGTAAAGTTTTTATTTCCAATACATTATTTGATACCACAAGAGCCAATATAGAGTTTGCTGGTGGCGAAGGGATAGATATGATCTGCCATGAAGGAAAATTACCCACAATTCCAGCACCTTTCAAAGGCAACATCGATACGGAAGCCCTTGAAAATTATATCGTTAGTCATGGTGCAGCACACATCGCAATGGTCATTATCACTGTAACCAATAACTCTGGTGGCGGACAGCCTGTCAGTATGGCGAATATCAGAGAGACCAGCCGTATTTGTAAAGCGTACAATATCACATTATATATCGACGCATGTAGATTTGCAGAGAATTGTTACTTCATTAAAACCCGTGAAGATGGATATGCTGATAAGTCTATCAAAGAAATAGCCAATGAATTATTTTCGTATGCAGACGGATGTACTATGAGTGCCAAAAAGGATGCTTTTGCAAATATTGGTGGTTTTCTGGCGCTAAATGATCCCGAACTAGCCACAAAGTGCAGAAATCTATTAGTCATTACAGAAGGATTTCCTACTTATGGTGGATTGGCAGGGCGAGATTTGGAAGCGATTGCCATTGGACTGTATGAAGTGATGGAAGAAAATTATCTACATTATAGAATCCGAAGTACAGAATACCTTACCCAAAAGCTGAGTGACGCGGGTGTACCTGTCATGTTGCCTGCTGGTGGTCACGCTGTCTATCTAGATGCTAAACAGTTTCTTCCACATGTACCTGTAGATCAATATCCTGGACAAGCATTGGTGTGCGCCTTATATATAAAAGGTGGTATTAGATGTGTAGAGATAGGTTCGCTGATGTTTGGCAAATACGACGAAAACCATCAATTAGTACCTGCAGCATTAGAATTAGTAAGATTGGCTATCCCACGTAGAGTTTATACCCAAAGTCATATAGATTATGTGGCAGAAGTGATCATCGAAGTATTCGAAGAAAGAAATCAGATCAAGGGTATGAAAATCACAGAAGAAGCTGAAATCTTAAGACATTTTACTGCAAAACTAGATTTTGTTTAATTTTAAAATTATTTACCCATCCTAAATCCTTCCCTTAAAATGGAAGGACTTTTAGAAAATCACTTTTAAAAAGCATGCATTAATAATTTTAAATTTCCCTTAGCTTATGTCTTCTTATAAAAAACCTGTATTGCTTGCTCCTGTGGGATCATTTGAATCTTTACACGCTGCCATTCGTGGTGGTGCAGATGCCATATACTTCGGAGTGGAACAGCTCAATATGCGAACAAAATCTATCCCAACTATTACCATCGAAGACATCGAAGAAGTAGCCCAGATTTGCAAACAACATCAAATCAAGGCCTACTTAACACTCAACACAGTGGTGTATGATTATGATATGCAGTTGGCTCGTAAGATAATTTCAAAATGCAAAAACCAAGGAATAGATGCGGTGATAGCGTCAGATTTTGCAATTTTTGAAATGTGCAAATCTATAGGAATGCCGCTGCACATCAGCACACAATCCAATGTCAGCAATATAGAGTCTGTTGCGTTTTTTGCCCAAATGGCAGATGTGGTTGTACTGGCTAGAGAGCTTACCTTAAAGCAAGTGGCACATATCACATCAGAGATAGCAAGGCGAGATTTACGAGGTATTTCCGGTGAGTTGATGAAAATTGAGACCTTTGTTCATGGGGCTTTGTGTATGGCCGTTTCCGGCAAATGTTACCTAAGTCTCCACGAAAAAAATGCTTCTGCCAATCGAGGAGCATGTGTCCAAAACTGCCGAAGACCTTACCAAGTGACCGATCTCGAAACCGGCAATGAGTTACTTATTGATAATGAATACATCATGTCTCCCAAAGATCTCTGTACTATCGAGTTTGTAGATGAATTGATAGAAGCAGGAATCGATGTATTCAAAATAGAAGGTCGCAGCAAGTCTGCCGAATTTGTCTATGCTACTACTAAATGTTACAGGGAAGCGATAGAAGCTGTTTTAGAAGGAAGCTATACAGATGAAAAAATAAATCATTGGCTAAAAGAACTCGATAAAGTCTATAATCGTGGATTTTGGGAAGGTTATTTTATGGGTCGGAAACTGGGAGAATGGACAAAAAATCCAGGATCGATAGCCACAGAAAAGAAAATCTACCTTGCCAAAGCGACCAAATATTATCCCAATATTAATGTAGCAGAATTTCTGGTAGAAACAGGTACTATCCGTGCTGGCGAACATTTAATGGTCATAGGTAGAAATACAGGTTCTGATAAAATCATACTCGATGAATTAATCGTCAACGGCATCAAACAAACAGAAGCCAACAAAGGAGATAAAATCACTTTCCCTTTCCCCAAGCCCATAAAATCCAATGACAAACTTTACAAAATCGTTGCTTTAAATGGCTAAAATCATCCACTATCGCAGCAAATGTATTGGCTGCAATATTTGTTTTGAGATGCAACCCGAATATTGGCGACTATCCAAAAAAGATGGTAAGGCTACACTCATTAATAGTCATCTTAAAAAAGACACTCATATTTTGGAAATACCATTTGAAAGCATCGAACTAAGCAAACAAACTGCAGATCATTGTCCTGTAAAGGTGATTAAGGTGTTTTGAAACCTGTGCTTTTGCTATCTATGAATAAGTTAGTCTAAATATTGAAAATACTAAAAACATTAAAACTTCAAGGCAGCCAATGTGCTTTCAAGTTCCAGCTTCAGCCTTTCGTAATTACTTAAAGACAAAGGTGCCAATGGTAATCTAACTTCATTCGTGCAAAAACCTAATACTTCCATGGCAGATTTAATACCTACTGGATTACCCTCTATGTATAGCCATTTATGCAGATCATAAGTTTTAAAATTAAGTTCTCGTGCAGCATAATAATCTTGATCGAGCGCAAAATTTATCATCTGACTGAAAGCTTTTGGCAAGGCATTTGCCATTACAGATATAACACCATCTCCACCAACTGCTGTCATAGCAAGTGCCACTTCATCGTCACCTGAAGTGACTATAAAGTGGTCAGGTTTATTTTTTATAATCCGGGTGGTTTGTATGAGATCTCCTGAAGCTTCTTTGATCCCAATAATGATTGGGCTGTATTCGGCAAGTCTTACTGTCGTTTCCCACTCCATATTGGACCTTGTCCTTCCTGGTACATTATAAAGGATCAAAGGAATTGGGCAAACGTCTGCAATGCTAACATAATGTCTGAATATCCCTTCTTGTGAAGGCTTGATATATGCTGGACTTGATGATAAAATGGCTGAAATTCCATCAAAATTGTATTCTTTGATCTTCTTAACCAATTCTTTAGTATCATTCCCCCCAAAATTACCCGCAACTAATGGCACTCTATTTTTAATCTTTTCGATACAGAAATCGAGAACAGCTCTAGCTTCGGTTTCATTAAGCGTTGCTGTTTCACCTGTAGATCCCAATGCAACAATATAATTAACACCTCCATTTATAACATATTCTATAATATTAGCAAAAGCAGGATAATCAATCTCGTTGTTTTTAAATGGAGTAATGATGGCTACACCAGTACCGATAAATCTTTGGTCTTTCATTATAAAAGTTTTTATTTTTTTAATGCTACTTTATCAATAGCTTTCATTATTTTTTTGATGACAATGTCTGAGCTTTCGTTTTCAGAAATTTCAACTGTCAAATCAAAATATTTTTCAGCATTAAAGATTGACGGACCAATAACAAATTTGACATCTGAGTGAGCAATGATGTATTCATAATGAGGCAACATTTTACTTACAATTACAATCAAAATATCAAATTTTAAATGAACAAATTCTTCTACCTTTTCTCCGAAAGGAAGACCATACCACTTTATATTTTTAAGATTGTAAGCTGCGTAATCAATATTGTCTAACGGTAATTGATTATTGATGAAGGCCAATGATTTAATGTCCTTTTTCCCATCTGGATTGATAGATTTTTTAAATTTATGAACGATTTTTCTTTCTGTTTCATCCGTACCATCAAAAAGTATGGCAACAGATTGCATACTGTTCAAACCTGATGTTTGATGCCCTTTAGGACGAGCATCTGACTTGAATTCTTTGGAAAAAAACCACTTTTTGATACTTTGCAGCATAATACTTATTTATAATTCTGCAATGGCATAACGCCCCATATCACTATATTTCTGAATGCGTTTGGTGATCCGATCCTCAGGATCCATATTGATTAGATAAGAGAGTTCATTTTTGATGTGCGCTTTCAGTGTTTTGGCCATTTTTTCAGGATCTGTATGAGCGCCTCCCAAAGGTTCTTTAACTATATCGTCTATCAAACCAAACTCGAGCATGTGATCAGGAGTCAATTTTAGTGCTTCCGCAGCTGTCTCTTTAAAATCCCAGCTACGCCATAAGATAGAAGAACAAGATTCAGGTGAAATCACGGTGTACCAAGTATTTTCTAACATAAAAACTTTGTCACCAAGGCCAATACCCAATGCTCCCCCAGAAGCGCCTTCTCCAATAATATAACACAAAATAGGAACTTTAAGCTGTGCCATTTCGAAGAGATTTCGAGCTATAGCTTCAGCTTGGCCCCTTTCTTCCGCTTCAAGTCCTGGAAACGCACCAGGAGTATCAATAAGACTTATGACTGGTATATTAAATCTCTCAGCCACTTTCATAAGTCTGAGTGCTTTACGGTAACCATCAGGATTGGCCATTCCAAAATTCCTGTATTGTCTCATTTTAGTATTAATCCCTTTTTGATGGCCTATGATCATCACACTTTGATTATCGATCTTGGCTAGACCTCCAACAATGGCTTTATCATCACTAAAATATCTATCGCCGTGTAATTCTGTAAATCTCTTACACATTTGGTCAATATAGTACAATGTATATGGTCTCTCTGGATGCCTAGAAAGTTGTACACGTTGCCAACCAGTCAAATTAGCATAAATATCTTTTTTAGTAGATTGAATCTTCTTTTCAAGTTCTTTGATGTTTTCTGTCACATCAATCACTCCTTCTTCTCCTACTTGTTTGATTTTTTCAAGCTGTTCGTAAAGGCTTTCAAGTGGTTTTTCGAAATCAAGGAATACCATTTGTTGTGTTTTTGGTTTTGGAAAAATTTATTTCAACGGATCAACTGAGCTAATTAGTCAAAATAATAAAATGATTCAAATGTGCAAAAATAGTGATAGTCACTAAAAAAGAGATATAAAAGTGGATAATAAAAAAAAATAAATATTTTTCCTTCAAGTATTTTGAAAATTAAAAAGTATGCCTATCTTTGCGTCGCTTTTGAAGAAAGGCAGAAAAGGATTGGTAGTTCAGTTGGTTAGAATACATGCCTGTCACGCATGGGGT
>JADKCC010000060.1 GCA_016714785.1 Saprospiraceae bacterium
AATAATTCCGTAGGAATCGTTGTTTTAATTGTATAGTTTAAATTTTTGTAGGCTTTGGATGAGATCATCTTCGTCAATTGGTTTAACAGTAGATAATCAATATATTGACCTTAAGCTTGAATGGCATAAGCATCATAACCGTTGTAAGAATGATAGGCGTCTGAATATTTACTTGATCAAAAATACTAAAGCTAATGCCATCTGCCAGTGGATATCCATAAAAATAAGTCTGCTTGATGATTTTGAAGAAAGGTTACAGCTGTTTTTACATTGTCTATTTTATCCAAAATCTGCACATCAGGATCTCCTTTTTTAAGTATCCTTTCTAAATGATCCTGAGCTGGTTTTTCATCTTCTATGATCAATACTTTAGTCATCATATTCATTCAAAATTATGCATCAGGGATTAATGGGAGTATCACTTTAAATACATCTTTGTCTTGAGAGATTGCTATATCTTTTGCATCAATATTTGGTATCTACTAGCAGATTTTCAATCCAATACCTCGTAGATGTTTCAGTTGATACGCGTGGTACAATTAGGTTGCTGATAACTAGTTTTTCGCCATCTTGGGTTATCAATATTTCCATAGGTTGCGTAGCTGAAATGATATTGTGTTTGATGGCATTTTCTACCAAAAGCTGTAATGAAAATGGTGGCAAAGCATAACCTTTATCTTTGATTTCAAGCGTCAGTTTTAGTTGATCTCCAAACCTTGTTTTCTGTAAATAAATAAAATTTTCTATCAAATCCAATTCCTTTTCCAAAGGGATTAATTGTTGTTCTCCATGTTCCAAAAATGGATCGATACATCTTCGCAAATTTTGTGGTAAATTTGATAGCACTATCTTGGTCAGTGGCTATGATAGATGCGAGGGTATTCAGACTATTGAAGAGAAAGTGTGGGTTGATTTGGTTTTTGAGTACTTCGTATTGTGATGTTATATGTTGTTTTTCTTGCTGTGCCTTTGAAGTAATAATTTTTTTCGGACTCCACACAAGATTTTTTTGTCTTAAAGTGTAAGTCTCAAGGCATTGTCGGAAATGACTTTAACTCTTCAAATTTCCAAGGTTTGGTGATGTAGTGATATACTTTTCCTTTGTTTATGGCATCAATAATGGCTTGCATATCGCTATATCCTGTCAAAATCATTCTGATCACATCAGGATGTGTGCCGCTGATTTGTTCCAAAACTCCACACCTGTTTTACCCGGCATTCTTTGATCACAGATGATCAGATCTATGGATTGATGTGCTAAAGATTTCCTGAGCAATGTCTGCGTTTTCTGCGATGTGGATATTGTAAAATCGTCTAAATACAGCCTTAAAAGCAGTGAGATTATCGACTTCATCATCAAGATATAATATAGAATAGGGTTGCGACATTTACTTTGATTTATAACCGTACAAAAATACTATTAAAAACAGCACGGTATTTAGAATTAGGTAAAATTTCCATACGCCTTCCATATTTGGTGTGCCACCACGAGCATCTTTTACTAGAAAAAACAGAAATTTAGATGACAAAGCCCACAGCAGTAAATTGATTATTACCATAGTATTTTGGTAGAAAAATCTAAGCCTATCCATTGGATCAATATCAACTTTAATAAATAATACACACCATGAGTCACTAGCAATGCATACAAGACCAAACAGAATAAAACAAACATTAGTAAAATGCCCATACAATTGGTTTAAGGTCACAAAGGTAGTTTGTAGGAAATACCTAAAGGAACACAATGAAGTGAAGTGGTAAAATTCAGAAGTGAGATAGCAAAAGTGGTATCAATCGTGGTTCTAATAAACTCAACATGACCATATAGGATGTGACCCAAAATATGATAACTTGTGTCTTGGTCGAAGCATCTATAGCGTCACCTACGATCTCGACCCAACGTGTAGGAACATAAAAAAAGGTGAAGACAATGAGCATGAAAGGCATACTCGACCACAATGCATGATTAAATCCAAATCTGATGTCGATTTGACCTTTGAACATGACACTAAGATTGGTCATAAAAAACGTGATCAAGACCAATTGCAAAGCTCGAGATGTCCATTCCGTGACGATATTTACTTGATGTTGTGGTGGCTCGATGACATTGGCTATTAATCTTAACTCTCTGTATGCTACCCAAATGAGCACCAACCAATACGGGATTTTAAGATCCAAGTCGCAGTAGCATAGGCATAGCCGTAATGCTCATACACAAAGTAAGTAATGGAAATAAAAGCAACACAACCCTAAAAAGGTACGCCAAATAAATGACATCAAAAGCAATATGCCAAAATACCAGCTTTTCATAAACCACAGCCAACGTGTGTTTTGCGATGCATTTACCTGACTAAATTCGACACTCAGCACATTTAGGTCGGCCTTTCTTTCAAATATTAAAAGTATAGCAAAAACAATCAAGTAAGGAAGCGGTAAGTTTAACTCCGTTTTACTTACATTGATGGATAACAAAAAGCTACCAAGATGATAGGAAATCAGCGTTAAAACTAAATTGGACACAGCGCCTTTGTATCCCGATATTGACCAATTGCTACTAAACGTTTGAGCCACTTTGTGTTCGGTCTATGGGCAATGTGATCACAAAACTAGTCCCTTTGCCAGCTTGGGAATGAACGACAATATCACCATGATGTTGTTTGACAATAGCATAGCTGATAGACAAACCCAAACCTGTTCCTTTGCCCACTTCTTTGGTGGTGAAAAATGGCTCAAATATCTTTTTTTGCACATCTGCATCCATACCCGATCCATCATCTGTTATGGTGATGAGACACTCATTTTCGATCGTTTTGGTTTCGATATGGATGTATCCACCTTGCTCCACTGCATGCACAGCATTATCCAAAATATTGAGAAGTACCTGATTTATTTTACTCGTTTGGCACACGATACTTCCATTGTATTCATAGTCTTTTTTGATAATAATCTGATGATTTATTTTATGCTGCAGAATGGTAAGCGCTGTTTCTAATCCTTCAGTGATATTGTAAACAGAATATTCATCACCACTATCTCTAGCAAATGTTTTTAGGCCTTGCACGATTTGAGCGGTCCGTTGAGCACCATTATTGATAGTAGCCATTAAAGATTGTAATTCAGTAGTTAGACTATTTAAATCTAAGGTTTGGATTTGGTTTTTGATGGTATGGAGATCGGTTCCTTCTTTTTCTAATTTTCCAAGATTATCAAAAAGTGGTTGTAAATCTTCAAAATCCATCATCAATGCTTCCACACTTGCATGAATGGCACTCACAGGATTATTGAGTTCATGCGCTATACCTGCGGTCATCACACCTATGGATGCCATTTTTTCCGCATGGATGAGTTGCAAATTCGTTTGTTGCAGATTACCCAATAATGCTTCTTTTTCTTCTAGTAATGCCTTGGTGTGTGCTTGTTCTTGGGTCAATTGATGTAAGGCTTTGTTCCTGCCTCGATAGACAAAAACTACAAAGGCTAGTGAGCTTAATAACAAACAGATACTGAGTATTAAAATATTTCTTAATTGTTTTCCTTTTTTGTTTTCATTGTCTAGCGCTGTGATTTTATTTTCTCTTTCTGATAGCTCAAAGGCTGCCTGCATATCTTCCATTTTCATCTCGAGCGCTTCTTTGGCTGTTGTATCTTGTACAACAGATAATAGTTCAAGATATTCCATCGCTTTCGGTAGATTGCCATCTTCTTTATACATCAGGTAAAGATTGCGATAAGCATTGAGTTGGTAAGATCGAGAGTCCACTTGTGCAATTATCCACGGCTCTTTTAAACACTGCTTTAGCGCGATCAGCTTGTCCAATGCTTCTGTATAGTTCTCCTAGTTTTAACAAAATCAAGCCAATGTTTCTCTGTCTTTTTTTATGGTCTCGGCTGCTTGAAGTGCTTTGAGATAATATATTTCAGCTTCATTGTTTTTGCCCCAAGACTTATAATTAACCGCTAAGCCTAAAAAACTGATAGTCAGTCCTTCATAGTTATTTTGACTTAATCTTTTGGGGATATCTTTAAAATAGTAAGCTTCAGCTTTATCATATTGGCCACGTGCGCTATATACATCTGCAAATAAGGTATTGATGATACCAAGCTGAAAGGTATCTTTGAGTTCGTTTTTTAATTCCAATGCCTTATTTAAATATTTTTCGGCGGTGGATAGTTCATTGATTTGAATGTATGCACCAGCGATATTATGATATGAATCTGCAATGCTTTTCCTAGTGGTATCATGGACTTCCCTGAGCTTGAGTGCTTGCAAATGAAGCTCCAAAGCCAAGAAACTCCTTTCTTCCAGACCGTAAAAACCTCCCAATCTTGCCAAGGCAGATGCGACCCACAAACTATCTCTATATAATCTGCCATGCTGAATGCCTTCTTTGAAGTAAATTTCTGCATGCCCCATCCTGCCTAATTGCTGATTGATCCTGCCTATAGTCATTAATACATCACCCTGCAAGTCATAATACTTCAAAGTAAAGATACTGTCGTTGAGCGCTTTGGCTGCATTTAGCAGATCGGTATTGGCAATATTTTTTACCTTTTCCTACGATGGTTTTGAAATGTTCAACTCTAGCTTTGAGATGATCATAGTTTGGCTGTGCTTGCAAGTTGCAAAGCATAAAACCTACCAAAACCATGATCATTCCAAAACGCATATTCAAAATATAAACTGTAAAAATAAAGCAAGTGACCTAATTCACATCAAAATCCCTTTATTTTTAATTTTGGCAAACCTAGTTTTTTCTTTTTGGTATCGCCTTCTTTAGTTTGGGTTTCTTTATTGTCATCTTGTACATTGTCACTTTTTGCATATTGTTATCTTCTAGTTTTAATCCTTCCGGTCCATATAATTGTTCAAAATTTTCGGAAGTAAGCGTAGTCAGACTTTCATATTGTTTTTATTTAGCCTTGTCCTTTTGACTTCTCCATACCTACTACTTGAGACTATAGCAACTTTCATTTGTCCGTCAACCATTCTCACGTATGCTTCTGCCTTGGTTCTATATCTTATGATTCCTCCTTCAAACTCGGATTTTGGAGATGGTATCATCATAGATATAGTCATACTCTAAAAAACCATTGTAAATCACATCTCCTGTTCTGTCTGTATGAGCATCTGTAAGGTTAAAGGAAATGTCATAAACCCAAGAAATGGATTTGTGCTCCCAAAAGACTTTTGTAATATCCTTTTTGATCAAATCTATGATTTGGTTTTTTAAATCTTCCTCTGTTAAATTTTGGAACCAACTATCTCACTTCCTGTTACAAAATACCTGGAGAAATTCCATTTTTCACCGGCACCACCACGAACATAAATAGCCAATCCAATGATGTTTTTGCTAACACCTTTTCCTTTACAGTAGTGGCAGCCACGACTCTTTTCGCCATATTGCTAAAGGTATAACCTGCTTCCTTTTCTAGTTTCCAGTCATTTTGTACCGTGGCAGTTGCTATTTTTCCATGGTAGTTTTTGACATCTTCTAGCACTTTGGTATCTGATGGAAAACTCTGCGCATGTGCGAAGAATGGCAGTAGTATAAAGATGATTGTTTTTAAAGTATTCATAATATATTTGTATGATTTAATGATGATTATTTGTTTAAAAAACCGGAGCTATTAAACTCCGGCCATGGGAACATATCGAAAAGTTTATCTTATGGTTTTGTACATCCATTATTTTTACCGTATGGCTGTAATCCCAATTTGATGGCATCTTCTAGAGCCATTCTGTGTAACCACACTTCAGCATCTTTGGATACGGAACTCGCTTGTAACGGCAGACCAAACATAGATCGCAGTTGATTGGCACCGCTATTAGAAACTTTGGCAGCAGCATCTACTTCTGCCCTTGATATTTCTACCCTGCCAAAATATTTTTCTGCCCAATTTTTATTGACATTGAGTTTGATTTCTTGGGAATAATTATCACCCGATTCACGTGTCACATAATTGGCATAATCTTCCATTTCATCCAGTTTTAGTCCTGTGGCGAATTCTTGGTAATCATACTTTTTATGTCCGACAAAAAGATTGTTTTTTAACGTTACCAATTTGCATTGTTTTACATTATTGACACCACCGAAATCTGCAAAACCAAACACATTATTTTCAGCCACAATACTCAAAGCATTGTCAAACATAATACTATTTCCACTAAAACTAGCCACGGCATCATGTTTCCAAGAGAATAAAATGGTATTGTTTTTTATCGTATAAGATGGATGACCTGTCGCGCCATGGTGATTACTTTTGCACATGATACCTTCGCCTGTATTGTTTACGATCAGGTTGTTTTCTATCCATGCGGATCCATTTTTGCCTACCTGAACATCCAATGCGCCTTGTGTGGGAGCAGTATTGGTGATGACACAGTTTCTAATGATGACCTTGGTGCCGCTACCTGTTCTTATTTTTATACCGGATGTATTAGGTGTCGGATTCATACCTTTTTCAGGACTTGCTTTCCTTCTGATAAATTCTTCTTTAGCATCGGAATAGTAATTTCTAGCACTATTATCGACTATGATACCATCTATAATGATCTCACCTGTCCAATCTTTATAGCCTTTGTCAGTCAGGATACCAATTCTTTCAGTTGTCAATCCTTTGCTAATATCATTGGTACCACTAAATACCGTTTTGAATTGTCCCCAAGGATCTCGTTGGCTGAAATCAGGACTGTAACCACCTATGATCGAAAATGGCACACTAAACACATCAGAACTTTGGTCAGCTTTACTCGTGTAAGTACCTGCGGCTATATGCACAACATCACCAGCTTTGATTTGCATTGCGATCGCTGCGATATCTTTGGCAGGGGCAGATTTAGACGCTTCTTTTCCTTTGCCTGTAGGGCTGATGTAATAATTGTTTTGACCATCTACTTTTGGTGTTTCAGCTACAGAGTTACTGGATGATTTTTCAGAAGCTTTTGGCGTGACAGCACTCGTGGCTTTTTTGCCATATTCAGAAGAAGTCACTTTGGTAATATCAGAACTGGCTTTACTAACAGACTTTTTAAGCTTGTCAAACTGGCCGTACGAAACAGAAACTGTCAAAAGACAAAGCGTAAAAACAAAAGATCGTATTAAAAACATTTTTTTATCCAACATTATTTTTTGGTTTTTTGAATCAATAGCCCAAAGGTAGATCGATGTGTGAAGATGATACTGATGGATTGTAGTGAAGTAGGAATATTGTGTAGTGAAGTGGTGGAAATATATTTTGATATCTATGAAGGATTACAAAAAAGAATAAAATAGGGTAACAAAAGAAAAAAATCGTCTAGACCAAAATTATATTACAAATAAAAGCAATCTAGTCCTCCATAAACCGGAAAATGTAAAGAATACTGAAAAGCATCAATGAAATTTGCGAATAGGAATAAAAAGAGATTTGGACATTTTAGAAAGTTGACATACATTTGAGCTTACGAACAAAGAAGGAGATGACTTTAAATCTTTTTCATCTGAAATTATTTATTTTCAGAAAAACCGAAAGTTGCTAGATTTTTTGTTCGTCTGATATCAAATTAGTCACTATAAAATTAATAAATGAACAAAGATACTAGACTATTTTCTTTCGTTAAATTTGGTCAATTCGAACATATCAAGAAATTTCAAGAACAAGGCAAAATTTACATGAACACTGAATTAAAATAGCAAAAAAAGACCTTGAAGATCAATTGTCAGTTAAAAGATAAGTTATGAGGGTATTGAAAAATTGGAACAAATAAATTGGTTAAAAATAAAAATTGATGAAAACACTTATATAGAAACAAGCAAAAAAGATAATACACTGATTTCTGGACAATATCATGTTGAGTCTAATTCTCATTTGGGAAATCTATTCTGCTTAACAGCCATCACTGATAAATTAATAAAAAATAGTAATAAGCTTAACCCTGAATTGAAAAAATTTGGTGATTCACTACTTATAATAAATGATACAACTAGCTTTCTGACAAGATTAAATAAGAAGTTAAAAGAAATTGACCTAGATTATAGATATGGTCTTGTAACATATTATGATAGAACAACGTATAATGGTGAATTAAATATACTGCATAAATCGAATGAATTTGAACATCAAAGTGAATGGCGACCCTAAATAATTTATTAATAGCACACCTTATAATCTTGGAATTACTATTTTTTTAAAAATGAACCAAAAAGAAGAACCATTTGAATTCGAAGTTGGTAATATTGAAGACATCTCAATTTTACTTTCAAATTCAAAGCTGGATGAATTAAGATTTGAACTAGAAGGATTATACAATGACTAACAAAGTGCTTCAACCCATATTCCTTATCGATCGTACGGCAGATGTAGTAACTGTTGGCACTTAGTAGTAGAAAAATGTCTTAGCCTTTCCAAAATCAACAACTAGATAACAAAAATCTCTTTAGGACAAAACAGTATAAATCACTGAGCTTTTTCCACGAGGAATCCTTCTCTTTGTGGTCGGAGACCAGAGTTATTTAGTACGTAGGATTTAAGTTTTAATTATTTACTTAACTGAATTCTTTTTAGGCATCCAACGTACTATTTCGTTCAGACTGCACAATTCGTCGCTCGTCGCTCGTCATTCGCATTTCGTCGCTCGTCATTCGCAATTCGTCATTCGCAATTCGTCATTCGTCACTCGTCGTTCTTCATTCGTCATTTCGTCATTCGCATTTCGTCACTCGTCATTTCGTCATTCGTCATTCGTCGCTCGTTATTCGTCGTTCTGCATTCGCATTTCGTCATTGGCAATTCGTCATTCGTCATTTCGTCATTCGCATTTCGTCGCTCGCAATTCGTCATTCGTCACTCGTCGTTCTGCATTCGTCATTTCGTCGCTCGCAATTCGTCGTTCTGCATTCGTCATTTCGTCATTCGCAATTCGTCGCTCACAATTGTATGATAAATTACTGAGATGATAAGCAAAATTTGTATTTCCACACAGAAATTGGTATGGTATAAGTTTCTCTCTTCTGCAGCGGACGCTAAAGCTTCTACGAAATGACATAAGATTAGTTTAAGGGGAGATGAAGGGAGTTCGGCCTCGCCGAACTCCCTTCATCTCCCACTTTTCCTCATCAGCCTTGGGCTATTCGAACCACTGAGTGGTGAGAAAACTTATTTTAATCAAATAGGTCAAAGTAGAATTAAATTCACTGATATAATAAAAAAGCTTGATCTTATAGTAATAAGACCAAGCTTTTTAACTTTATTTTTAAAATATCTTACTTATTGAACTTTGACGTTATCTACTCTGTAGGTAGAAGTATTGGTACCGCCTTTACCTTCATACTTGAAGGCCACTCTCACTGTAGATCCGTAAGATTTTAAATCCACATTACCCGATGGTATAAATGTATTGTCAGGATCGGTTGTTTTTGCCACTTTAGCATCAATCTTTGTCCAATTGGTGGTAGATGGGTCTCCAAGTAAAATTTGCGCTAACCCACACCGTAAGACCATCGTGCACCCAAAATGCTTTAGCAGTCTCAAAACTCAACGTTCCTGCTGAAGTTGTATTGATGACAGGCGAAATCAACCAAGTTTCCATTTCTGGTGCGGTATCATTAAATGCAGTAGCTTGTGCATAAGTGTTGCCACTAAACAATTTTCCTTGCCACTTTCTTGTGCCTTTTGTCGCCACATTTACCCAACCTGTGATAGCTATATCCATGTTGTTTGTTTGAGAACTAAAGGTTTCATCAAATCCCGCACCTGCTGCTCCACCTTTACAAACACACTGCGTATCATATTGATCATTGACTGTAGCAGCATTGCCATCATCACAAGGTCCACCAGGATAAATAGCTGCATTCAGTGGTGCACAATCTTGTGCATTGGCGACACCATCGCCGTCACAGTCAGCTGTTGCTACATTTACATCGCAAGGTCCTCCACCAGTAATGTCGCTCGGATTTCTGATAGTCAGTTGTTTGCCAGAAGTAAAGTCAGAAACTATAGCCGTAATAGTCACTGCACCTGATGGTAATGTCTGTGCACCAAAAGTAGAGGCTGCAAGTGTAAAAAGTGCAATCTCACCGGAGGCATCTTTTACTTTAATACCACTATCAGAAAGCTTAGTACCACCGATTATTGTTGCATTTTCTATTTTAACTAAGGTAGATTCGTGTTTTGACAAATCAATTTGTGATACAGTCAAAATTTTGGGAGCAACCGTTTTACCAGAAGCAACTACCTCTACATTGGTGTTTTCTAGATTTTGTACTTGCAGTAAATTATTAAATTCCGAAAGCGAGCCCCGATAATCCAACTTTCACTTCAGTGCCCAATGGAATATTTATGGCTGACTTAAATCGGCACAATATACCATACTCACCATCTTGAACTATCATGTTTTGCCCATTGATATTTTTATTAGCAATGTCTGATATTACTATACCTTGAATAAAACCTTTGGTAAGGGTCGTTGCAGTCCCATTGAATTGTGATCTTAAAGTTTCAATACGTACTTGATCACCACTTGGACCTCCGCCACTACCATCACATCTATTGCCTGTAAATTTTAGATCATTAACATCTCTAATTAATAATTGTGCTGCGCTTCTATAATAGCTATATACAGCAACCAAAGTTCCATTGCCAGAAGGGACAACTTGTCCTGCAAAATCAGCAAATCCACTGTTCCGAAGTACTAACTTACCACCCGTACAGTTCTGAACATCATGGTTGATAGATTGTGGATCTTCTGGATTTGGATCAGCATAAGTCGTGGTAGAATTAGCCGTCACAAACTGCATGCCTTCCAACTCAATGAGAGTACTAAAATATTTGCTTCCGAGATCTTCCACTTTCACTTTCTTAGGTACTACTGGCAAAGTCCTTCCAGCCTTGATCAATGTCGATCTCAACAAAGAAGCTGGTAACCTTCCCACTTTATTACTTTCATTAATGCCCAATGATGGCAATCCTTCATAATAGCCCAAAGAAAGATTTTTTAATGACACATACACTACTTGTCCTACTGGATAGAGTGCATGCATTTCATTTTCGTCAATACTCATTGTAATACCCTTTTCGCTTCTAAGGTCATGGAGTATCAAATTTTTATAGATATTGCCCGATTTGTCATCAGCAACAATCAATGCTTCGAGATATACATCTTCTTGAATGGCAGTAACTGTTCCTACTTTGAGCTTTTCGAACAATTTATCAAAACTTATAATCTGATCCTCCTTTATTTCTGCAATATTAGTCGGCGGAGCATCAAATTCATCTTTTAGACATGATGATATACTTACCAAAACTGATAAGCTGAAAAAGAAAAACAAACTCTTAAGAATAAAACTTTTCATTTAATATGATTTTAAAATTTCAAATTTACTATTTAGGAAACACGTAAGCTATGTTCAAATTATAATTTAATCCATAAGCATAAAAATATCTTGGCGGAAATTTATCTACATTTTTGTCTTCAAAATCAAATCTAGAGTTTTCAAAACCACCTGATCTAAAATTCGTATTATTGAGGATATTACCCATATTGAGATTCACTCTTAAAAAAGCACCATTATTAAATCTAAAAGATTTGCCAGCAGAGAAATCAACTGTTATGGCGTCGGGCAATTTTTCCTGATCTACTATCTTGCTGAACAAAGTACTCTCTCCATATTTATACACATCTTTTACCGCTTCTTCTGTTCGTCTATCTGGATTCATAGATAGATAATTTCTAGCAAAACCATTGACATTTAAATCGAAATTCCAATATTTTGTACTCTGATATCCTATGCCTATTGTTCCAGCTATTTGTGGGGAGCCCGTAACATAATAATTCTTTATATACACTACCCTATCCTTTACATAATCATCGGCACTATTATCTCTAGAGATTGTCACCAATGGTCTGCTTGTGAAGATATATTCGCCAACAGATGCAGCAGCTGTCAATTTTATTTTTGACGTCAATTTATACTCTGCGCCTATTTCGAGACCGATATGTTGTCTATCAATGTTGGTCACAAGATAATTTACAAATGTCTGAAACTCTTCATGATAAAAACATCATTAGTAATTTTATCTTTGAAGTCCGTATAGAATAAAGTAACTCTAGCTTTGAAATCAGTGTATCTAGCCAAGTACGATAGATCTAATGAAGTTATTTTTTCATTGGTTATATTGGATGCAATTTGGTTTCTTACACGAGGAGATAAATAAACTTCATTGGCCAACGGGGCTCTTGTCCGATATGAACCATTCAAGGCAAAATAATTTCGGCCATCCAATTTGTAAGTGATGCCTCCTTTTGCGCTATAATTAAAAAAACTTTGAACTTCTGACTTGCCATACGAGCTTTCAGGAAACAAACCCACTTTGGCAAATCCCTCACGGTAAAATGACTGATTGGCAACAGATATTGCAGCGAAATAATCAAAATTGTCAGTCTTTAGTGCCAATTGGCCCCAAGCTGTGGCCCTTTGATTATTGATATTATAATTATGTCCATAGATATCCCCTTCCTGAACAATCCTGTTGGGTCTATTCAAATCATTTTGTCCTGCATCTGGATTGGCAGGAAAATCTCTCAAAGCAAATCTATTAAAATCAAGGTAAAAATCGGCTCCCAACAAGTCTTCCAATCTGCGGTAATAATGCACTCTCTCATCTAGATATTGCAATCCTGCTGTGAGCTTAAGTTTGCTATTGATAGCCGAATTGATGACTGAGTTGAAGCTAAATTTTTTATTGTCATAATTTTCAGACTCTTGCACATAAGCGGCCAATTTACCTTCTACCGTGTTGCCTTCGATACCATCCACATTTAATATTGTATAGTTTCTCGTTGCATTAGCATCATACATGGCATGCCAATTCAATTGTCTATTTTCTTCACTTTCTTTATAAAATGCAGTCACTAAATCCTTGTTGGCTTGATCTAAAGCATAACTTGGTAATTTACGATAATAATCTGGTCTAGGATCAGGAGCATCGTACCAATCTAATCTCGTAGATCCGTAATTACCAAACTGATAGCCTACAGTAGTCATCAGATTAGTATTTGCACTAATTTTCCAATCATGGCGTAGCATGGTCACAGGTTGGTGTATGATATACTCGCGTGAATTGCGTACTTCACCATTTTGATAGCCCCAATTGGGATTGTAATAATTACTGCCTGCAAGGTCATACATTTCCTGTATGGCACCTGATGACCTACCCCTTTTCTGTGGAGATCCAAAAGCTACAAAATTAAGTAAATGTCTATCATTCAGCTTTCTATCCACCGACAAGAAGTAAGAGTTTCCTTGCATATAGGTACCTGGCACATAACCTCTATCAGCGTAAGAGTGTGAAGCAGAAGCTGCTATCGCCCAACCATTTTTCATCAAACCAGTCACATAGCTTCCCATCAACCTATGTTGGAATGTCCTATTAGAATGAGCGTAACTTATCTTATTTTCATTTCTGATACTAGAAGCTCGCAAGTCTATAAATGTTGATCCTCCGATACCTCCAAAAGTATAATCACTTTCATTCATATTTACTTGATTGGTACGCGTCCTTATCATATCATTCATGCCATTCCATGCTGTCCAAAGTACACGTCCATCATCTTGGTCGTTCATCACCATACCATTCATAAACATCTCTGAGTCTTCGTTAAAGTATCCTCTTGGTCTGAACCTTCCTGCACTGAGGTTAAAAGTTGTTGCATTAACAAAAGGATCTCTGCCCGCAGAAAGCGCACTGGAAAAATTGTCATTTTCTGCTTCCATACCTGCCAAATCAGATACATCTACTACAGAAATATCATCAGCCACAAAGGTAGTAGGGGCTGTAAAATTAAGATTACCTAAATCGAGATCTTTTTTACCATCGTGACTTAAAGTAGAAACTATAAACAGTTGATTATTGTATTTAGCTAGAATATTGTAGGTTCCAGATTTTACATTTTCAAATTTGAACGAACCTGCTCCATTGGTAAATGTTTGTAAATCAGTATTTTCGATTAAAAGTTGAACGCCAGCTTGAGGTGTTTGTGTTTGTGTATCTAAAAGTTTCCCACTTATACTCTGACCAAATGTTAAAATTGTATTAAACATTATCAAAATGAATACTACAAAACTTTGAGTACGTCTTATCATTTGTATTGGTTATTGTAAAATAATGCGTAAAGGTAAAATTAAAAATGCACACCTGTTTATGAATGTATTAATTTTATGTAAAACTTTTTACAATCAAATTTCAACAAGCTTTTTTATTTGTTGTTATCACTGGTGATAAAAGTCCATAATTGTGAGTCAACCCAAAAAATATATACTAAATTTGAATTTAAGTCGAAAATAATTGAGGAATACGTGATTATTTACATAGTCAAATAACTATTACAATAACTTAATGGTAGAATATTTCTCATTTCAATTCCAGCCCTTATCTTTGCTTTTTCAATCAGAAACCAAATCATGACAATCAGACCTTTATTATTTATAATTACAATACTCATTGGTGGCTTTTATACATCAAGCAGCCAAGACACTTCCAAGAAATACAAGATAGCAAGTATAGGATTTTATAACTTGGAAAATCTTTTTGATACAGTAGATGACACCCTTATCAATGATGAAGAATTTCTACCTGAAGGAGCTAGAGCCTGGACACCTGAAAGATACCAAGAAAAACTCACAAATATGGCTTTTGTAATCAGCCAGATAGGTATTCAAGATGCGAAAAATGGACTATCCGTTCTAGGTGTTTCAGAAATTGAAAATAGAAAAGTGCTCGAAGACTTGGTAATACAGCCTTCCATCAAAGATAGAAATTATCAGATTGTACACTACGACTCTCCCGATCATCGAGGCGTAGATGTTGGATTATTATACAATCCCAAACATTTTACACCCATCATGAGTAAACCTATAACATTATTGATTTTTAATGATGGAATAAGACGCTATACAAGAGATGTTTTGTACGTCAAAGGCTTGTTGGATTCTGACACAGTACACATAATGGTCAATCACTGGCCTTCTCGCGGTGGCGGCGAAGCTAAAACAGCTCCATCTAGAAACAGTGGTGCGCAACTTTGTAGAAATGTTGTTGATTCAGTCTTAAATATCGTTCCTGATGCAAAGTTCTTTGTCATGGGCGACTTAAATGATGATCCGACTAATGAAAGTTTAAAATCTTACCTTCGTACAGTAAGTAAGGTAAAAGATGTGCACAAAACGGGGATGTTCAATCCTTATGAAGATCTATTCAGACGTGGACAAGGCTCTAATGCTTATAGAGATGCTTGGAGTCTTTTCGACCAAATAGTGATATCCAAAGGTGTGGTGGACAAAAACAAGATGGGATATTATTTTTTCAAAGCCAATATCTTTAACAAAGAATTTCTGATCACGCCTACCGGCCAATACAAAGGGTACCCACTCCGAACATTTTCAGGCGACACTTACCAATCTGGATATAGCGACCACTTCCCTACTTATATATATTTGATTAAAGAGATTTGACTTCATTAATAAATGACCAAAGTCACTTGAAAACATATAATATTTTGAACAAATCTTAAGTTACATATACCATAATAAAGATATTAAAAAATGAAAACCCAATTTTCCATCTTTTCTGCCATATTTATATTCTTAACGCATTTTAATTTGAATGGCCAAATAGACTCGTCCAAAGTATCCATTACAAGATTTGATAAAGTAAGTACGGACGCAAGAGTCAATAATACATTTATTGATGATAAAAATGTGATTTGGCTAGCATCATCCAAAGGCTTGATCGAAACAACAGGAGATGGAAGCAAATTTAATGTGCACTTTCCCAACACCGAAATGAAAGATGTTACATCAGATCGAAAGGACAATATTTGGGCTGCTTCAGCTTCCGCAGTTTATAATTTCAAGACTAAGCAAAGTTATTCATTGCCTGATGATGGGTTGGTAATCTCTGATATTGCCTACATGGATGGTAATCTTTGGGTAGGAACGAACAATGGATTGTACCAGTTTAATGTCACGACCAATAAATTTAAAGTGTTCGATAATGAAAACTCTAAATTGGCCAATAATAAAATCAACTTTGTACACGCAGATAAGAGTAGGACATTATGGGTAGGTACTGATGGTGGATATTTACGTATAGATGGTGAAAAATGGGAAATCCAAGATAAAAAAGTAAAAATGCTGGCTACTTGTGAGAACAATGAAGGTCAGTGGATCATAAGTGATCGGGATATGTTTTTGATCAATAAGTATAACCGTCTTTTTCCCGTAAAACTTGACCCTACTCAGTATAAAGGTAAAATCAATAATTTTGTCATCGACTCCAAAGGTCGCATTTATATAGCGTCAGACATATTGGTAAGATATGATCCATACAAAGAAAAAATAGAAAATTACTCCGAAGATGCTGCATCGCTTAGTAAGGCATCTCTTAGTCTTGGATGTGACAAAAATGATAATATTTGGATTGGTACGGATGGAGCAGGATTTTATAAATTGCTCTTTGGTGATGTAGCAGCTGAGCAAATCAACGCAATTCTATTGGTAGAAAATGCGATTCAGTGTGCTGGAAATAAAAATGGAAGTATCAAAGTGAGTGCTTCAGGTGGTACTCGACCATATTCCTACCAATGGAGTTTATCAGGCGTATCGGGTACTACGGCATCCGGATTAGCATCAGGCGACTATGAAGTAACGGTCACTGATAAATTGCTGAATACAGTTGTAGCATCAATCAATCTCTCTAATCCCGAGCCCATAAGTATTGAATTGGTATCCAATAACAGAGTAAACAACCCAGATAAACCAGATGGGTCAGTCATCGTAAAAGTAGCTGGTGGAGCTGGAAATTATTCCTATTCTTGGTCTAATGGATTGACTACTCAAAATCTTACAGGAGCAAGATCAGGTCCTTACAGCTTAAACGTCAAAGACAAAAACGGATGTATGGCTACCGCAACTTTCAATGTAAAAAGGGAAAAATTTATACCTGACTTAGAAATCAATAAAGTCACTGTAGGCCAAAAACTGAGAATCAATGAATTGAATTTTGCATCTGACAGTTCATCTATCACCCAAGAAAATTTCGACATCTTAGAGGAAGTGTATGAATTTCTTGCAGCCAATCCTACAGTGACCGTAGAGATCGGTGGCCATACCAATACCATCCCGCCACACGAGTATTGTGATCAATTATCTACCGCAAGAGCTAAAAAAGTAGCCGAGTTTCTTTACGAACGTGGCATTGCTAAAGGTAGAGTAACATTCAAGGGTTATGGTAAACGAGAACCATTGACAGATAGTACATCCGCACAAGGAAGGCAGCGAAACCAAAGAGTGGAAGTCAAAATATTGCAGATGTAGTAATATGCTGTTAGCAAATCCAAAGCATTGTAAAGTATAAATACTTGTGAAATCATGTAACTTTGTGACCTTAAATTATTTTAGGTTATACGGTTGGTGATTGCATAAAACAAGACAATAAGCATATAACCTTACTTTCAATAATGGAATTTATTGCTTATAATATATCGCGTAAAAGTTTTAAATTTATTAACAATTAGGTATTTTTGTGCCAAATTTATAAAAACATAGGAATGTTAGAACATTTTAGCAACTTAAATGAAGACGAAACGAAACAATTATTGGATGCGTTGCCATTGATTACTGTATTGATAGCTGGTGCTGATGGTAATTTTGAGAAAGATGAAATGGATTGGGCGGAAAAGGTAACACACATTAGAAGTTATAAATTAAAAGGTGAATTCAAGACTTTTTATGAAGAAGTAGATAACAATTTTTTAGAAAAAGTGCAATACTTCATGGATGCAATGCCCGAAGGAGTAACAGAGAGAACGGAAATGATCGATCAAAGACTCAAAGCACTTAATCCCATACTCGCAAAACTTGACCCTGCTATTGGATCAAAGTTATATGCAGGATTTGTAAGTTTTGCCGAACACATTGCCAAGGCATCTGGTGGTGTTATGGGCTTTTTTAGCATCAATCATGCAGAATCCAAATTGATAGGATTACCTATGCTCGACCCAATAATTTACGAAGGGGACGAAGAAGAGTAATTACAATGGTTTTGGGCTTTAGCCAAATTTAGATGCTATTATACTTACGCATATAGCATCCTATTATATCTTATTTCCAGTTTAAAACCAATAGATATTGATACAAAAAAGGCTATGTCCAAAATCTCTTACTTTTGTACCAGTATCCAACAGTCTCTTAACCAGACTAAATAATTCCTAAATCAAAGTTCTATACTTCGATCTTGTAAAATGGAATGTCCTTATATGATCTCATGTCCCCAATGTGGTTAAAAAAAACAGCCATCTTTATATAATCATAAGTTCGTAGAAGGCTCCAGGTTTAGATGCTATATCATTCGGTCTCTCACCATTGTTTTCTTGCCAATAAATTTGTTTGTCCAATATAGACCAGTAGATCTGGGCCATGTTCTTTGATCTATTGGTTGCCGTAAATTACTAGATCACAGCGGTTTGTTTTAAATTTTTTTTGCAGAAAAATGACCTTACTTAGAAAAACTACTTAACTTTCGGTCATTAAAGCAATTAGTTATGAATATCAATCCTTTTTTTGCATTGGCATTGTTGTTTTTTGGCATAAATACATCTTCTTTTGGGCAAACCAAAGAAATAATGATAAAAGACCATAACAATAGTGATCCGCTTATAGGTGTCAATATTGTCCATCAAAATACAGGATACACCACAGATATTGATGGAAAATTTTTATTGCTTCTAACAGATCTCCCTATTGAGTTGGTCATTACTTATGTTGGATATAATACTATCAAGGTAACTTATAAAAAGGAAACTGATATTCCAACGACCATCTATATGTATGAATTATCGACAACATTGGATGCAGTGACGGTGACAGGATCCAAATACGAACAAAACATCAATAGAACCACCGTAAGTCTTGATATTATCAAAAGCGATCTACTGCGCAGTATCAATGCTGTAGGTTCAAGTGGTGTACTTAACAAAATACCAGGTGTACAAATTCTAGATGGTCAAGCAAATATAAGAGGTGGCTCAGGATATTCGTATGGAGCAGGCAGCAGAGTCATGTTGTTGATCGATGATGTGCCTGCATTGCAACCCGACGCTGGGTTTCCAAACTGGAATGATATACCAATAGAAAATTTATCTCAAATAGAAGTACTCAAAGGGGCGGCATCCACACTATATGGATCAGCTGCACTCAACGGTATAATCAACTTCCGATCATCGTATGCAAAATCAACACCTGAGACGAGATTATCGGCAGCCACTACCGTGTATCTATCACCAGCTGATGTTTCAAAAAAATGGTGGGGAGACACTTTACGGTATGAGTCCAATTTCACATTTGTACATAAACAGAAATTTGGAAAATGGGATTTGATAGCGAGTGGACTGTATAACAAATTGGAAGGATTCAACCAATTTACCAATGAAAGTAGAGGTAGAGGAAATATCAATGTTCGGTACAGATATTCGGATGCTTTGAGTTTTAAGTTGGGAGCCATGATTAATTCGGGTAAGAGCAATAGCTTTTTTTTGTGGAAAGACTTTGAATCCGGTGCGATGCAAGCATTTCCTGGAACTGTATCTGATAGAACTTCCACACGCATTTATATAGATCCTACTATCACTTATACGGACCAATATAAAAATACACATAAATGGATGGCACGCTCTATAATAATCAACAATGCCAATAATACCAATCAGTCGAATAGCTCTATCAATCAATATGTGGAATATCAATGGCAGAGAAATTTTGAAAACTTAAATCTTACCATGACATCAGGATTGGTTGGCTCGTGGAACAAAACCGATTCTGAAATATTGGGAGATACTACATTTTATGGCCAAAATCATGCTGCCTATTTGCAAATGGACAAAAAACTGGGAGATAAACTTACTATTGCCGGGGGACTTAGGTATGAATATATCAAACAAATAAGCCCAGAAGTTTTTCAAGGTTATACCATTCCGGGAGGAGAAGTTACGGACGATAAACTCATAGGCCGACTATCAGCCAACTATCAAACATCAAAATATTCGTCAGTTAGGGCATCCTTCGGACAAGGGTACAGATATCCTACTTTGACTGAGCGATTTGTCACTACTAAATTTGCAGAGATATTTTCAATTTTTGCCAATCCTGCCCTTCAACGGGAAACAGGTTGGTCTTCGGAAATCGCCTATAAGCAAGGCTTTTCTCTAGCGGGATTTAAAGGATTTGTAGATGTAGCTGGCTTTATATCCGAGTACAAAAATATGGTAGAATTTACATTTTTAGGATTACCCGATTTTGGCTTTCAGCCACTCAATATTGGTGACACCAGGATATCAGGTATAGAGACTGCCATTACAGGCCAATTTAATATAGGAAAGGTTCCTGTCAATATATTAGGAGGCTACACATACATCCATCCTATTTATAAAAATTTTGACACTTCCCCTCAAATACAATCCAGTATATCGGAATCTAAAGATGGTATTAACATCCTAAAATACAGATCCAAACATCAGTTCAAAATGGATGTAGAAGCCAAAATATGGAAATTAAAATGGGGCATTTCTTGCCAATATGCAAGCCACTTTGTCAATATCGACAGAGCATTTGAAGAGCCTTTTTACATTCTCAACTTAACCATCGAACAGCCAGATGTATTTGGGATAGCTAGGTTTAGAGATAAAAACAACAAAGGTTATACACTATGGGATACTAGGTTATCGTATGAATACAAAAAAGTAACCATTACAGGTTTGCTCAATAATGTATTCAATGAAGAATATTCGCTGCGACCAGCGCTATTGGAAGCTCCAAGGAATATAGCACTGCGCATCGACTTAAAACTTAATTGATCATGAAGATTTGCTTATTGACGGATTTACATATCGATTTTGAAGGCAATCATCCTTTAAATATTGATACTAGAAGCAATTTTTTGCAAGTTTTGGATCATATCTATAATAAGAAATACGACCTAATGGTTTTGGCTGGCGATTTATGCAATAAAAGTGGGGGCGAACTTATATATCAATGGATAAAAGCCCAATTAAAACCAATTGAAATCCCAATAAAAATTATTTCGGGAAATCATGATACATCGACCTTAATAGCTCAAATATTCGATTACGACGAAACCTTAAAGAATGATGAATTGTATTATACCCACAGAATACATGGAAACAATTTGATATTTCTAGATACAGCGAAAGGAGAAATGTCAGAAAATCAATGGAATTGGTTGAGTGGTGTTACGGCAGATGGTGACAATGATATTTATATTTTTATGCACCATCCACCTTTGATAGCTGGTTCATTACACATGGAGCCAACATATAGTTTTAAACAAATGGAAAGATTCGAAGCGTTCTGCAAGTCAAAGCCTGATAAACGATTCTATATCTTCACAGGTCATTATCACTTTGAACGCAGTATTATTAAACAAAATATGTCAATCTTTATTACGCCATCTACCTTTATTCAGATTGATCCAGATAGTTCAACATTTCAGCCTTTGTCAAGATATATAGGCTATCGAGAGATCCATATCAATGGACAACAAGGATTTAACACAAATGTAGTTTATTTAGAATAAGGATTAGATAAAGGTTATAGTTATAGATTAGGTTGGAAGAATTTGCTTACGTCTCCACCACCAAGCCAAACTTAATGCGCTAATAAGATGCCAAATACTCCACCATGCCGCTATAAGTGCCATGCCACCATTCCCGTCAAAAAAATTAAAAATAAGAATGAGGGCCAATCCAGAATTTTGGATTCCCGTCTCAATACTTATCGTCCTGCTATCTGCAATAGGCAAATTCATAATCCTTCTTGACCAAAAATAACCTACCAATAATGCCAAACTATTGTGAATAAAAACAATAAGAAATACCAAATAGAGATATTTTTTCAAATTTTCAAAATTGCCTGCAACCGCGACTATTACAAAGCTGACAAATATTATGAAACTGACTTTTTTGACCGACTTTTTAATTTTATTTGTGAATAATGGATAATAGTTTGACAAAATAAAACCCAAAATCAATGGTATTATGATCAGCTGTCCAATAGACCAAATCATGTCTGCGAATTTTATTTCAAATATCATTTGGCTTTCTACTCTTTCTGGTAAAATGCTTTCTAATATGGAGAATATTGTAGGTGTAGAAAACACACATAATAAGGTGGAAATCATGGTCAACATTATAGAAAGAGCAGCGTTTGCTTTGGCCAAGTGTACAGCATAGTTTGACACATTTCCTCCTGGACAAGCAGCTATTAATACCATACCCAAGGCCAAACTATAGGTAGGTTGAATAATATATACCAAAACCATCGTCAAAATAGGAAGTAAAATCCATTGAGACAGCAAACCAGAGATAATAGATTTTGGTGCTTTAAAGATGTATTTAAAATCATCTATCTTCAAATCCAATGCCACACCAAACATAAGAAAACCTAAACAAATATTAAGTAAAGTCACTTGATTCTGATCAAAATTAATGTTTATATTTTCTAAAGTTTCCATAAAATATAATTAAAAAATTAACTAAAGAGACTTATTTTGATTTCTTTTAGTCCGTTCCGAATTGACCAAAATAAATAATGTAACTACGGCTAAAAGTTCGGACGATTGCAAAGAAATGATTGTCAAATATTTGAAACTAGTGATTCATTGTGTTTGTGATTTAATTTAATTTTTTGACTTTGTGATTAAATTTTATTTTCAAGGGTGGACCCGTTCTTCAATACTTTGTTCCAAACTCTAAATATATTGCCACTACACATCTTCTTAATATCCTTACTACTGTAACCTCTTTCCAAGAGTACCTTGACCAAATTGGGATAATCTCTCACATCTTTGAGTCCTGTGGGCAAAGAATCACCTACCCCATCATAGTCAGAGCCAAATCCTACATGATTTACGCCTGCCAGCCTTACAATATGATCTATATGGTCGGCGACTTTATAAACATCTGCGAAAAGTGTGGGATGTTCTTTACTAAAATCCAATTTTAACTGTGCCGCTTCATCAGTGTTTTCTTTGATACCTTTCTCTTCTAAATATTGGTTTAGCACCGTTCTAAGGCTGTCATTGTGTTTTCCCACTTCGCTATCCAAAAATGTGGAACCAAAATTGACCATAATTACACCATCATTTGCTTTTATCATTCTGATCATATCATCACTCATATTGCGCTCGAAGCCTGGTGTAAACTTACGACACGAAGAGTGAGAAGCTATGACTGGCACCCTTACATAGCGCAATGTTTGATAAAAGGTACTGTCTGATACATGCGAAATATCTATCATAATACCAGAAAAGATCATTTCGTCCAGCACTTTATACCCGTAAGCGCTGAGTCCATTCCAAGTACGTGTAGTATCATACGATGAATCACATATTTTATTATCTTTGGCGTGGGTCAAAGTTATGTAAGAAATACCACGTTTCTTAAAATATGGTATCAATGAGAGGTCATGTTCCACAGGTGCTCCATTTTCCATACCCATAGGCAATGCTACTTTACCTTGTTTTTTTGCTCGCATTACATCCTTTGGGGAATAAGCCATTTGAAAATAAGCACTTTGATGTTTGGCAATATATTCTACCATATTGATAAGACTATCAGCAAGCTCTTTGGCGCCACCTTCTACTTGAAGTTTTGATGGAATATAGATAGACATAAATGGGGCATCCAAGCCACCTTCTTTAGCTCTCACAAAATCAAAATCTCCAGTATCAGTTTTATAAGGTATGCCTAAGTACTCCTTTTGCAATCGAAAATTGGTCACTTTCAATCTATAAGGTAAATCCACATGACCATCCACTATTATAAATTTTTGGGCAAGCTTCTGAGCCTTCTTTTCCCATTTATTTTGAATACTTTGTCCATTGCTCAGTGCTGCATAAAGGACCAAACTCAATAATAGAAAATAAAATTTCATTTGTATGTACATTTAATGTTACCATTATAATCAGAACAAACATAATTCTTTTTTCTGATTTTTATAAACTTTGATTTAAATTAAAGAAAAGTATCTCACACAATTCTTCAATAGCATTTCCAGTGTATCTTTGTATTCATTGGTTTTAACTTTGCAAAATCAAGAGTTACGGTCACAAAGCCTTTATCCTACTCGACAGTGAGAATACTTATATGACGTTAATTATTTCATCCATAGCAATGAATTGTATCAGTTCAAAATAGTTTTTGGCAATAGAATATACAATAGGTCATATTTAAATTGAAGATTGGAACAATAATACAAAATATTATGTGTGGTTTATAAATAATCGTATTTTTTTTAGCCCAATTAAATTAGGGGGCTTTATTATACAAACTATAAAATTTACTTACTTTTGCCCAATATAATTTATCAAAATCATAAAAATTGGCACTTTTAAAAACAATATCCGGGATTCGCGGAACAATAGGAGGCAACCCAGGTGAAAACCTGACACCAGTAGATGTAGTGGAATGTACAGCTGGTTTGGGCATTTGGTTAAAACGAAGAAACGGCATACAAAAAATAGTAGTTGGCCGTGATGGTAGAATCAGTGGTAGTATCATCAGCCAATTGGCAATAAATACGCTACTGAGCATGGGGATAGATGTGATAGACCTTGGATTTTCTACCACACCTACAGTAGAAATGATGGTTACAAAACTACAAACTGGTGCTGGCATTATATTTACAGCGAGTCATAATCCTAAAGAATGGAATGCCTTGAAATTTTTAAATCAGGATGGCGAATTCATCTCATCAAATGATGGACAAGAAATCATAGATATCATCAATGCGGGATCTTTGACTTTTGCAGATGTGGACCACCTAGGCCAATACAGCAAATACGAAGGAGCAATTGAAGATCATATTTCACAAATATTACAATATAAACATGTAAATATTAATACTATAAAAAGTGCCAACTTACATGTCATTGTAGATTGTATTAATTCTACAGGTTCCATAGCATTGCCACCATTACTTGATGCACTTGGGGTTAAATACACTTTGATAAATGCAGATGATTATGGAAATTTTGCCCATAATCCAGAGCCTTTACCCAAACATCTAGAACATTTGTCCGCAACTGTAGTGAGTGAAAATGCCCATTTAGGTATAAGCGTAGATCCTGATGTGGATAGGTTGGCTTTTGTTTGCGAAGATGGCTCTATGTTTGGAGAAGAATATACTTTGGTAGCAGTGGCTGATTATATTCTCAGCAGAGAAAAAGGCAATACCGTCTCCAATCTATCCTCTACCAGAGCCTTGGCTGATGTCACCCACAAATATGGTGGGCATTATAGCGCATCTGCTGTGGGAGAAGTCAATGTAGTCAATGAAATGAAACTAACCAATGCCATCATAGGAGGAGAAGGCAATGGTGGTATCATCGTACCCGATCTTCACTATGGCCGTGATGCACTGGCGGGCATTGCAATATTTCTGTCATTATTGGCTGAAAGAAAACTATCTATGACCGCATTGAAAGCCACCTACCCTGCTTATGAAATCATCAAGGATAAATTAGAACTAACACCAGATTTAGATTTAGAGAAAATATTTGCAAACATCAAAACAACTTTCGCAAACGAAAAAATCAATGAAATAGATGGCTTAAAAGTAGATTTTGCAGAAGGTTGGGTGCACATGCGAAAATCTAATACTGAACCAATCGTACGTATATATTGTGAAGCTGCTGATGTAGCAACAGCTCAATCTCTCATCCAAAAAGTCAAAGCAGTAATATGATTGGTCAAAAAACACTTACCTTGGAAGAATATTTTGCTCCATTTAGGAAACAAATTATTGGGATAGATCAAGTTTTTGAAACGCCTTATGGGAGTAAAAAGATCGTATATGCCGACTGGACAGCAAGTGGCAGGATGTATCGACCTATAGAAGATATACTGACAGAAAAAATTGCCCCATTTGTAGCCAATACCCATACAGAGACCAATGTTACAGGATCTTCCATGACATTAGCTTACAAAAAAGCTAAAGAAATCATCAAAAAACATGTCAATGCTGTAGAAGGTGATATTTTGATAGCTTCCAATAGTGGTATGACGGGTGTAGTCAATAAACTTCAAAGAATCATAGGTATTAAGTTGCATGAAAAATTTCAAGATAAAGTTACCCTTAAGCAAGAAGATAAACCAATTATTTTTGTCACCCACATGGAGCACCACTCCAACCAAACATCTTGGATAGAAACTACTGGTGATGTAGTAGTGATAGGTGCCTGTAATGAAGGAAAAATTGATCTCAAAGATTTCGCTGAAAAACTCGAAAAATATAAAGATAGAAAAGTCAAAATTGCCGCTTTGACATCTTGTTCTAATGTAACGGGTATAGATACTCCGTATCATCAAATGGCTGGCATGATACATCGTGCTGGTGGTGTTTGTTTTGTAGATTTTGCTTGTTCCGCTCCGTATATTGATATAGACATGCACCCTGATACAGCTGATGAGTACTTGGATGCCATTTATTTTTCCCCACACAAATTTTTAGGAGGCCCATCTAGTTCAGGAATTCTCATCTTCAATCAGAAGTTGTACAATAATAGAATACCCGACAATCCAGGAGGAGGCACTGTTGATTGGACCAACCCTTGGGGAGAACATAAATATCACGATGAAATCGAAGCTCGTGAAGATGGTGGAACACCAGCATTTTTGCAAACGATACGCGTAGCGCTGTGTATCCAGCTTAAAAATCAAATGGGTGTCAATAACATTTTGGACCGAGAGCACGAAATACTAGAAAAAATATGGTCTAAATTAGAGCTTATTCCTAATTTAAGAGTATTGGCCGAGCAACATAAAAATAGATTGGGAGTCATTTCGTTTTATATAGAAGAGTGTCATTTTAATCTCGCAGTGAAGTTGCTCAATGACCGATTTGGTATCCAGATGCGTGGTGGTTGCTCTTGTGCAGGTACTTATGGACACTATTTATTAGAAGTATCTTATGAAAAATCAAAAAGACTGACGGATGAGATTTCCAAAGGTTTATTAAATAATAAACCAGGCTGGGTCAGAATGTCTATACATCCTACTATGACCGATGCCGAGATAGAATATATATTAGAAAGCCTAGATGCGTTATGCAAACATCATAAAGAGTGGTCGAATGATTACATTTACGACATACATACCAACGAATACAAACATAAAAAAGAACAAAACACTGAGAAGAATTTGGTAGAAAATTGGTATGGATGTAAGATGGTGTGAGTTTAAGATGATTGTACAATAATAAGGATAATTCGGGATAATGCTATAATTATTTTTAAATCCTAAACTAAATGCAAATATGATTATAAAAATTTGATATTTTAGTAAATAGGAGTTATACAGATTATTTTTTTTCGTATCGGTGTACAATACATACCCATTTGTGAATATTTTTATAACTTTGCTAATCAATAAAATAAAGAAGATGAAAATTAGTTTTGTCACAGCAATACTGTTATATGTTGGTATTTTGCAAATTAATGCACAGCAAAAAATGATGCTTCCTAATACAAATGGACGAATAGCGATATCAAATCCAGGTTCATCTTTGCAGCAATCTGAGTGTGCAGGGACTCTAAACCCTAAATATATCACCGATGACTGGAATGTAGTTATCAAAAACTTCAGCCCTTTTAATCATACGAGTTCCGTACCTCCTGCTGAGTTTCAAAAACTCAAAAAAACGGTCAATGAAAAACGTATTAATCTAAAATACACTCCCAAAATTATTGAATCTAGATCGGCTACAGAATCTCCTTTAATAGGCAAAAATTTCAGAGGTAATATGAGAGGCACAGGTGTTCCTATGGACAATTCTATGGCTATCTCTCGCAATGGTTTCATAGTATCTGCTATCAATAGCAATGTCATATTTACCTCTCCTGATGGAAAGATATCCTTTACAAAGGGTTTTCCAGATTTTTTTAAAATATTAGGTTTAGGTACACGAATGTACGACCCGAGAGTAATTTATGATGTAGAGCAAAACAAATTCATATTCATGGTACTGCATGGTTCTGAGCCGGCCAATACCTTCTTATGTCTAGCCTTTTCGAAAACTGAAGATCCTAATGGGGAGTGGAATTATTACAAGGTAGATGGCAATCCATCGGGCGATGACCGTTGGTTCGATTATCCTAACATTGCAATCTCTAATCAAGACTTCTACATTGCTGGACTAATGAGAGACAACCCTGGTGATTGGCAATATTCCGTCTTATATCAAATAGACAAACATAATGGATTCGATGGCAAACCATTAGTTTGGAAATATTATAACGATCTTAAGGATGCAGATGGATCGCCTTCATTCAATCTTGTACCTACTCCATCAGGATGGGATAATT
Organism: Saprospiraceae bacterium; assembly: GCA_016714785.1. Lineage (GTDB taxonomy): Bacteria > Bacteroidota > Bacteroidia > Chitinophagales > Saprospiraceae > OLB9. Next base: position 28,411 of record JADKCC010000060.1, read on the forward strand.
TGATCGGACCAGGTATGTATTTTGTCAGCAACAAACCTAATGGTGGAAACACTTACAATCTATACTATACCAGTGGAAGTTTAAGTGAAAATCCATCCATTGTTTCACTTCAAACAACTGGTACCATAACAGAACTTGCTCCAGATGGAAGACAAAAGAACACATCAAATGTGCTAAATACATTTGATAGTAGAATTTGGTCAGCTTTATATCTCAATGGAACGATTCATTTAGGTAGCCATGTAAACACACCTAACGGAGATGTGGGACTTTTTTATGGAAGGATGAAAGTGGCGGACCTTGCATTGCATACTGATATACTTACAGTTAGTGGACGTGATTATGGTTTTCCATCTTTTTCTGCTTTTGGTGCCAAATCAACCGATGATGACATTTTAGTCAATTACCTTGTGTCAGGTCCAGATATGTATCCCGGTCAAGAGCAAAGAGTGTGCAAAGGTACTACAACTTTTGAGTGGAGCGATCCAGTTACACTCAAGGAAGGTGTTGGATTTGTCAATGCGCTGTCAGATGATAATGAACGTTGGGGAGATTATACGACGTCTTGTAGGAGATTTTTTGATGGTAGGACTGAAAATTGGGTTACAGGTTGTTTTGGTGAAAGTGCAAGTTATGGCACTTGGTTGGGTCAGTTCATAAGAGCCGAAGACGATGCAACAACACCTATGGGCGAATTTACCGCAGATGTGACTACAACTTCCAAAAATGAAAGTATTAACTTTAATGATCTGACGACAAAAAATCCAACAGCGTGGTTATGGCACTTTGAAGGTGGTGTACCCGCAACTTCTACTGAAAAAGACCCTACCATCACTTATCAACAAAATGGAGCTTATAATGTAACACTAATCGTCACCAATGATCTCGGAATTGATACAATTGTCAAGGAGAATTATATCCACATACAAGATCCTGAAGTTGCGCCCATTGCTGATTTCGTCTATGAAAGAGATACTATTTACAAAGATGAAACTGTCCAATTTACCAATTTGAGTAGTGAAAATTCAGTTGCTTATAAGTGGACATTTCTGAATGGTACACCACCAAGTAGCACAGACAAAGACCCAATAGTTAAATATTCTAAATTGGGTAGTCACCTAGTATCGCTTACGGTTTCAAATGTAGCTGGTAGTCACTCCAAGTTGGTACAAAAAGCTGTCACAGTGCTTAACAGAACTATTCCCCAAGCAATTTTCACCTCCGATAAACAAAATATCATGCCCAATGATTTAGTTCAATTTTCAGATATAAGCAAAGGAGGCACGGTAAGTAGAAAATGGATTTTTGAAGGCGGCATACCTGAACATTCTAACGAAACAAATCCAATAGTGACCTACCCTGTAAATGGTAAATATGATGTAACTCTGATAGTTAAAAATGAATTGGGCACAGATTCTATCACATCTATTTCGTACATAACTGTAGGTACATCTGCCATTCAAATGGATGAACAATTAAGTAATTGGAATTTATACCCTAACCCCGTGCAAAATGACATGCTTACAGTAACTTTCAATAACAATTTGTCCAACACTTTCAAAATAGATATTACCGACCTATCTGGGAAAATTATAAAAGTCCTATATGATGACAAAATAAAAATGGGTGATAATAGACTGACTTTCAATACTTACAATTTAGCCAGCGGACATTATCTACTTAATTTCACCAGTCAAGGTTATAGATATAAAACTTTAAAATTTAGTGTAGTTAAGTAATATGATTCAATTATACTTCGTCTTGAGTCGTCCTCGCTACATAAAGTATAATCATTCCTCCAAAAAGCAATACCAATTGGATGATGACAGTAACCATTCCGTAATTGTACATAAAATTTAATAAAGTAAACTTTAAGCCCACCAATGAAAGTATAAAAGATAAGATACCTATCGAAAACATCGTAAATCCAACTAATGACCAGATTGGTTTTTTCATTTAATTATTATTTGAACTGCAAAGTAACAAAGGTTTTGCAAAATGTTTAGTATAATATCACGATATTATTGGATTTCAAACCAAATTAGCTGCAATTTTGTTTATATTTTCTCAATTGGTTTTAATTAAATAACGACTTCACCTTATGCATAAGCATCACGAAGACATAGAAGCAACACAAGACATAAAGATCATTGAGTGTCCAAGAGATGCAATGCAAGGAATCCATGATTTCATCCCCACTGAAATAAAAGTACAATATATCAATCAATTACTTAAAATAGGGTATGACACAATAGATTTTGGAAGTTTTGTATCACCCAAAGCCATTCCACAGATGAGAGATACTGCAGATGTCTTATCAAAATTGGCACTTGAAAACACTAAATCTAAATTACTTGCTATCATAGCCAATGCACGTGGTGCACAGGATGCCGTTCAGTTTGATGAAATAACTTATCTTGGCTATCCTTTTTCGATATCTGAAACATTTCAATTACGTAATACTAATGCCACCATTGAAGAGTCATTGGTAAGAGTTGAAGAAATTCAAAATATTTGCGCAAAGCATAATAAAAAAGCTGTTATATACATATCTATGGGCTTCGGCAATCCCTATGGGGATAGATGGAGTGTGGAGATTTGTCAACAATGGGTAGATAAGCTTGCTGATATGGATGTTAAAATTATGGCTTTGTCAGACACCATCGGGATAGCCACACCTGAAAGTATTGCTTATTTATTCAAATATTTGATTCCTCCCTACCCTGATGTTGAATTTGGTGCTCACTTACACACACAGCCACACAATTGGTATCCAAAGGTTGATGCTGCTTTCAAAAGCGGATGTAAACGGTTTGATTCAGCTATCAAGGGATATGGTGGATGCCCGATGGCAAAAGATGATCTTACTGGTAATATGGCTACTGAGAATCTCATTCAATACTTTGATATCCATAACATAGACTTACACTTAGACAAAACTATCTTTCAAAAAGCACTCAAACTCTCTAATAAGGTATTTTTATAAATAAAATGATGGATAAAGAAAATAAAGTCATATTTCAGTTTTTAGCTGAACCCACAGATGTAAATTTTGGAGGTAAAGTGCATGGTGGTGCTGTCATGAAGTGGATAGACCAAGTTTCTTTCGCTTGTGCCAGCAACTGGTCAGCTTCATATTGTGTAACTGTATATGTAGGTGGTATAAAATTCCATAAGCCTATACAAATTGGTGATTTGGTAAAAATAGAAGCAAAAGTTATTTTTACTGGTAAGACAAGTATGCACATAATGGTTGATGTTATGAGCAAAAATATCATTAAGGATTTGGACTACACCAAAACCACACATTGCATCATCGTTTTTGTAGCAGTAAACAACGATGGTGAGCCAACTCATGTGCCACAATTAATACCATCAACTGACCACGATAAAAAATTATGGGATTATGCCCAAAAATTAATGTTACTAAGAAAAGATATAGAAGAAGAAATGGCACCCTTCAAAAACAGATAAATCTTATATTTTAAGAAAGTTTAGGCACAAACTATATACAATCTATTTACTCAATAGTTATATATTCTTCTCTCGGTGACTATTATGTCTTACGTTTTTTCTTTTGCGCTGCTGGAAATAGGATGTTATTGAGTATCAACCTGTATCCCGCACTATTGGGATGGAGATTTAAATCAGTCTCAGGATCACCAACATAATGTCTATAATCTTCGGGATCATGACCACCATAAAATGTCCAAGTACCAAAACCATGACTTCCATGCAAATACCGCACTTCATTTGCCGCTTTGGTTTCGCCCAATATAAGTACATCTGATTTTACCAACGATTTTTTGTAAGCAGTAGCCTGGCCCATAAAACCCTTAAGTGTCCTAGTGTGATTTTGGCAAAGCATAGTAGGTATAGGATCCCATTTGGCCGAAAATTCAAACAAAGTAAAGTAATCTACTTCTGGTGTAATCGTCCTATTTTTATTATCAATATCAGAATGTTCATATAACAAGGGATTGAGTACTAACTCGAAATCTTTGAATGCAAATGTTTTACTGTAGTCCAATTTGCTCTGGGCTGCATTATCATATCCATCACCATCATACATCTCCCCACAAATATCTAAACCTTCGGCGGCCAAAGCAATATCATAAGTATCTGTAGCAGAGCACATAGCAAACATAAATCCACCACCTTCCACATATTCCTTTATTTTTTTTGCTACAGCGAGTTTCAAGTTTGATACTTTTTTAAATCCAAGACTGACAGACAATTCTTCTGTTTTTTGTTGATTCAATTTGTACCATGGTGTACCACCTTGACTTGCATAAAACTTGCCGTATTGCCCTGTAAAGTCTTCGTGATGCAAGTGTAACCAGTCATATTGTGCCAATTTACCTTCTAAAACCTCACGGTCATAAACTTTTTCAAATGGAATCTCTGCATAAGTCAATACCAAGGTTACTGCATCATCCCAAGGCTGAATGCGATTACCACGTGGATTAAAGTCAGGAGTATAAACTGCTATTTTGGGAGCTTTTTCTAGTTTTACTGCTTCTTGATTGAGCTCAGGGTCGCTGATATCTGTCCGTAAGGAAATCCATTGCGCATCTGAAATTATTTGATAAGATACGCCTCGTACTTTAAGCTCGGCTTCGAGTCCTCTTGTATGTGGAAACGCAAAACTTCCACCACGATAATTCAAAAGCCAATAAGCTTCAATGCCTTGATTTATCACCCAATAAGTGACACCATAAGCTTTCAAGTGATTGGTCTGCTTATCGTGTTCCATAGGCACCAAAATATATGTCGCTTTGGCTGATATCGAAAATAAAATAACGATAAGAAATACGAAAATTCTTTGCATCAAATCTTTTTGTGATTATAAACGTTTTAAAACCTGTAACATTGCAAAATTAATTAAAAATAACTTAATCTGTATTCAAAACATGGATGAATGAGCGATTTTTTTAATATTTGCACCTTAATTAGATAAACACGTGATTAATACAATTAGTTTCTCATATCCTTGGTGGTATCTTATTTTTTGTTTGGTTTTAGGTATTGGATATGCTTATCTGATGTATTTCAGAGATAAAAGATTTGCGGAGTATAGCCCTTGGTTTACCAAAGGATTAGGTGTTTTAAGGGCATTGAGTGTATTTTTAATTTCATTGCTTTTATTATCTCCTTTTGTGAAAACGATCAAAGAAGATGTCAAAACACCCTTAATAATTATTGCATCAGACAAATCTGAATCAATTGGAGAAGGAGAAACTGCTGAAAATTTGGCATTATATAATCAGTTGACCACGCAATTAGCTGAAGATCTCACTGGCAAATACGAAGTAAAACAACTCACTTTTGGCAGTAGTGTTCACGACTTAAAACAGGATAGTTTAAAGGATAAAAGTACCAACATTACCAATCTGATGAAGCATATTAGCGATAATTATGCAGACCAAAACTTAGGTGCAGTCATTTTGGGTAGCGATGGTATATATAATGAAGGTAGCAATCCATTGTACAGTAATTACATGGTCAATGCACCACTTTACACCATAGCGCTAGGTGACACCACACAAAAAAAGGACTTGTATTTCCAAAATATTTTGCACAATAAAATTGCCTATTTAGGGGATAAATTTCCAGTACAAGCAGATATCTCAGCTTACAATTGTGAAGGAAGTACGACTAAAGTTGTTTTAGAAATGATTTCGGGCGGAATCACAAAAAAAATAGCTGAAGAAAATGTAAATATTAACAGCAAGTCATTTTTTACTTCCAAAAATTTCATTCTTGACGCCATTCAAAGTGGTGTAATCAGATATAGATTAAGATTATCAACTATAAATGGTGAATATAACGTTAATAATAATGTTAAGGAATTTTTTGTAGAAGTATTGGACGCAAGACAAAAGATATTGTTGCTAGGGAATGCGCCACATCCAGATCTCGCAGCGTTCAAAAACATTGTAACAGAAAATAAAAATTACGAAGCTGAAATAAAATATGTTAAAGATTTTGATGGAAACATAGCTAAGTATAATCTAGTAATATTGCACAATCTACCATCAGAAACAGCTGATATTAGTGGCATTATTAGCCAATTAGACAAAAATAATATTCCTAGGATTTTTGTTGTAGGTATGCAAACTTCTTTGCCAAAATTCAATACAGCGCAAGATGTTATACGCATTAATGGAAATAGCAAAAATAACGAAGATATCCAAGCTGAGTTTAATGCTGGTTTTACATTATTTACCACATCTGACGCGCTTAAAAATCAACTAAAAACATTCCCTCCACTTCAAGCACCGTTCGGAGAATATAAGTTGGCGGGAACTGGAAATGTTTATCTATACCAAAATATAAAAAAGATTAAAACCAACTATCCATTCATTGCTTTTGATGAAAAAAATGGTGTCAAAACCAGTGTCATTTGTGGAGAAGGTATTTGGAAATGGCGATTGTTTGACCATTTACAGCATAAGAACTATGATATGGTCAATGAATTAATCGGTAAAACTTTATTGTTGACTTCAGTAAAAACAGATAAGAGGAAATTCAGAGCTAATACTTCAAAAAATTTGTATAAAGATAACGAGCAGGTACTATTTGATGCGCAATTATACAACGATAGTTATGAAATGATCAATGAACCTGATGTAAAACTCGTCATAAAAGATGAAAATGGGAAGGAATATAATTATACATTCAGTAAAACACAAAATTATTATTCACTCAATGCTGATTTGTTTGCCCAAGGAGCTTATAGTTATACAGCGAGTACTACATACAGTGGCAAAGCGCAGTCTGTAAGTGGAAGGTTTAATGTGGAAGCTATCCAATTAGAACAATTTGATCTTACAGCTAGACATGGGCTTCTGAAGGGTTTGAGTGAGAAATTTGGCGGACAAATGGTTTATCCTTCAGGCATTGCGTCTTTAAAAGACCTTTTGTTAAAGAATGAAAATATAAAACCGGTCATGTATCAAACCAATTCTACTAAAGCTATTATTCATCTAAAATGGTTGTTTTTCTTGATTTTGGGTTTACTGAGTATTGAATGGTTTTTAAGGAGGTATTTTGGTAATTATTAGATTTACAAGCAAAATACTTGAGTAAAAAGAATAAAATATTATTTAAAATTCTGAACGGTCTTTCTGACAAGGACATTAATTTTTCTGAAATCATTAATTTGTTACAAAGCTTAGGCTTTATTTTAAGAGTCAAAGGAAGTCACCATATCTTTTATAAAATTGGTATTGAAGAAATTATTAATTTGCAGCCTCAAATGGGCAAAGTAAAACCTTACCAAGTAAAACAAGTAAGAGAATTAATCTTTAAGTATAAATTAAATGTAAGCTTAGATGAATGATATTAAATACGAAATTATTATTTACTGGAGTGAAACTGATGAAGCATTTATTGTGGAAGTGCCAGAACTAGCTGGGTGCACATCCGATGGTTCAACCTATGAAGAAGCTATTGCTAATGTCAAGTTAGTCATAAACGAATGGATAGAAACTGCAAAAGCAATAGGACGAGAAATACCTAAACCTAAAGGTAAATTGATGTATGTGTAAATCTATCAACTTTGTTCTTAGGCTTAATTATGTTTTATTATCTAAAGAACAATGAGAATTTATCTAGATAATGCTTCCACCACACCTGTGCATCCGGAGGTCTTGGATGTCATGCTACAAGTGTTAAAAGATGATTTCGGCAATCCTTCTTCTATCCATCAACATGGTAGGAAATCCAGATCAATCATAGAACAAGCCAGAAAAATTGTTGCAAAAACGATTAATGCATCTATTGGTGAAGTTTTTTTTACATCAAGCGCTACGGAAGCCAACAATATGGTATTGAAAAATGCCATCAAAGATTTAGGTATCCAAAGAATTATTAGTTCTCCAACGGAGCATCATTGTGTATTGCATAGCTTGGACAGTATCTCATCAGAAGGAAAATGCGAGGTAGTAATACTGAAAGTGGATCAATATGGACACATAGATTATGATCAACTAAATGTTTTGCTTTCGGACAAGAAATTAAAAACATTAGTGTCCATCATGCATGGAAATAATGAAATAGGGACAATGGCAGATATTTCGCGCATAGGAAACTTATGTAAAGAAAATGGGACATTGTTTCATTGTGATACGGTACAAACCATGGGCAAATATCCAATAGATGTACAAGCTGCTCATATACATTTCTTATCTGGATCAGCACACAAATTTCATGGCCCAAAAGGCGTTGGATTTGTGTTTATTAATAACGATAATATGCTTACTCCTTACATACATGGTGGCGCGCAGGAGCGCAATATGCGAGCAGGTACAGAAAACGTAGCAGGAATATCTGGGCTAGCAAAAGCACTAGAAATAGCTGTGAGCAATATGTTAATTAACCATCAAAAAATCAATGAATTGCGTACACTGTTCAAAACATTGTTAGCAGACCAAATCAATGGTGTTTACTACAATGGTGACCAAGATGAGCGCTTTATGTCGCATGTACTCAGTGTTTCATTTCCACCTGGACCCAAGGCAGATATGTTGGTGATGAACTTGGATATTGCAGGTATTTCGGCATCTTCTGGCAGTGCATGTAGTGCAGGGATAGAAGAAGATTCACACGTGATGGTAGCGATCGGACATCCATCAGATAGAAAGACGATACGGTTTTCTTTTTCACCATTGAATACAGAAGAAGAAATTAGATATACAGTGGAAAAATTGAAGGAAATGTTGTAGGAATCTTGGATTTCGGATAAAGTGTTATCTTAGAACAAGTTATTAATGACAAGGTACTCATCCATACACACCTTCATAAATATCACTTAACTGTAAGGCGACATCAATGCTAGGAATAGAAAATTGCTTTGATATATTATCATACTCTCTCAACTCCCAAATCTCGTTATCATTTTTGCTAAAATGTTCTACCATTACATTGCCGATAGCATCAATCAATATATAATCTTTAAGCTGTGGTATGTCTCTGTACAGTTTAAATTTAGATCCACGATCATAATCTTTGGTACTTTCTGATAGCACTTCTATGATGACAGTAGGATTGGTGGCTGTGTCAAATTTGTCGTCTGTTTTTTCTATTTCACCACAAATAACGCTGATATCAGGATAAGTGTACAATGAATTGGCTTTAACAGCAATTCTGAGATCACCGATGTATGGCCTACATTTTTTACCTTTTAGTTGATTGCCCAAATTAAGTAAAATATTAACTACTACCGTATTATGCTCCACAGAGGCACCAGCCATAGCAAAAATCTCTCCTTGATAATACTCATGTTTTGTGTCAGATGCATCTTCCCATTCGAGATACTCTTCAATGGTTACATTCTTTTTAGCAGGAATACCCATAGAATTTATAAATTGATTACAAAGATAAAGCATTTTTTATTAACAAAAATTATTTTAATGCTTTGTTTATTTAATTAGAAACAAGAAATTGCTTATTTCTCAAACAAATTTAAACTTATATTACTATTATTTGGTTATATATTAATAATAATAAATATATTATGGAACTCTCACCACTTACTAAACTTTACTACGCCATAGGGGAAGTTGCTGATATGTTTCATTTAGCACCATCAGTAATTAGATATTGGGAAGCAGAATTTCCACAGCTTCATCCTGCAAAAAACAATAAAGGTGAACGAAAATACACAACTAAAGATATCGAGATGATCCAACAAATATTTCATCTAGTAAAGGAGAAAGGATTTACTATTGACGGTGCAAAAAAAGAAATTGAACAACAAAAACAAGATAAAAAAGATAAAAACCTACTGCTACAACATCTAAAGGATCTCAGAAAAAAAATTGAAATTTTCAAGGAAAGTTTGGGCTAAACCTGCTCAACTAAAGTGTTTTAAGAAGATAATTTCTTTTTCCAATAAAATCCTTGACCAACCGCGTTTTAAATCTTTTTTTGTCAATCCACCATAAAAAGTGCAATCTATTTTGGTTAAACTATACCCTTTTTGAGCAAAAATATTGGTAATATCATCTATCGTGCCACCTAACATTTCCAAGCCCACTTTCTTCTTATTTTCCACTTCGGGCAAATCAAGGCCTAAAATTCTGGGTACATTTGTTTTTTGGGTAACTAATTGACCAAAATAAACTAAATCATCTTCCGATAAATCTTTTTCTGTTTCCAATTCAAACACTGCTTTAACTTTATGGTGTGGAAGCGACAACTTCGTTATAAGTTCTTCATCATTGGTCATCAACATCAATCCACTACTATCATCACGAAAGTGACCTGCTGGAGAAAGTTTCGTATCTGTATTTTTTTTGATTAAATCTTCTACCGATGGTTTAGTATTTGCTTCAGAGCTTGCTATCGGGCTATTTTTTGCTTTATTGACCAATAAATAGGTCAACTTAACGGTTTTTTTAAGTATTTTGCTTTTATATGTAATGATGTCTTGTTCTTTGACTTCATAAAATGGCTCAGTAATCACATTCCCATTTACTTTTATCTCTCCTTTTTTAATCAATGCTACTGCTTCTTTTCTATTGCAGACTCCTGAATGCGATATAAATTTATTGAGTCGCAGGATCGTATCTTCTGGTTCCATAATATTGTTTACTTAATTAAAATGGTATAAGATCTTCACCTGTATCCAAGCCTGCAGGAGTTGCCGCTTCATCACTATTCATCTTAGAAGGCCTAGTGATGATGCCACCACTTCCGAAAGGATTGACATTAAAAACATCATTTAAGTCATTGTTAAATCCACCTTCTCCTGGATCTTCAAATTTGACAAAGTGAGGTACAAATCGTAGGTTGACTGTACCAAGACCACCGTTACGATGTTTGGCCAAGATGATTTCTGTCAAGTCATTAGGTACATCTGATTCGCCCTCTCCTACTCCATAGTATCCTGGACGATAGATAAATGTGACAATATCTGCGTCTTGCTCTATAGCTCCTGATTCCCTAAGGTCGGACAACTGTGGACGTTTTTCACCGCCACGACTCTCTACAGCCCTAGACAACTGGGACAAGGCAATCACGGGTACGTGCAATTCCTTTGCTAAGCCTTTTAGCGCACGTGAGATCGCCGATATTTCTTGCTCTCTATTGCCATTTTTACCATTTGGTGGTCCAGCCATCAACTGCAAATAGTCAATGACAATCATACTAATATTGTGATTTTGTTTTAACCTACGGCATTTTGCTCTTAATTCAAAAATATTTATGCCCGGAGTATCATCTATATAAATAGGAACTTGTGAAAGTTTATCAACAGCGGCATGCAGTTTGCGCCATTCATACTCTTCCATTTGACCATTTCCTTAACTTGCTTGAGTTGATTTCGGCTTCCATAGATATCAACCTTTGCACCAACTGAACACTCGCCATCTCCAAAGAGAAAAAAGCAATGCCTTTGCCAGCTTCAGCAGCATTTTTGGCCAAGGACAAAGTAAAAGCAGTTTTACCCATACCTGGACGAGCCGCCATAATGATCAAATCAGAAGGTTGCCATCCGTTGGTCATTTTGTCTAACTCTACAAACCCTGTGGTCACACCTGTCATATCTGAGCCTTTCTGACTGACTGCCTCAATTTCTTTTTGAGCTTTTACAGCTAACGAAGCAAGAGATTCGTATCCAGTATTTAGATTGTTGTCTGTGATATCATACAATCCACGTTCGGCTTCGTCCAATAATTCTAATACATCTTTTGTGTCTTCAAATGAATCATGAATAATCTGTGTGCTCACACGTATTAATTCCCTTTGTATAAACTTTTGAGCAATGATACGCGCGTGAAATTCAATATTGGCTGCCGAACCCACTTTATTGGTTAAGTCCATCAAGTAACTTATACCACCTATAGTATCTAATTCTCCTGATTTTTTTAATGATTCATGTACCGTTAGTAAATCAATAGGCTGCGATTTACCAAATAAATCGGACATTACTTGGAATATGGTCTGATTTTTATCCAAATAAAAGCTTTCTTTTCTTAGTATCTCAATGATGGAAGGAAAACCATCCTTGTCTATCATGATGGCACCTAATACAGCTTCTTCCAATGGAATGGCTTGTGGCTGTACACGGCCATAAATCAACTCAGAATCACCTCTTGTTGCGGTAAGTTTATTGCTTATTGCTTTGAGCGTATTTGGAAAGTCTGCCATTCAGATGAGATAAATAAACATATAGTAAAAAAATATAATGACAAAGGTAAGCTTTGTTTTCAACAAAAAGAAAATTAGGCACAAATTGCAATGTGGATAATATGTGGATAAACTATTAAGCACTGTGGATAACTCAACAGACTAAGCAACACTTAAACTTCAAAGATATTCATTTTTTTTTAAATATATTCAATTAAATTAAAAGGAAATCATTAATAATTAGTGTAATATATTGAAAACTCGAGAAATGTAAAAAAATGCATCTTTATATTAAAATATTTAATAATGTATATGATCATATTTGGAATAAAATATTCAAGCTCGAGATTCGAAACAAAAATATTTTTATTATGTGGAAATATATTTTTTACTGCAAACTTTGATAATCAAAATTTGTTATACATCAGGTTTATCCAAAACAATATTCCCATTGAAAACAGAAGATTTTAAGGCCATTTCCGACAATATACCACATGAACCTGGTGTGTATAGATTTCTTGATGAAGATGGAACTATCCTATATGTAGGAAAAGCCAAAAGTCTCAAAAACAGATTAACATCATATTTTGGAGAAAAAAAACACCAGCAATACAAAACTGTTTTGCTCACCAGGAATGCCAATAAAATCGAATATACGGTAGTAGAAACCGAACACGACGCCTTATTACTAGAAAACTCACTGATAAAAAAATTTCAACCTAGATACAATGTTATGTTGAAAGATGGAAAATCTTACACTTATATCTGTATCAAAAATGAACCATTCCCACGTGTATTTTTTACTCGAAGGATGATTAGAGATGGTTCTACCTACTTTGGACCTTATACATCTAAATACAGAGTCAATATCCTTTTGGAAATCATTAAAAAACTATTTCAACTTCGCACTTGTTCGTTCAATCTAAGCAAAGAAAACATAGAAAAAGGAAAATTTAAACTATGTTTAGAATATCACATCAAAAACTGTCAAGGTCCATGTGAGGGACTTGAAGATGAGAAAACTTATCAAGCTAAAATAGATCAGGTCAAAAATATTTTGAAAGGTAATCTAGGCAATGTAAAACGATTTATCACTGATACCATGAAGGCACATGCCGAAAATCTTGAGTTTGAACAAGCACAACTGCTTAAAGAAAAACTCATTGCATTTGAAGATTATCAATCATCTTCTACAGTAGTAAGTACGACCATTAAGGATATAGACGTATTTGCTATCACAAAAGATGAAACTATGGCCTATGTCAATTACCTTAAAATAACCAATGGTACCATCGTCAATACCGATATCGCTGAGATGCAAATGAACCTTGATGACGATCCTGCCGATTTGTTGTCTTATGTCATTCCTACCATCAGAGAGCGATTCGAGAGCAATGCTCCAGAAGTAATCGTACCAGTAGATATCACATTGCCTGATCCCAAAATAGTCATTACTGTGCCACAACGCGGCGATAAGAAAAAACTCCTTGAGCTTGCAGAAACCAATATTGATTATTTCATAAGACAGAAACGCAGAGATGAAATCAGCCACCAAAAAAAGATCTCATCGGCTGAAAGAATTCTTACAACGCTCAAAAAAGATCTACAAATGGAAGCTACACCAATACATATAGAGTGTTTTGACAATTCCAATCTTCAAGGTACTAACCCTGTTTCTAGTTGTGTTGTCTTTAAGAATGCAAAACCAAGCAATAAAGATTATCGTCATTTTAATGTAAAGACCGTGGTAGGGCCTGACGATTTTGCTTCTATGGAAGAAGTGGTATATAGAAGATACAAACGATTGCTAGATGAAAGCAAATCACTGCCACAACTTATCATCATTGACGGTGGAAAAGGTCAGTTGTCATCTGCAGTGAATAGTTTAGAAAAACTAGGTATATTGAACAAAGTCACAGTAATAGGCATCGCAAAAAAACTAGAAGAAATATTTTTCCCAGCAGACTCTTTACCATTGTACATCAATAAAAAATCGGAGTCGCTCAAACTCATACAACAAGCCCGAAATGAAGCTCATAGATTTGCCATCACCTTCCATAGGGATCAACGATCTAAAAACTTCCTTGGCACTCAACTCACCATTATACCTGGTGTAGGTAAAGTAACTGCCGAAAAATTACTTAAAAAATTTGGTTCCGTCCAACGTATGAGAGAGTCAAATCCCGCTGAAATCGAGTCAATAGTTGGCAAAGCTAATGCAAAAAAGATTATTGATTTTTTTGAAGAATGATCAGTTTATAAAATACTATCTAAAACAACGGACTCGCCAAAGACCACCCTTCCTTGTTCGTTTTTAACAATATTGCCACAAGCTACATCAAGATCATGCTCAAAAAACAAAAAATGTTTGCCATCAGTTGCTCTTTCATGTAAAGCCTGTTTTTCTCTTAGACTTTCCAACGGTTTCATATCATAAGCCATAATATAAGGTAATTGGACATGATGATGTGAAGGTATCAAATCTGCGCAATAAATCAACGTATTGCCAGATGGCATGTTTATATAAGGAATCATCATAGCTTCAGTATGACCATTTACAAAACTCAAGCTGATACTTTCAGAAAATCTTACACCTTCTTCCACATCTATTAATTTTAGTACACCTGCATCTTTCAATGGAACAAAATTTTCTTTTAGAAAAGATGCCGCTTCTCTTGCATTTGGGTTATTAGCCCACTCATAATGCACATCATTGGTCCAGTATGTTGCATTTGGAAAAGTTGGAATGATTTTACCTTTGGCGTCCAACTCCAATGCACCACCTACATGGTCAAAATGAAAATGGGTAATCAAAACATCGGTAATATCCTCGGTGCTCAACCCTAAATTAGCTAAAGACGTATTAAAATTGATATCATCATGCGGATAAAAGTGCTTACGAAAACGATCATCTTGTTTGTTTCCAACACCCGTATCTATCAATATCTTTCTATCGCCATCTATCACTAACAAACATCTCATCTGCCATGTGCAAAGATTGTCTTCATCAGCAGGGTGCATTTTATTCCACATCCTTTTGGGTACAACACCGAACATTGCACCACCATCTAGTTTAAATTTTCCAGTCTCTAAGATATGTAATTGCATAATAAATGAGTTGAATGATCCTTGTTAAAAACCTATTTTTTTCTTATCTAATGCTTTGATTTCCTTAGCTAAATGCATCATTTTAATAGCTGTGTGTGCTGCTTCTACACCTTTATTGCCATGTTTGCCACCAGCTCTATCTATGGCTTGTTGCATATCATTGGGTGTAAGTACACCGAAAATTACTGGTTTGGTAGATGCAACTGAAAGTGTCATGATGCCAGCTGCAACGGCATTGCTGATGTATTCATCATGTTTGGTTTCACCTTTAATCACACACCCTATACATACTACTGCATCCAAATTATGATTTGAAAGCATCAGTTTAGCACCAGATGGCAATTCAAAAGCTCCTGGTACAATAATACTTATTATATCATCACTTGTTAATCCATACTTTTTGAGCTCTTCTATACAGGCATCTCTCATCGAATAGGTGATATCTTTGTTCCATTCAGCAGTGACAATTCCTACTTTAACATTACTAAGTATTGGTAGATCAGAGTCTAATATCGAAAGATTTTTATGGCTACTTGACATATAAAAATTGATTTAAAATAAAAAGGGCAGAATCTTAACAAAAATCCTGCCCTTTCGGTTTTAATTATTCCTATGAAATTACTGAAGTCTTGCTAAAAGTTTTTCAGCATCCTTCGCTTCAGTTGCATCAGGATATTTATTCTTAATAACTTCCAATTGTGCAGCTGCTTCCTTTGTTTTACCATCAGCATAATACATCATGGCTACTTTGTGCAAATAATAAGGTGTCAACATTTCATTATCACCTGATGCAGCTTTTTGATACAAACCCATTGCCTTTTCCTTTTCTCCTAACTCAGCATGAGCATCACCCAATGCACCAGACTTCATGATGGCTGTAACATCATCTTTGGCTGAATATTGGTTGAGGTAATCAACAGCTTCTGCAAATTTACCAATGTTCAAGTAAGAAACACCTGCATAATATTTAGCAAGATTTGCAGCTTTAGTTCCACCATAATTATCGATGATACCTAAAAAACCATCAAAGCCACCTCCTGGATTTTCTAATGCTAATGCAAAAGAATCTTTTGCAAACTGCTCTTCTGCCTTATACATTGCATTTACAGCTTCTTTTTCTTTTGGTCCAATGTATAAATACTTGTATCCAAAATATAAAGCTGCCAATATACCCAATCCGATAACTACATAAGAAATCATCTTCTGATTTTCTTCCAAAAAGTTGGTAGCATTGACCTGACTTCCTTTTACTTCTACTACGTCTATTATTTCATCTGATTCAGATGTAGATTTACCTTTTCTTTGTGCCATAATTATGATTTTTAAAAATTTGCGCAAAAATAGCAATTTCATTTGAATTTACACATTTTTAAAATAAATTATATATTTTTTAATTTAAAAACATAACATTCCAAGCTTTAAATACTAAAAAAGAACTGGTAAGCCTGCTATTACTAGCAAGTGAATCTTTATATTTCTCAACCAATATCAACATATCACTTAAAACATAACACTAGTTTATTTTATAATCTACCCTACTCCAATTAAAATTTTAATCACTTCTTTTATAGGTTTTGCTTTCCTAATCATTAATAATCCTACTTTTGCATTAAAAATAAATTGTCAAGTAATACAAGAACGCATCTATCTGGAATGTCAAATCCATCATCAACCAAAATAAAAATCCAAAAATACATCTTTGTAGGAGGCATCATATTGTTTGTGGTAAAGGTTTTGGCTTTTTATCTAACAAATTCTGTTGGAATTTTATCAGATGCGCTCGAAAGTACAGTAAATATAATTACGGGTTTCATCACACTTAAAGCATTGCAATTTGCAGCAAAACCTAGGGACGAAGATCATCCTTATGGCCACGGCAAAGTTGAGTTGATTACCGCATCGATTGAAGGCATTTTGATTGGAGTAGCAGGAATAATGATTATAACCGAAGCTATCTCTAGATTAGGCCAACCTCCACGAGTCATTAAAATGGATATTGGAATTATACTTATGCTATTTACAGCTGTCGCCAACTATGCAATGGGAAACTATAGTGAAAAAATGGGTAAAAAATACCAATCTATAAGCTTGATATCAGGAGGTAAACATCTGATGTCAGATACCTACACTACTTTGGCGCTGATAGGTGGTCTTCTTATCTTTTATTTTACCGGATATCAATGGGTGGATAGTTTTCTTGCCATTTTCTTTGGCATTTTCATTTTATATTTAGGTTTTAATGTGCTTAAATCTACAATCAATGGGCTCATGGACGAAGCTGATTCCGAAGCCATAAATGCATTAGTTGCCAAACTATCCAACCTACGAAATCCTTTATGGATTAATATTCATAAATTGACCTATCTCAAATTTGGCCACGTATCACATGTCGATTTTCATCTTACGTTACCTTGGTATTTCAATATCAAAGACTCTTCAGAACAGATTACAAATTTAAAAAATATAATACGAACAGAATTACCAGAAGAAGACGTAGATATTTCAATACAAAGCGAACCTTGTACACCCAATATGTGTCATCAATGTAAACTCGATTGCATGGAAAGAAAACATAGATTTACTCAAGCAAGAGAATGGACCACTGAACAAATAGTTGGAAAAAACATTTATAGTCTAACATCACAATCTAATATAGATGCATGATATTGAACCTTGGTGGGGCTGGAGAGACGAGTATGTGGCAGAAAAGGATAGAAAATCGCCCTTTTATGGCAAAGATTATGATGAATTCAAATTCACCAATAAAATCTATAATTATTACATACACCCACAATGGGATTATTTCGGATCAGAAACCCTTTACATTAAAATACTGTATGTCAATTATAAAAACCATTATGCACTCATTGAGCTGATAGGTGAATGGAATGACGCAATATATAATGACATCATGTTTCTAAAAAGAGACCTGATAGACATATTATCAAAAAACAATATATATAAATTTATTATATTTTGTGACAATGTCTTAAACTATCATGGAGATGATGATTGCTATTATGAGGAGTGGTATGATGATATCAAAGATGACATAGGATGGGTATGCCTAGTAAACACCTTTGATCATGTTGCTGCTGAAATGCAACGATACAGTCTCCAATATTACTTAAATTATGGCCCTCAGTATAATGATATAAACTGGAGAACACAAAAGCCAGCGTTTATTGTGGAAACCATAGAAAATATAATGAATCACCAACAAAAACAACTGTTATGAATGTACATAAATCAGGTTTTGTAAATATAATAGGAAATCCCAATGTAGGAAAATCCACATTAATGAATGCTTTGGTAGGTGAAAAAATGTCCATCATCAATAGTAAGCCACAAACTACAAGACATCGAATCTTCGGATTATTAAGTGAAGAAGATTATCAAGTAGTATTTTCAGATACGCCAGGAATTATAGATAGCCCGAGCTACGGTATGCAAAGCTCGATGAATAAATTTGCTTTTTCCTCCTTTGAAGATGCTGATATTATACTGTTTGTAACGGATATTTATGAAAAATATAGTGGAGAAGAGCCAGTAATCAAATCACTCAACAATGCCACTGTCCCTAAATACCTAATCATCAACAAGATAGATATGGACAAGGATGAAAAAGCTGATGCTGTAGCAAAAATTTGGGAAGAACGCGTTGTGTTTAATGAAGTATTTTTTATATCTGCTGATAAAAAGACCAATACAGAAGGTTTACTCAATCAAGTGCTAACTGATCTTCCCGAAGGTCCACCCTATTACCCAAAAGATGAATTGTCTGATAAGACGGAACGTTTTTTTGTTTCCGAAATCATAAGAGAAAAAATATTGACTAATTACAAACAAGAAGTGCCGTACTCTTGTGAAGTCGTCGTGTCAAGATTTAAAGAAGAAGAAAAAAATGGAGCGCCACTTTTGATGATTTGGGCGGATATATATGTGGATAGGAAGTCTCAAAAACCAATCATCATTGGCAAAGCAGGAGAAGCCATCAAAAAATTAGGCATCGCATCTAGATTGGAAATAGAATCATTCTTCGGAAAACATACTTTCCTCGATCTTAATGTGAAAATAAAAGAAAACTGGCGCAACGATGAGCGCATGCTTAAACATTTCGGGTACGAGGAGTAATGTACAGAAATATTTAAAAAATCATCTAAAAGAAAAAGGGCAAAAATAATATTTTTGCCCTTTTTCTTTATATGCTCAATAAATTCGATTCATTATTTTGGAGCATTTGGAGCTTCCATCAATTTAAAGAATTGATCCAATTTTGGAAGTACGATAATTTCTGTTCTTCTATTAGATGCTCTACCTGTTGCATTAGTATTAGGTGCTTTCGGTACATACTCACTTCTACCACCAGCAGTCATTCTAGCAGGATCAACTTTATATTTAGATTGAAGTACTTTTACAACAGCAGTTGCTCTTCTAGTACTTAAATCCCAGTTGTCAGTTACACAATCGCCAGCCATAGGTACATTGTCTGTATGTCCTTCTACCAAGATATCCAAGTCCTTTTGATCATTTAAGATTCCAGCTATTTTGCCTAAAACTTTTTCAGCGCTTGAATTAATATTAGCAGAAGCAGTTTTGAAAAGCATATTATCAGATAAAGAGATATAAACAACACCTTTTTTACTTCAATAGACACATCTGTATCGTTGAAGTCGCTAAGTGATTTTTTCAAATTCATTGCTAATGCTAAATTTACAGAATCTTTATATTGCATGGTTTTAGTCAATTCTTTGATGTAAGAACTTTGCTGACTTATCGCATCCAATGATTTTTTGATACTTTCGGCACCTGCTTTATTGATAACCGATGCAGTATTCAACTGCTCTAAAAGGTTATTTTGACTACTTTTTAATACCATTAACTGATCTTCAGCCGATTTCAGTTTTAAATTTGCGGCAGCAAGATCATCTGTGGCTTTTTTAAGGTTACTGTTAGAAAGCTCTAATTTTTTCGTCAATTCAAGCACTTGAGCTTCTAATTCTTTAGTTCTTTCCTCACATCTTGACAATAGATTTTTATGTGCTTCTAAAGCGGCATTGGCTTCATTAAGTTTTTTTTTACTTACACACCCTGAGCCTAAGGTAAGAAGAACAATAAAAAAAACGGAAAAATTCAAATATTTCATTGTATTTAATTTTTTGGATTATAAAATTGTCGCAAAGAACGTAAATTTTAAAATATTATTTATAATTTAATAAATGATTTTTTTTTATATAATTTTAACAGATTAACTAATAATTGATAATTGTATAGTATTTTTTTTACTTTTACGGCCTAATTTTAATGTATTACTAAATTTTATTAAAAATGACAAAAAGTAGTTTATTCAGTGTAATAGTGCTTTTAATATTTGGGTTTAACCTAATAGCCCAGAAAAAAGCCAGTCCTTATGACTTCGGTAAAATGTGGACTTTCGAAAATCCACCTAAAGAATGGTTAAAAACCACTTATGGTATGGATGTTCAGGATGAATGGTTTGATTACGTAAGGAAATCATCTTTAAGATTTGCTACATGGTGCAGCGCATCATTTATCTCTGAAAATGGATTGATTATGACCAATCACCATTGCTCAAGAGACGTGGTAACAGCTTTACAAAAAGATGGTGAAAATTTTGACAAACAAGGTTTTTATGCACCAACTTTAGCGGACGAGCGCAAAGCGGAAGGGCTTTTTGTAGAGCAAATGATCAAGGCAGAAGATATTACATCCTTGGTTCAAGAGAAAACCAAAGCCGCAAAAAATGATGTTGACGAAACAACATTAAGGAAAGCAGCGTTAGAAGAAATAGAAAAAATATATAAAGAAAAAGCCGACTGGAAGGATCTTAGAATACAAATGGTTACTTTTTATAGTGGAGGAAAATTTTCTATTTACGGTTATAAAAGATACAGCGACATTAGATTAGTTTGGATTCCTGAGTTAGATCTTGGTTTTTTCGGAGGAGACCCTGATAATTTCACTTACCCAAGGTACAACCTAGACGCTACTTTTTGGAGAGCTTATGATGAAAACGGCAAACCACTAAATACATCAGCCAATTATCTAAAGTTTAATAAAAACGGCGCTGCTGAAGGTGAGCCAGTGTTTGTTGTGGGCAATCCAGGTCGTACAGAAAGGTATCGAACCGTAACACAACTTACTTATGATCGAGACTATAGGTATCCATTCCTTTATAAGTTTCTAAAAAACAGAAACGATATGCTCATGCGCAAGTTTAATATTATAAAAAATGACCAATCTAAAGAATTTGAAGCACAAGAATTGCTCAATGATATTGCAGGTGTAGCTAATTCAATGAAAGCATTCGGTGGGATAGCAAAAGGGCTCAATGATCCTGCGCTATTTGGAAGAAAAGTTGAAATGGAAAACTTTATCCGCTCAAAAGCAAAAGGGATCACCTACTGGGATGATATGACTAAACATTACGAGACACTCAATCCTAATGGTTGGGCCATCACACATTTAGCTCCAAATCCCTACAGGAGCAATATTTATACCGTAATGCACGATCTTATGAACTACAAAGATCTTTTGAAAAACAATGGTGACCTTGATAAAAAAGATAAACTTAAAAATTCAATTTTAGAAAAAGTAAAGACCTTTAACGATACTGAACAAATTGAATATTTTACATTATGGATGAATGAAGTTAAAGAAGATGCCTATCCAGGTGATATAACATTACAAAAAGTGCTAGGCAAAAGGAGCATAAATGACTATATTAAATATCTGTTGAAAGAGACCAAGTTTACAGATGAAAAGAAAATATCTAAGTTTTTTGAGAAGGAAGATAAAATGGATAAGGATGACGATCCACTTTTAGAAGCGGCAGCAATATTTGTAGGAAGATATAAAGAAGCTTCGCAAGTATTCCAATCATCAGGCCCTGCTCGCCAAGCACTTGAGGCAAAAATAGCCAATCAAGTATTTAAAGTTTACGGAGATAAATTACCACCTGACGCCACATTTACACTTAGAGTATCAGATGGATTGATCAAAGGATATGATTACAATGGTACTATTGCGCCAGTGATCACTACTTATTTTGGATTGTACGATAGGTATTATTCAAATAATAAAACATTCCCTTGGTCACTACCTGAAAGATGGCAAAATCCACCAATGGAATTACTTAAGGCGCCATTCAACACGGTATCTACCAATGATATTATAGGTGGAAACTCCGGAAGTCCATTGATTAATAAAAATCGTGAAGCTGTAGGATTGATTTTTGATGGAAATATAGAATCTTTACCTGGAAATTTTATCTTTGATGAAGAAGTAAACAGAACTGTCAGCGTTCATGCAGGAGGTATTTATGCCGCTTTGAAGTATATATACAAGGCTGATAGAATTGTTGCAGAAATAGAATAAATAAATGCGCAATTGGCAAAACAAGAAAATTGGCAGTGAATTAATATGTTTTTGGATAAATATTCATATAACAGATAATACAGCATAGTACTATTCAACTTATAACTGGTCATGGTTAAAAATATTACCCCGCACAATTAATTGTGAACTTTGGCGGCCTCAGCAATGATGGTCGCCAATTTTTTATTATGTAACGTTAAAACTCACGAATTTCCGAATCAATTTTGAAAATGCCAACAGAATGACTGTTAATAATTTTCCAAACTACAGACTTCAATTAGTTAAACGAAAGTCAATTTGCTTATTCATCAAGGATTCATAGCCATTTTCATTTTTCTGCTATAACTTCAGAGTAAAAACTGATTTAGTTATTATTAATCTTTTCAGTTAATGCATAAATTTTATTTTCTTATTAATTCAGGAGAATTTAGAGTTATCGTAGCCAATTATTGTTTCAAAATAAAAAAAGGGTCACCTGATCAAATCTAGCAACCCTCTTATAAATTATATTTATCAACATCTCAGACGTTTGTTTTTTTCTTTGAAAGGGGCCGAGGTCCGGCGACCCGACCCTCTAACTATGAAAAAAACTACTGTCTCTTTTGATAAACTTATTTTATATTTTTCTATTTCTTAGACGTTACTTTTATTTTCTTTGAAAGGGGCCGAGTCCGGCGACCCGACCCTCTAACTATGAAAAAAACTACTGTCTCTTTAGAAAAATCTATAATTTAATTTGACACATTTCTTAGACGTTATTTTTATTTTATTTGAAAGGGGCCGAGTCCGGCGACCCGACCCTCTAACTATGAAAAAAACTACTGTCTCTTTGTATCAAACTGATTTTAACATTAATCAAATATCTTTATATTCAATTTTTATAACGTAAGACTAAGGAAAAAAGTTCATAGACGTTACATTTTTTTTCTTTGAAAGGGGCCGAATCCAGCGACCCGACCCTCTAACTATGAAAAAAACTACTGTCTCCTAATGACCAAAGCCAAAATATTCAAACTATGCTAACCCTAACATTTGGATGAGCCTTAAAAATACTAACCTATAAACTATTTGTTATGTAATTCGACGGTGCAAAATTATTAATTTATTTTGTTACAACAAATATTTTAGTGTTTTTTTTTAAAATTTTATCGCAACCACTAAATCAAACTCGTCATAAATAGTTTTATCACCTAGGTTGTCAAAGAAAGAACCTGAACCATACTTTATGTCGAAGTCAGACCTATCTAACTTTATAGCAGCATTTGCCATACCATCTTTGACAGTTGCATTAAATTTTACTTCTTTCGTAATGTTTTTTATCGTAATGTTGGCCGTTATCTTATAATCTCCTGCTGTACCTCGTGATGTTACTTTTGTAAATTTGATAGTGGCTGTTGGGTGGTTAGATACCCCAAAAAAATCATCAGATTTCAAATGCCCTTCTAATTTACCTTTTCCTCCACCAGATAGGTCAGTACAATCCATAGAATTCATATCTACAGTCAAATCACCTCCAACTAACAAATCTCCTTCAAAATTGAGGCTTCCTGATTTGAATTTTATATTGCCTTCATGAGAGCCCGTTACTTTATAACCTTTCCACACTATATTAGAAACACTTACATTTATACTTTTTGGGCTTGGATTAATAACATTAGCTGATACTATGGTAGAAATAAATAACATTGAAAATGCGAAAATTAAAGATTTCATGATTTTAAATTTTAATTGATTAATAAAAAAAAACATTTGTTGCAACAAATATATGAGTATTAAAACTAGAAAAGGATATTTGAAAGACTTTTTAATATATATTTAACTAAAATCATCTATTTTTTAGCAATTGAAATTATCCCACTAATAAAATCTTGTAATTCTGATATGTCATAAATATTAAAAACTTGCCAATTTCCATATTTTCTAAACCAAGTCATTTGACGTTTAGCATACCTACGAGAATTTTGTTTTATAAGCGTAATTGCAGTTTTTAAATCAGTCTTATGCTCGAAATAATCAAATAATTCTTGGTAGCCTACCGTTTCTAATGCACGAAGACCTTTAAGCTGATGCAGTAAATACGCTTCTGTTTCTAAGCCTTCTTTCATCATAATATCCACCCGATTATTGATTCTTTCGTATAATTTGTCTCTTGAGAGATCTAAAAGTATCGGAATCATTTGAAAAGGAAGTTTTGAACCATCTTTTATAGAAAGTAAAGAAGAATAGGGTTTCCCTGAAGCTTCAATAACACAAAGTGCACGCATGATTCGTCGATGATTGGATTTATCAACGTTCTGATAATATATAGGATCCTTTATTTCTAATTCCTTTTGGAGTAGCCCTAAGCCATAGTTATCATAAATATTTTGATAATGCTGTGTCACTGCATCAGAAATATCTGGAAAATCGTCAAGGCCCTCCATCAATGCACGGATGTATAACCCCGTACCACCACAGACTATAGCTATATTATTGCTTTTGAAATAATCAAATAGGGCAATTTTAATTTCACTTTCATATTGACCTACGCTATATGGTTGGTGAATAGAAATATGATCAATAAAATGATGTTTCACAGTTTCAAGCTCTTTAGCGGAAGGCTTGGCAGTACCTATACTCATCTCCTTATAAATTTGCCGACTATCTGCTGAGAAAACTTCCGCGTTATAGAACTTTGCCAGCTGTATAGCTATACCACTTTTACCCACTGCGGTAGGCCCTGCAATAATTATTAAAAATTTATTTTTATAAGAATCTATATTTGACATTTAGCTTTTATTAGCTTTACGGCACAAAAATAGTCAAACCAAAAGATGTTTTATCAATTTCTCAAAATACTTGTGGGTTTTACCCTTAGAATATTTTTTAAAAAGATATTTATTACGGGCCAGGAAAACATAAAAAACGATTTTCCCCAATTGATTGCTAGCAATCATCCAAACGGATTTCTAGAGCCATTAATTATGGCTTGTTTTTTTTCAAAAGACTTGCATTTCCTAGTACGCGGAGATGTTTTTGACAATCCATTTTTGAAGCCTATCCTCACATCTACCCACCAAATTCCTATCTTTAGATTTAGGGATGGCTTTTCAAAATTGCGTGAAAATAGCCAGAAGATGGATGAAAGTATGCAGGTTTTGCTTGAAAATAAAAATTTGTTAATCTTTGCAGAAGGCGGTACAGAAAGTATAAAAAAACTTCGTCCTTTACAAAAAGGAATAGTGCGTATTGCTTTTCAGGCATTAGATAAAAACCCTGATCTTAATTTAGAGATTTTGCCTGTTGGTATCAATTTTACCTATCCCACAAAGTTTAATAAGGAAGTCATGCTGCGCGTAAGCCCACCTATTTTAGTACAACCTTATTATAAAATATATCTTGATGATAAAAACAAAGCGACTGAAATGTTACTTACCGATTTGTACGGAAAAGTAAAAGAGAACATAATCCATTTAGAAAATCAGCATAGGTTAAAAACTTTTGAGCAATTAGTAGTAGCAAAAAGAAGTTCAAACCCTCTACCCTATTTACCAGTTTATGAAAAAGATACAAAAAGACTTGATATAGAAAAAGATGTAGCTAAAATCGTGGACGGCCTAAACGATGAAAAATTTATTATCCTAAAGTCTGACCTTAATGCTATGGAAACTAAAATGAAGAAAAATGGCATGATATGGAATGACCTTATTAAAAATCCATTAAACTTAACAAATAGCATAATACTTCTTATTGGTATTATGCCTGCAATTTTGGGATTTAGTTTAAACTTGATTCCTTTAGCTGTTGGATACTTTTTTACGAAAACGAAAGTAAAACAAAAAGAATTTAAAGCATCTATATTAATGGTAGTGACAATGGTACTTTTTCTTTTACAATATATTATACTTACTGCATTAGCAATATTTGGCATTTTGCCGTGGCTTCTAATATTGGTGGCAGTAATTAGTGGTTTATGGCTAAGGTATTATTACACAATTTATGAAAACTCAAAAATTATTAATTTTAAAAAATTAGTAGAATTCAAGTCGGAAGCCATTAATATCTTAAATAAAATCTGAACAAATGCGCCAATATTTTCAAATATTAATACTCATGCTCTCCCTTGTAAGCTGTCAGCCTTCTGAAAAACAAATCCTTATATCGCCCAAAAAAGTTGATATAAGCCCAGAATATGCTATTGTAATCCATGGCGGTGCAGGTACTATTGATAAAAACAATATGGATGTAGCCACCGAAAAAGCATATCATGAGACACTCAATCAAGCATTGGATGCAGGTGAAAATATTTTGAAATCTGGCGGAAAAAGTATAGATGCAGTAGTAGCTGCCATCAAAGTGATGGAAGATAGCCCATTATTTAACGCTGGAAAAGGAGCAGTATTTACACACGATGGTACGAATGAATTGGACGCATCTATCATGACAGGTGATTCGCAGATGGCAGGTGCCGTAGGAAGTGTGACCACTATAAAAAACCCTATAACTCTGGCCCGTGCTATCATGGAGCAGTCAGATCATGTCATGATGATAGGCAAAGGTGCAGAAGCTTTTGCTAATAAATGTAAACTAGACATAGTAGATCCTTCTTATTTCTATACCGAGAAAAGATGGAATAGTCTGCAAAAAATATTGAAAGATGACAATAATAAAATCCAACTATCAGAGGACGAAAAAGGTAATAAAAAACATGGTACAGTAGGTTGCGTGGCTTTGGACAAGTCAGGAAATATCGTAGCAGGAACTTCAACAGGTGGCATGACCAATAAAAGATATAACAGAATAGGCGATGCTCCCATAATAGGTGCTGGAACCTTTGCCGACAATAATAGCTGTGGCGTATCTTGTACTGGTCATGGAGAGTACTTTATCAGATACACAGTGGCAAGAGATATTGCTGCATTAATGGAATACAAAGGACTTTCGCTCCGATCAGCTTGCGACACAATAGTTTATAAAAAATTGGTAGCCAAAGGTGGTGAAGGTGGACTCATAGCTATAGATAAATATGGCAATATCGAAATGCCT
The DNA here is from genome assembly GCA_016714785.1 of Saprospiraceae bacterium. Taxonomy (GTDB): domain Bacteria; phylum Bacteroidota; class Bacteroidia; order Chitinophagales; family Saprospiraceae; genus OLB9. The sequence goes on from JADKCC010000060.1 coordinate 56,077, forward strand.
TTTAATACATCAGGCATGTATCGTGGTTGGGCGAAGGACAGTAAAAGAGAAGTAAAAATTTATAAAGATTAAATTAAACCAATTTGAAATACTTTAAAGAAATATTATTGGTTGAAGCCATTATATTTGGTATATTTTGGATTACCAATGAATATATAGCTACGCTACTCACATTCATAGCCGTTCCAATATTTTTTGGAATATTAGTCGTATCTCTAATAGCCGAAAAAATAGAAAAATCAAAAATACAAAAAGAATACTTCTACTTGATGGCAGGTTTAGCATTGATACCTACAGTACTATTTATTGCAATGTTTGTAGTCAATGGTGGTACCAGTTTTGATTGGAGCACGGACTAATTGAGCATGGGCTAGTATTACACCTTATAACAAACAGCGTTAATATTCATACCTGCACCTACTGATGCAAATAAAATGATATCTCCTCGGTTTAATTGATGTTCTGGCATTTCATTCTTAATGACCATATCATACAACGTAGGAATAGTGGCTACTGAGCTATTACCCAATTTATGAATACTCATAGGCATCACATGCTGAGGTATCTCTTTTATACCATAAAGTTTGTATAGCACTTTTATGATACCCTCATCCATCTTTTCATTGGCTTGATGTATAAAAACCTTTTTTAACATCTGCAATATCTACACCAGCCTTGTCTAAACAATCCTTCATAGCAGCAGGCACATTTTTTATGGCATACTCATACACCTTTCGCCCTTTCATTTTAATGTATCTCACCCTAGGATCAGAATCGGGAAAATAGGACTTCCCAAAATTGATATAATTAGCTTCATCTACACAATGTGATTGTGCACTGCAAGCTAAAATACCGGTTTCAGTCTCACTATCTTTGTATTCTAAGACTGTTGCACCAGCTCCATCGCTAAAAATCATGCTATCTCTATCATACGGATCTATGACTCTTGATAATGTTTCTGAACCGACTACTAAAATACGTTTTGCAATACCTGCCTTAAAAAATGCGTCACTATGTATAACACCTTGCAACCATCCTGGACAACCGAAAAGTACATCGTAAGCAATACAAGATGGATTATAGATACCTAGCCTTTGCTTAAGCCTAGAAGCTAAGGAAGGAACTGCATCCGTCTGTATATGGTGCTTTGTTACATCTCCATAATTATGTGCAAAAATGATTTGATCTAATGTCTCAGGATCAATGCCTGAATCAGCAATTGCAATTTTTGCAGCACGATAAGCCAAATCTGAAGAAGTTTGATCTTGTTTGGCATATCTTCGTTCTTGGATACCAGTGATCTCTTGAAATTTTTGAGTAACAATTTCTGGAGGTGTCAAAATGCGCTGATGATCTTCACCATAAAAATCGTGCGTGGTAAAATCTCGATTAGTTTTAATTTCATCAGGTATATAGCATCCTGAACCAATGATAACGGTCCTTTGCATGATAAATTATATTAATATATTTACAAATTTAACCCAAAGTTAATTTTTAAAATTATACTTTTGCAAATACTTTAACTTTTTATCTAAAATAAATGATAGCAATTTCTGAAAACACCATTGATGCGTATATAGAAAGGTACGAATCTGAAGCAAACTACATAGAAGATTTGAAGACTTTAAGCGAAAATCAACCAGGCTTAATGGCATTCATTGATCAAGAAAATTACACCTTACTCACTAATGACGAAATTGCGCTGATGGAATACCTTACTACAATCATTTATTTCAGCAGCCAATCGCAAGTGGCAACCTTGTTGAAAATCATGGCTAAGGAACTCGAAAAGGCTGAAGAATTGAATTGGGATATCTTTAATGCATCTACCAATAAAAACTTTGCAAAAATTTTAGACACTTATTTTGAAAATTATCAACAGGAAGATTTGCTCGCCTTGATAGAAGATAGTATTCAACAAGATGATGACAGCACTGTGACCGCGGTAGGAAGAGAAATTATTTTTGTGGCTTGCAAAAGCATCATTGATACACTACATGAATTGAATTAAGCGTATGTTTAAAGTTTGATCCACTGTGAAAAGTATAATTTAACCACAAATGTAAAAAAACATTCAGGTTTGAATACTTAGCTATCGATAGTTAATTAATCTTACACTTAAGCGAAAAAAATATCTCAAAAAAAATTACAAAAAAATTACAAAAATAAAAACATTAAACCACTAAAATTCAACAACATATATAGTAAATAATATATTAATGTATTGTTTTAACTAAAATAACATCTCACTTCTTTAGTTTTTGGCACGGTATTGGAATTAAAGATAGCAGTTCAGATTTATTTAAGGAATACTTAAGCAAATTGTTACTCGAGACCGGTTCAAGGGGAATTAGACCGGTCTCATTTTTTTTTATATACCTACCCTATTTCCTCAACCACACCACACTTTATATATTCATCCATTCTTTTTACTACTTAAAAGATAATATTTATTAAGCTTCTACTTTCCTGTATAATAGCTTCACGTAAATAGAATCATCGTCATATTATGCAAATTGATAATAAATTATCATTATTTTACATATTAATATTTTTTAATTTGACAAATAAGCCTTATCTTTACACATAATATTTTTACTATCTTCAATTACATTCAAGATGCTAAAACATTCATAACTAATAAGCACTAGAGAGTGAATATGTTTGGTAAGGTTATTTCAAAATTATTATAAAAATATCTTCATCATGAAAACATTTATTACCGTTAAAAACACATTATTAATCTCATTAATACTATTTGTGACGAGCATGCATGCTCAGGTTTCCGGAGTAAAATACCTGATTAAATACGATGCAAAAAAAGATTATTTTGATTGTTTCCTTCTGATTGCCAATGGATTTGCAAAAGATGTAAACGATAGGACACAATTCCTTTCAAATGTTAGTATTGTTGTTCCTACGGGTACTGAATTTAATGTGATTCAAAGCTATATGCCATTGGTCAATAATCAAAACTTCAATAGCAATAGAGTTGCAAAATGGAATATCACAACAAAAGTTAAAAAACCTGCATCCAGACCAAGATTTGATTTCTTCAGCGTTACGCCAGATTTAACCGAAGAAGCTCATTACAACGAAATGCAAGCTGGAGACACAATCAAACTTTTTAGTTTTGCTCTGGATACTTTAGTAGGTTGTGCAGATGGTATTCGTCTTTTTGTGGATGGGATAGATCCCGATGCGAATTCTGATGACTTCATGAATCAAGATTTAAGACAGAAATTTGCTCTTGGTGGGCCAGCCAACGTTTATATAACCAATGCAATATTATCTTATCCAGCTTTAGCCGGCAAAGATGAAAATGCGTGTAAAGGTCAGACACTCACTTTGTTCCCTGCACCTTCTACTAAAGGATCTTGGTACCTACCTGCAAGCAATCCATTTGGAGCTTCATTAAATCACTCTAATTTCAATACAGATAAAGTTATTTTTTCACCCAAAGCGGAACTTGGAATATATTCTGTGGTTTATGCTGACAGCAACAGTTATGATATAAAATGTATTACAATTACTCAACCAACAGCCAAAATTATGGTAGATTCTACGAGCTGTGAAGGTGGATTTATGACACTTAATGTCAGCGGTAATGGCTCTTTTGCTTGGTCACCTTTGGGAGGCAATAGTACTACAATTAGACCTATGTCCAATACCAATTATACCGTTACAGTTACGGACATAAATGGCTGTACTGCAAGTACTTCTATTGCTGTAAAAGCTATAACCGATGTTATCATACCGGGTAAAAATATCTGCCTAGGGACTACTGATATATTACCTAATTTGGCACTCCAAACTTGGCATCCATTACTTCATGATGGAAAGTGGGTATCCAATAACCTAGCCGTGGCTACAGTTTCGCCTAATGGTGTGATAAATCCACTTACAAGTGGCACAGTGACATTCACCTATTTATATAGTGATTGCTATGTTACAACCAAAGAATTCACCATTCAACCAAGACCACAAGTCACTGTGACAGGATCGAATGCCATCTGTGTAGGTGAATCAAAATCTTTCACTACGTCTGGTACAGGTCTTTGGATATCAAGTGCGCCAAATATCTTATCTATTAATAATCAAGGCATTGCAACAGGTTTAAACCAAGGTGTAGCTAACATTACTTTTGTGCAAAATGCTACTGGGTGTATATCAGATCCTAAGACAATCAATGTCAAACAAAAGCCAACTGTTGCAATTGTCGGCCCTTCTTATATCTGTGTAGGAAACGAGACAAAATTATCTCCCCAAACAGGTGGAATATGGACTACCGACAATATAGTAGTGGCATCAGTAGAAAATTCTGGATTGGTTACAGGACTCTCAGCTGGAAGTGCGCAATTTATCTTTTTAGCAGATAATGGATGTTTTTCTGATTTTACACCTCCTGTTTTAGTAAATCCATTACCTATTGTTTCTTTGACTGGACCTAATCACATCTGCGTGCAAGAATCTACAACGTTGTCTCCATCAACAGGAGGAACTTGGTCATCATTGAGCAATACTATTGCAACGGTAAATAATCAAGGCATTATAACAGGTAATCAATCAGGTACTACTTCATTTGTATTTACTTCCAATGCAGGCTGTACTTCATTACCATCTCCATCAGTTGTTGTCTCAGCACGTCCATCTATATCTATCGTAGGTCCAAACAAAATATGTATTGGAAATCATACCAATTTGACTTCACCACAATCTGGGACTTGGATAAGTAATGCTCCAAACATTGCTTCAATCACTACTAACGGAATAATCACGGGTTTATCATCTGGTGACGCCACTTTTACTTTTACTGTTAATGGAGGTTGTAGTACTACTTCACCTATAATAGAAGTGATGCCATTGCCCGTAGTACCTTTTCAAAATCTAACATTGTGTATGGAAGAGTCATTTACACTTTCACCAGCGCCAAGTGACTCGTGGCAAATTCATCCATCAGATATTATAATTTTTAATAATAATACTTTTACACCCATCAAACCAGGAAGTGCCAAATTAGTTTTTTCAGACTCAAGCACGGGATGCAAGTCAGATTCTATACCGGTGATTGTGAATCCATTACCACAAATTCAATTAATTGATTCAAATACTATCTGTGTTGGCTCTACGACTTCTTTCTCTCCTACTGTTGGAGGTAGTTGGATCACTAGTGCACCATCCATAGCAACTATAAATGGGGCTGGTGTAGTTACAGGAATTTCACAAGGTCAAGCATATTTCACATACACCAATACTCAAACAGGTTGTGCAGCAAAATCAACAAAAATAAATATTTTGCCAATACCTACAATTAATCTAGAAGATGTGGCAATATGTCTGGGATCGCCAATAGACTATTTACCTGTATTAAATGGTAGTTGGACAGCCATTCCATCAGGTATTGTGAGTATTCAAGATTCGATAATAACAGCCATAACACCAGGAACAGTAAATATAATTTTCACTGATAAATCAACTAGTTGCCAAGCTGACATTTTCTCCATTACCATCCATCCATCTCCTAGCATCCAAATGTCAGGAAATGACACCATTTGTATTGGGAGTACTACAATTTTGACCTCATCGCTCACTGGTTCTTGGGCAGGAAGTAATTTTGCCATTGCTGACATCACCAACATTGGGTTAATTACTGGTAAATCAAAGGGAACGGTCTTTTTTGAGTTTTCATCCGAACAAGGATGTACTGCCTCTACCCAAAATATAACAGTAAATGAACCTGAAATATTAAATATTACTATCCAAAATAATCAGATAATAACAGGCCAAAATAGTAATCAATATATTTGGTATGACTGTAGCAATAATCAATTAATTGCTACCACCCTTGTTCCCGCTTTTATACCAACTTATAATGGCAGCTATTATTTGGTAATAGATGATGGTATTTGCTTAAACCAATCAGAATGTACAGATTTCACTCTTGTATCAACGAATGACGCTTTAACATCGAACATTAAGATATATCCTAATCCAGTTTCCGAAGTGCTCACTATTAATTCCCCTATAGAAGTCTTAAATGTTGTCATGAAAAACAGCCTTGGGCAAACACTAGCTAATACATCAGAAATTGAGATTAATGTAAGCCTTTTCTGTTCAGGAATATATTTACTTGAAATCGAGACAAAACAAGGAAGAATATCTAAACCAGTTTTAATTATAAAATAGTAAGACAATAATATCTAAAATGCTTGATATAAAAATCAGCTAAAATTAGGCTAACTGTTGGATGCAGATACAATTAGCTAGCAAACAATGATGATATAGGCGTCAATATCTACTCTTATTACCACTGAGGGCAGAAATTGTCATCATTGTGATGTTCGCCAATATAAATAATAGAAATTTCTAAGGATGATAACGATCGCCTCTCATTGGCTAATGCCTTTAGATTTTGGTCATAGCTTACTCCGAGTATAAAATTGTTCATCTCAAGACCTACCATTCCAATTAAAGATTCTAAACCAAAGTTGTCATAATTTTTGACACCACGTAAGTAGGGGCCTAATAACAAATACCGACCTGCCGTTTTCGAAAGTTTATATCTAAATGTCGTACCTAGATTTAGTTCGGTATTAGGGCCTTGCACTAGGGCATTTACTCTCGGTTGTATGGACATCCTATCTGTTGTCTTGATAGAAGCACCTGTATGAATACTCCATTTAGCTGGCAAAATATCTGTTCTATATATATTGGGATTAATAATATCAGGAGTATTATAAAATGCAAGGTTGGGTTTGGTAAGATGAAAATATCCTAAACCAGCATGAAAATTGAATGTTTTACTAGGTGTTATGCTATAGTATAAACCAAGACTAACGTCTGCAAATGCCTTATTATTGGGCGGCAAATACTCTCCTGTACCCAATGTATAGCCATCAATAGCATTGTACTGATCCTGAAAACTAAGGTCTTCGTAATTGATCGAGCGTTGAAAAATACCACCTTGCACACCAATGCCTAGATATTGTTTAGTGCGTTTGTCAAGTGCTTTGTGATATGCTCCAGTTAGTACAATTTGATTAGTATTAAAATCAAAAGTTGACACTCTATCTCCAAAAAATGTTATTCCTAGTGCGATGATGTCAGGCAAGCTTTTATTCCCATAATTCAAGTCAAATTTCACATCTCCACTAGCTGAAAATGTCTTTAACGGATTGTCTAATGATGATCTCCATTGATCTCTGTAAATGGTAGAGATCCTGAATGTACCTGTATAAGTACCCGCAATAGCTGGATTCAATGTAAGTGGTGAAGCATAAAACTGCGAAAAATGTGGATCCTGACTTCTCAGTATTAATGAAGAAAAAAGCCCACAAATGACCATAAATTTCACAAGTAGATTATTGTTAGACTTTTTATATATTATACCTATCATTGTATATTTCGTTAATATGTTACAAAGCACAAAACTAATTAATTTTATAAGACTTAGATGCATTTGAATGATAAGCCACCAAATCGCATCCAAATAGTTAACGCATACTTATGAGGTAATATTATGTTAATATGTGATTCGTTTACTTTACAAAAAGCTACATCTTATTTCTAAAATCATGACTAATTTCTGTTTACTCCTTCAATATTAAACCTATCAAGGCTAAAATATATCTGCTGCTCAAGACCCAATTTATTCAAGTATCACTTGCGATTTATCTGATTCCTATGATTGTACCTGGTGGAATAACTGCATTTTTATTGACAACCACAATCCCCTTCTTGATAACAAAATGCTCTGATTCTATATCTTGTAGCGACTCATGACCACGTATGATTACATTATCTCCAATACGAACGTGTTTATCAATGATGGCATTTTCTATGTAACAATCCTTGCCTATTCCCATCGCTATTTTGTCAGGATCTGCAAGATCCTCTAACGATTCGAAATAATCATTACCCATAATATAGGCATTTTTAATAACAGTACCGAAGTCAATCCTTGACCTAATTCCTAATATTGAGTTTTCAACCAATTTTGCCTGAACAATAGAACCTTCGGCAACTATAGCTTTAGAAAAGGTAACACCTGAAAATTTTGCTGGTGGCAATAATCTAGGTCGTGTATATATTTTATTAGTATTGTCAAACATATTGAACTCAGGAATATCATCAGCCAAAGCTATGTTTGCTTCGAAAAATGATTTAATATCTCCTATGTCGGTCCAATATCCATCATAAGCATAACTTACTACATTCATGCCTCTATTTATAGAGTCTGGGATCAGTTCTTTCCCAAAATCTACTGCTTTCGGATTATCGTTGAGTAAGACCCTCAACGCCTTCCTACTGAAAACATAAATACCCATGGAAGCAAGATATATTTTGCCTTTTGCTTTTAACTCATCACTTACATCTGATGACCAGTCTTGCAGCATATTCATACTCGGTTTTTCAATAAAACTTACGATTTTATTTTCACTATTTACTTTCATAATACCAAATGATGTAGCATCATCTGCTATAACAGGTATCGTAGCAATGGTGACATCTGCATTCTGAGATACATGGTCTTTTAATACTTCTTCAATATTCATCTGGTAAAGTTGATCCCCAGACAAGATAAGTATATAATCAAAATCATAATAAGCAAAATTACGGACAGATTGTCTTACTGCATCTGCGGTACCTTGAAACCAATCCATGTTTCCACTTGTCTGCTCTGCTGCTAGAATATCTACAAACCCATTTGAAAAGTGATCAAAGTGGAAGGAATTTTTGATGTGCTTATTTAGGGATGCTGAATTGTATTGAGTAAGAACAAAAATACGATAAAGACCTGAGTTCAAACAATTGGATATGGGAATATCAATCAATCGATATTTACCTCCAATAGGAACTGCGGGTTTAGATCTATCTTTGGTAAGAGGATAAAGCCTGGTTCCTGCTCCACCACCTAAAATTAGGCAAATTGTTTTATGCATAACATCACTGGATTCCATATATAAATTTTTACTTTAATGAATTTTAATAATCATGTTGCAATGATAATAATTTGATTTCTATTTTTGTTAATAATTTGTAAAAATAATATTTTGATAATTTAAAATCACTATTCCAGAGCTAAATAAGAACTGTTTGCTATTTAAAAAGCAGTGCAATCATCACTAAATTGAAATTCATCTGCTAAAAAACATGGCAACAATTATTGTAATTAAAAAAATAAGCATCAGTTTAGATGTAACAACATTTGGTAATATATATTTTTTAATTTAACTAAAGTATTCGCTATGTCAATATTTCGTAGCTGCCAAAATCATATCCAAATCTATATTTTTCTCAATTAAATCTATAGCCATATTTATTTTCCAAGGTGTACTCCTATTTATTTTCACTTCTATTTTGCTGATGCGAAGTACCGAACCATAAGTATCTAATTCTGTTCGTATTAGTGGAAGATTATTCTGTTCAATATATTTAATAGTATGTTTATCCATTTGCCCATCGCCAGTGGCAACGATACCTGAAAGTGGACAATTGGAAATACCATTATTTTGGGCCATAAATTCTATTTTTCTGATTGCTTCATTAATAGATCTTGTAGCCACCACCAACAATAAGTCCTGAGAACTTTTTAATTCTTTAAGATCAATAAGTGATCCTGCAATAATACTTTCTACCCTATTATCCACAAAATCAGCATTGTAAGTCACCACACCTTTGACCGCTTCAGAAACTGATCTTAATAAAGGATAAGCAAGTGTTTTTTCATAAGGCATCAAGCCTAAGAGTGGAAGCTTATTGGAAGCTAACCATTTACCTACATAATGTTGTACTTTATCAATTTTGTCTGGCAATACTTTATTAATGATTACTCCAATGATTGGTACATTTTCTTCTCTAAAAAGCGCCGTACACATATTTAACATATCAATAGTGCTACCAATACCACCCTCCACAACCATAACTACTCCAGCATTTAGCAATTTTGCGACCTTTGCATTAGACACACCAGCCACACTTCCTACTCCAGGATGCCCGGTACCTTCATAGATGGTAAGTTCATTGGACTTGCTTAACTCCTTTTCAGCATTAATTATAATTGCTTCTAAATCAACGGCATTGGGTGCATCCAGATACATCTCTGTAGCACCAGGACCAAGGATTACCGGACTATGTAACTCAGGGATGATTTCAAAATTTATTAAATCTGCAAATAGAATTGTGTCTTTATCCACTCTTAAATGCTGGATATCCAAAAACTTCTGACCAACTGGCTTACAATACCCTACTTTTAATCCCTTTTTCATAAAAGTGGAAACCAAACCTAAAGTGGATGTAGTTTTACCTACATGTTGGCTTGTAGCCGCAACATATATATTTTTATATTTTTGCATGAGTTGTAAGTATTTTAAAGGGACTATTTGAAATAAGACACAATATAATAGACATTATTTGTATGACAAAAAAACTGCAAGTTAAATTGCAGTCCAATTCATTAAAATATGGTCTAATATTGCGATAATTATATAAAAAATCTAAGCTAAAATAATCATTAATACCATTCAACCCATCTCTAAAAATGTATAACTTGATAAAACTTTCAGAAGTAAAATACGCTTTAGTCAAATCAACATTATTCCTGCAAAGGTGGTTTAATAAAAAGTAATAAGCTTTTAAATAAATATCTTTATGTAAATGACTTGGAATCTGAAATTAATCTTTTGTGGAGCACAAAAAAAAAAGACCGATTCTCCCTACAGAACCGGTCTCGAGTAAACAATTTGCTTAATTAATTACTCATAAACTCAATCTCAATACATCTATATCCAAAATCGTGCCAAAAAAAAACTATAGGCATCCGACGATTGACTCATCTGGCTTTACTTAGCTGATTTCTTATTCTAAGATATAATTCAATTAATTCAATTTTAAAAATGTCTTGGAATCAAAATATTATACATAATAAATTAATTATCAAATACTTAAATAAAAATAACTTATACTAATTGCTCAAAATATATAGTGGATAAACAGCCAACTCACAAGAAATTATATTAATCCAATAAATAATATATAGCAGCTTAAAATTCTATTACATCTGTAACTCACCTTTTGCATCAAGATAATGAGTCTAACGTAGGAAAAATTTTCACATCTAACACTCCAATTAATAAAATAATAAACGTACCTTTGAATTTTAATATCTTTTTTAGAATCATTCAAAATTTTACCATCATGACAAAGAACATGGGAAGCACCGACAAACTTATCAGATTAGTGGTGGCAGTAGCTATTGCGATACTTTATTACATGGGTATGATTAGTGGTACATTGGCTGTAGTTTTAGGTATTTTTGCAATCATTTTTGCCTTAACTAGTTTGATTAGCTTTTGTCCTCTTTACACTTTAGTAGGAATAAATTCATGCTCTACTAAAAAATAGTTTATACATGGTAGTCGCAATTGTGTTTGAACCTCTTGGTGGCTTAATATTAGCATTTTATTAAGATATTTTGATAAAATCAGTGCAACTTTTCAAAGATAGTATATGTTATCTTTGCTGTAAATAATTTTTTTTAAAAAAACGAAATATATTTTAATATGGCATTTCAATTTACAGATAGCAATTTTAGCGAGACAGCGATGTCTGGAGTTTCTGTAGTGGATTTTTGGGCTGAATGGTGTGGACCATGCAGATTGATAGGACCTATCATTGATGATCTTTCTGTAGCTTATGAAGGTAAGGCAACTATTGGAAAAGTAAATGTGGATGAAAATCCTGAGATATCCATGAAGTATGGTATCAGAAGTATTCCTACTGTCTTGATATTAAAAGATGGAGAAGTAGTAGATAAACAAGTAGGTGTCACCACCAGAGCTTCCTTAGAAGCAAAATTAGCAGCACATCTATCATAATAGACGATTTTCTTAGTTTACGATATTAAAACTCCTGTTTCATGACATGTTACAGGAGTTTTTTTATTATTTTTGTGTGATTTAAAAGTAAAGTATGAGTTTTTTTGATAATTTTGATGTGAGGCAAATAGAAAACATAGAACTCCTCGCAAAACAGGTAGTGGAAGGATTTATTATTGGATTACACAAAAGTCCATTCCATGGTTTTTCTGTAGAATTTGCTGAACATAGATTGTATAATCCTGGTGAATCAACCAAAGACATCGACTGGAAAGTATTTGCTAGATCAGACAAGATGTTCACTAAAAAATTTGAAGAAGAAACCAATCTTAGATGTCAGATTATCATAGATTCATCTTCTTCTATGTATTTCCCCATCCAAGAAAGTGGAAAAGGTTTAAACAAATTGCAATTTTCAGCATTGGCTGCGGCTTCAATCATGAACTTACTCAAAAAACAAAGAGACGCATTTGGGCTTAGCATTTTTGACAACGATGTGCGCATACATACTAAATGTCGGTCTGCAACCTCTCACTATCGGCTACTTCTGACATATTTGGACGACCTTATAAGAGATACAAAACAAAACAAAACAACTTCTACAGCCAAATCATTACACCAATTGGCAGATAATATTCATAGACGATCGTTAGTAATCATTTTTAGCGATATGTTTGATAACGATGAGTCGAATGATGATTTATTTGCAGCCCTCCAACATCTAAAATATGCTAAACACGAAGTTATCTTGTTTCATGTAACAGACAAAAAACATGAATTGGAATTCGAGTATGAAAACAGACCCTACTTATTTGTTGATGTGGAATCTGGTGAAGAGATCAAACTGCAACATCATCAAGTAAAAGATTTGTATGTTGAAAAAGTCAACAAATATAAGGATGCGCTTAAAATGAAATGCCTTCAATACAAAATTGAATTTATAGAGGCTGATATCAATGAAGGTTTCGTACCTATACTCCAAAACTACATGGTTAAAAGAAATAAAATGAAATAATAAAATCAACTGCCAATCGAACGATCTGAGCAATTAGATAAATTAAATTAGCATATCACAGCATCTCGAAATCACAAAATAAATAAAATATGTCTATAAAATTATCCACCATACCTTCCTTACCGCCTGACGATCTCAATAAAAAAAAGATGGAAGCCAAAACTATAGAAATGGTTATAAAAATAGGTGAGTTACAGCATAAAATGTATGCTGAAGGTAAACAAAGTCTATTAGTAATACTACAGGGCATGGATGCCAGTGGCAAAGATGGCACTGTCAAAACTGTATTTGCAGATTGTAATCCCACAGGTATTGATACTTACGCTTTTAAAAAACCAACGGACGAAGAATTTGCCCATGACTTCTTATGGAGAGTACACCAAAAATCTCCAAGAAAGGGAAATATTATGATTTTCAATCGTTCGCATTATGAAGACATCTTGATACAGAGAGTGCATAAATGGATAACTGAAGAGCACGTTGCAAAAAGAATGAAAGCCATCAATGCTTATGAAGAATTGATGGAATTTGATAATAATACCAAAATCCTTAAATTTTATATGCACATCTCACCTGAAAGGCAACAAGAAAAACTTCAGGAACGCATAGATGACCCAACAAAAAACTGGAAGCACAAAGCCGCTGATTGGGATGAGAACGATCACTGGGACGAATATATGAGATGTTATGAATATGCTATAAATAACAGTTACATCCCTTGGCATATAGCACCTTGCGACAAGAGATGGTACAGAAACTACTATATAGCAAAAGTAGTATTAAGCACTTTGGAGGCCATGAACCCACAACTACCACTATTGGTAAAAGAAAATGACTGATCTCAAAAAAATTAGATTAGATAAGTGGCTGTGGGCCGTTAGGCTTTTTAAGTCTAGAACAATGTCCACAGATGCCTGTAAAGCTGGTAAAGTAAAACTAAATGGGAACTCTTTAAAGCCATCGTATTTACTAACAATAGGGGAAACTATTGAAGTTAAAAAAAATGGATTTAATCTTACATTCAAAGTTAACCAATTACTTGAAAAACGGGTTTCCGCAGTATTAGCGGCACCATGTTTTGAAGACTTAACACCTCAAGATGAACTCAATAAATACAAAGACTGGTTTGTGGGTAAATCAGGATCCGAGTTCAGAGACCGAGGCGAAGGCAGACCAACCAAAAAAGACCGCCGTGAATTAGATGACTTCAAAGTAATGTATTTTGAGGATGAAGAAGAAGGGATCTAATTTTTATTTCTTAAATCGTAACCAATTAAATTTTTATATTATGAAGAACAGTTTTTTAATTTTTATTTCTTTTTTAATAATCTCAACCAGTCTATCTGCACAAGATTTTCTGGATGGTGCATTTACTTTTTCGAGCAAAAAAGAATCATTTATTACTTTAACAGATGGTAAGGAGATCACAGGTTTTATCGATGATATTGATCGTAAAAAAGGTCTAATAGAAGAAATCACCATCATCGACATGAACAAAAAGAAAATCAAACTTAAACCAGAAGATGTTAAACACATGTACATAGCTCCAAGTGGTTTTGACAAATTTGCAGCAGGAAACAGACTCATGAGTGACGCCACAAAATGGAATGATGACAAAAGTGCTCACGCAGAACATATCAAATCTGGATATGTATTTTTTGAAACAACAGAAGTCATGGTAAAGAAAAAAAAGCTAACCCTTCTACTTCAATTATTAAATCCTGGCTTTGCTAACAAAATAAAAGTATATTTTGACCCTTACGCTGGAGAAACCACTTCTTTAGGCTTTGGCGGTATCAAAGTTGTAGGTGGCGATGCTAAGTCTTACTACTTTAAAAAAGGCGATAACGTAGCATTCAGAATGGAAAAGAAGAATTATGATGAAGAAATAGGAAATCTATATGGTGATTGTCCATCATTAAAAAAGGAATTTGAAAAAAAAATGAGTTGGAGCAATGTCGAAAAGCATGTTTTTTATTATAGCGAAAAATGTGATTAATCATTAGTGATGAAACTCCTATCAAGTACACAAATCAAAGAATGGGATCAGTACACGATTCAAAATGAACCTATTTCTTCTATCGATTTGATGGAAAGAGCATCTCAAACTTTTGTCCACTGGTTCATTAGTATCTATAAAGATACCAATACTCCAGTGGACATCTTTTGTGGAAATGGCAATAATGGCGGAGACGGACTTGCAATAGCAAGACTCCTTAGAGACCGTTTTTATGTTGTATCCGTCCATGTATTAAAATTTGCAAAACATGATAGTCTTGATTTTGAAATAAATCTAAAAAGAGTCAAACTCCAATCTGAAATAAAACTTCACTTTATAAATGAAGTAATTCCACAAGTGCCAGAGTCCAGTATTATTATAGATTCCTTGATGGGCATAGGTATAAACAAACCAGTAAATGGGGAGTTAAAGGACCTAATCAAAGCCATCAATCAATTGCCCAATAAAAAAATATCTGTGGACATCCCATCAGGACTTCCACCCGAAGGAAGTGCTATAGGGGAGACAATTTGCCCAGATTTCATCTATACATTTCAGTTGCCAAAGATAAGTTTTTTTATGCAGGATAATTTCGCCTATTGTCCATCTTGGGTAGTAGGTGATATTCATTTAAATCCTATTTTTTTATCCAATGTGGTGACAAATTGCTACCTTATGGATCATAATTTAATCCGATCTTTATATAAAATAAGACAAAAATTTCAACATAAAGGCAGTTTTGGTCATGCAATGATTATTGCAGGCAGCAAAGGCAAAATAGGTGCAGCAATCCTAGCCACTATGGCATGTTTAAGATCTGGTGGTGGGTTAGTCACTGTATGTATTCCCGAAATAGGTGTGGAAATAATCCATGAAACGATTCCCGAAGCCATGGTTTTGAGCACAGGATTCCAATGTCTGAACTCATGTCCCGAGCATTTAGATGATTATACTTTAGGCATTGGACCAGGATTGGGGATGGATCACAAAACCATCAAAGCTTTAAGTAACATACTTTACAGCACTAGTAAACCTATAGTAATAGATGCAGATGCGCTCAATATTATAGCCAACCAACCAACCCTACTTGATATTTTGCCTAAGAATAGTATTCTGACACCTCATCCTAGGGAATTTGAACGGTTATTTGGCAAAACCAACACCGAATCTCAAAGATTAGCTTTTGCAAAAGCTAAAGCCAAAAAGTACCAAATTTTCATTATATTAAAAGGAGCCCAAACTCGAATATTTACTCCTGATGGAATAGAATATATTAATACTACTGGCAATCCAGGTATGGCAACAGCAGGCTCTGGTGATGTCTTAACAGGAATTCTTACAGGTCTTCTATCACAAAAATACACACCTTTAAACGCTGCTATTTTAGGAGTTTATCTTCATGGCCTGGCTGCTGATTTAGCTCTTGAAGTTCAAAGTCAAGAAAGTTTATTAGCAACTGATATTATTTCTTATTTAGGAAAGGCATATAAAACTATTTCTCCACTTTAGTTTAAGTCCTCATTCATATCATGAAGTACCCAATTTGAAAATATCATCTACCAAATTCTAATATATCTACACCAATATTGGACGAGTTGCCGCTCGTATGGCTTAGTTTGATCGATGTATCTGATTTAGATACCAAAGTCCAATCTTCAGATATTCCATCAAAAATTCCAGTTTTATTAAACCCAAGTACAAACTTTGTTCTACCACTATCTACCACTTCCTTCCACAAGCCTGTAATCACTTCACTATTTTTTACAGCAGTGACAACATCGTTACTTTTAAAGTCAAAAGTGTACCCTGTAAAAGATGAAGTGCTGTTCTTACCATCTTCACTATATAAAGTTACTTTCCAGCCTCCACTAGCGACTATCGTGCTTTCGTCATCCTTACTACATGACACTATCAGTGACATGGATGAAGCCAAAAATAAAACATAAAACGTTTTCATATTATTGTATTTTAATATTTGTAATAATTTATTAATCAATTTTTTTTCTCTTTATTGTAAATACGCGACTGATGTTAAATCCAAAGTGTACACCATCAAATGAAGTATCCCATTTACCTGTTGTTTCTGCCACAAATCCTTTTTCTATCATGGATCGACTATTGGAAAAATGCAATTGGAATACATGGCCACCTGTCTCGATGTCCAAACCTACAGATAGACAGTTTTCAATACCTGCTGCTACTTGATCTGGCAATAAATAGATGTACTCACCATTTATGGCAACTCGTTTGCTGAGTTTCACCCTAGTACCTACGCCCAATGCATAAACATCATTTTCTTCAATATTGGTTTTAACTAGATTCCTGTGTACCATCGTTGGGCTCAACTGTAGGCTAAAGGACTCATTGAATTTTCTTCCCAAAATGAGTTGTGTCGTGTAGGCCAATCTACTAGAGAAAAAGTTTTCACGATCAGGATTTTCCCATTTCAATGTATTGATAGCCGATGTTACTAATAATGCAGCAGACAGGGGCATATTCCGTTTGCCAGTACTTTGTCTTAGGAATTTATACTTAACATATCCATCATACGTTTTTTCGAAACTACTCCTACCTACTCCTACGGTGATGACATTGGACAATCCATAGTCGAAGCCAAACCTAACATTAGCTCCATCTAAACCAAATAAATCATAAAACCCATTGCCTAAAGGCGCAAATCGGTGATTGATTTTGAAATCCAATACACCTGCAGCTGTACTTTCGAGCGAGTGAAGATTGATGACTCGGTTGGTTTTGAAACTAGCATTGGTATAATCTATGGTTTCTTCCTCACCAAGTAGTGACAATAAGTCGTCTTCTTGTGCATACGAAACCGATACCAATATGAAAAATAGGATGGGAATTAACGAAAACTTGCGCATAATTTAGTTGGTTTATCTAGACAGTGTATTATTTTAATGGTTCCAAAGTCGCATCTATCTTTATTTTGACAGACTTTGCTATTTGATCTTTTACTAAAGCAGGAATGTCGATACCATAGTCAGCCACTAGGATACTGAATGTAGCATCGGCATCTATTTTGCCATTAGATACTGTAATGATGGCATCAGTAGATACTTTTTTAGTCACGCCGTGTATGGTCAAATCTCCAGAAACTTTCACATTTGTTTTACCATTTTTAGTGACATCAATTTTGGTATAATTATCTATCTGTCCTTTGAAAGTAGCTTTTGGAAATTTATCACTTTCCATATAATTTTCATTAAAATGCTCTTGCATCAATGCTTTTTCAAATTGGAAACCTTTGACCAAAGTTGCAAATTCTAATTTGCCTGTGGCTAAGTCTAATACACAATTGGAAGACTTATTGTGTCCTTCAATTTTTTCTAAAGGAGTGTCAGAGTAAAAGGAAATATGTCCTGTTTTAGTGAAGTGTTTTTGGGCTGATACGCTTTGGATGCTTAATAATAGCATGAAAGCCCCAATGACTAATTTATACATTTTTTATTAAATTTAAAAAGGTTAGAAAAATACGAATCGACAACCAACTATGATTTTGAGACGTAATTTTTGGAATAATTGTTATCAAAAAAGTACTGGCTAACGTACTAAACTTTTGTTAAAATATTGGTTTTGAATATTGTGCAACTTTTATTTATCACAAGGAACACCTTACCAATACGATGTCCATCAACTTTCCACTACAAAATCCTTTGACGGTGACTTGGTCTCCTACTTTTACATTTGCATACGCATCTACAGTCTCAAATTCACAAATAATGGATGACATATCATTGCCTGTGTCCAAGGTCAAGCTGCCGCCTTTATCTACTTGATTGATGGCTTTTACTGTTCCTTTTACTTCTATGATTTTGTCCAAATATTTAGCATCTGCAGCAGCTTCGTCCAATTCATAGGCATCCAACAATTCTTTGGGACTGATGACGATATCTGATGTTGCATCTTTGGTCTCTACATGACTTTTGTTGTACATATTGTAAGCTATGAGACCACCTATTAAGACTGCTGCTAAGATGATGTAAGGAATAATTCTGCGCATGGTATTTATGTTTTAAGGCTTAATTATTAGGACTGCCGGCATTGATCCAAGATTCTATTTTGGCGATGCTACAGTCATTGATCTTAGATGAGCCTTGCGGCATGGCGGAGTAACCCGATAGATGTTTGACTGAACCTAGAAATGTGCCATCATTAGCATATTTCAATACAGCAGTATGGCCTTCTAAAGTGATATTACCGAGATTGGCAACGGTACTATGACATACGATACAGCTATTGTTGATGATAGGTTGAATATCATTGGCAAAACTAACAGCATCAGTACTACAATTGGCTGCGGGATACAAATCTTCTTCAGAATCATAGTAACAACCAGATGAAAATATGAAGGTAACTAAGGAAAAAAATATCAATAATCTATACATAAAAAATTTACATTAATTGAATTTATAATAATGGCCAGTGTTTATATTATGGGTATTTATTTGCTAACTAACACTTTATGAATGTTTTATGACTTTCAGCTATCTTTAATATAAGCACACCGAATATTAACATAGATTCGGTAAAGATGGTTTACAATTTAATGTTTTGAATTGTTAAAAATGATTGCAATATACATCAATTATTTGGACTACCTGCATCTATCCAACTTTTGATTTTATTAATGGTGCAGTCAGGAATTTGACTTCCACCTTGTGGCATGGCCTTGTATCCATTTGCCCAAGATATTGCGCCATACAATCTTCCACTTTCTGCGGCTGATTTTACACCTGCATAGCTATCTAGATTGATATTGCCACCAGCATTGCCTGTTTTGTGGCATGTCGTACATGCAGCGAGTGCAGGCCTTACGTAATTAGCATAACTGATATTGTCAGTCATACATCCACCTGGATTCTCATCACATTTTTCATTTTTTGCTCCTTGTGTTATCCATTTTGCGATCGTTTGTATTTGCTCATTAGATAACTTTGGAGATGGTGGTGGAGGCATGATATCCTTAAGGTCAGTTTCAGTAATGACTTCATAAAGTTCACTTTTATTTGGGTTGCCCTCTTTTATTTTACCTGTTCTGATCACGTTGGCATAATTATCTAATACGATACCGTCTTTTGCAGTTGCAGCATTATGACAACCACTGTACGCACAATTGGCAGTCAAAATAGGCAATACATCTTTTTCGAAATAAACTACTGCTGGATCACAAGGTGTACCTGTAGCCGTAGTATCGACTGGTAATGGTGGAAATATGGTGATCAATGTAGTATCGCATTCAAAACCATTGCAAGCTACTATACATGTTCTTACAGTCTGATTGGCAGTAGGTGATTGTGTCCATATCATACAGTTATTTTGATCCAACACAAAACTACATTAACCTATAGGTTGTGGTGGACAAACTGAGTAAGTAGTGGCAGCTTTTACCGTAATATCATCTACAACGCCGCAAATTGGAGTTGTCGGACAACCTAAACAAGTCGTACTGACCGTTACTGCACTGTTATTGGGATTTACTTTTTCTAATAATGGTTCGTGTGTACAACTAAAGGTAAACACCAACAAGATTATCAAAAAACTACTTATTCTATTATCATACATCATACGTCATCTACTTAAATTCATGTTGCAAAGGTACAGTTAAAAAATTGTTCCACCATTTAAATGACACTGAACTGGAAAAATACACAGCTGAATGGGTCATAGTGCTAATTTAGGACTTAGTTTTTTGTATAGGTCGTATTCAATTACGTTGTCCACATAGATTACATACTCTTTATTTTTCTCTTAAATTTCCCAAACTTAAAATGATAGTTCAAAGCGGAACAATTAAAGAATACACAATCAATCATCTCTTTCAGCGGCTATTTTTGCTCATTCAGATTAATTTTGGACTTATGTACTCATTTTCTCCTTAACTTTGGGCTATGAAACATCTTTTGTGTATAATATTATTGGTGAGTAGCCATTTACTTTACAGCCAGTCCAGTAGAATTAATCTTTCTGGCAAAGTAAAGTTTGTTTCCGATGCGCCACTTGAGATCATTAAGGCAGAAAGTGAAAAACTCACCGGCATTATTGATTTCGCATCCAATAGTTTTGCTTTTACGGTCAATCTAAAATCATTTGAAGGCTTTAACTCCGCTTTGCAAAAAGAACATTTTCACGAAAATTATCTAGAGTCGGAAGATTATCCTGCCATTACTTATACTGGCAAAGTATTGGATAAGATCGATTGGTCTCAAGATGGAACTTATGAAGTGCGTACCAAGGGGAAATTTAATATACACGGTATAGCAAAAGAACGAATTCTAAAAAATAAAATTATTGTCAAAAATGGTAAGGTAAAAATTATCTCTAGCTTCAACATTGCATTGGCAGACTACAATATTACGATACCGCGCATTGTCCATAAAAAAATTGCAGAGGAGATAGATATTAGCTTAGAAATAATCCAATCTTTATGATGAGAAGTTGGATGTTGTCATTTTTGTTGGTTTGGGCGATCGGAACTTCTGCGCAACATTTGCATTTTAATCAGCACGAGATAAGTGTGGACCTGTTACGTAGTAATCCTACTTGTCTTTACCGACATCACAATGGCGTCATTCACATAGGTACACAAGAAGGATTGGTAGATTTTGATGGTTTGAAAAAGTACGAATATTTGCGATCTGATGGCGGTAGTGAACATGTTACAGCTTTGTTTCATGATGGTGCAACTTTGTGGGTTGGGTATGAAGATGGTGCTATTTTTCATTTGAATAATCAATCGCTCACGCCTTGGATCATACAAGAGGGTTGGTCAAAATCCAAGATTACTGATATCGTCAGAGATAAAGCAGGACAATATTGGATCAGTACTTATGGTGAAGGAATCTACGTATTTGCAGATCAAGTATTGTACAATATCGACAGCGATGATGGGTTGGGAAGTGCAGACATATACAGCATGGTCTCTGATAAAAAAGGTCAGATATATGTAGCGACAGAGAGTGGCATTTTTGTTTGTCGGTTTGCAAGTGGTCAGAAAAAAATATCCAAACTTTCATTCAGTGCAGAGGTGGATAGTGATGTTATACAAGAAATAAAGCTTGATCCTATTCACCAAGTGTTATACGGGACTTCTTATGATGATGGGATTTGGCAGTTAGATTTGAATACCAAAAGCGCTACTAAAATAAATGGATTATCGGGAAATATAGGTTCATTTGACCATAATATTGGACATTTGATAGCAAGCAAAAATGACAAAAGTGAGTCTAAGTTATTTCAAGTAAAGGCAGGCATCACACAGCGATTGTATGCTGATGGTTTGGAAGGTGATTTATCCATAACACAAACTATGTTGGATGAAGAGGGAACACTTTGGGTATTATGTAAAAACAATGGGCTATTATCTGCGGATGCAAGTTTTGTTACTTATCCATCTACCTTATTTCCTACCCAAGCTGTGTTGAAAATTGGCCCAATTATTTACTTGGGTGATGAAAATGGCCTATTCCGAACCAATGAAAAAGGGGAAACAAATGTGCTCATAAAAGACGAAAATATATTGTCTTTGTTTCATGCCGTTTATACCAATGAAATATGGGCTGGTACCTTTGGGAATGGTATTTTTATAATAGATATTGCTACTGGTAAAATCAAAAATATAAATGAGTCATCAGGCTTGATCAATAATAATGTATTTAGCATCGCTCAGCACCAAAACGATGTTTGGGTTTCCACTTTGGCAGGTTTGCAACAGATAAGTCAATATGGAGAATTTAAAAAGTCTTGGAACAAAAAAACAGGATTGCGATCTGATTACAATTATACACTATTTGCGGATAGCAAAGACAACCTATGGATAGGTACGGATGGAAAAGGTTTGGCATACATGGATCGCAATAATCAATTAACCACTTCGGGTGATCGTGAGACGGTCATATCGATCACAGAGGATGCCAAAGGTAGGATATGGTTTTGTAATTTGGATAAAGGGCTTGGTTATATAGAAAATGGTAAAATAACACCATTTGGTCTCGAAAAAGGCCTTTCAGAACTGCACATTTCTGGTATTACATCCGATAATAAAGGCAATATTCTAGCATTCCATCATACTGGTATAGACGTCATTGATAGCGAAAAACTGACCGTATTGTGTATCGGGAATAATATAGGCATTCGCAAATGGGATCAGAATATCAATGCATTTTATAAAGATAAGTCGGGTAGTATCATACTGACACATAAAGATAAATGGATAGCTTACGAACCGAAACAACATAAAATAGCACATCCTACATTATTTATAAAATCCGTTATGTGTGGAC
The DNA here is from genome assembly GCA_016714785.1 of Saprospiraceae bacterium. Lineage (GTDB taxonomy): Bacteria > Bacteroidota > Bacteroidia > Chitinophagales > Saprospiraceae > OLB9. The sequence continues at coordinate 79,267 of JADKCC010000060.1, forward strand.
AAATAAAGTTGCCATACGACGAAACAATTGTGCTGGCTTATGACCAAAATGATTTTCAGGTGGAATATGCGGGGATATGGATGAATGACCCAAAAGCAGTAACTTACAGATATAAAATGGAACCTTTGGATATGGAATGGAGATATACTAAAGACCTAAAATTGATCTACGCAAATCTCCCTGCTGGAAAATACAAATTTGATATTCAATGTGGTATCAATCAGCAGTTTTTTACATCCAGTACGGGCAAGTGGACATTTACCATTAAAGCTGCTTTTTGGCAAACTTGGTGGTTTTATTTGGCTATTGTATTAGCCATTATTGGGTTGATAATGTGGTGGTCCGAAACCAAAAACAAACGCTCCAAATTTATGCAACAAATGCAAACTGAACAAGTCAAAAGCCAACTAGAAACGCTCAAAAGTCAGATAAATCCACACTTCCTTTTCAATAGTTTCAATACGCTCATATCTACCATTGAAAAAGAACCTAAAGAAGCAGTAGTATTTGTAGAGAAGTTGTCAGACTTTTATAGGAGCATGTTGCAATATCGGGATACTGATCTCATCACGCTTCAGGAAGAGCTAGAAATCCAAGAGAATTATAGGTTTTTGCTTTTCCAAAGATTTAGACAAAATTTGAATATTAAAGTAAATATTACCGATAGTAAAATGATTTATTTGGTGCCTTTGACATTACAAATATTGACCGAAAATGCAGTGAAACACAATATTGTATCAGCAACAAAACCATTGGAAATAACCATCACCAGAGAAGGAGATCAATTGAAAGTTTGCAATAATTTACAATTGCGATTGACAGCAGAAAAATCGACTCATTTTGGGCTACAGTCATTAAGCAGAAGATATCTTTCTATCACTGGAAAAGAAATTCAAGTAGAACAAACCGAAAAATATTTTTGTGTAACCATTCCCCTAATCAAAGTATGATCAAAATCGTAATAGTAGAAGATGAAGCAGCCGCAGTAGAAAGACTTTCTGAGATGCTGCTTAGCATAGATTATGAGATCAAAATTGTCCATATATTGGATAGTGTGGTTGATAGTATTGATTATTTTTCACAGCTTCATGATTTTGACCTAATTTTTATGGATATTCATCTTTCAGATGGCAATAGTTTTGATATATTTAAACACGTAACTATATCAAAACCGATCATATTTACTACTGCCTATAGCGAATATGCACTTGATGCATTCAAACAATATGCTGTAGATTATCTACTTAAACCCATTAAAAAAGATCAACTAACCGCTGCCATAAAAAAATACGGCGATATTTTCCAACCTACCATTCCTGATTATACACAACTGATAGATAAAACCACGATAGAAAAAAGGTGGATGATCAAAATAGGACAGAACATCAGGGTAGTAGATTATGCGGATGTAGCTTATTACTTTACCATGAAAAAAATTACCTATTTGATGACCTTTGAAGGGAAAAAATACCCTGTTGACTTGACACTGGAGCAAATAGAAACACAGATTACAGACCAAAATTATTTTAGAATCAATAGACAATATATCATTCACCAACATGCCATCGACAAAATGAGTACCCATACCAAATCTAGGGTAAGGATTTCGCTCAAAACAAATGAAGAAGAAGTAATAGTCAGTACAGAAAGATCACCCAATTTTAAAAAGTGGTTAAAAGCCTAATCTACAGTATGGTAATTTTTTGATAATCAAATCAAATAATTTTAGTTTGGACAAAAAAAATGGCAGATTTTGTAAATTCAATGCTTAAAGTATGTTGAAGTTAACGTACAAAATTTCAAACATAAAGAAGTAAAAACACCCTAAACACAAAAAAAAAGGGACATATTTTTAAAATATGCCCCTTCTTTTTTTGGTATTAATAATAGATATTAAATCACATTATATTCATTGATAGCCTCAACTTCCAAATTCTTGAAATGTCTAAGCCCTGTACCTGCTGGTATATTTTTACCAACAATAACATTCTCTTTCAAACCTGACAATGAATCACGTTTAGCTGAGATGGCTGCAGTACTCAAAACTTTGGTCGTCTCTTGGAATGACGCAGCTGAGATCCAACTCTCAACACCCAATGAAGCCCTTGTGATACCTTGTAGAATAACACTTGAAGTAGCAGGAACAGCATCTCTTACTTGCGCAATTTTCTTATCATTTCTCTTAAGGATAGAATTCTCCTCTCTCAGTTGTCTGATTGAAATAATTTGTCCAGGTTTAAGATTTGGTGAATCACCATGTTCAGTAACAACTTTTTTGTCATAAATCCAATCATTTTGTTCATTGAACTCGTGTCTATCTACAGCTTCACCTTCGAGGAATGTAGTATCACCTGGATCAACAATCTCTACCCTTCTCATCATCTGTCTCACGATTACTTCGATATGTTTATCATTGATAGCGATACCCTGTGACCGATAAACTTCTTGCACACCATTTACCAAATATGATTGAACAGCAAATGGACCTTTAACATTCAAAATATCTAACGGAGCTACAGCACCATCTGACATCTGCATGCCTGCTCTGACGAAATCTCCTTCTCGCACAAGTAAGTGTTTTGAAAGGCCGACAAGATATTTTCTTCTTTGACCAGTTTTCTCGTCATCAATAAATATCTCTCTGTTACCACGCTTGATTTTACCATAAGTAACAATACCATCAATCTCGGCAGTAATAGCTGGATTAGAAGGATTTCTTGCTTCAAAAAGCTCTGTTACCCTTGGAAGACCACCCGTGATATCTTGAATCTTACCTAGATTTCTAGGAATTTTTACAACTTTTTGACCTGGTACTACTTCAGCATTATCTTCGATAGATATATAGGCGCCAACTGGTAAGTTATACGTTTTCAACTCATCACCTGAAGGAGATATAATCTTGATAACAGGAATCTTCTTCTTATTTTTAGATTCTATGATGACTTTTTCAGCATATCCAGTTTGATCATCTCTTTCTACTCGATATGTGACACCTTCTTCGATATCTTCAAACTGAGCAATACCACCAAATTCAGAAATAATTAGATTATTAAATGGATCCCATTCACATATTGTTTGCCCCTTAGTTACCTTGTCTTTGTCTTTAATTAACAATGAAGATCCATAAGGAATAAAATAAGAATTATAAACCTTTTTCGATTCTGGATCTACCACTCTAATCTCACCTGAACGTGAAAGGACAACTTGCATTTTTGAACCACCTTCTATTTGCTCAGTAACTTTAATATTGTCAAATTCTACCACACCATCAAATTTTGTGGTAATCTCAGACTCAGTTTTTGAAACTGACGCAATACCACCCACGTGGAATGTACGTAGAGTCAACTGTGTTCCTGGTTCCCCAATAGACTGCGCTGCGATAATTCCTACCGCATCACCTGTTTCTACTCTTCTACCAGTAGCTAGGTTTTTACCGTAACATTTTGCACAAACACCTACCTTGGTTTCGCAAGTAAGTACCGATCTAATAGTAACCATTTCTATGCCAGATCGCTCAATATTAGCCGATATTTCAGGAGAAATATACTCTCCAGCACCTACTAATAATTCATCTGTTATAAGATCTTTTACATCATAAAGTGAGTATCTACCCACTATTCTTGATGCCAATCCTTCGATCACATTTTCATTATCTTTCAATGCTTCAGTGTCTATACCTCTAAGAGTAGTACAATCTTCCTCAGTAATGATAACGTCCTGTGCTACATCCACCAACCTTCTAGTAAGGTAACCCGCATCCGCTGTTTTTAGCGCTGTATCCGCCAAACCTTTACGCGCACCGTGGGTAGAGATAAAGTATTCCAAAACTGAAAGTCCTTCTAAGAAGTTGGCCAAGATTGGATTTTCGATAATTGCTCCACCAGTATCACCAGATTTTCTTGGTTTTGCCATCAGCCCTCTCAAACCACACAACTGCTTGATTTGTTGTTTTGATCCCCTTGCACCTGAGTCCAACATCATAAATACAGAGTTGAATCCTTGTTTGTGCTGCGCGATCTCTCGCATCAAATTGTCAGTAATCTTATTATCGGCAAAAGTCCATTTATCAATAACTTGGTTATATCGCTCATTCGGAGTGATCAATCCCATGTTATAATTTTCCCAAACCTCATCCACTTCCTCTTGTGCTTCCAAAAGAGTCTGTTCCTTAATACTTGGGGTAATCAAATCTCCTAAGTTGAATGAAAGTCCACCTTTATACGCCCAGAAGAATCCCAAATCTTTGATTTCATCCAAAAACTTTGCAGTTTGGGTGAAGTCTGTTCGGATGATGATATCTCCGATGATCTTTTTAAGACTCTTTTTTGTCATCAACTGATTGATAAAAGGAACTGTAACTGGAGTACTTTGGTTGAAAATTACTCTACCTACAGTAGTCTCAATAATTTTAGTAACCAAATTACCTTCGCTGTCATCAATTCTAGCTCTTACTTTTATTACAGCGTGAAGATCTATGGCTCTTTCATTAAAAGCTATCACCACTTCTTCTGCACTATAAAATGTACTTCCTTCACCTTTCACTTTGATTTCAGGAGTTGACTTTTTAGGTTTTGTAAGATAATACAAGCCCAAGATCATATCCTGAGAAGGAAGTGTAACTGGAGATCCATCCTGAGGGTTGAGCATATTGTGAGCAGAAAGCATCAACATTTGAGCTTCCAAAATAGCTGCATGGCCCAATGGAACGTGTACCGCCATCTGGTCACCGTCAAAGTCGGCGTTAAATGCACCACAAACCAATGGGTGAAGCTGAATCGCTTTACCTTCTACCAATCTAGGCTGGAATGCCTGAATAGAGAGCCTGTGAAGTGTAGGAGCCCTGTTTAACAAAACTGGATGCCCTTTCAAAATATTTTCAAGAATTTCCCAAATTACAGGGTCTTTCTTATCAACTAATTTCTTAGCAGATTTCACAGTTTTGACTACACCTCTTTCTATCAATTTCTTGATAATAAATGGTTTAAACAATTCTGCTGCCATTCCTTTAGGAATTCCACATTCATGCAATAATAAGGTAGGTCCTACGACGATTACAGAACGACCAGAATAATCTACCCTTTTACCTAAAAGGTTTTGACGGAAACGTCCTTGCTTTCCTTTAAGTACATCACTCAAAGATTTCAAAGATCTACCACCTTCTGCTTTTACCGCATTAGACTTCCTAGAGTTGTCAAAAAGTGAATCGACCGCTTCTTGTAACATCCTTTTCTCGTTTCTAAGGATTACTTCTGGCGCTTTGATTTCCAAAAGTCTTTTTAAACGATTATTTCTGATGATTACCCTTCTATACAAGTCATTCAAATCTGAACTCGCAAATCTACCACCATCCAAAGGTACCAAAGGTCTCAACTCTGGTGGAGTAACAGGTAAATATTGAATGATTGTCCATTCAGGTCTATTATCTGTCGTCTTTTGACCATCTCTGAAAGCTTCTACCACTCTCAGTCTTTTCAGTGCTTCTGATTTTCTCTGCTGAGATGTTTCATTGGCAGCTTGATGTCTCAATTCGAAAGACAATTCGTCCAATTTAATTCTTTCCAAAAGATCTCTTACAGCCTCTGCGCCCATCTTTGCAATAAACTTAGTAGGGTCAGAATCATCCAATAATTGATTATCTTTCGGCAAAGTGTCTAAGATATCAAAATATTCTTCTTCAGTTAGCAATTCGTGTTTTGCAATGTCATTTTCTTTGACACCTGGCTGCACAACTACATATCTTTCATAATATATGATAGACTCTAATTTCTTGGAAGAATATCCTAAAAGATATCCAATTTTATTAGGTAAAGATTTGAAAAACCAAATGTGAACTACAGGCACCACCAACTTGATGTGGCCCATTCTTTCTCTTCTGACTTTCTTTTCAGTAACTTCTACACCACAACGATCGCAGACGATTCCTTTATATCTTATCCTTTTGTACTTACCGCAGTAACATTCGTAATCCTTTACTGGTCCGAATATTCTTTCACAAAACAAACCATCTCTTTCAGGTTTGTATGATCGGTAATTGATTGTTTCTGGTTTTAATACCTCACCAAAAGATCTCTCCAAAATCTCATCTGGAGAACTTAAACTAATCGTAATCGATTCGAATCCTTTAGTTGGTTTTACACCCTTCTTTTTTAACATAATAATGTGATTATAAAACGTTTAAAGAATTGTTTAATTAATCAAACTTGATATCCAATGCCAAACCTCTCAATTCATGCACCAATACGTTGAATGATTCTGGAATATTTGAATCAGGAATATTATCACCTTTGACAATTGCTTCATAAGCTTTTGCCCTACCAATAATATCATCAGATTTGATGGTCAATAATTCCCTAAGGATATTGGCTGCACCATAAGCTTCAAGTGCCCAAACTTCCATCTCTCCAAATCTCTGACCTCCAAATTGAGCTTTACCACCTAATGGTTGCTGAGTGATCAATGAGTATGGTCCAATAGATCTTGCATGCATTTTGTCATCTACCATGTGTGATAATTTCAACATATAGATCACACCTACAGTAGCTTGTTGGTGGAACTTGTCGCCCGTCTCACCATCATATAAGAATGTCTGACCATAAGGTGGTAAGCCTGCTTTCTCGATATATCCTTCAATTTCATCCAAGCTAGCTCCGTCAAAAATCGGTGTTGCAAATTTAACACCCATCTTTTTACCAGCCCAACCAAGTACAGTTTCGAAGATTTGACCCAAGTTCATCCTTGAAGGTACACCCAATGGGTTAAGTACTATATCTACAGGAGTTCCATCTTCTAGGAAAGGCATATCTTCATCTCTTACGATTCTAGATACAATTCCTTTATTTCCGTGTCTTCCTGCCAATTTATCTCCAACTTTCAACTTACGTTTTTTAGCAAGATACACTTTGGCTAATTTTAATACACCAGCAGGTAATTCATCCCCTATACTGATATTAAATTTTTCTCTTTTATATCTACCCAATTCTTCATTGAGTTTAATGGAGTAATTATGAAGTAATCTTGCGATCAACTCATTTGTCTTAGCATCCTTGGTCCAACCTGAGTAATCAACAGAAGTATAATCCATTTCCTTGAATGCCTTAGGATTAAATTTACCACCCTTTGGAATCAATTCTTCGTTATAAATACTTCTAACACCTTCAGATATTTTCCCTTCTAACAAAGTCATTAACTTATCAATCAAAATTGTTTTCAACTCATTCATGTTGATAGCATGAGTGTCTTCCAATTTAGAAAGTAATTCCTTTTCTTGTACCTTTTGGAATTTATCTTTTTTTGCTCTTGCAAATAATTGCTTACTTATAATTACACCTTGAGTAGATGGAGAAGCCTTCAAAGATGCATCTTTCACATCACCAGCTTTGTCACCAAAGATTGCTCTTAACAATTTTTCTTCTGGAGTTGGATCAGACTCGCCTTTTGGAGTAATTTTTCCTATCAAAATATCCCCTTCTTTTACCCAAGCACCTACTCTGATGATACCATTTTCGTCAAGATCCTTTGTGGCTTCTTCACTTACATTTGGTATATCATTGGTCAATTCCTCTTCACCAAGCTTAGTATCTCTAACATCTATTTCATAACTTTCGATATGTAAAGATGTGAAAATATCTTCTTTAACTACTCTTTCAGAAAGTACAATCGCATCTTCAAAATTATACCCTTTCCAAGGCATGAAAGCAACTTGCAAATTTTGACCTAAGGCCAATTCACCATTTTCAGTAGCATAACCTTCACAAAGCAAACTACCTTTTCTCACTCTTTGACCTTTCTTTACAATTGGCTTAAGATTGATACAAGATCCTTGATTGGTACGAACAAATTTTATTAGGTTGTATTTCTTTATATTGTCATCAAAAGAAACCAACATTTCTTCTTCAGATTTGTCATAACGAATGATAATTTCGTTGGCATCAACATAATCTACCACACCTTCGCCTTCAGCATTGATCAACATGTTTGAGTCTTCCGCTACTTTGCCTTCAAGTCCTGTACCAACAATTGGCGATTTAGGTTTTACCAATGGAAGTGCTTGACGCTGCATGTTAGAACCCATCAAAGCTCTGTTTGCGTCATCATTCTCTAAGAAAGGAATCAAAGATGCAGAAACACCAACAATTTGGTTAGGTGCAATATCCATAAATTCAAGTTCCATAGGAGAAAGTACAGGAAATTCACCATGTTCTCTTGACTTAATTCTTTCATTGACGAAAGCACCAGATTCACCTACTTGAGCATTTGCTTGAGCTATCCTTCGATAATCTTCAGCTTCGGCGGATAGATATAGTATTTCACCACTCATATCCACCTTACCATCGATAACTTTTCTGTATGGAGTCTCAAGGAAACCCATTTTATTAACCTTAGCATGAACACATAGTGTAGAAATAAGTCCAATATTTGGGCCTTCCGGTGTCTCAATTGTACATAGACGTCCATAATGCGAATAATGCACGTCCCTTACTTCAAAACCTGCTCTCTCTCTTGAAAGACCACCTGGTCCTAAAGCTGAAATTCTCCTCTTATGCGTAATTTCAGAAAGTGGATTAGTTTGATCTAGAAATTGGGACAATTGACTAGTTCCGAAGAAAGAATTTATGACAGAAGATAAAGTTCTTGCATTGATCAAATCAATAGGCGTAAAAACTTCATTATCCCGCACATTCATTCTCTCACGAATCGTTCTTGTCATTCTCGCCAAACCCACACCAAACTGAGCATATAATTGCTCTCCAACTGTTCTAACACGTCTGTTTGCCAAGTGATCAATATCATCTAATTCAGCCTTTTGGTTGACCAAACTTACTAAATATTTAACAATCGAAATAATATCTTCCTTTGTTAAAACCAGTGTTTCTTTGCTAATATCTAATTTTAATTTTCTGTTGATCTTATATCGACCTACTTCACCTAAATTATATCTTTTATCAGAAAAAAACAATTTATCAATAATACCTCTTGCTGTTTCTTCGTCAGGAGGATCTGTTCCTCTAAGTTGTCTATATATTTGTATAACTGCTTCTACTTCAGAGGAAGATGGGTCTTTCTGTAAAGTATTATATATTATTGAATAATCTTCTTCGAGGTTTTCCTTTTGAAGAATAATTATATCAGTATCAACATCAGAAATCAAATCAATATTGTCTTCATCCAAGACAACATCTCTTTCAAGAATGATTTCATTTCTTTCAATTGTCACAACTTCACCTGTATCTTCATCAACGAAATCTTCTGTCCATTTACGTAGAACTCTCGCAGCTAACTTTCTACCAATAGCAGCTTTTAGAGACTGTTTATCCGTAGATATCTCTTCTGCAAGGTCAAATAAATTTAATATATCCCTATCAGAATCAAAGCCTATAGCTCTCAATAATGTAGTAACCGGAAATTTCTTTTTCCTGTCGATATATGCATACATTACGGAATTGATATCTGTAGAAAACTCCATCCAAGCTCCTTTAAAAGGTATTACTCGAGCTGAGAATATCTTTGTACCATTAGGGTGGAAAGTTTGGCTAAAAAATACACCTGGCGACCTATGTAATTGAGAAACTACAACTCTTTCAGCACCATTTATCATAAATGTTCCTTTATTGGTCATATATGGAATATTACCTAAAAAAACATCTTGAACAATAGTTTGGAAATCAACGTGTTCCTCATCATTACATGAAAGCCTAAGTTTTGCCTTTAATGGGACACTATAAGTTAGTCCCCTCTGCATACACTCTTCAATAGTGTATCTTGGTGGATCAATAAAATAGTCTAAAAACTCAAGTACAAAAATGTTACGTGCATCAGAAATAGGGAAATTTTCCTGAAAAACACGATACAAACCTTCATTACCTCTATTCTCCGGTGTAGTTTCTAACTGAAAAAATTCCTGAAAAGACTTTATTTGAATCTCCAATAAGTCAGGATATTGGTTAGCTAATTTAATTTTGCCGAAGTTGACCCTATTATTTCCGGCTGCTGTTACGACTCCGTTTGATGTCATACTTTTGTTTTTTGTTTAGCGTATATCGTTAAATAAAGAACAACACATATTGAATTGTTCAAAAAAAAAAGACATTAATGACAATAGGCTTAACCAACCCAGGGTCGGTTAAGCCAGATATCATTTGTTTTTCAGACTTAACTTCTGAAATTAAGTCCTAAAGACCTTTGTCATTACTTTAACTCTACAGAAGCTCCTGCTCCTTCAAGAGTTGCTTTGATAGACTCAGCTTCTGCTTTAGAAGCACCACCCTTTAACAAAGAAGGCGCTGCATCAACGATGTCTTTTGCCTCTTTCAATCCAAGGTTTAATAAAGTTTTAACTTCTTTAACGATTGCAAGTTTGTTAGCACCAGCTGAAGTTAAATGTACATCAAACTCTGTTTTTTCAACAGGGGCTTCAGCAGCACCTCCAGCAGCAGGTCCAGCAGCAACTGCAACAGCTGCAGCAGCAGGCTCTATACCGTACTCATCTTTTAATATTTGAGCTAATTCACTTACTTCTTTAACAGTCAAGTTTACTAATTGCTCTGCGAATGCTTTTAAATCTGCCATGATATAATGGTTTTAATAAATTTTAAAATTTTAAAAATAATGCGTTAATGTTGGAAGCTATAACGTAACATTCTAATATGTTCTCAATGAGAATTTAAACTACCCTCTTTCTTCAAGCGTTTTTAATAATCCAGCGATCGTTGATCCACCAGACTTTAATGCGCTGATTACGTTTTGTGCAGGAGATTGTAACATAAATATTACATCACCGATCAACTCATTCTTAGTCTTCAATTTGGTTAACAATTCCAATTGATCGTCCCCAAAGAAAATATCAGAATCAATATAAGCTGCTTTTAATTCCGGCTTAGCATCTTTACCTCTAAAGGTCTTGATAACCGTAGCTGGTAACTTTCCGTCATTAGAAAAAAGCACTGTACTTTGTCCTTTAAATGCACTGAAAATTGCTTTGAAATTTTTACTCTCCGCATGCTCATCCATTGCCTTAATAGCCAAAGTGTTTTTTACAGTTTTGATTTCTATGCCTTTCTCAAAGCATGTACGCCTCAACTGATTGATTTTTGCAACAGATAACGTAGATGCATCTGTAACATAGAAGTAAGAAGAATTTTCAAACTTCTCTTTTAACTCTTGGATTAATAAACCTTTATCTGTACGTGTCATTTATATTTATTTGAGTGGTTTATCTAATGGTTTTTGTATCTACTGAAATACCAGGACTCATTGTACTTGCAATGCTAATAGATTTCATATAAGTACCCTTAGCTGTGGAAGGTTTCATCTTTTCAAGCGTGGTAATAAGTTCAACTGCATTTTCAGCCAATTTTTCAGGGGTAAATGATACTCTCCCTATAGGTGAATGAATAATACCATACTTGTCAACTCTGAAAGAAATTTTACCTGCTTTTACCTCTTCAACTGCTGCACCTACATTAAGGGTTACAGTACCAGTTTTTGGATTCGGCATTAAACCTCTAGGTCCTAAAATTCTACCAATTTGTCCAACTTTCGCCATAACGCTTGGCATAGCGATAATCACATCCACATCTGTCCAGCCTTGGCTAATTTTTGTGATAAACTCATCTAAACCTACATAATCAGCTCCAGCTGCTTTAGCTTCTGCTTCTTTATCAGGTGTACACAAAACCAATACTCTCTTAACTTTACCAGTACCATGTGGAAGTGATACTGTACCCCTGATAGCTTGATCTGCTTTACGAGGATCTACACCCAATCTAACGTGTACATCAACTGATGCGTCAAATTTTGTGGTATTTACATCCTTTACTAAAGCGACTGCTTCTCTAAGAGCGTAAAGCTTGTTTGAATCAACTTTGGCATTAACTGCCTGCCTTTTTTTACTAACTTTTGCCATTAAATAGATATTTAAGGTATTATCGTCATTTTATACAAATAACTCCCTTACCGATTAAAAAATAAATTAATTTTCTTCTGCAACAGCAGTGTTACCCCAAGGAGCTTCACCTGAAACAGTAATACCCATACTTCTTGCGGTACCTGCTACCATACTCATAGCAGATTCAATAGTGAAAGCATTAAGGTCCTTCATTTTATTTTCAGCAATCCCTCTGATTTGATCCCAACTTACACTCCCAACTTTATTTCTATTTGGTTGTGCAGACCCACTCTTCAATTTTGCTAACTCCATTAACTGCGCGGCAGCTGGAGGCGTTTTGATAATGAAATCAAAAGATTTATCTTTGTAAACTGTTATCAAAACAGGTAATACCTTACCCATTGCGTCTTGAGTCTCTGCATTAAATCTTTTACAGAACTCCATTATATTCAAGCCCTTGGAACCCAATGCAGGTCCAACTGGAGGTGCAGGATTTGCCATACCACCTTTAACCTGAAGCTTTACATATGTTTGAATTTCTTTTGCCATTTTATTTACTGGTTTATTAAAATTAATACATCGACTTTAGGGAAGCATCAAATATTGATCTAAAGTCAATTTTTTTTTATGTTTGTTTCTCAACTTGCATATAGTTCAGTTCTACTTCTGTACCTCTGCCAAATATCTTTACAATAACTTTAAGTTTCTTTTTGTCCTCATTTATTTCTTTCACATCACCTATAAAATCATTAAATGGACCATCAATAATCTTGACAGTTTCCCCAACTATAAAAGGCTCAATCATTGATGCTGAAACTTCTTGCGAATCATCTACTTTCCCAAGCATACGATTTGCTTCAGTTTGAGACATTGGAATTGGATGAGTTTTACCCAAGAAATGAATTACGTTAGCAACATTTGAGATAGTTTGTACCATCTCTCCAGAAAATTTTGCGTGATCAGCTTCTACTAAAATATACCCAGGTAAAATATTTCTTTCTAGAATAACTTTCTTGCCATTTCGAATTTTATATACCTTTTCAGATGGTACCAAAACTTGCGTTACCACATCTTCCCATTTATTTCGCTGGATTTCTAGCTCAATACGTTCTTTGATGCTTTTCTCTTTTCCGCTTACCACTCTAAGGGAGTACCACTTTTTATCTTCTGACATGATTACTATTTTATTAAATAATTATTAAAGTTCGTAAATAAACTTCAATGCATTATTGGCAATAAAATCAAAAAAGAAAATGATAAGAGATATAATTATAGTAGAAACGATAACAAGTCGTGCACTACTAAACAATTCAGGCCAAGTGGGCCAAGTGACGTGATTGATAAGTTCGTCATAACTCTCTTTAAGATATAGTCTGATATTCTCCATTATCTATCCATTTGTATCTCCTAATGAAAGGAAATTATTAAAAAATTAATGCAGGGGAGACAGGGCTCGAACCTGCGACCTACGGTTTTGGAGACCGCCACTCTACCAATTGAGCTACTCCCCTATTTTGAAGATAAATCTTCTACAAAATGAAAAATTAAGTACTCCTAAAAGTACTTAATTTTCATTCGTATTATATTTGATAAAACTATTATGCTATGATCTCAGTTACCTGACCTGCACCAACAGTTCTACCACCTTCTCTAATCGCAAAACGAAGACCTTTCTCCATTGCGATAGGACTGATCAATTTAACTTCAAGTGAAACGTTATCACCTGGCATCACCATCTCTACTCCAGCAGGAAGGGTAACATCACCAGTTACATCCGTAGTTCTGAAATAGAACTGTGGTCTATAACCGTTAAAGAATGGAGTATGTCTTCCACCTTCATCTTTACCAAGTACATAGATTTCGCACTTGAAATGAGCGTGTGGTTTAACAGATCCTGGCTTAACAATAACCATACCTCTTCTGATAGCATCTTTCTCAATACCTCTTAAAAGGATACCAGCATTGTCACCAGCTTCACCTCTCTCAAGGATCTTTCTGAACATCTCAACTCCAGTAACTGTAGAGTTCAATGGCTTATCGCCAGGTTTCATCATACCGATGATCTCAACTGGATCTCCTGTATTGATAACTCCTCTTTCAATTCTACCAGTTGCTACTGTACCTCTACCTGTGATAGAGAATACATCTTCAATAGGCATCAAGAAAGTCTTATCTACATCTCTTACAGGCTCAGGGATTTGAGCGTCAACTGCAGCCATAAGATCTAAAATCTTTTGTTTAGCAGCTGGATCTCCTTCCAAAGCTTTGATAGCAGAACCTTGAATAATCGCTGCATTGTCACCGTCGAATTGGTAAGCGCTAAGAAGCTCTCTTAACTCCATTTCAACAAGTTCTAGCATCTCAGGATCATCCACAAGATCTACTTTATTCATGAATACAACTACAGCAGGTACACCTACTTGTCTAGCAAGAAGGATATGCTCTCTTGTTTGAGGCATAGGACCGTCAGTAGCGGCACAAACTAAGATAGCTCCATCCATTTGTGCAGCACCCGTAACCATGTTTTTAACATAATCGGCGTGACCTGGACAATCTACGTGAGCATAGTGTCTGTTTTCGGTTTCATACTCAACGTGTGCTGTGTTGATTGTGATACCTCTTTCTTTTTCTTCAGGAGCTGCGTCGATAGAATCGTAATCCTTTTTCTCGGCAAAGCCCTTTTCAGAAAGCACGTAAGTGATTGCGGCAGTAAGGGTTGTCTTACCGTGGTCAACGTGACCAATCGTTCCGATATTTACGTGTGGTTTGGTTCTTACAAATGTTGATTTAGCCATCAGTGAAAATTTTTCTGAACTTTAAATATTAGTAATAAAAATGATATACAATATAATATGAGCCAATGAAGGGATTTGAACCCTTGACCCCTTCCTTACCATGGAAGTGCTCTACCCCTGAGCTACATCGGCCAAAAATATTTTTAGCTCTGGGTGTCTGAAAAAATTAGAGCGGAAGACGAGACTCGAACTCGCGACCCTCAGCTTGGAAGGCTGATGCTCTACCAACTGAGCTACTTCCGCAATACTTACATATCCGATAAGGAGTGTTGGTGGGGATGATAGGATTCGAACCTATTCAGCCATAAGACAACAGATTTACAGTCTGTCCCGACTCTCCAACTTCGGCGCATCCCCGTCTCTCCTATGGAGCCGATGGAGGGATTCGAACCCCCGACCCGCTGATTACAAATCAGCTGCTCTGGCCAACTGAGCTACATCGGCATGCTATGTTTTATACTTCAAAATTTCAAACATCTTGAGGATCTTTTTCCAAAAGCGATGCAAAGGTAAGTGTTTCTCAAATATAAAAAAATTTTATTCCAAAAAAATTGTAAAATAATTTCTCTTTTTATTTCTTTCAGTTTAATAAAATTTACAAAATTTTCATAATCAACCAATTGTAATAACATCATATTTCAGAATTTAATATATTTATTTCATTTTTTTGTTCTCCCCATACATAATTGTTTAAACTATCAATTCAAATCGGTGTTTGGTTTGAACTTGATAAATATTACCTTTGCATTTTTTAACCTTTATACATATTTAAAATGGCTTTTGAAGATATTGATAATTTACCAATTGGCTGGAGTGATCATGAAGATATTGGAATGAAATTATACGAGAAGTTTGGAGATGACTTTGATGAAGGAAAAATTTTTAGGATAAGATTTACTGATCTTATAGAATGGGTGCTGGAAATTTCTAATTTCGAAGGTTTGAGAGAAGAATGTAACGAGTCGCATTTGGAACAAATTCAAGCTAAATGGGTGTATGAATGGCGTGATAATCAATGATGATGGATCATAGTTTATTTACCCACATAACGACATTTATTTTTGATGTTGATGGTGTATTCACTAACAGCGATGTAATCGTTATGGAAAATGGTGATTTTGTGCGTGTCATGAATACTAGAGATGGCCAGGCTGTTAAATTGGCTTTACATGCTGGTTATCATATAGCTATAATTACTAAAGGTTTCTCTCAAGGTGTCCGTAAAAGGTTTGAGCTCTTGGGAGTACCTTATATATATGACAGACTTGATGAAAAAACCTTAGCATTTTATGAATTTGCAGAAAAACTCAGTTTGAAAAAAGAAGAAATACTATTCATGGGTGATGATATACCCGATTTAGTCCTGTATGATAAGGTAGGCATTTCAGCTTGTCCAGCAGATGCAGCAACCGATAATTTGGAAAGGGCTATGTACATATCATCCAAAGAAGGTGGTAAAGGCTGTGTGCGAGAAGTCATAGAAAAAGTAATGAGATTGCAAGGTAAATGGAATTTCTGAAAAAGCTACTACCTTATATATCAATAACGAGGCCTAAAAACCTTTTGTTGATAGGCTTAACGCAATACATAATATATACATTTCTATTTAATAGGTCTATTGTTGAAGTATCATTGAAAGGTATTCTTTTATACTATTTCATATTTGATACTATGCTCATTGCTGCAGGTGGCTATATAATTAATGATATCATAGATTATAATACTGATATTATCAACAAGCCTCAAAAAACTTATTTTCAAAATCAAATACCTACACGATATGGCAAAATGTATTATTATAGTGTTTTGCTGGTCGGTATGTTACTTTCTATCTATATTGCTATTAAGACCAATAACTTGCCTTTGATCTCTTTGTATCCATTAGCATGTTCTATTCTATATATCTATTCCAAAAAATATAAAAGTTCTATACTTGCCGGAAATATAATTGTTAGCTTATTTGTTGGTTTTGTATCTGGCATTATATTGATTGCAGAGCGGCAAGTATTATTTTCCTCCACTATAGATCAATGGCAATCGGAAGTGGTACAACTTCTAATTGTCTATATTATTTTTTCTTTTTTAGTAAATCTAATCAGGGAGATCATTAAAGATATAGAAGATATAGAAGGAGACAAAAATAATGCATACTTGACTTTACCAATAAAATATGGGATTGATGTAGCAAAATTATGGGCAACTGGTATCGCTGTATTTGCAATTTTTGTCTTGGCTGTTTGGATATACTTTACAAATATTGATTTAGATTTCAGAACTCAGGTATATTTGATCTTATTTGTCGCTGGCCCTTTGGTTGTTATTTTGCAGATATTAACTCAAACAACTCATAAACGGGATTTCAGCAAGATCAGTACCATCCTAAAATGGACATTGCTTGCTGGCTTAGGCGCTCTGATATTAATATCTAATTCCATTTTTACTTAACTTATATAAATCAATGCATGATGTATAATTTAAATTCAAAAAAAATAATTTTAGGCTCAAAATCACCAAGAAGAAGCCAACTATTATCAGAAGCTGGATTTAATGTCGAAGTTAGATCACAGGATGTTGCAGAAGATTTTGATGAAAATATGCCGGTGATAGAAGTGCCGTTAATGTTGGCCAACAGGAAAGCAACCGCACTAATAGCAACCTTAAATCCTGATGAAATATTGATCACTGCAGATAGTGTAGTTATACTTGACAATAAAATCTATAATAAGCCTCAAGATTACAATGATGGCTGTAGAATTTTAACTGAATTGTCGGGAAGGACGCATACCGTTGCCACAGGAGTTTGTATTTTGACCACAGCTGCACAAAATTCTTTTACTGTAAAAACTGAAGTAACATTTGAAGAAATGTCCATAGAAGAAATCGACTTTTATCTTACCAATCATCAGCCTTACGATAAAGCTGGTGCATACGGAATACAAGATTGGATCGGTCTGTGTAAAGTTGCAAGCATAAAAGGTAGTTATTCTAATGTTATGGGACTACCTATGAAGGAAGTATATGAAGGTATCAGGGTAATGATGTGATCTATATCATGCAGTGATAGTACTTTCAGACTGATATAGTGATGAAGAAGTAAGCGACAGATTTATTATATTTTTGAATAAATCTTTATGCATTTCAAATTTACTTTCTTTTTCTTTTCTTATCATTGCGGTATGAAAATATCGATTTGGTGTATTGGCAAAACAGATGAGAAATATCTGATAGAAGGTATTGATAAATATATACAAAGACTTACACATTATACTAAAATAGAATATGAAGTATTCAAAGATGTCAAGTCAGGGCAAACAAGCGAAGAAACTCTCAAACGAGAAGCTGAAATGATCCTGGCAAAACTTAAATCTGATGATTTGCTCGTGCTGATGGATGAAAGAGGAGATATGTACGATTCTGTAAAATTTTCAGCCTATCTTCAAAAATTGCAAAATCAAGCAAACAAACATGTCATCTTTTTAATTGGTGGTGCATTCGGCCATCACAGCACTATTCGCAATAGAGCCAACCACCTGATTTCATTATCCAAAATGACCTTCTCTCATCAGATGGTAAGGCTTTTTCTCGCAGAACAAATATATAGAGCTTTTACCATTATTAGAAATGAAAAATATCATAATGAGTAGCACGGTGTCTGACAAACTCATAAGTTCCTAAATTATTTTACCTTTACGTTCCTAAATATTTTCGTTATATGAGTGTTACTTTAATTTTGGTCATTATCACCTGTGTGATTTCCATCGCATGCTTCAATAATAAAAACTTGTTTGACCAACTCAAACACTACCCTATTGCAGAATCTCGCAATGGTCAATATTATAGATGGTTGACCTCTGGATTTGTTCATGGAGATTTTATGCACTTATTTATCAATATGTTTGTATTGCATGAATTTGGACGTAGTGTAGAAAATTATCTTGTACATCATTTTGATAAAACAGGCGGTAGTATATTATACCTAGCTACTTATCTCTTAATCATCATTATGGGCGATGTACCTACTTATTACAAACATAAAGATAATGCATACTTCGCCAGTGTAGGGGCATCAGGTGGTGTGTCTGGTATAATATTTATATTCATACTTTTGAATCCATGGAATATGTTAGGACTTTATATGATTATCCCTGTGCCTGCTATCATATTCGGCGTTTTATATCTGTGGTATTCTACTTGGGCATCCAAAAATCAGAATAGTAACATAGATCATGAAGCCCACTTTTATGGAGCCGTAGCTGGCATATTGATAGCCATAGTGAGCAGACCCATAATTATCCAAGAATTTATTGACAAATTGATCCATCAGTTTCCTTGGTAAGCATATCTTGTGATCTTATAATCTGGTGATCTTGAAAATGGGACTTACTCTCCTTTTTTTGGTGACTGTTTACTCTTATGAAATGTACCTTTGTTACCTGATTTCTTAGGTTTAAAACTAGCGTTTTTATTTCCATCAGGTCTTCGATTGCCGCTGCCTGCTCTCTGATAGCCTCCTTTGGGTCTATTTGGGTTCCAGATTGGGCTTTCTCCAATATGAGCAGGAATATTTAACTTGTTGATTTCTGAGCCAATCAGTTTTTCTATGGCTGCCAATTTATACATCTCCTCTTCATTGACCAAAGTCAGAGCTACACCATCTGCATCTGCCCGAGCTGTACGGCCTATTCTATGCACATAATCTTCTCCATCTCCAGGCACATTATAGTTGACAACTAAATTGATGTCTTTGATATCAATGCCTCTCGCTAGTACATCTGTAGCCACAATGACTCTGGTTTTTTTAGAGCGAAATCTATTGAGTACTTCTTCCCTTTCTCTTTGCTCTAGATCTGATGAGATTCCTTCTACTGTATAACCTTGTCCTGATAGCCCTTTGATGATATCATTGACAGACCTTTTAGTAGATGAAAATACAATAATACTTTCGAAGCTTGGTTTATCCTTAATCAAGTCATTTATCAATCTTGCTTTGTTCCCATCATTGACTAAATAAGCGGCTTGTAGCACCTTGGCAGAAGGTTTTGAGACAGCTATAGACACTTCAAACGGATTGTTAAGGTTTAACTTGGCCAATTCTCTCATTTTTGGCGGCATGGTGGCACTAAACATGAGTGTTTGTCTTGTTTTAGGTAGTGCTTCTATTATCTTTTTGATATCATCATAAAATCCCATATCAAGCATTCTGTCCGCTTCGTCTAGTATGAGATATTTCAGTTTGTCAAACTTAACATTCCCCATATTGATGTGGCTTATAAGTTTGCCTGGCGTAGCGATGATTACATCCGCATTTGTCAGCCCTTTTTTTTGGGATTCCCACTCACTTCCTGATCCGCCACCATATATAGGCATGGAAGATACCGGAACGAAATAAGCAAAGCCCTGTATTTGTTGGTCTATCTGCACAGCCAATTCACGTGTGGGTACTATGACTAGTGCGCTAGTACCATCATGCGGCTTCACAGCCATCTGGTGTAGTAATGGCAACATAAACGCTGCTGTTTTGCCTGTACCTGTCTGTGCACATGCTATAATGTCTCTACCTTTTAGGATTTCAGGTATAGCTTGTTCTTGTATAGGCGTGGCTTTATCGAATCCCATATATGAAATGGCTTCCAATAATCTTTCGTCTAGCCCTATTTCTTTAAATGTCATAAATCAATTGAATTAATTACCTATTGAGTACACTATATTATTAAAAAACGGATACTTAAAAATACTCAAATATTAAAAATAATGCAAATATAAAGAATATTGTGAATAAAGCATCGGTAATAATAGCAAGAGTTACGATTATCTTGATAAATTTGCAGGTTATCCTAAAAGAAAACATTTTGATAGATAAAAATACGATTATAGAATTAATATACGACGACGAGTTGGTGCTTCAAGCTAGTCGCTTGTTTGATGCTGATGCAGTGGCAGATTTAGATAGTCTAAATGGTGGTTTATTCTTGTGTAAAGTCAAAGACGGAAAGGTCTATGAAGTAGAAATTCAATCCCCATTTACTAAAAAACAAAAAGCATCTTGCGACTGTACTTTTTTTACTAGCCACCATATATGTAAACATGTGATCGCTGGATTGATGCTCATCAGATCCGAAAAAAATAAAAAACAGACGATCAAAGAACAAAAAACAGCTGCAAATAATAAACCCAAAATTTCTACGCTAAACATCAGTCAGATATTGGAAGAAGTATCGCAGGATGAATTAATATCCTTTGTCAAATCTTATGCTAAAAGAGATACTAAATTTGCTACCCAACTAAAGGTAAATTTTGCGCGCAAAATAGATACAACAGATAATGCCGAAAAGTATAAAAATATTTTAAATTCAGTGATTAGGCCACATACAGGTGATCAGACAAAAGCCAGCGCATCGGAAATCAAAACTGCACTACGTGTCTTGGAAGATTTTGCAGATCAAGTCAATGACTGTATTGCACTAGGGCAATTTAGAGAAGCCCTAAATATTTATAGCGCTGCTTTTGCCAAATTAGAATATTTAAAGCATTATTATGCCAACTACAATGAAAACATGACTGCCCTTAGCATTAGTTATCATAAAATGATTGATTATTTTTTGGTTGAAAAATTACCGCCTGAATTAAGAACAGACTTAATAGTGTTTTTGACTGACTTGGCCACAAGATCATATTATCATTACTCCAGCATATCGTTCAACATCATTAAACTAATTAAACCTTATATCAAACCAAGTGACAATATAACTCTAAATGTTAGCTTAGAAAACTTAATCTCCCTAAGGCCTTCAAAAGAACTAGCCGTATTGCTAGCACTATGGCTTATCAATAACGGAAAGTACAGTGACTCTTCGTGGGCATTTATCAAAGATCATGCTTTACTACATATAGAGATTGTAGATCTTTTGCTCTCTATAGATGAAAGTCAGCTTGCATTGAGAGTATTGGAATCCATCCACCATCCTAAAAAAGTAAATAAAGATGTGGTCAACCGGATGGTATTTCTTTATGTTCGATTTAAAAAAACTACGAAACTTGTAGAAACAGCAGGGATGGCATACCTTCAATCTGGAGATATGAAATATATAGACATCCTTAAAAGAGAATTGAATGATGACGAATATCAAAATTTTATATTAAGAATAGAAGAAGAACTGACTAAAAGCAAATCAGATCCAAACTTATTGATAAAGATATATCGCAAAGAAGAAAACTGGTCTGGGTTGATACTCTTTTTAGATAAAGTAGGAGATTTAGAGATACTAATGCAACATGATTCAATACTATACAAGTATGAAAAAAATGCTTTGGCTCAGCTTTATATTCACATCATTAGAATATTTCTAGATGCACATTTGGGGGATTCAGCATTTGAATATCTTACAAAACTTAAAACCCATTGGTCAATTAACAAAATGGAGAACACCATGCTTAAGGTGAGTCAATTTATCAGTTCAGAATTCGAACATCGCCCGAAACTTATGGAGGCATTCAAATGATTATTCACCTCAAAATCGAATTTCATTGTTTGATCTTGCTTATTGGGCTCAAAAGAATGGAGATGCAACAGATGCAAGGTGTGATGCTTCCATATAAATATAATTTGTTATCTTTGCGGCTAGAAAAATAGAACATGTCTCAAATTGTAGCAGTAGTAGGTCGTCCCAATGTTGGTAAATCGACGCTCTTTAATCGTTTGGTAGGAGAACGCAAATCCATCATTGACAACGTAAGTGGTGTCACAAGAGATCGGATTTATGGCTTTTCCGATTGGAATGGAAAAAATTTTACCGTAGTAGATACTGGTGGTTTTGTCAAAGGATCGTCAGATATTTTTGAAGCAGAAATAAGGCGGCAAGTACAAATCGCCATTGATGAAGCAACTGTCATAGTGTTTTTGGTGGATGTAACTACCGGCATTACAGACCTTGATGAAGAAATAGGTAGAATGCTGCGCAAAAATCCTAAAAAAGTTATCTTAGCTGTGAATAAAGTGGATAACGCACAACGTCAGATGTTGGCCAATGAATTCTGGAGTTTAGGATTTAATGACACCGTATTTATATCTTCCATCTCAGGTGGTGGCACGGGAGAATTATTGGATATGGTAGTCGATGTATTGCCAGAAAACATCTCCGACGATTCAGATAAGCTCAATGATGAAATACCAAAAATAGCAATCGTTGGCCAGCCAAATGTGGGCAAATCATCTATGACAAATGCACTCATGGGTGAAGAAAGGAATATAGTAACTGATATACCCGGTACTACGAGAGATGCCATCTATACTTTATACAATAAATTTGATAAGAAATTTTATCTGATAGATACCGCAGGCATTCGCAAAAAAGCGAAAGTACACGAGGACTTAGAGTTTTATTCTGTAATAAGAGCGATCAAAGCCATTGAAGAAGCTGATGTGTGTTTGCTCATGCTCGATGCTACAGTCGGATTGGAGTCACAAGATTTGAGTATATTGGGCTTGATACAAAAAAGAAAAAAAGGATTGGTGATCTTGGTCAACAAGTGGGATTTGATCGAAAAAGAAACCAATACTGCACGGGATTTTGAAAAAAATTTGAAAGAAAAAATTGCTCCCTTCAATGATGTACCAGTATTATTTACTTCTGTACTAGACAAACAGAGAATATTCAGAACAGTAGAAACTGCGCTGCAAGTACACGAAAATCGAATCCAAAAAGTAAAAACATCAGCGCTCAACGACTTGATGCTAGATATTATAGAAAAAAATCCACCACCATCACATCGAGGTAAATATATTAAAATCAAGTACGTAACCCAATTGCCACTTTATTATCCGGCATTTGTATTTTATTGCAACTATCCAGACCATGTCAAACCAAGTTATAGAAATTTTTTGGAAAATCAACTTCGAAAACATTTTAATTTCAGTGGTGTATCTATCAGTGTGTATTTTAGAGAAAAATAATATTTATGGCTTGGATTAAAACCAACTTTGAAGGTGTTTGGATATTTGAGCCTAAAATATGGCACGACCAAAGGGGATATTTCGTAGAGACATTTAATGCTTCTACCCTACCCGACTCCCTTCAGAATATCCATTTTGTACAGGATAATGAAGCCAAATCTACCCGTGGAGTGTTGCGCGGTCTGCATTATCAATTGCCACCCAATGCACAGTCCAAATTGGTAAGGTGTGTGAGTGGAGAAGTATTAGATGTTATCGTAGATGTACGTCCCGATTCCGTCACTTATGGTCAGCACCTATCAGTCATTCTCAATGAGATCAATAAAAAGCAGCTTTTCGTACCTCATGGTTTTGCACATGGCTACGTAGTGCTGTCTGATACCGCTATATTTTCCTATAAATGCGACAATTTCTATGCGCCAGGGATGGAAGGCGGATTGCATTATAAAGATGCAAATCTTGGTATTAACTGGATTTTACCATTGAGTGAATTGATCATTTCCGAAAAAGATCAAATATTACCAACATTCGGTCAACATAAAATATTTGTTTAGGGTATGACCGAAAAATTTATGTTCACAAAGCTGAGAATTGCGATTTTAGGAGCCAATGGTCAAGTTGGGCAAGAGTTTAAGTATATTGGTACATCTTACGAATACTTTCATTTTGATTTTTATAGTAAGCAAAATTTAGATATTTCTAATCAAGAAGAAGTTAGAGCTGTATTGGATAAAAATTACGATTACGTAATAAATTGTGCAGCATATACAGCCGTGGATAAAGCAGAATCTGATGCTGAAGCTTGTTATGCTGCCAATACTAGTGCTTGTCAAAATATAGTGGACGCGCTGAAAGGAAAGGATACTAAGTTGGTACATTTCTCATCGGATTATGTTTATCACACTTATACAGGATTCCCTATCAGAGAGGAAGACTCCACAAAGCCGCAAGGAGTATATGCCACGTCAAAACTCGAAGGCGAACAAATCATAAGAGCTTCAAGCGTACCTACTTTAATATTGCGTACCTCATGGGTAGTATCTTCTTTTGGCCATAATTTTGTCAAAACAATGCTCAGATTGGGTAACGAAAAATCATCCGTTGCTGTGGTCAATGATCAATATGGGGCACCTACTTATGCTCGCCATTTGGCTCAAACAGTTTTAGAGATTATCACACAAGTAGCAGCAAATCCAGCGCTTTTATCCGCATTTGATGAAACCTACAATTATGCCAATGAAGGTATCGTCACATGGTATGATATAGCAGACCGAATCATGAAAGAAAAAGGACTTTCTTGTTTAGTCCATCCTATACCAACCTCAGACTACCCTACTCCAGCAGCCAGACCTGGATGGAGCGTATTGTCCAAACACAAGATTAAAGAGCAATTCAATATTGAAATACCACATTGGTACTCGGCTTTAAAAGAGTGTTTGAATGCTATCAAATAAGGGAACATTCACCTTAGATTTTTTTAACAACTCCTAAGGTTTAGTTTACTTAGGGGCTGCTGAAAAAGTCAGCTATTATTTTTGGTTAATAGTTTAACGGAGATTATCGTTCAAAAAACAAGCAATAGTGAATAAGAACGAAGTGAAGTGAAGCACCAAAGGCCGCAGCCTTTGACAGGAACCGCTTAGTGGGCAGGAAAGTGCGTCTATTGCCATAGAAAGCACAAAGGATTAAATATGAAATACTTATGGCAATAGAAAAGCATTTTGGTTCGAAAATGAACGACCATTGCTTTTTTGAACTAGACTTTTTGGTTACTTTTTGGGCAATGCAAAAAAGTAACTGCCGCCGCATAAGGCAAAAGCCAACGTACGACTTTTGGACAAAATCAATTAAAAGATTTGCATTTAATTTGTTTATTATAGACATAATTTATTATTTACCAATTGGTTGCACCATAGTCAGCAGACCCTACTTAAGATTTCTCAATGCTTCTTTTTTTGTCAAACCTGACAATTGTGGGTTGGCTTCTACAAAAGCTATCACTTTCATAGGTTCAAACTTGCTGTATTGCCTCAGTGCCCATCCCTGAGCTTTGCGTACGAAAAACTCCTTGGAAGTATCATGTTTTAGGATGGCCTCAGATAATAAATCCCAGTCTGTGTTTTTACCATATTTTAGTTGGAAGATAATGGCTGATCGTTGCAACCAAATATTGTCACTGTCTATCCACCGGTAGATATAGCTATTTCTTTGTTCTGGGTACCTTCTGAATAATTCTCCAATCAGAGCTGGCGCAATTCCATCTACTGTATCCCACCATGATTTAGTCACTATCAATTTTTCTAAAAAAGGCAAACTGTCTATACCTATTTTTTTGGAACACTTTTGCATCAAATCTATGGCGATATATTGGCATTCCCTGTGGTCATCATTCCATAATTGTTGCATTAATTCCCAAAATGCTTGATTGGGATCACTGATAACCAGTTTAGATCTAGCATCTTTAACTATTTGTTTACGCATTGGAGCATTGATGCCGTAAAATTCAAAATGATTCTTCATATACGCACTCATTGCTAGAGCATAATCTTGATTAGCGCTTTGGAGCAATTGTTGCACAAAATAATGGTAAGGACTTTGCATATAGATTAGGTGTTGTTGGACTTATAAAATTTATAACTTTTCAAATGCCATCAAATTGGGATAAGAAAATAACCATTGGTGATGGTTCTGTTACTTAATGTGCTCGAATCTAATGGGAGCAAATAGGAAATGGAATCTGAAGAAAAAGAGTTGCTACCTGTCTTGCAGAGTGAGTGATCCATGATATGACTTCCTTTTATATCTTGCATATTTTTTTAATTTATATTTTCCGCTTCCCCTTCTTCCCCTCCGTAGTAAACAAATCAGCCGTATATTTCTCATACAGCCCAAAGAGAAACTCCATCCTATTAGCTTCAGATGTGAATGGTTGTGATCGGTATGCCAGATCTACAGCTTTGTCCAGATCATTGTGCGCTTTGACGAGAGCGGGTGGCATTGTCAATGGGTCGTAAAGGTCGGCAAGCGAGTTATCTGGAAATTGTGCCCGGACATCCAACACCTTTTGTGCCTTCTCTTCTATGGATTGGGTTTGTTTTTCTGTGGGATTCTCAGGCCAAGGGAAGTTGTTGTAAACTAACTCGTTTGAATACCTGTAATCACTTTTAATTCTTCCGCAAATACTTTTTACCCAAGACATATGTATGGTTGACATTAATATTCCAAAATGAAACAAATTTGAATGTGGAATTAGTGAACAACTATTATTAGCAATTGAAATTTCATTGAAAATTCCCATTGGAATATAATTTCTGTTTTCAGAAGAATGTAAGGGAATCAAAACATATTTGCTTTCTGGTTGTCTATCTTCTCCAAAAAGTGTTGGGAAGTTTGCAAGTCTTTTAGTGGCATCTCTTGTACTTGATACCCGCATTTTTATTACATTTCCAATTCTTACAGCCACGTGATCTAACCCTCTTAAATCTGAAGGATTGGCATCTTTGAGCCATAAACACCATCTTTTATGACCATTCAAAAACTCATGAGCACTGATTAAAGGTCTGAAATATTGCTCAGATTTAGGTTCAGATATTACAAATTCATTTTTTTCTTCATCAGTAAACAAAAAATTGCCACCATCATTTGGCATGCTTCCAAATGAAATTTCAGGTACTTGACATATTGGTTTTCTTCTTTTACTTACGAATATATCTTTGGCATCAACAAGGTAAGGATTAATATTTTTGACCTTCACTTCATGTGGTTCACCCTTGATATCTTCATATTCATAGATCACTTTAATATTGGTATCATAATTAGCAAAACCTATGATCACACAATAAACGGCCGCATTTCCTTTAGCTTCATTTGACCACTTGAAGGTACGATGTGCAAAATGTATTTTTATACCATACTTATTAAGCATTAGACCCCACAAAATACTGGTCTGTTCACCTTGTACGATCGAATTGGTAGAGACAAAACCTACTTTTGTTTTTACGTCTTGTATATATTTTGCGGCTTTGATATACCAGCCAGTCACATAATCCAACACACCACTTCCTGTAGTGCCAAATTCTTTTACTATCTGATCCCGTTGCTTTTGGGACATAATTTTAGAACCTATAAATGGCGGATTACCTAGTATGTAATCAAACTTTCGTTCTGGTTTTTGTATTGGTTGACCTTTTTGAACAGAATATGATTTGGCTTGTACATTGACTAGACCATATTGTGGCATTGGGTCATTTGCTATAAAAATATTGGCATGCTCGGCATAAATGTCGATGGTGTTCTTGGGATTTAGTAAAGATTGCCATTCTATCTCTAATGCATCACCATGAAATATTCCTGCCCCTTTCTTCAAAGGTAACCGAGCAAAATACTGCCCAAACTCATGACTAATTAGCATATTCATCTGATGATCTATCAGCCACATCGCCACTTCAGCAATGCGAGCAGGAAACTCTTCATATTCTATCCCATAAAACTGATCCACATCTATCCAGATGATAGACTCAATACTAGTCACTAGTTGATTTTTGTAAATTTCACGTAGTATCTCGAGTTCTAGCATCCGAAGCTCTCTGTAAGTGATAACCAAGAAATTACCACAACCACACGCAGGATCTAAAAAAAGTAACTGACTAAGCTTCTTATGAAACTTTGGCAACTCATTCTTTTTACCCTTCAGAGATTCGAATTCTGCCCACAACTCATCTAGGAATAATGGTTTGATCACCTTGAGTATATTTTTTTCACTCGTGTAGTGAGCTCCAAGATTTCTTCTTTCTTTGGGATTCATCACACTCTGAAACATCGAGCCAAAAATCGCGGGAGATATCTTACTCCAATCTATATAGCAACACTCGAGCAATGCCTTTCGCATCTTACTATCAAAACTAGCTGTAGGCAACGACTCTTCAAACAATTTCCCATTGACATACGGAAAATCATTAAGCTGCTCATCCAGATTTTTAAATCTTTTGTCTTTAGCAGTATTCAGCACCTGAAACAATTCCTGGAGTTTGGCCGCCAAATCACTACCATCTTCATTGGTCCTTTGTTCAAGGAAATCCTGAAATTGTTGCTTTTCAAATATCGATGTGTCCTCGGCAAACAAACAAAACAATATCCTGACCAGATAAACTTCTAATGGATGCCCTGTATAGCCGATTTCTTCCAATCTGTCGTGAAGTTTACCCATCAACTCCGCTGCTTTTATATTAGCAGGGTCTTGCTCTTTATATACCTTTTTACTTACACCAATCAAATATCCGAACAGACCTACATTTTTGTATAACTCTTGTAAAGTAAATTCATTGGTTATCATCTCTTCTGTATCATACAATCTAAAATGATGAAAATCAGATACCAATATATACTTTGGTAGTTCTTCAGCTTTTAGTCCATGAGTATAGTCTTTTGCTTGACTAAAAGCCCTATTTAGATCTTTACCCCTACTTTTCATCTCTACAAGTATATGACCTTTCCATAGCATATCTATGTAGCCATCACCTTCATCTAGCTTTTTGATTCGATGTTCAAATGTGCCAATTTTTTTTCTCGGTATCCCAAATACATTAAAAAATGCATCTAAAAAAGATTTAGCTTCAGCATCTTCACTTAAAGTATCCTCCCATTCTTTAGAAAATTTTAATGCACGATCTTTGATTTCATTCCAGTTAAGAGCCATATTGAGTCTAAATTGAATGTAAATTTATAACTTAATATCAATAATTCTCACATATCTCTTATTTTTTTTGTTTATTTAACTACCTTCGTTGCTATAACCAAAACTCCACATAATGCGCTTCATTTTAGTCATGATCCTATTGATTTATTTTGTTACATTGACCGAAGCACAGTCTGCGCCAAAGATCACCATCTACAATGCATCCGACTTCATCAATACTGAAGGTACGGTCTGCGATTCGGTATATAGTGTCAGCCAACCAGCAGGAGAAAACAAACCCATCTATCTCAACTTTGGTGGCAATTATCCAGATAATATATTTTCAGCTATCATCTTTGCTAAGGATCAATATAAATTTAATTTTGATCTCAAAGAAGTACTCAAAAATAAGAATGTTTGTGTCACAGGCAAGATCACACAATATAAAGGTAATCATCAGATCATCGTCAATGATGCTGTACAGCTATTGATACAGGAATAAAATAGCCTTTTTCTTCTGTTTAGCTTAAATTCCTAATATATCAAATGCTAAAGTTTTTACGCTCAATTATACACTTACATAAAATCATATCCTAAGAGATAGTATTAAGTAAAATCTTCACATTATATTTTAAATTTTATTCTGCCCCCGAACGGACCAGCAAATAATATTTGGATATATGACTGCTCCTTATCGGGTGCAGTATTATATATTGTATTATGAGTAGTTCCCATTGGATTGGTCTCATAATTCGATCAAAATTATAATGTCCGTTCAGAAACATCTTAAAACACATTTTTTATTATAATGTCCGTTCAGAAACTAGAAAAAATGGAAATAGGACATTAGGTTCCTTTCAGGAACTAATAATTTTACACTTTTATTGACTAGTTCCTTTTAGAAACTAACAATTATAGGTTTTTTATTTGATGCTCCGTTGCGGACTCGGTATTTACGGGGCTGAGCTCATATTTTGGCTTAAAAATACACCTTTTTATTGGTTGATTGAGCAAAACCAAGGCTATTTTATGAGATCCTTAGCTTCCATTTACACAGTAAATCAGTGGTAAAGTTATCTACCAAATAAAATTTCGACCATAAACAATAAATAACAATCAATCAACCCAACACTACCTATTTATTTAAAAGCAAATTAGTACAGTTATTCAAACAATAGACCAAAACATCAAAATAACAATGTCAAATTGATCCTTTTTCTACTCACTTCCACACCAGTCACTTTAGCTGATATTTCTTGACCAAGGCTCAATACTTCTGCTGGTGATTGTATGTATTTTTTTGTGATTTGCGATATGTGCAAAAGGGCATCTTGCTTAGCACCGATGTCCACAAAAGCGCCAAAATTGGTTAAATTTGTGACTATACCCGGCACTATCATACCTTCATGTACATCGTTTATACTTTTTATCTTCTCATCAAATGTAAATGATTGGGCCTCACCACGTGGATCAAGACCTGGTTTGTCCAATTCTTTCATGATATCCGTCAGTGTAGGCAATCCTATTTTATCAGTGACAAAGTCGGCAAGATTTAAGTTTTTCCTAGCTTCTTGATTTAAAACAAATGCATCCAAACTCAATCCACATTTTTTTGCCATCAGCGCTACGGTTGGGTAAGATTCTGGATGTACACCTGTATTATCCAACGGATTGGCACCATCTCTAATCCTCAGAAAACCAGCTGCTTGCTCAAAAGCTTTGTCGCCCAATCTCGGTACTTTAGTCAATTGTGAGATAGCATTAAAATCACCATTGGCCCTCCGATAAGCTACAATATTTTTGGCTAAAGCAGGGCCAAGGCCAGCGATGTAGGTTAATAAATGTTGAGAAGATGTATTGATATTTACACCTACTTTATTTACACAACTTACCACCGTCATATCGAGATTTTCTTTAAGTTTGCCTTGATGTACATCATGTTGGTATTGGCCTACGCCGATAGATTTTGCATCTATTTTTACCAATTCTGCCAAAGGATCCATCAGTCGTCTTCCTATACTGATAGCGCCTCTTATGGTCAAATCTTTATCAGGAAACTCTTCTCTGGCGATGTCAGATGCTGAGTAAATTGAAGCGCCACTTTCATTTACCATATATACATCTACCTTCTCACTAAATGGAATGCTTTCTACCATACTTTGTGTTTCGCGAGAAGCGGTGCCATTGCCAATAGCGATGGCTTTGACTTGGTATTTATACACCAATTGCCGTATCATGTCTTGCGATGCTGAGAGTTGATTTTGTGGAGGATGTGGATAAATGGTTTGATACTCCAAAAAATCACCATTACTATCCAAGCATACCACTTTACATCCTGTTCTGAATCCCGGATCTATGGCTAGTACCGCTTTTTGTCCCAGTGGTGGTGCCAATAATAATTGTCTCAAGTTTTCGCCAAATACCTTGATGGCTTCATCGTCTGCTTTTTCTCGATATTCATTGATTATTTGTGTCTCAATGGCTGGAAAAATCAGTCTTTTGTAACTATCAGAAATGGCTTCTTGTATGATATCAGCTTCTGCTCCATTAGATCGAATGAATTTACGGTCTATCATCTCCAACGCTCTGATATCATCAATACTCAACGAAATCTTCAACATGGACTCACTGTCTCCTCGCATCATAGCCAAAAAACGGTGTGAGGGGCACTTTGACAATGCTTCCTGAAAATCAAAATAATCTTGATATTTTTCGGCTTCTTCTTTCTTTTTTGGGACTACTTTGGAGTTGATAGTGGCAAATCTTCTGAAATTCACTCGCAATCGCTCTCTTATATCCTGATCTTCGCTGATCCACTCTGCTATGATATCTTTTGCACCTGATATAGCTTCATCCACTGTAACAACCTTATCATTTAGATATTTTTTTGCAATGTTCTGAATATCTGCCCCTCGTTGGGCCATGATTATTTTAGCAAAGGGTTCTAACCCAGACTCTCGAGCAACATCTGCTTTTGTTTTCCTTTTTCGCTTAAAAGGTAAATACAAATCTTCTATTTCATTGCTACTATACGATGCTTGAATCTTCGCTTTAAGTTCAGGAGTCAATTTGCCTTGTTCTTCTATAGAAGCCAAAATACTTTCTTTTCTAAGTTCTAGCTCTTCCAACTTCTTTGCTTGCTTCTGAATATCAGAAACTTGCACTTCATCCAGACTTCCAGTTCTTTCTTTTCTATATCTAGCGATGAATGGAATAGTTGCCCCTTCTTCCAGAAGCTCCATTGTATTCCTTACTGAAGACTCATTAATGCCCAAGGACAAAGCTATCAGTTCTACATGTTTTGGTACCAAATCTTATAATTCTAATTGAAAATAAAACCGCAAATATAGATCAATTGACCATAATATTGTAAAAAAGGAATCGTTGAATAGTATTTCAAATAACGATGTCCGCCTTATTTTAACATTATAAAAAGAAAAGTATGTATCTATGCCAAAAATAATCTAATTGCATACATTTTATATTAAGAAGATTATTTACATTTGTCTTATAAAACTCAAATATGAATATCAAATATCAACTATTATTGATTGTTACATTTTTATTCCATCAGGTGTGTATAAGTCAGGATATGTCGTCTAGACAGAATATAATCAGACAAACCAATACTAAAGCCCTGCTAGAAAAGATAAGTATTACTACAAATTATACTGATAGCATAATATCACTTGCTGAGATTCGACGAATAGCACCAACCACTGAATCCAATGGTATTAAAGGATTTTTATCTGGCTTTGATGTAAATAACCAACCTGTCTATGATTATGATGACAATTTGAATGCTGCAAAAACAAGCAAATTCGATCAACTACACAAAGGCAGTTTTAGAGTACCTAAATTGGAAGGTAATGACATAATAATAGGACATTGGGAGGCATCGGGGACACCTTTAAAAACTCACGTAGAACTACTCGATCGGATTATCATAGGTGAGACATCTCTATCTTCAGACCACGCTACACACACGGCATGCACCATGGTAGGTTTGGGTAATAATCTAAAAGCCAAAGGTATGGCGCCAAAGTCAAAGGTAAAAGTTTACACGAGTGCCAACGACAATGTAGAAATGGCACTTTTTGCAATGGATGGCGGTATTTTGTCTAATCATTCTTATACAAGAGCACGCGGCAATGACTTCCCTTATCTTTTAGGCGCTTATGATCAATTAGCCGCAGATTGGGATCAAATAGCCTACCACGCTCCTTACTACCTCATAGTGAAATCAGCAGGAAATTTACTCAATGAAAGCCCAGATATAAGCAAATCGGGGTATGATTTATTGTTTAGAAATTCTTGCTCAAAAAACATCCTGACCGTAGGTTCAATAGCTGATATTGCCAATTCATCGATACCTAATAATATAACTTTAAGTCACTTTAGTAGTACTGGCCCTACTGATGATTGGCGCATTAAACCTGATATAGTGACGAATGGGCAATTTTTGTTTTCTGCGTATGACGATCATAACCAATCATACCAAGAAAGTAGTGGAACATCCATGGCCGCGGCAGTGGCCAGTGGTGGATGCGCCTTACTGCAGGAATATTATCACAAATTATTCCAAAAATATATGCGCTCTGCCACCCTAAAAGCACTCATAATCCACACAGCAGACGAAGCTGGAAAATTCCTGGGTCCTGATTTCCAATTTGGATGGGGCCTATTTAATGGACTCAAAGCTGTTGAATTTTTAAACAATAAAACTAGTGCGTCTTTTTTAAGTGAGGAAACGTTGATAGAAAATGAGCCTTTTGTTCTGGACTTTTATGCCGATGGATTTAATCCCGTTACTGCCACCTTGGTGTGGAATGATGTGCCCGGACCAATCACAGATGGTTTTGACAATAGATCAAGAATCCTAGTCAATGACTTAGATATTGTGATAGAGTCAGAGCGTAATGAGTCCTATTACCCATGGATGTTTATACCTAACGATGCCTACAATAACTTTAATGTCGCAGCCACCAAAGGTATTAATG
Source organism: Saprospiraceae bacterium (assembly GCA_016714785.1). Lineage (GTDB taxonomy): Bacteria > Bacteroidota > Bacteroidia > Chitinophagales > Saprospiraceae > OLB9. Next base: position 113,570 of record JADKCC010000060.1, read on the forward strand.
ATAGAGACAATGTAGAGAAAATAAATACAGGAATACTTCCCGAAGGACAATACAAACTAAAAATCTCACATAAAGGAATGCTTGTCACTGGTTCGCAAGAATTCTCCATTGCCGTAGATGGTGTCAATATATTTCCAAAAAGTAAGGACTTCATACTTTACCCAAATCCAAGTATCAAGGGTGATTTAAAAATTTATTTACCAGAAGATATGTATAGCCCAAATACTGATATTTATATCCACAATACGAATGGTCAATTGATATATCAAACGGTCTCCGATAAAAGGTTAATAGTAATTTCTGAAAAATCATTGCTGCCAGGAAAGTATATCGTAACCATTAGAAATGATGCTACAAAAATATCAAAAATATTTATCAGCTACTAAAGTGTGTATAACAAATTGCATATTTTAATTATTTCCTAATGTTGAAATTAGTTAAACAAGCCCTAACAACACATATCCAACTATTTTTAACCTAGGCAGTTAGAAAAAAGGTAGGTTCCGAAATGTTAGAATGAGTGCGGTTTGAGATTTCTCCCGAAGGTCGAAATGACAGATGTATTGGAGACGAGGGTGCGGCTTACGCCTAACGAGGGTCTATTTAGTTCTGTTTAAGCTAAAACGCCATGCATCTATGTTGTTGCATGGCGTGTAATTTAGTGTTACTAACTAATTTACCAAAACCAAATTTCGAAAATTGAAAAAATGCTGTATCTTCCCAAGATCGAAAGTGTATTGTTATCTTAACATTGCCTTCTAACTTAATACTAACTTCATTTAAAAGTCTAATATTAACTTTTGAATAATGGTCTATATCATAATAACTTAGTGTTTGATACTCATCAATTTGCAAATTATTGAATGTTAATTCTTCTATAAGTATTGAATCATCCAAAATATTGGCTTGGTAATAGATATAGCTTAATTCCCACCCTTTGATTTGCTCAACAGTAATTATTGGGAACCCAAAATCTACACCTACATGAAAAAAATCAACAAATCTAAACTGCACAAAATATAAAACTTTTTCTTTGTAAGTTTTATTTTCAAAAATTATAGTGAATTTTCTATCTAAATTGGCAACAATATTCGAATTAATAACATCCGACAATTTAATCTTGGGAAGTCCAACAAATCCCTTAAGACTTAAATTATTTGAGTTATATGCTTCCAAAAGGCATCATTTACATATTTTCTAAAAATATTTCATTGATAAAACTGATTTGCAAATTTTATAAATTTCAAGATTTTCATATACCTACTTACTTTGCATTTGGATAGTGATATTCCGATGGTCGCAGATTGTATCTGAGATCCTATATTTTACGAATTTGCAATTCATGACAGTTTAAGCTTAAGGTTTACTAGACCATAAAATGACAATACAAAGATAGTATAAGATTTTTATTCATTAGCTATATAGTTAGATGAAAAAGCGCATCACATGTATTTGTTGTGATGCGCTAAGGATTGACATGGTTTAATAATGCATTAAAATTGCTTAGTGTATGGGATCAATTATAATCAATAACTTAACTGAATTTTGTATGTTGGTAGAGAATCCAAATTATTTGGAATAATCGTAGATAAATCATTATACGATAATGTCGTGTTCACAATCCCGTTTTTTAAAATTTTAATTCGCTTAGAATCAAATCCGTCATGTATATTAAATTTTCTGCCATGCAACTCAGAATATCCTCCTCTAACTTCAAAGAGGGTTACCTTAAAGGTCAAAGTTGTATCTGTTGAATAAAAAATATTACTTTTTCCCGCTAAGATATTTATTTCAATAGTATCGACAGTATTAACTTTATTGATTGATAAATAGAAAGTTTTATTAGATGATAAAGTTTCTATCTGCTTGCAACTTTGAAAAAATATCAAATACAATGATATAAGAACCCCAAAAATTGCATTCTTCATAAACAAATGGCATTGATAAATTCTGAAAAAGAGTCACTATTTGTTAAGTGCTGAAGTGGAGTTAAGCCATGAAATTCTTCTTCCCAAATGTAAGCCCAATCTCCAGCGATATAATATAAATGAAACATCTCGTGTATCATCGTTGCAGATCTTTCTTGGTCATCGAGTACATTCCAATAATTTGGGTTACATAAGTGAATATTTGTAAATTGAATTGCAGGGTAGGACCAAGCCAATGTAGAATTGCCACAATTTAAATCCGATTCATACGCAGTATTAATACTTTGAAACTTTATCCATTGGCATAATGTTTTTATAAACGATACAGCATTTTTTGAGTCAGTGTTAAAACTGGATACTAGGGCATTCTTAATGGTGGCATCAGAGCCATTATAATTTTTCAATTTATTTATTGCACAATCAAGCATTTGTTTTGCCCTTTCATGATCTAAAAAAACTATGCCTGCTTCTCCAACACTACAGTTTTTACATTTACCTCCTCCATCAGATCCACAATCACTTCCAGAAAGGAATTTCAATTTATCTGCTTCATTTGTTATTCCCAAAATTTCAAAGATTTCTTTCGAATCATCTAATTCCTTTGATGTTATATAATCCACTCCATCTAAAGCAGCTTCCAGTCCACTCATACTCAAATCACCTTCTTCACAAAGCCCCAAAAATATGGCATCTTTATCGATAGCATCACCCGTACATGGATTGGTCAGTTCAGTATTTTTGTAAAAATCTAAGAGTGCAGCTTTTTCAGCTTCATTAACTCCAATAGGGCCACCAGGTTCTGCTGGTTTTAGGCATTCGGCTATTTGTTTTTTAAAACATAAAGTTTGTTCATCAGCATTCAATATATCATCACCTGATAGACCTAATAGATTTTTCATATCCATTTGGTCATCAGACCCTTTAATTTCTCTAACTTTCCCAATTCCAAAAAAATTATCAATCACTGGATAAATATAAGAGATATTTAAATTTTTAATTTCTTCTAAATACTTTTTTATTAACTGCCCAGGGTACACTGCCAAATGAAAGGATGCTGATTGACAAATATTTTCAAGAGCTTTATTTTTTGCATTATTTTTAATTTCTGCACTATTGTTAGTACAGGGTAGTTTAATATCTGTTATCATGCTGTACAATTCTTTAAAATAGTAACCAAACTCTTGACCTTGATGAGCATAACATGATAGGCATTTTAATTGCGGATCAGATTTAGATTTATTAAAAATCTCATTGTCAACCAAAAGCGCATTATAACATCCACAAGTTTCAATTTTTTCTTGTAAATTGGCTTTTGCAGCACTTGATAAAGTGGTACCAAATACTTTTGTAATAAAATCTTCACATCCTTTAGCTGTCGTTAGTTTAACATCACAATTGGCATAACCACCTTTGGGATTAAAATAACTATTATAAAGGTGTAACCGAGTGTTACTTATACCCGACCCACCACCAGAAGATCCTGACCCACCAAGATTGCCACCTCCGCTACCTCCTCCACCAAAGGAGCCCCAATCTATATCATTGTCCCATCCATCTGAGCCTGTAATACCATCATCTTTTTTAGACCACTGTCCTCTTTTCATATTTCCTCCAAATCCAGGGCATTTAATTCTAGGTTTAGATGAAAAAACAATATCTAATGAGTCATTTTCAATATCATTTTCCCACAATAAATAGTCTTGCAAAATGTATTTTGTATGATTATCATAAGTAAAAGATATAAATATATTTTTTCTTTCAAAGGTTCCATCATTTACAATTGGTGTAATTCTTAGAATTTCGTTATTAAAAGTTTGAATTATAGTTGCTCCCCAAACAGGTACTCCACAATTATATTGACCATTTTTTTTGTCAATAAAGCGTTCAAAAGAAGCCATTTGAAAAAGCAACTCATCTTTATCCCAAAATTCAGTTCCTAAACAGTCTAAATTAGGGAATCCAGCAATTGGTTTTCGATATTCCAGAAACCCATTTTGATGACTATTGTCAGTCCTATTTTCTAATATATTGTGGTTTGATTTATCAAAATCCCCTTCCTCCCTCTGACACCCACTCAAAAACAATAACATCCCTGCCATCAGTACGTAAAAAAATAATTTAAAAATTTTCATCGTAAAGATAATTTAATAAAATGGTTTAATTATAGAAATCAATAGGAAAGTTGCGCACCTTATCCGAGATTTCTTATCACGGCAAAGATTGTTTTTTTTTTTTTTACAATATCAAAATAATTATGGGTTAATTTTGGTATATTTATTTTTATATATCGTAGTGGCATGGCATTACATTGTTTGTATAATGCGATTTATCATATATAAGGTATCTGTAATTTATTTTTGCAGTTGTTTTGGCGTTATGATTATCATTTTATGATCTCAGATCACTTTTCACAGAGCGCAGAGCCCGGATCACTGACCACAGATCGATAGCACTCAAAAATTGGTTACTCAAATAAGCAGTCCAATGTTAAGAATTTCTATAAATGGTCATTATATTATAAAATACCTAAAAAATATCGCATTTTTGCCCCTGAAGTAATGAATCATCATGGCTAAGTATATACATCGAGATGTAAGTTGGTTGTCATTCAACTATAGAGTGCTGCAAGAGGCTATGGATCCATCCGTACCATTGCTCGAAAGATTAAAATTTCTTGCGATATATTCTTCCAATTTGGATGAATTCTTCCGAATTAGGGTTGCCAATCATCGCAATTTGGCAAGGGCAGATAAGTCCACCTTAAAAAACTTTGTGTTCTCACCAGAAATTATACTAAAAGAGATACTCAATATTGCCAATGAACAACAAAAACAATTCAGTACCATCTTTGAAAAAAGTATATTGCCAGAGCTGAAGAAAAATGGTGTTCAAATCGTGTCTTGGCGAAATCTAAACAAAGAACAAGTAGAATTTGTAGATACCTATTTTAATGAATACTTATTGCCCTTTGTCCAGCCTGTCATCCTTGCTGGGAAAAAGATTAAGCCATTTCTAAACAATGGTGCGTTATATCTGGCTTTACATCTTCACACCAAAGATATATCCAAACCAGTCTCCGAATATGCCATTGTCAAGATACCTTCAGATCATTTATCGAGATTTGTAGAGTTACCTTGCAAAATAGCAGGTGTAAAACAAGTCCTAATGCTCGATGATGCCGTGCGACACAGTGTCCGGTTGATATTTCCTGGCTACGATATTCAAGATTCTTACTCTATCAAATTGACAAGAGATGCCGAGCTATATATAGACGATGAATATACTGGTGATCTGCTTTCTAAAATCAAAAAGAGTCTCAATAAAAGAAGTATTGGGATCGCATCAAGAATGGTATATGATAGGGCGATGCCCAAACATTTTTTACAATACTTGATGAATGTCTTTGAAATAGATGAATTAGACTTATTGCCAGAGGGTAGATACCATAACAATTCTGATTTTTTTAAATTCCCTACTTTCAATCTTACACACTTTAAAGATCCTATCCTACCTCCTGTGAAAATAAGTGAAATGGAGGATGCTGAGTCCATATTTGATAAAATCCGGGAGAAAGACCAATTGATTCATATACCTTATCATAGTTATGAACCAGTGATTCGATTTTTTGAAGATGCCGCAAAAGACCCTGATGTCACGCATATCAAGATCATCCAATATAGAGTGGCGAAAGTATCTCGTATCATGATGGCCATCAAAAATGCTGTAAAAAATGGCAAACAAGTAAGTACATTCATAGAGGTAAAAGCCAGATTTGACGAAGAGGCCAACCTCAAATGGGGAGAAGAGTTAGAACAAGCAGGTGTCAGTGTATATTATAGTATGCCAGGCTTTAAGGTACATTCTAAATTGGCCCTCGTACGTAGATTAGAAAATGGGAAACCTAATCTGTACGCATATCTTGGTACAGGCAATTTTCACGAAGATACGGCCAAACTGTACACAGATTTTGGAATATTTACCAATGACAAACGGCTCACTGCTGAGGTCGCACGAATTTTCACCTTTTTGGAAACCAAACAAAGACCTACTCAACCATTCGAATATCTAGGTGTAGGCCTTTTCAACCTCAAAGAAAAATTCATCTCCCTGATCAAAAGAGAAACCGAAAATGCTAAAAAAGGTAAAAAAGCCAGAATGATTTTAAAGATGAATAGTCTTCAGGATGAAGAAATCATCAACTATCTGTACGATGCTTCCAAAGCTGGTGTAAGAATAAAACTTATCATTCGTGGTATATGCTCTCTGGTACCTGGACAAAAAGGATTGAGCGAAAACATAGAAGCCATATCTATTGTGGATAGATTTTTAGAACATTCGAGAGTATTTATCTTCCATAATGAAGGCGATCCAGAAGTGTATTTATCTTCAGCAGACTGGATGGTACGCAATCTTCATTTTCGAGTGGAAACGGTATTCCCTATACTCGATCCTGATATAGCCAAAACGATCATAACCTGTATGAACATCCAACTCAATGACAATGTAAAATCTAGAATTTTAGATATCAAATTGTCCAATAAATACAAAAAAAATACGGATGATATTGCTGTGAGAAGTCAAATAGAGACTTATTATTATATAAAGAGGAGAGAAGAATCGATCTCTCAAGCCGAAAACCAACAAGAAAACCCATAGTTATGCTTACCGCTTTATCCCCATTGGACGGACGATATGAGTCTGTGACTTCTTCCCTTTCTGATTACTTCTCAGAATATGCTCTAATAAGATATAGAGTCAAAGTTGAAATAGAATATTTAAAGGCTCTCATCCTATTACCATTGCCAGAACTTAATGATCTACCAAAAGATACACTAGATATCTTGGACAATATATTTATAAACATGGATTTGGCAGCCGCAGAAAAAATAAAAGCCACTGAAAAAGTCACCAATCATGACGTTAAAGCAGTAGAATACTACATCAAGGAGCAATTAGATTTATATGGATTAAGTAAATACAAGGAGTTTGTACATTTTGGACTTACTTCACAAGATATAAACAACACAGCATTTCCGCTCATGCTAAAACATGCGTTGCATCAAATACTAATGCCTCAATTGGACCAAATATGGCAATCCATCCTCCAAAAATCAAAAGAATATAGTGGGATTCCGATGTTAGCTAGAACACACGGACAGGCAGCATCTCCTACCACCTTGGGAAAAGAAATGGCCGTTTATGCTGAAAGATTGGAAGATGAAATACAAATGCTGCATTCACAAAGAATTAAATGCAAATTTGGAGGTGCTACTGGAAATTTCAATGCTCATAAAGTAAGTTATCCAACTATAGATTGGCCTGGTTTTGCGGATGAATTTACACAAAACTTAGGTATTTACCGATCAAAAAACACCACTCAAATCGCTCATTATGATGATGTTGCTGCTATTTGTCACAACATTATGAGAATCAATACTATTCTGATCGACTTCTGTAGAGATATGTGGACTTATATTTCTATGGATTATTTCAAGCAAAAAACCAAAGCGGGAGAAATAGGTTCATCAGCCATGCCACATAAGGTCAATCCCATAGACTTCGAAAATGCTGAAGGTAATCTTGGTATGGCCAATGCAGTTTTTGGCTTTTTGGCAGATAAACTCCCCATTTCAAGATTGCAAAGAGACTTAACAGATTCTACCGTACTTCGCAATTTAGGTGTTCCATTTGGCCACTCCTTAATAGCTTTAAAATCAATAGGCAAAGGCATAGAAAAGTTGGTACTCAATGAAGCACAACTGTATGAAGATCTGGAGAAAAATTGGGCTGTAGTAGCAGAAGCCATTCAAAATATCCTAAGGCGAGAGATGTATCCTTCACCCTACGAGGCACTCAAAGAACTCACACGAGGCAAAGCTGGTATCTCTAAAGTTGATATTCATCAATTTGTGGAATCATTGAAAGTATCAGAATCAGTGAAGGCAGAACTTTTGGCAATTACGCCGCACAATTATGTTGGGTATTTTTAATAGGGTGAGTGGTGAGCGCTTGATCGAGAAATCAGTGATCTGATATACAATTATTCACTTCCAAAACTATACCTGACTCCCCACAAATTTCTAAGTAAGATTTGATCAATACTTAGGGGCTGCTGAAAAAGTCAGCTGTTATTATTGGTTGTTAGTTTAACGGAGACTATCGTTCAAAAAACAAGCAATAGTGAATAAGAACGTAGTGAAGTGCAAAGCACCAAAGACAAAGTCTTTGACGAAGTGAACCGCTAGCGGGTGGGCAGGAAAGTGCGTCTATTGCCATAGAAAGCACAAAGGATTAAATATGAAATACTTATGGCAATAGAAAAATGCATGACTAAGCGAACCTGAAAGGTCGAGCATGACAATGCGAGAAGCGAAGGAACCCGTAAGGGATGGGCAGGTCGAAAATGAACGACATTACACCAAGCTGATTTAAGTTTAAATCAGTGCCTTCATTTTTGAGTGATTTCGTATCACTCAAATGCAGCAAAGCTGCACCATTCAGTTACCTTTTTTAGAACTAGACTTTTTGGTTACTTTTTGGGCAATGCAAAAAAGTAATTGCCGCCTGCATAAGGCAAAAGCCAACTCAAGGTACACGACTTTTGGACAAAATCAATTAAAAGGTTTGCATTTAATTTGTTTATTATACACATAATTTGTTATTTATCAATTGGTTGTACCATAGTCAGCAGACCCTACTTAGGTCATCTGGTGCAAGAAACTGTGGTGTCACTTCTATTACGAAAGCCAATCTCTTAAGGTCTTGAAATGGAAATATTAGGAGTTGGACTGGCATTTGGACTGCATTACCTTCCAAAGAAAAAATACTTCCATTCAAGCCTACACCTACTTTTATTTGATGATATTTTCTAGGATTAAATCCATAAAAAAGTTGGACTTCCCCATTAGCATCTTCAAGGATACCATTGGTGAATACACGAAACTCTGCGCTCAATTTTTTATATAACTTAGTTTCAACTCCTACTGCAAAAATAGAATAGCCTGTAATGGAAACCTAAGCATTGGCAAAGAAAATAAAAAAGTTTAAGGCGATTGTCAAAAAATACAATTTTTTCATAGATGACTTGATTTGAGACCCAAAGATATTAATTTCTTTTCAAAATTTATTCAATTCTTCCCAACTTGGTGTGTGATTAAAATAATATTAGTGGCTAATCAATCAATTATAAACCTAATTATGGGTACACTTCGTTAAGCAATTTTCCCGTCTGAAATGACTTAATATTTTCAGCGATGCCTGCTATCAGTGCCATTCTTGCATTTTGTCCCGCCCATGCAACATGAGGTGTCACTACACACCGGGTGTGATGGAGCAATGGATTGGAAAAGTGTGGTGGCTCTTGGGTAAGTACATCTAGAGCTGCCCCACGGATCAACCCATGGTCGAGTGCATAAAACAGATCATTTTCTCTGATAAGCGCTCCACGTCCAGTATTGATTAAAATGGCAGAAGATTTCATCTTTTGTAAATTTTTCTTTTGAATGACCTCTCTGGTCTCTTCCGTCAGTGGGCAGTGAAGGCTAAGCACATCTGACGAAGCCAATAAAGTATCTAAATCCACAAATTGGAGATAATCTGGTTTTTCTTGGGTCATATTTCGAGTAGTTGCTATGACAGACATTCCGAACGCTGCCGCAACTTGTGCTACCCTTTTGCCGATAGTACCATACCCCAAAAGCCCCAAAGTCATCCCAGCAATCTCAAAGATGGGATGATCATAAAAACAAAAATCAGCAGATTGAGCCCATCTACCACTTTTCACTTGGGCATCATAATACTCTACCTTGTTTTGGATGGCCAACAGTAAAGCAAATACATGTTGTGTAACGGATTCTGTACTATAACCCCTTACATTACTTACCGAAATATTTCTTTTACTTGTGGCTGCTACATCTATATTATTGTACCCTGTAGCTGCTACTACTATATATTTCACTTTGGGCATGAGTACTAAAGCGGCTTCGTCAATCACAAACTTATTCACTATCAGTATCTCAGCTTCAGCGGCTCTTTCAGCCAATTCTGATCTGTCGGTCCGTTGATAAGCTCTAAATTCACCCAAAGATGCGATGGGTTCAAAGCTAATATCACCCGGATTATTGGTATAAGCGTCTAAAAAAACTATTTTTAATGGATTCATAACAAAGTGCTTTTGTTTAAAACAAACAGTATTTAAAGGAAAGTTGTTTGTCAAAGTAATAACATTGTGTCATTAAGATGTCAGGGCTACGCCCCTCTTATATTGTCTATTTTTGTTTTCTAAAAAGATGACAGAGCTACCTATTTCTAAGAACATCATACATTCTTGATTGGTGGAGAGAGGTAGTACTGTAATCTTGTCAGCATCATTGTCTGCACCATACTACAGTGGCGTAGCCTATAATCTCAGGTAGTATTTAGAAGTAGTATCATTAAGGCTTCTCTTAGCCAGGACCCTTCGAGTAACATGGTTGCCATTTTATAGAAAATATAACCCGATGGCCGAAGTCTGCCGTCCCAAAATGCACTACCACCGCCAAACTCGGAGCCGATGGTCGAAGTTTGCAACTTCGATCCCATTTTTTAAGAATTTGCAATTCGACACCACCAATATTGATACATTAAAGCACAAAACTTAGCATCAAATGATTTTATGCTTTATTTTTAAGTGTGGTGTGTATTGAATTTACCCCGTTGGATATTAATCCTACGGGGTAAAGATTCATAAAATAGTACATCGCAGTTGCAAACTGCGACGATCGGGGCTTCTCAGTCGCTAAAACTCCTTCGAAATGACCTAGTATTAGAGTTTAAGGTAGGGAGATGAAGAGAGTTCGGCGCCGAACTCCTTCATCTCCTCTTTCCTTATCAGCCTTGGTCATTTCGAACCACAGAGTGGTGAGAAAACTTATTTTATTCAAATAGGTCAAAGGATTAAATATCAAATACTTATGGTAATAGAAAAATGCATGCCTAAGCGAACCTGTAAGGTGAATGCAGTGTAGTGCAAAGCACCAAAGGCGGCAAGCCTTTGACGAAGTGAACCGTGAAACGGATGGGCAGGTGTAGTGCAAAGCACCAAAGGCGCCAAGCCTTTGACGGAGTGAATTGATAAACGGACAATGTATAATCAAAGGCTTAGATTGAATCTCGAAAAGCTTAATTCCCCTTGGGAGTTTACACTCTCCAAACACACAAGGTATTTTACACTCCCACGCTCCCGTGTCCAAAAGCTCTTTTTCGATGTCCAAAAGCTCTTTTTCGATGTCCGAAAGCTCTTTTTGAACGTCCATTATCTCTTTTCGAACGTCCATAATCTCTTTTTGGATGCCTCGATGGCCGAAGTCTGACGTCCCAAAATGCACTACCACCGCCAAACTCGGAGACGATGGTCGAAGTTTGCAACTTCGATCCTATTTTTTAATTTGCAATTCGACACCACCAATATTGATACATTAAAGCACAAAACTTAGCATCAAATGATTTTATGCTTTATTTTTAAGTGTGGTGCGTATAGAATCAAAGATTGCTAAAATAGTACATCGCAGTTGCAAACTGCGACGATCGGGTTTGCTCCCTTAATAATATTATTCATAAGTATAAAATAAATGTTATTAAAATGTAGAATAAACATACTTATTATATCTTGTACATAAGACAACCTTAGGATAAACATATAACAACCATAGTATAATATACTTTATATCACCTTTTACTAAGGGACCAAGGACGAACTACGAACGAATGGAATAGCGAGGAAAATCTACCGGAGCAATATGAACGAACTGCACTCTATTTCTTTCAGCAGTCAGGTCTGAATGACAAATATAATAATGTGGTGTCCTCCAAGGATTTTAGGGACGGCAAAGCAGTTTCGATCAATAGAATGACGAATGAGCAGACCAAGTACCTGAGATTACCCTAGAATTAATTAAATTTGCATCATAAAAAAAACATTGGTAAATGATGATTTGTCATCCATTAACGTTTGATCAATGCCGGTTCTAAATCTAATGCCATCTAAATAATCGACATTAGGGTAAAATATTCTTTTATGTTCTAGTCCAAGTGAAAGTAATTGAGTAATCTTCATAGAAAATCCGGCACCGTATGAATGAGTAAACAACCCTTTATAATTGAAATCCGTTTCATATTTACCATCATAAATACCCCGTATGTTTTCTTTAATTTTTTTTCTGTCTGCGGCAATATCATTATTCAATCCTGAAGATGCACGTGAAACCATATTTACATAAGGTAGTCCATTCTGATCTAGTAGGTCTAAAGATGTCTTTTTTCCAAAAATACCAAAACTACCTAAAACATAAAAATCAAAATTATCAATCTTAATATCCAATACTTTGGTTACTGTTTTCATTAAACTAAAAAGACCCTCCACTTCTATAATTGATTGATTCGTTCGATAACTTGGATACCATCCTTCCTGTTGATTCCTGTAAGGCTCGTAAAATGTCTCTACTAATCCACCTCCATAAACAGCATGAACCCAAGGTGCATCGTTCAGTCCTTTTGCCGAACCATAAAACACATTTGCTCTTAAAGAAAAAATTGTATGCAAAGGCATTTGAACTTTTATACTATGACCAAGGCCGTTACCATCTACATCCCCATTTATTCGGAAAAAACCACTATGTAACGATATTCCTACTCTTGGCTTTTTAATTGCCCCATTTTTTTCGGTATTCTGACCATAAGAACTAGTAATTGAAATGGTAAATATCAAAAAGTAAAAAAAAGGCATTTTCAATTTTTAATGTTTTAAAAGAAAAGTAAAAAAAATGTCCATCATAAATTTTTTAATATTTAGATGGACAATTTTATTGTTCCTAGCCTGTTGATAACGACTTTAGTTGTAAACTATTCTTCTTCATCAATGGCTTCTACCCTTCTGATTACTGTCACATCGGCAATAGATTCCTTATCATTGATTCTGATCACTTTGACACCTTGGGTCGCTCTACCCATGACTCTTACATCTGAGACTGGAGTCCGAATCACGATGCCATCCACCGTGGTAATCATCAAATCATCAAACTCACTCACCCATTTCATAGCCACTAGTTTGCCCGTTTTATCTGTGATATTGATGGTTTTTACACCTTTACCGCCTCTGTTTGTGATTCTATAATCTTCCAAAGGTGATCGTTTACCATTACCTTTTTCCGATACAACAAAAACAGAGAAGTCAGCTTTAGTAGGGTCAGCAGAAATCATACCTATGACTTCATCCTCCGCTCCTGCTAGTGTAATGGCTTTAACGCCCGCTGCACCTCTTCCCATCGGCCTAGCTTTGGTCTCATTAAATCTAATGGCTCTACCTTCTCGGTTGGCTATGATGATTTCATTATTACCATTGGTCAATTTAGCTTCCAATAATTGGTCACCTTCATTGATGGTGATAGCATTGATTCCATTCGCTCTAGGTCTCGAGAAAGCTTCAACAATAGTTTTCTTCACCATACCTTTTTTGGTACAGAAAATGATATAATTATTATTGATAAACTCTTCGTCATTGAGGTTTTCAATCTTAATGTACGCCCTTACTTTATCATCAGATGGTATGGCCAATATATTCTGAAGTACCCTACCTTGCGATACTTTGCTCGCTTCAGGTATTTCAAATGCCCTCAGCCAGAAACATCTACCTTGCTCTGTAAACAACAGCAAATAGTTGTGATTGTGTGCAATAAACATTTGCTCAACGAAGTCAGTATCTCTGGTCTTAGCACCACGTGAACCCTTACCACCACGACTTTGTTGCTTGAATTCATCCGTTTTGGTACGTTTTATATATCCTAAATGTGATATAGTGATTACTACTTCTTCATTAGGGATTAAATCTTCTATACTGATTTCATCATCTGCATAAGAAATATCGGTACGACGTTTATCACCAAATTTTTCATTGATCTCATCTAGCTCTTGTTTGATAATCTCTCTTTGTAATTCATCGCTAGCTAAAATACTTCTGTAATATTCTATTTTGGCAAGCACTTCAGCATACTCTTCTCTTACCTTATCTATTTCGAGACTTACCAACCTCTGCAATCTCATCTCTAGGATTGCTTTTGATTGGATTTCGCTGAGCGCAAAAGATGACATCAATCCATCTTTGGCTTCATCCACTGTTTTAGACTGTCTGATGATCCGAATGACTTCATCTATATTGTCCAATGCAATGAGAATACCTTCAAGTATGTGTGCTCTCTCCAGTGCTTTTTCAAGATCAAACTGTGTCCTTCTGATGATGACTTCTATCCTGAATTTGATGAACTCAGTAATCAAATCTTTCAGGTTCAGAACCTTAGGTCTTCCATTGACCAATGCGATATTGTTCACACCATAAGAAGTCTGAAGTGGCGTAAATTTATACAATTTGCTCAACACTACACTCGCCATAGCGTCACGCTTGACTTCTACTACAATGCGCAGACCATTTCTATCCGACTCGTCTCTAATATCCGATATGCCATCTAGTTTGTCGTCATTTACTAACTCGGCAATTTTAGCAACTAAACCTGCTTTATTTACCTGATACGGTATTTCAGTGATGATGATGGTTTCTCTTCCACCTGCTCCTGCTTCAATATTTGCTTTACCTCTTACGATGACTTTCCCTCTACCTGTGTGTAAAGCTTCCTTTACGCCAGCATAACCGTAAATGGTACCACCCGTAGGGAAGTCAGGCGCTTTGACATACTCTATCAATTCGTCAATCGTAATATCTGGATTATCAATGGTGGCTTTGATACCGGCTATCACTTCTGACAAGTTGTGTGGCAGCATATTGGTAGCCATACCTACAGCAATACCAGATGCTCCATTGATCAAAAGATTAGGAATCCTTGCTGGCAATACGGTCGGCTCTTCCAGTGAGTCGTCAAAATTTAGTTTGAAATCAACGGTATTTTTATTGATGTCCGCAAGCATTTCGTCGCTTATTTTTGCTAAACGAGCTTCGGTGTATCTCATTGCGGCTGGACTGTCACCATCCATGGACCCGAAGTTACCTTGGCCATCTACGAGTGGATATCTTAGTGACCAATCTTGCGCCATACGTACCATAGCGTCATAAACAGAGCTATCTCCATGAGGGTGATACTTACCCAAAACTTCCCCTACAATTCTTGCAGATTTTTTATGAGACCTTCCAAAAGCCAAACCAAGGTCAGACATTCCGTAAAGTACTCTCCTGTGCACAGGTTTTAATCCATCCCTCACATCAGGCAAAGCCCTTGCCACGATTACCGACATAGAGTAATCAATGTAAGATGACTTCATCTCGTCCTCGATGTTTATCGGGATAATCCTTTGATCATTAGACATTTATATATGATTAATTTGATTTTCAAAAATAATGAGCAAAAGTAACACTTTTTCAGCAAATAACATAATGGAAAAGATACATATTTGAATATAATTAGGGGCTGCTGAAAAAGTCAGCTATTATTTTTGGTTAATAGTTTAACGGAGATTATCGTTCAAAAAACAAGCAATAGAGAATGAAGAAACAAAAGTGCGTCTATTGCCATAGAAAGCACAAAGGATTAAATATGAAATACTTATGGCAATAGAAAAAGCATTTTGGTTCGAAAATGAACGGTGCTACGCAATTGCCTTTTTTGAACTAGACTTTTTTGGTTACTTTTTTGGGCAATGCAAAAAAGTAACTGCCGCCTGCATAAGGCAAAAGCCAACCCAAGGTACACGACTTTTGGACAAAATCAATTAAAAGGTTTGCATTTAATTTGTTTATTATAGACATAATTTATTATTTATCAATTGGTTGTACCATAGTCAGCAAGCCCTAATTACAACAATCCAATGGGATTCAACCCATTGCCTATAACATCAATGAGTTGATTTCAAATGGAGACCAATATAGAATAGATTTAACATTGCGATTGTAAAACTAAGTGATAGTTCAATTGGGTAAAGGCACTAACAACAAGTGTGGAGGCTAGTTAGATTTTTTCTTTGGTTATCTTATATTTAAGTACTAGTTTTTGATTTTATTTTCCAATCTCTAAAGCCCAACCATGCCATCACTAGAAACAAGATGTACATCATTGTAAAAAGCATAAATCCCTTGTAAAAATTTAAAGGTATCGCTACAATATTACTGAATATCCAAGCTAACCAATTTTCGATTTTCCTTTGTGACATCCACCACATGGCTGTCACTGCCGAAGATGATACCAAGGAATCTAAAATGGGAGTATTGCTGTCTGTCAATTTTTTTAATAAAAAATAAATGATTGTCCATCCGACAAAAAATATTGCAAAACCTATTTTCTTTTCATTAATACTACACCAACTTATAGGATAAGTAAATTGTTGATTACCTTTTACCTTTGACCAATTGTACCAACCGTACACACTCATACCAAAGTAATAAATATTCAAAATACCATCTGCATACAATGGAGGTGTAGCCACCATAAAATATACCCACGCTGCGAGCAATACACCTAATATACCCGTTGGATATACTAGAATATTGTTTTTGCGTGCATACCAAACACTCGCAATCTGAGCACCCGTACTAACCCACTCTTGCCATCTAACATATTGAAAATCAGTGATAAATTGATGATATATATCTGAAATACTCATGACGATTGGATCAATTGGAAGATAGATTGCGCAGCACGTTCAGAAGCTCCATCAGAACCTAATTTTATTATAAGTTTCGAATAGTCATCTATCATTTGAGCACTATTATTGTCGAGTAATTCTAATTCATTTTTTATATTTTCTTCATTGAGATTTTCTTGGATCAGTTCCTTTACAATTTCCTTATCGGCAATGAGATTGACCAATGAAATATATTTGACATCTACCAATTTTTTAGCTATCATGTAAGAAAATTTACTGCCTTTGTAACAGACTATTTGGGGCACTTTAAAAAGTGCTGTTTCCAAGGTTGCAGTACCACTTCCCACCAAAGCAAATTTTGCAATAGATAGGATATCATACGTTTCATTTCTAACTAGAGTGACCTTTTTTTGCATATTCTCCTTTGCCAAGATCTCTTCATACATTGCATCCGAAATAGAAGGTGCACCAGCAATAACTATAGCCTCTGCGCGATGTACTACAGCGCGAAGCATTTCAGGAAGAATGAGATTGATTTCTTGTTTTCTACTACCCGGTAATAAGGCAATAACGTCTTTATCGATGTGATACCTTGACTTAAAGGTAGGATCAGGAGTAAATTGTGCTATGGCATCTAATAATGGATGTCCTGTATAGCTCGCTTCATACCCATATTTCGCAAAAAAAGCTTTTTCAAATGGAAGAATAACCAATAATTTATCGGTATATTTCCCGAGGTCGTGTACTCTGCTTTTGTGCCAAGCCCATACTTGTGGTGTGATGTAATAAACTACTTTAAATCCTTGATTCTTTGCCCATTTGGCTATCCGTAAATTAAAACCTGGGTAGTCGATCAAAACAATGACATCAGGTTGAAAAAATTTAATGTCATCTTTGCATTGTTTAATAAAATTTAATATGGTCTTTAGATTTTTAATGACTTCCCAAAAACCCATAAAGGCAGTATTTCTATAATGCTGCACTAGGCTACCTCCAACAGATTGCATCTTTTCTCCACCCCAAAATCTAAATTCAAAATCTTTATCCGCAGCTTGCAAACGTCTCATGAGATTGGCGCCGTGTAAGTCACCAGATGCTTCTCCAGCAATAAGGTAATACTTCATGATTTAAACAAAAGTTCGCTATAAAAACGATATACCCAAGCAGCTACATAAACGAGCGTCGGAAAAATTATACCTCTCATGGTTTGATCCCATTTTCTATTTTTAGCTATATTAAAAGGTATTAAATTGGAACAGATGCCTAAAAGTGCCAGTGTTCTAAATCTTCTTTGGGAAGTGGACTCTGTAACTACTTCCATCAAGCCAAAATTTGTTAAGGTATTGAATATAAACTCTACGAGCAAAAAACCCAATATTGGTACTATACATCCTAATACCAAACCGGTTATTATGGAATTTCGTTCTAACATATTAAATATTTTCTAAATGTTTAAAATTATCAATTTCAGAATAGTATGTCAAGTCATGTCCTGATGGTACGATCGAAACATAATTATTTTTTAATGCCCAAATATCATTATTTTTATCACCTTCATCTTCGAAAGAAACAAATTTTCCTGTGAGCCAATAATACTTCTCCCCTCGCGGATCATGTCCTTCTTGAAAATCTTCCACCCAAGTTCCATTACCTTGTCTGCACACCTTCATACCCTTTATTTCTTCTAAAGGGCACGCTGGAATATTGACATTGAGAAGCTTACAGTCGCCCATCGGTTGTTCTAGCACTGATCGAATGATTTTTTCAGCATAATATTTGGCGCTGGTAAAATCGGCTTCAAAACTAAAATCCAATAATGAAAAACCAATAGAATCAATTTTCTCAATGCTTGCCTCCATCGCTGCAGACATAGTGCCACTATATAAGATGTTCAAAGCAGAATTAGCCCCATGATTGATTCCTGAAATACACAAATCTATCTTTTGACCTTTGAGCAGTACATTTTTGGCTAATTTGACACAATCTACAGGAGTCCCTGTACATTCATACGCATCCACTTCATCAAACACCTTCACTTTCCTTAATTTGAGCGGCTGATTGAGTGTAATAGCGTGACCTTGACCAGATTGTGGTGAGTCAGGAGCCACCACCAATACTTCTCCAAACTTTCTAGCTACTTCTACCAAAGCACGAATACCAGGGGCCACTATACCATCATCATTGGTGATAAGAATCATAGGTTTTGTATTTTATAAAGGTGCAAATTAACAACAATCATATTAAAAAGCGGTGTATCTTGGTTCAAAATATCAAAATATTAAAATAAAGTCAACAAAAATACTACATCTCTTACATACAATCCAAAAATCAAAAAACCAAAATTAACACTAAAGGTCATGGATGTAAAAAAGCTAAAACATGATTCTGCTCATTTTTATTTGTAAAAGTTATTTAATGGTTATATTTGTGTCCTAAACCAAATATATATATAAATATGAACAAATCAGTTTTTGTAGATCAGGGACTAGCTGCCAACAAAACAGATCTTAACACATGGGTCGGTGATATGGCGACTTTTTTTGAAGCAGACAAGGTGTATTGGTGTAACGGTTCAGATGATGAATACAATAGAATTTGTCAGTTATTGGTAGATAAAGGAACATTCATCAAATTAAATCAGGAAAAAAGACCTAACAGTTACGCTTGCTTTAGTGACCCGAGCGATGTAGCTAGAGTAGAAGACCGTACTTTTATCTGTAGTCGTACCAAAGAAGATGCTGGCCCAACCAACAATTGGATGGAACCAAGCCAAATGAAAGATAAACTCAATGGGCTCATGAAGGGATGTATGAAAGGCCGTACTATGTACGTCATTCCATTCTGTATGGGACCAATTGGATCTCCTTATGCAAAATATGGCGTACAACTCACTGATTCAGAATACGTAGTAGTCAATATGAAAATCATGACTCGCATGGGTAATGCTACGCTTTCATACATACAAGAACACGGATTTGTAAAATGCATCCATACTTCAGGAGCGCCATTGGCACCGGGTCAAAAAGATGTATTATGGCCTTGTAACCAAGAAAAATATATCACACATTTTCCAGAAGAGAGACTCATAGTATCCTATGGTAGTGGATATGGTGGCAATGCATTATTAGGTAAAAAGTGCTTTGCACTTCGTATCGCATCGGTCATTGCCAATGAAGAGAATTGGTTGGCTGAACACATGCTCATCATGGGTGTAGAATCTCCCGAAAAGAAAAAAACCTATCTTGCAGCATCATTTCCAAGCGCTTGTGGTAAAACAAACTTTGCCATGTTAATACCGCCAAAATCTTTAGATGGTTGGAAAATATCAACAGTAGGAGACGATATAGCTTGGATACATAGAGATAAGACAGGTCAGTTGATAGCAATCAATCCAGAAAGTGGTTATTTCGGGGTAGCTCCAGGTACTAATTACGATACCAATCCTAACGCCATGGAGACCATCAAAGGCAACACTATCTTTACAAATGTCGCTATCACTGCTGACGGAGATGTCTGGTGGGAAGGTATGACCAAAGAAGTACCCGATGGCTTGACCGATTGGCATGGCGAACCTTATGATAAGAACTCTGGTAAACCCGCTGCACATGCCAACAGCCGATTCACAGCTCCGGCTTATGCAAACCCTGCGGTAGATGAAAACTGGGACAATCCCAGATGGCGTGCCACTCAAAGCATTCATATTCGGTGGAAGACGTGCCACAGGTATTCCATTAGTATATCAATCATTCAATTGGAATTTTGGAGTTTACACAGCTGCTACTATGGGTAGTGAGACAACAGCTGCAGCATTTGGTGCACAAGGTGTGGTAAGAAGAGACCCATTCGCAATGTTACCTTTTATGGGATACAATATAGGTGACTATATCAACCATTGGCTCCAATTCGGACGTAATCTGCCCGATGCCCCAAGAATATTTAATGTCAACTGGTTTAGAAAAGATGAAAATGGTAAATTTTTATGGCCTGGTTTTGGGGAAAATATGCGCGTACTCAAATGGATTGTTGGCAGAATCAATGGTAAAGCATCTGGCGTAGAGAGCCCTATTGGTTGGGTACCTAGATACAAAGACATAGACTGGGAAGGTCTTCCATTCACTCAAGAGCAATTTGAAAAAATAATGACCATAGATAGAGAAGTTTGGAAAAAAGAATTACTATCTCATGAAGAGTTGTTTTCAAGTTTCTATAACAAATTGCCAAAGGAATTTTTCTTTATCAGAGAATTATTGCTTTCTTCACTTTGGAGATCTCCAGAACAATGGGGCCAACAACCTGAAGAGTTTTAATTATTCTTTATCTGTAAATAGTAAAACCCCAAAGAATGGAGTGAGTTTATATCACTCCATTCTTTTTTTTGGTTGCTATGCCATCAAAGCCCTCGAAGTTGCAACAATACTATGTTTGTTGCAAAAGTGTAGTAGGTTTACATCTATTTTTTATAACAAAGCACTTGCTTAATCCTAACTTATCTCAACTTATTCTTACATTTGCCTTACATTTATAAAAAAAATAATTGTGATGCTATTTATTCTTTATCAATAAGTTTACCTTTTCTAAACAATTTAAAGCATCTATAGCTTTAGGTTCATTAGGCATTGCTATTTCAGGATACTTTTCTCTAATTTTTTTAAGTTGATTTTTAGAAATAAATTGAAGAAGACAACTTTCATTTCGTGATAATTGAAAGTTTCGATATTCTTTTTCCAATAATTTACAATACAATATAGGCACAGACTCGCTTTCACTTACATACCATAAAAATTTATCATCACTGTGTTCATTAATTTTTGAATTTATGTACCCTTCCAACCCTAAACCATTTGACATAGCTCCTTTTAAACACTTATAAGGCATTCTGTCGTCATATATCAAGGCACAATATTCACCAACAATCTCCAATTTGATATACATACCAATTGTTGATGACACATCCATATCATTTATATACCCCATGTTAACATAAACTCCATTATTATATTTTATTGCCCAAATAAACTTTGAATCCTTCACTTTCTTTCCTGTTTTCTTATCAATTATTTTATTGGCATAAAAGTAATTTTCAGTTACATCATCAGTTAAAGCAATAGCATTTACATCCATCGGTCTATTATAATATAAATCTTGTGATGTAAGATATAGCGATACTTCAAGTGTATCTTTAGGTTTTGCTGATGCATAGGTATCAAACGGCATTAGCAATAAAACAAAAAATAATACTTTTAAAAAAAAATTAAATATACTCATAATAAATTGCACAATTTTAATACATTATTTCTGGAAATATCATTATCAAAATAACTAACAAAATACTTATTTTTATTGTTTTATCCTCCACAGCTAAAGCTGCTTTCAATGTGATTTTTCGGTACTTTAATATACTTTAATATGCATCCACTCCTAAAATTCCGAAAATCAATAAACAGTCCTGTCAGGACTGTTTATGAATTACCGCAGGTAAATCCATTGGGTTGAAGATCAATAACTTAATAATTAAACACTTCTTGGGTTTCGAATTTATATCTATTAATTACCCCTAGGTTACACCGAAGGTTAACCATATTTCAACCCCTCGGCATAATCAATATACTTTTCGGAGTGTACTCCATATTAATAATTCGTTCCGATATAAAGTAAATATTTGATGTGAAGAGTACTAAAAAAATGATAAATACAACACCAAATATTGCCCCATATAGTCCACCATAATGAGGCGCACACTTTCATGTCAATCCCGATAAACTATTTGTTTTCTGTTTTACTATGTGCTTCTATTAGGATATTTTGGTTTGAAATATTTCATTATTATTCTTAATGTTATTCTTATTCCTCCTGCATTTAACCCAAAAACTAAGCAATTAAAACAGTTTTAAACATAACACATGGAATATCAAAACGCTAAACAACTTTTTATTCTAATTTTTATTCCTAAACCTTAAATATAGGTGTACATTTGCAATCAAAAGCGTTTTACAGTTTGCCAAATCAACATATTTACATTGACTTTCACACCCACTCTATGTGGAATGGTGATGATACCATAGAAGTAGTATCTGTGCATGGTCATCAACAAAAACAATGTCATTACTATACTCTTGGCTTTCATCCTTGGTGGACATTAGCTCCTTTAGAGCCTACAGAGCTTTCGCTACTCTTGAATAAATATCAACATGATGAGCGGTGTATCGGTCTAGGAGAGTTTGGATTAGATAATCTCAAAGGGCCAGCTCTAGACATTCAAGAAAAAATACTCATTCAACAGCTGAATATAGCAAATCAAGTAGCCGCACCAGTTGTCATACACTGCGTAAGGGCCTTTGACAGACTATTGAGATTGCGCAAAAGCCAAGGAAACTCAGTATGGGCCATCCATGGCTTTGTCAGAAACAAAATATTAGCCAGCCAAGTCTTAGATGCAGGCATGTATATTTCGGTCGCACCAGCTGATAAAATGACACCAGTATTTATAGAAATGTTAAAATATGTGCCTTTAGACAAAGTATTTTTGGAAACAGATAGTGACTTTAGTATGAATATTAAAGACAGATATGCTATTTTTGCCTCTTTAAAAAATCTCAAAGTAGAAGCACTACAAGAGATAATATTTCAAAATTTCTCCACATTTTACAAAAATAAATGGAAATACCACCTTGGTTAGAAAGAACAGAATTATTGGTAGGTGCTGAATGTTTGACACAACTTGCTGCTGCCAAAGTGCTCTTAGTAGGTCTAGGTGGTGTGGGTAGTTATGCTGGTGAGTTTCTAGTAAGAGCAGGAATCGGCAACATTACCATCATTGATGGCGATAAAGTAGATCGGACCAATATCAACCGTCAAATGCAGGCACTACATAGCACGATAGGAATGTCAAAAGCAGAATTGCTTAAGACCCGTTTTATAGATATAAATCCCGCACTGCAAGTGACCTGTTTTGAAAAATTTATGGAACCCGAAGATATGGAAAACCTTATCAGAGATAATGAATACGATTTTGTCATAGATTGTATAGACAGTGTCACGCCTAAACTTACTTTACTCAAGCTAGCCCGACGCAGCAAATCCAAAATTATCAGTTCGATGGGAGCTGGTGGGAAATTAGATCCTTCTAAAATAAGAGTGGGCGACATCTCTACCACCAAGGAATGTAAATTTGCACAAAGTGTACGAAAAAGACTCAAAAGAGAAGGTGTTAGAAAGGGTATTATCGCCGTTTTTTCGGAAGAAATCCAGCCAAAATCAGCTCTAAGAATGACTGATGGCACCAACTATAAAAGATCATTTTATGGGACAATTTCTTACATGCCTGCGCTCTTTGGACTCACCATAGCTTCAGAAGTGATCCGAAGATTGGGTGGACTAAAAAAATAAAATATGAGTCAACAGACAGATCAGCTCATACAACTCATACAAACCCTGACCAAAGCCGAAAAAAAAAGCTTTAGAATCTATGCCAATAGAAATAGCAATTCTGGTGATATGTTATATATGCAATTATTCGATTATATCGACAGTGCTAAAAACTACAGTGAAGCTGCGTTACTAAAAAAAATTCCTCAAATTAAAAAAATACAACTCTCCAATATAAAAGCCAATCTTACTAAACAAATATTGGCCAATCTGCGTCTCCTGCACAAAAATGACAATATAGATATGCACATCAGAGAGATGCTGGACTATACGGAAATATTGCAATCCAAAGGCATGACCAATGCAGCTTTGGACATGTTAGACAAAGCGAGAAAATTGGCTAAAAGTCATCAAAAAGCTTTGCTCCGATACGAAATACTGGATACTGAGCGTAAAATAGAGACGCAATACATCACCGGTAGTTCTGCCAAAAAAGCAGTAGAAATCAATCAAAATAGTGAAAAACTATTAAAAAAAGTGCACCTTCTAGATAAATTGTCCAATCTTTCTCTAATGATATACGGTATGTATCTTAAATGTGGATATGTGCGTAATGAAAGAGATTTTGAACAAGTAAGAGACTTCTTTTTCAATAATTTGCCTGACATAAAACTAGATCGCTTAGGACATTATGAAAAAATATATTACTTCCAATCCAACGTATGGTACTATCACATCACACAGGATTTTGTAAATTATTACAAATACTCCCAAAAATGGGTGGATATATTCAGAGCAAATCCATATTTGATCAAAGACGACCCTATCCTCTATTTAAAAGGCCTTCACAATGCATTGAATGCACTTTATATGGCCAACAAAAGAGATAAGTTTCAGCAGTATTTTAGCCTTTATTGCGATCACGAAACCACTATCATTGGGGAAAAAATGTCTGTTAGTCATTTGGCTTCCTACTTCCTATTCAAATATGTACATTTATTAAATGGTATTTTTCTTACAGGCAACTATCAGCAAGGAGTACAAGATATTACAACATTAACCAAAACCTTAGAAAACAACCTTTACCAATGGGATACCAATAGAGTGATGGTTTTTTATTATAAGATAGCGTGTGTTTATTTCGGTGATGATGAGTATGACCAAGCACTTACCTATCTTAATAAAATCAATCATAGTCCTATCGGTGGGCTGCGCGAAGACATACAATGTTTCGCAAGAATACTTTCATTGATCAGTCACTATGAGCTTGGCAATGAATTTCACCTAAGATACCAAATCAAATCCGTATATCGTTTTCTCATCAAAATGGAAGAACTACAAGCAGTACAAAAAGAGATACTTAATTTCATACGCCATACACCTGAGATGAATCGCAAAGATATCATGCAGGAATTTATAAAAATAAGGGCAAAACTTATCAAATACCAATCCGATCCTTATGAGCGAAGGCCATTTTTGTATCTCGATATTATCGCCTGGTTGGATAGTAAGATTGAAAAAAAGAGGATACAAGATGTGATCCAGTCTAATATCAGGGGATTGGAATAAGGGAATGTAGTTATATTTAAAATTCTATTCATTGTATTTTTAAGACTTTGTGGCAAAATTATACTGTTTTCACTCTAATTCCTACAATGGTGTAAAGTATTTTATCTTTAATTCGCAAATATGAAGTTTGACATCCTTAACCCACATTGCTCAGAAAAGCATATAAATTAGTAATTTGAAAAAAGTTATCCACAAAATTAGTGCAATTTAGGGCTATTTTGCGAGAATTTGATGTCTTTAATTTTGTAATTGATTGATAATCAGATGATGCATTTTTTGGAAAATGATTTGTAGTACACAGGGGAGTTGCAAATGTCGGAGCTATGGTTATACCTTTGCGGGATGTATTTCAAAGCGAGTGGCAGAACAAATCCGAGTACCAAAAAGTACGACAGTTATTACAGACTAGTCGAGAGTTATCGCAATGAGACCGGTCGCATCTGCCATAGGACTATATTAAATGTGGGCTTTTTGGACGATGAACTTACTCCTGAGCAACTCAATTTGATCGCACGTACATTATCTGATATGTACCAGTGCAAACAATCTATTTTCCCACAAAATGATCCATTAATTTCTAAATGGGTTGCAGAACTATGGGGCAAGATCGTAGGCGGGAAGCGTTTGGATCTTACCGCTTATGACCCTAATAATAGAATGGTAAATGCTGATACACTCAACCACAGTAATGTCAGAGAAATGGGAGCTGAGTGGATGTGCTACAATACATGGCAACAGTTAGATCTCGATAAAGTATTGATAGACAATGGATTTAATGAACATGAAATACAGTTAGCCCAAACACAAGTGATCAGCCGAGCGGTCAACCCTGCTTCAGAATTGGCCACCACTAGGTGGATTCATGAAAACTCAGCCGTTATGGAACTTACAGGCTACGATCCTGAGAAAATGAACAAAGATCGACTTTACAAGAGTGCATTAAAACTCAGTAGTGTGAAAGAAAAATTGGAGCATCATTTATCACAAAAGACCAATGAACTCTTTGACATCCAAGACAAAATCATGCTTTATGACCTTACGAATACCTATTTTGAAGGCGAAAAGCGCAATAGTGCACTTGCCAAATATGGTCGGAGTAAAGAAAAGCGGTCAGATTGCAAATTAGTAGTCTTAGCTTTGGTCGTCAATATCTTTGGATTTATAAAACACTCATCAATCCACGAGGGCAACTTCTCAGATAGTAAAGATATAGAAAAGGTCATCGCAAGCCTGGACTATGTTACGGGAATTAACAAACCCGTGGTCGTACTAGATGCAGGTATTGCTACCAAAGAAAACCTTGCCATTATAAGAGATAAAGGATATCATTACCTATGTGTGAGCCGTACAAAGCTAAAAAACTATGTGTTTGACCCAAGTCGGTTGGTAGTATATTTAGAAACGAAGTCCAAAAAAGAAGTCGTACTAAAGAAGATACTAAATCCAGAATATACTGATTATTGCTTAGAAATCACTAGCGAAATGAAGGCGAACAAAGAGCAAGGGATGAAAACCCAGTTTGAAACACGATATGAAGACGAGTTGAATAAAATAAGGGCATCATTAACTAAAAAAGGTGGTGTAAAATTGGCAGACAAAGTAAATCAACGAATCGGTAGAGCCAAACAAAAATACCCATCCGCACAAGGGAGATACGATATCCAATTGAGTTATGATGAAAAGAACAAAACCGTAACTGAACTAGTTTGGACGAGAATAGAAAAAAAGGATAAGGACGCCACGGACAACTTAGGCAAATACTTCGTCCGCACGAGCATGGACATGAAAGACGAAGTCGTAGTATGGAATGTGTACAATACGATAAGAGAGATAGAAGGCACCTTCCGAACCCTTAAAACAGACTTGGATTTACGTCCCATATATCATAAAAAAGACGAATCAACGATAGCCCATCTAAATTTGGGACTACTCGCTTATTGGCTAGTCAATACCATACGTCGCCAATTAAAAAGAAGCGGTATAAATAATAGTTGGACAGAAATAGTCAGAATAGGCAATACCCAAAAAGTAATCACAACCACAGGATATAATAAAGCGGGAAAAGAAATCGTAGTACGAAAGTGTTCAGAACCAGAAACAAAACTAAAAGCATTACAATTAGCCTTAAAGATGAAACACAGACCATTCACAAAACTAAAATCTGTAGTACACAAACCGAAACTCAAAATCCCGAAAGATCAACAATCAGGGAGCTTCCGCCATCTTAATAAGCAATGTGGGTTAAAGTAGAAGTCATTAAAATGTTTAGCGGAAAAATGCAGAGTATTGGCAATGTTAATGATACCTAAGTGGTCTATTTGGGTACTATAATAAATGAAAATAAAAATGACCACCCTAATTGCTTAGAATGGTCATTAAACCTATAAAGTCAAACTAATATACATCAGTACTTATCAAAAACAATTTCGTGGTTGCAAGGTCTCTCCTATTGCAGCTCCAGCAGCTTTCACGTTAGCACCATTTAATGTTGCCTCACCTATAGAATAAATAAATCTTACAGGAATGTCTTGATATGTTAATCCCTCAGGCACATTAAATCCTTCAAAATCTAACATTCGCCAAACGGTCCATCCTTCCAATCCATTATTAAAAAGAGCAATCCACTTTTGCGTTCCGATTTTTTGTTTCCAATTTCCACTAGCTGTAGCATAGGCAACATCTGCATTCGCTAAATATACGTCTGCTGATCCTGCTCCCCACTCTTCAAATGATGCTTTTATACCATTCTCATAATGTCCTGCGGCTGTACCTCCAACATCAAAACCTCTCTCAATTGCTTCAGCAAGTAAAAACTCAACTTCTGAATAAGAAATTACTGTTCCTGCATTATCTGGAGTATTCAACAAACTACCTAAATGAGAAGCTTGATTATATGTATTTGCTGAGCCATAAACACCACCCACAAAAACGTCTGCTCCCATATTTGAATCAAAAAAAGAATTACGACGACCATCTTTTAGAGTATTCATCTTATCAATTAATGTATTAGCACCAACGAAGTCATTTCTCCCACTTAACACTAAATCCTCATACACAGGATTTGTGTATGGTGGAGTGACAATATAATCTAAAGATAAGTTTTCACTATTTGACGAAATAACACCTCCAGCAACTGCGCTTTTTGCCATTTCTGCTGATTTCACAGCATCTATGTCAGCTATTCTCATAGCTAATCTTAATTTAAGCGAATTAGCAGCCTTTAGCCATTTTTGCATATCACCTTGATTAATTAAATCTTCACTGGAAGAAAAACCATTAAAATCTGGATTTAACGTATTTATCGCAACATCTAATCTTGAAATAATATCAAAATACACTGTCTTTGCATCATCATATTTTGGAGAAGGATTAGAAAAATCCAAAGCTTCAGAATATGGAACATCACCGAACAAGTCAACTAAAGTAGCATACGCATGAACGACATTAACTTCAATGATCGCTAATTTATTTGCTTTTGTCTTTATCGCTGATTCTCCAGCAACAGATTGGGCTTCAATAATTGTTTTACTTGCATCAAGATCTTTTAGCACATCTCTATAAAGTCTTGTAAACCAATTATCTGGATTCCTCCTTGTTATCATGTTATATTGGCTCTCATCAGGATATGTAGTTTGTGCCCAATACTGTGCATATAATCTACATACATTATTATTTACATTTGCAGAATTTAGTATTTGATAAAACCTTTCTGTGGCATTTGTAAAAAGTGTCTCTCCAGGTACTGAAGCTGGATTTTTAGAATCTGTATTTAAACTGTCAAAATCAGCTGTGCTACAATAACTAACAATAATCAATAAAAATAATATATATATACTCTTCATTTTATTTTGGTTTTAGATCAAAAATCAATTTTAACACTTGCTCCATAAGACCTCACAGTTGGGTATGCACCAGATAAATAACCCTGAGCATTCCCCGCACCTAACCCTGATTCTGGGTCAGCATAAGGTACGTCCTTCTTAATAAATAGGTTTCTACCATATACTGAGAAAGCGATATTATTAGCAAACTTATTTATCAAAGTTTTAGGTAAACTAAACCCAAGAGAAATTTCTCTTAATTTAATATACGATGCATCATAAACATTCAATTGTCCAGGATTTCTAGTGGCATTACCCCAATAAAAATATTGACCATAATTGTTCGCCTCAACACGTTTTGTATTTGGTGTTCCATCTGCTAATACTCCTTGATTAATAAGTCCACCGCCTTCAGCTATTGGTAATCTTAAATCATTACCCAAGTCATTTTTACCAGCAGTATTTTCTGGTAAACCTGTAGCCTGACCATAATAAGTATCAAGTGAAAACACCTCACCTCCCTGTGATACATCTACTAAGAATCCCAAAGTTATACCCTTATAACTCAAGGAATTTGTTAAACCACCAGTCCAGTCTGCTTGTGCAGTACCAATAACTTGGTCAGCAACAGCTTTATAATACCCACTTGCTAAAACAACTTTTTGACCATTCTTGTATTCAAAACCAGATCCTCTCAATGTTCCATATAGCTCACCTTTGGTTGCGTTTAATGAAACACCACCTTGGTAAGACGCTAATTGAATATTGTTAACACCCGCATACAAATCAACGACAGTATTTCTATTACGAGACCAGTTCACTCCTAAATTCCAAGTAAAATTTGAAGTTTTAATAGGAGTCGCAGTCAATGATATTTCAACACCTTTATTCTGAAGCTCTCCAGCATTAACATACCTGCTTCCAAAACCAGTTGCACTACTTTGAGTTACTGCCAGTATTTGATCAATTGTATTATTCTTATAAACTGAAACATCCATCCCAATTTTGTTATTGAACATCTTTAATTCCACACCAGCTTCTATACTTTTTGTCCTCTCTGGTCTTAGGTCAGGATTATTTTTAGTACTTGGAACACTTGTTAATACTGAACTACCAAAATTGTCATTTCTATTATACACATCATAGACATTTAAGGGATTAGTATCATTTCCTACTTCAGCGTATCCAACTCTAACTTTACCTAAATTCAACCAATCCAAATTCAACCATTTATTAAATAGAACTGAACCTGAAATAGAGTAATAATTATATCCATTATTTCCAACAGGTAAAGATGAAGATATATCATATCTGTCTGATAATTCTAAAAAATAAGTATTATCAAACCCAAAAGATGCATTTGCATAATATCCATTCACTTGCTTCTCTAGCAAAGATTCAAATGGTTTAGGTGGTGTATTTTTTGAATTTCCAATAGAATACAATCCTGGGATTGCAAGGCCTCCTGTCGTAGATTGGGTAACTCTATTGATTGATTCCTTACGAATATTTGCACCCGCTATACCTGATAATGAAATTCTTTCTGACAATTTTGTATTATACAAGAACATAAGATCAAAATTTGTTTCTGCAAATCCAATATTGGTAGCTTGGTAACCAGATTCTTCATCATTCTGCTGAAGTCCAAAATTTAATGGTACCGAACCTACAGCTCTTCTTTCTTCTCTTAACTCATTAAATCTATCAGTGGATACCCTACCAGTTACATTGAGCCAATCTGTCAATTTATAATTTAAACCAACATTACCAAATATACGGTCTCTATCATCTGATTGATAGTTTTGGTATCTTGTCCAATATGGATTATCCCAAAATATCGGTCCCGTTTCCCCATCAATTGGACTTTTCATGTTCCAAGTAACATTCCTACCAGTTTGCTCATACAGTTCTTGCTGACGCTTAACATCAACATTGGTTTGCCACCATTGACGGAAGTTTGTCATTAAGTTATCACTGTATCCAGTCGAATTTCTACCCACTACTGCTTGGTTTACATAATTAGCAGATATATTAGAAGATAACCTTTCTGTAAATTTATATGACCCATTAAACGAAACATTGTGCTTAGTCAATTTACTGTTAGGCAAAATACCCTTATCATTAAAATTTGTATATGCTAAACGGTATATTCCAGCATCATTGGCCCCATTAAATTCTATTGTATTGTTATTGGTAACCTGTGTCTCAAAAAAATCAACAGGTGTATTTGCAGCTGCTACGTATGGGAGTTTTTTACCAAAATTTGGAGATTCTGGGACAAATGATTCCCATTGATAAACCAATTTATCAGGAGAAAAAGTACCTCCATAAGAAGCATCTTCATAAGTAGGCACTATATAATCTAATACACCATCTCCATCAATATCAGCTTCATCAAACTCGCCTGTTTCACCATAATATGGTCCATAACCAGCTCCATATTTATCTTGGTATTTGATAAATGTATTTTTATTTATGGTACCAAAGTTAAGTGAGCTAGTCACACTAATACCAAGGCCCTTACGCTTAGATCCTTTCTTCGTGTTAATCAAAATAACACCATTTGCACCTCTTGAACCATATAGGGCAGTTGCTGCTGCTCCTTTTAAAACATTTATTGTTTCGATGTCATTTGGGTTAATGTCTGATGCTGCATTACCATAATCGTAACCAAAACCTCCGTTTGTTTGTCCTGAAGTATTACCTTGGTAGTTAGAAACTGGTACTCCATCCACAACAAACAACGGTTGATTATTACCCAATAAAGAATTATTACCCCTAATGGTAATGTTTGAAGAACCACCAAAATTATTGTTCTGTTTAATTTGGACACCAGAAACTCTTCCAGCAAGTGAATTAACAAAATTTTGCTGCTTCATGTTTGTCACATCTTCACCAGCAACCTGTTGGGTTGCGTACCCTAAGGATTTTTTATCCCTAGAAATGTCCATTGCACCTGTTACTACTATCTCATCTAGCAATGTCCCCTCGGCCATCGCTACATCGACCGTATTGGATGCACCAATCGCAATCTCCTGGGTCTCATACCCCGTGTAACTAAATACTAAAGTTGTTCCATTTGCTGGCACTGCCAACTGGAACATACCATCAATGTCCGTAATTGTACCCACTCCGGTGGATTCTTTTACGACAACATTGGCACCAATAACCGGTTCCCCGGCTGAGTCTGTGACTTTGCCCGAAACTGTCCGTTGGCCATAAGTCATGCTTATACTTCCCAAGAGGACAAGCAACGAAAATAAGACTTGTTTCATACTAAAAATTGTTTTGTTAGATAATAAAATTTAAAAATTAAATGTGATTTTATAAATCAAAAGGCAAATATAAACCCTTTGTTCACTTAATAAAACATTTCCTTAATAAATAATTAACGTTTAATTAACTCATTACGCTGCTTTTTTCAACTATCTAACATTATATTTAATATTTCAATATATGTTAATCATATAATAACAGTATTTTATTTCAATAAAATAATAATAAAAAAGGGAAACAAATTCTCATCTGTTTCCCTTTATTTTTTTTACAATTTTACTATTTTATCGCACTGCCTGTGCTTTGTCATTTAGCTTTTTGAGCTGTCTTTTGATGTTTTCTAAAGCATCGTCAAAGGAAGATTCGAAAGCTTTATCTGAATTGGTTGCAATCAGCGTGCTTCCCGGCACATTTATTTTACCTCTATCACCTTGTCTTTTACTTGTCCTGAATTTTCCAATTTTAAATACACAGTCGCTTGCAATATTTTGGGATAAAATTTTACAAGTTTTTGAAGTTTATCATTGATATAATCCTTCAACTTCTGATCAGCGGTAAAATGTACGGCTTGAAATGTTACTTGCATACTTCAATAAATTTATATGGTTAATGAATATTTTTCTAATTAAGAATTTTACTATTATATTAAACGTATTAACAATTCATTTGGTTTATAAAATTAGTCTTTATTTATCGATCTTGGATGGGCTTTTGTGTATGCTTCTTTCAGTTTTGCGATGCTGTTGTGCGTATATACTTGGGTTGCAGCTAGATTGGCATGACCTAAAATTTCTTTGATGGCATTAATATCTGCTCCCCTATCTAGCATGTGCGTAGCAAAAGAATGCCTAAGTACGTGCGGACTTTTTTTGCTTAAAGTGGTAATCGAAGACAGTTTGCGGGAAACGATGGTATGTACTAATCTTGGGTACATAGGCTTTCCTTTATCTGTCAAAAATAACATATCTACATTATCAACATTCACTTCATTTCTTTCTTTAATATAGCTTGTAAATGCTGCAATCAATTCGTCTGTGAGCGGAATACTCCTTACCTTATTGCCTTTGCCCACTACCCTAATCTCTTGCCTAGAAATATTAAAATCAGATACTTTGAGCCCAACCAATTCCGCTCGCCGTATGCCCGTACTGTAGAGAACTTCAATCATAAAAGTATCTCTTGACTCTGCATAAGGGTTTTGCAATGATGCCGAGTCAATGTTATGCTCCAACAATCTACTTATATTGGCATCCTGTACAATTATTGGCAATCGTTTGGCCCTTTTGGGGGCTGTAATTTTCACCATTGGATTGATAGATGTGTGCCCTTTTTTAAGTGACCATTTATAAAATGTTCTTAAAGCTGATATTTTACGATTGACTGTAACAGGTGAAATATTTTCGGTCATTAATGCCACTATCCAACTCCTTATGAATGTATGTCGAACATCAGACAAAGCTTCGGTTTCAAAATCTGATAAACAATACTGAATAAATCCTGTCAAATCATTGCTATAAGAGATACAAGTGTGTTCACTGTATTTTTTCTCTACTCTTAAGTAATTAATAAAACTAGGCAAAAGTGCTGATAATGTCAATGGATTAAATTTTATGCCACAAATTAAATATTTTTATAATATGTCTGCAAATATTTAGGGTTTTATTTTCTAAATAATTACGTAATTTTGCTAAAATTTCACAATATGCTTAGTTCTTCTATCAAACAATTCAAATATTATAAACAATTGGCAGACAAAGCTATGGACCAAGTTGCTAGTCCAGCTTTATTTCATAGATTTCACGAAGATGATAACAGTGTAGCTATGATCGTACAACATTTGGCTGGAAACATGCAATCGCGTTGGACAAATATTTTTACAGAAGATGGTGAAAAATCATGGAGAAATAGAGATTCAGAATTTGAACTCATCATTCAAAACATTGATGAGCTTAAACAAATTTGGGAATCGGGATGGTCAGTACTTTTCGATACTTTAGGGTCGCTAAAGGATGAAGACTTAAATCGCATCTTATATATTAGAAACGAAGGGATGACAGTTATCGATGCAATATTGAGGCAACTTTGTCATTACAGTTACCATTGTGGCCAAATAGTGTATAAGTGCAAACAACAAAATAACGGTACTTGGACCAGTCTT
>JADKCC010000061.1 GCA_016714785.1 Saprospiraceae bacterium
TTCTGACCATTTTTTTCTTTTGGGGCACGATGCAAACAAGGAAGCACTTTACTTTCAGGATGGTCAATAGCCAATCTGCACAAATGGCCTACACCTAATTTTATTGGTTGTGCGCCAGGATTTGCTTGATAATGTAGATCAAAGAAATTTTCAATCAAAAAAGATTCGAAATCTTCGTCTGCACCATCATGTAACTTTTTGAGTTCAGCACGTATTTCGGGAATGAGCACTTTTTGTGTGCCTTGGTCATTGGGCAAGATTTCACTACACGCCCCGAAGTAGGTACATAAGATCGTATCCGCTGCTATGGGCGCACGATCTACATGGAACGAATACACATCCGTAGGAAAAAAACGGGTAACTGTCATCTCTCTCATAGTAATTGGATACACTGGAGCATGTTGACCCCTAAAACAGAATGAATTTTATGTTTAGGCATGCTTTATTTTTCTGACATTCTGGCTGATATTGACCCCCTTTATAGGGCGGTAGAAATTATATTCGCATACTGACCCCTTTATTGATGTTATTGGCATGGTTTAGCCATTATTGGTTGTATTATTTACAATCATTAATAGACTTGGAGATGGCAGGTAAAATCAAGCGCATGAGCACAATCAAACAATTATTATCATTGCATAGCAATGGGCAAGGGATAAAATATATCTCTCGACATTTGTCAATGAGTCGTAATACTGTACGGAGTTACTTGAGTAAGTTCAAGACTTTGCAGTGTACAGTTGACGATTTATTAAAGCTAGACGATCCTATTTTGGAAGCTAGATTTCATAGTGGCAACCCTGCTTATAGTGACACTAGGCATGAAGAACTAATGTCTCTGCTCTCTTATTTTATGAGTGAACTTAAGAAACCTGGCGTTACACGATATTTACTTTGGGAAGAGTATAAGATTGGTCGACCTTCACATTATTGCTACAGTCAGTTTTGCTTTCACTTAGACCAGCATGCTGCGTCTCGTCATCCTACGATGGTGCTCCACCATGATCCGGCAGATAAGTTGATGATTGATTTTTCTGGTAAAAAGATGCATTATGTGGATAGACAGACAGGCGAAGAGATAAGTTGCCAGTTGTACATTGCAATACTCCCATACTCGGGATATGTATATGTAGAAGCTTGTCGGAGTCAAGATATAAATGATTTTATAGCCTGTACGTCCCATTGTTTGCAATTTTTAGGTGGAGTACCTAAAGCACTAGTGACAGACAATCTAAAGAGTGCGGTGACAAAAGTGGATAAATATGAACCCGAGGTCAACGTTACATTTGAACATTTGGCTAATCACTATGGGAGTATTGTTTTTCCGACCAGGGCCTACAAACCTAGGGATAAAGGCGCTGTTGAAAATATGGTTAAAATAGTATATACACAAGTTAAAGCACGGCTAAGGAATGTACCATTTTTCAGTCTCTCTGAGCTTAATGAGGGAATAAAGGCGCAAGTACATTTGTTAAATCAAAGGAGGATGCAAACTAAAGGATATACCCGAGAAGAACAGTTCTACTCATCAGAGAAGCCATTGCTCAAACCACTTCCTGATATGCCTTTTGAAATACAATATACGCGCATATATAAGGTTGCCCAAAACAACCATATCTGCCTAAGTACCGACAAGCATTATTATAGTGTGCCGTTTACTTATATCGGTCAGAAAGTTAAGGTTATTTATACAAGATCCACCGTACGCATCTACCACAAAGGAGTATTGATATGTGCACACTTACGTCATACGGCTCAAGGAAAATATACAACTGTAGAAGAGCATCTCTGCTCTGCTCACCGAGCCTATAATCAACGAAGTCCTGAATATTATATCCAAAAAGCCAGCAAAATCAGTGATTCAGCCCACCAACTCTTTAAGTTACTCTTTGATCAACCCGATAAGTACCCTGAGCAACTGTACAAAACCTGTGATGGCCTGTTGCGACTCGCTAAGACTTATCATACTGGAGATGAATTTAATAATGCATGCAAGATTGGCATCGACGAAGGTATATACAATTATAGCTTTATAAAACGCTTACTGGATAATAAAATGACGGGTACCAAGCCACCATCAGTAGCAGATACGCCCTTACCAAAACATTCCAATATCAGGGGTAGGAGTATTACGTTCAAACCACCATGTTTTAAAATGGTGACTTCGTCATCTTCTTTATTTATTTTAAAAGGAATCTCCCTATAACTAAACACTAATAATTTATTTTTTTCTAACATTTTAAATCAGATATTTATGCAAACGATTGAATCGCAAATGTCAGAGCTGAGGCTCACGGGTATGAAAAAATCATGGCAGGCAGTACTAAATACCCGCAGACAACATGAGCTGAGTCTATTAGAAGGACTCGAACTTTTACTAGATGCCGAGCTCTTGGAGCGAGGTAATAGAAGGACTGGAAGACTACTGAAGAACGCCGCTTTCAGATATCAAGCAACTATAGAACAAATACGCTACGACGCATCTCGTGGGCTAGACAAATCTTTGATAGGCACTCTATCCACAGGCAATTACATCGGGGAAGGTTCATCGGTAATCATTACAGGAGCTACAGGTTGTGGCAAGTCATATCTAGCATCCGCTTTAGGTCATCAAGCTTGTAATCAAGGGTTCAAAGTAGCCTATTACAACGTACAAAAACTGATGATGAAAATGCGAATGGCCAGAATAGATGGGTCGATCTATAAGTTTTTTGAAAAGACAGCGAAGGCCGATGT
This sequence comes from Saprospiraceae bacterium, assembly GCA_016714785.1. Lineage (GTDB taxonomy): Bacteria > Bacteroidota > Bacteroidia > Chitinophagales > Saprospiraceae > OLB9. The sequence continues at coordinate 2,737 of JADKCC010000061.1, forward strand.
ACTAATCTTGGATGACTTCGGTTTAACACATCTAGAAAAACAAAACCAGCTAGATTTTATGGAACTCATAGAAGACAGACACGGCAAAAAAGCAACCATTATTGCATCACAACTTCCTATGGCGTCGTGGTTTGATATTATAGGAGAAGAGACCATTGCAGATGCAGTTTTAGATCGCTTGGCACATACTTCATATAAAATCGAACTTAAAGGAGATAGTTTAAGAAAAATCGGTAATTTTGTCACTCCTAAGCGGCATAAACCACCAAATCATCTGGGGGGTCAATATGTCCAGAATAGGGGGTCAGTTTAAACAGAATATCCAAGTAATTGATAATATTCAGTGATGGCGATGCACCGTGTGCTTCCAAGAGTTGCAAGTCATTCAATAGAATGTCACATGCCAACTGCCCTTGTTCACTCAGCACCAACTCAAGAAGGTCATCGGGATGAAGCTCGACCATATTGTCGTCTACTTCTATCGAATTAACTATCTCCTCAAAATCTCCCATTAACTCACGGGACCAACAAATCGCATTAGTATCGCCCTGAAAAAGTGTTTCTACTAGGTCTTGAAAATTGTGGACATATTGGATTTGGTGGATGGGATTGGTGGTATTGGGCATAGGAATGAGACTAATTAATCAACTATTTAGAAAATCTCTAACGTTCTTGACTGTTAGAAGTTTTACTATTCCTAATACATATCCAATAATTTGAATTAACAATCCAAGATTTAGTAGCATACCTCCTGAAGCCATGCTATTTATTTTACCCAATACACCAATTCCTGTTATTAACCATCCTAAAAAAATGATAATAAAGATATATATATTCTTGAATTTTGATTTGTTTGGTTTGATTTCGAACTCTTCCATAATATCTATTATAACATTAAAATATTTTTAATCCCAGTTTGATTCCACTTTTCTTTTTCATTTTTCTCAAACATAATTGTTATACTCCCAAAATATTGGCTCAATTCTTTTCCTAAGAAATTAAATTTGTTCTTGATTATTACTTTAAGAAAAGCGAATTTTCCATTTTCCGAATATATAGGCTCCGTGATTAGGAAATAAAAACCCTTTGTTAGTTCAACCTCCTTTATTGTTGCGTAATTTTCTCCTTTTAGTTCAATTCTATTAGATTTGGTATTTTGAGCAATCTTACTTAATCTTATTTTTTCAGTTACACTCACTTTATTATCAAGCAATTTGTCAGAAAACAAATACGTATGATGATATGGATGGTGATCGTCTTTTTCAATTTCTGCTAAAACATCATTACTATTCAAATTTAAATCATCTAAATAAAATGTTTTGGGACTCCAAGCAGTTGTTGTATCTATTATTTTAAATTCATCAGGTATTATACCATTAAAGGTTTTAATTATATCAAAATTGTCTTTTTTAGAAAATACTAAATCACACAAATCTTTGGTTTGGGAAAAGCCAATTATTGAATAAAATAGGATTAAAAAGGTGATTAGTTTCATATTATTTATTCTATTTTTAGATTTATATCCTTTCCAAAGGCACCAAAAACTTCAAAATATAAAATTGCCAATTTTTCGAGTAGCCTAAGCTTGTCCATTTCAGTAAAGTTAGATATTTGCAATTTAAACGTTTCAGTATCAAACCCTAATTGTCTAAGTATTGATTTCGTTGGCTCAACTAAATAGTGTTCTACCTTCTTATTATCTGTTGCTCTTAATGAGAATTCACCATATTGCTCATCTACTCTCAAAAGTAAGAAAATTTCATCTTTTTTAATTTCAAATTCGATTTCCTTTATTTCATTTCGTTCTAATCCTTCTAGCAATTCAAGAATTTTATCATTGTCCATTTGCTGTTTAGGTGAAAATGTTTTTAAACCTTCAAGTTCTAGCTTTGATTTATCAATTCTTTGTCTTGTGGACTCATTGAGATGTTGTTCCATGTTTAGCCGAGTTTGTTCGTCTAGGAAGTCCAAATCATATTTTTTCTCATCCAGACTCTTTTCCATTTTTGAAATCACGGATGTAAGTCTTGAAATCTTATTGTAATTTGGGTTTTCAAGGCATTTCAGAACATCTAATTTTCTTCGCGTATAGATAACAGGTTTGCGAAATGCTTCGGCGCCATCAAAATCCCATTCACTTATACATTCATCTAGAGATGACTTTAGGTAGTCAAATTCAGCTTGCAAATGCTCAATCAATATTTCTAAATCAGTTTTCATTCTTTTTCTTAAAGATAACATGCTATCAGACGCACAAATAATCCAACAACTTTTGGTTTTTTTCAAAAAAAATGAATCTATCAATAAAAAAGTCTTTAAAACTCATATTGCCATACTATTTTTAGCAAACACAAAAATATATGATCTACCTGTATTCCCCAAATTTATTTTAAACAACGCTTTTTAGAAAATTGACCTCCCAAAAGCTATGTTGCTATTATTCAGGAATTATAATTTGCACTTTACCGTCAACAGAAATAGCTATTTTTTGATGGTTACGTTTTTTATTTTCAATTAATTCTTGAGCGGCAACTTTAAGGGCTTCTATTATTTTATCTTGGAGTGCCGTTATTTGATTATTTTCCATTGATTATAATATTTAAATTCACTTCGTCAACTTCTAAATCATCTATTTAGAAAACTTACAATCAAATACCCCTTTAGTAATATTGATTGATTATTTCACAATAACTATTTAGAAATTAAAAATCATTTACGTGTGTCGATAAACTCATAAATTTCAGAATTCATTTCCATACTCATTTGTTCTGAAGTAAATTTAATCCTGTTTTCATCTAAAACTGTGTATTTGTAAATATCTGTTTTGCCAGATACTTCATGAAATTCATGAAACTTTCCCTTTTCAATCCACCATGTACCAGTTTCAATAAGTTTCTGAGTTCTACCATTTATCATAAATTTAAAATCAAGAACGAAAGTTCCGTCTGATTTTCTATTCATTTCCCAAGACTTTTCTGCACCTTCAATTTGTTTATCTTTTTCATTTCCGACCCAAGTACCAACAAGTCTAGCATCAATACTTTTATTATTTTCAAGCTTTACTAATTTGTTTGAGCATGATAAAAATAAAAAGGTGGTAAAAGCAATTAATAAAAATTTGATTCTCATATTCATATATTTAATTTGTTAATTTTTGTTGTTCCTGTCTTTTAATAAAAAGGTATATATCAGTGATAAAGTTTCCAAAGTTTTAATGATTTTTGTTTAGCATATGCAAATATATATGAACTCATTGGATTTAGCAAATCTATTTTACATTATTGTGGTCTTAAGGAGTTGATATACAGCTGTATTATGATGTTCAATATATAATTAAGTTTTACAGAGCTAGGGAAAGTGATATTTCGGCAACAATAAGCCATTTTTATCAGATAAAAATTTATTTTTTTTGGATACTTAATAGATCGAGCCCTTGATCATTAACATTTTTATTAAGCGTTGTTAATTCTCCATTGTCCCAATCCTTTTCCACTCTTCCATTAAGCCTTAAGGAGACCTCATTAACTCTTAAGCAAGACTGCTCATCAACAAAGACATCCGCCATAACACATTATGGGAGACCGAAAACACCAAATGGGTTCTAATGGAAGCTTTGGGATGGGCAAGTATCACTTCATGGGTTTTGATTAATTGCAAACGACCTATACTTTACAGCTAAGGAGTACTCGTTAACAGTAAGGGAGTAGTCTCGAAGCCTTATTGGCTAGTCACAAAGGGTTAACGAATGATCCTAAAGCGTTAATCATCAGTCGAAAATTGTTAAGGTATCTTTCGATAAGCTTTACGACAGTTCGCAAAGGCTTAACCTTCGTCCGTGGAAGGTTTTTTAGTACTCCAATATTGATTTTGATGATACAAAAACCTTCTAGTACAGGTGCAAAAGAGTTATCGAACAGACCTTTAAGCATTTTAAGTGCAATCAAAATCTTAATCGATATTAAAATACACTAAATCAACATCGATATTTTCTAAATCAATGTCGATATAGAAAATATCAATATCAAAAGAGACAATATTAATATCCATTTTGTCTGCATCAATATTAAAATATACTGAATCAACATTGATATATACACAATTGACATCGATATACTGTAAATCAATATTAAAATATTATACAACGATATGAATTTACTCTACATCAATATAAATAAACTATTCATCAATATCAATGTTGTAAGTATCGATATTGATATACACAAAACTAAAACTTATAGCCGATGAAATGATGGTAACACACAAACCGTAGTGATTATTTTACATGCGAAGCGCAAGTTCGATAACACCATAGATGCAGGTATGTCATCAATTCCATCTGACCATTAAAAAAAATAAAATATACAGATGAAACGCAAAGACCCAAGACTCTTGAATGAATGTAAGGATAAAGTCATTCCATTAACACAAGCCTTAAACTCAAAAAACCCACCCGAAAACGACGCTTTTGATCATTTTATAAAAGCCACGGAATTTTACTCCAACATTACGGATGAATATAACAGAACCATCTTAATGGCCGAAAACCTACATAGGGAAATTGTAGAACACGAAAAACTAATCAAAGATATCAAAGAAAGGGCTAAGGCTGCCATAATCTTGCAATATGGTAAAAACTCAAATTTATACCGTAATTTTAACCAATCGTCTGAATATAAAAAAGTAGTCAGACGCAATCAGCTCAAAGAAAAAAAGATGAAATAGTTGTAAAAAGTACTTGTTTCTATACAATCCCATAAGGAGATGACATAAAAAATCTAACTGAATAATTTCTCCTTTGTTTCATTATCAGGTTATCCGTAAAATTTATTAAACGTACTTTTAATTAAAATGCTACAAAAACTAAAAGCACAAAATTCGGAAAAACCTTTACGTTCTTATGGTGTTTAAGGAATGTTTTTGCAGAGGTATTAATTAATTTTTATATTATCAAAATCTTTAGAAAGAGTGCATAATAGGATGCTACCAATTGATACAAACATCTCTCTAGAATGGATGCAAGCACTCAGAAATGAGTTTGAGTCTCCCTACTTCTCAATGATATTAACTCTATTACATCATTCAGAAGGCAAAATCATTTACCCACCAAAGGACCTAATCTTTAATGCCTATAAAGCAGTTCCACCAAAAAATGTTAAAGTGGTCATATTAGGTCAAGATCCTTACCACAACCAAGGAGAAGCTATGGGCTTGAGTTTTTCAGTACCCAAAGGTATTAAAATCCCACCTTCTCTAAAAAACATTTACAAAGAATTAGCTTCAGATGTGGGATGCACTATTCCTTTTCATGGCGATTTGACATATTGGACACGCCAAGGCGTACTATTATTGAATGCCATCCTTACGGTAGAACAAAACAAACCTGGATCACACAAGAATATTGGTTGGCAACAGTTTACAGATGCTACGATACAATATCTTTCCTATCATCATACGCATATTACATTTATGTTGTGGGGCAATTTTGCCAAATCCAAAAGATATTTAATAGATGACACCAAACATCTCATTTTGGAAGCGGCGCACCCATCGCCATTGGCTAGAAATGCATTCCAAGGATGCAAACACTTTTCTGAAGCGAATACTTACTTAAAAGCACATCATAAGCAGGAAATTGATTGGCAAATATCATAAGAAATTAAATTTAACTAAACCAGCACAAAAATGAATACTAAAATAAAAATCGTTGCACTATTGGGTGCTTTAGCAGTAGGAATCGGAGCATTCGGAGCACACGGACTGAAACCTTACTTGGATCTAAGTCAGACAGAAACTTTTAGGACAGCTACGTTATATCATTTCGTACATATACTACCTATGATGTTCATTGCATTGATGCCATCAAAGTCAAAAGTAGCCAACTTGAGCTTTTATCTTTTTTTTGCGGGTACGTTATGTTTTTCAGGCTCACTGTACCTATTAAGTACCAAACATCTCTTGGGCGGCGATGCATGGAATTTTGTTGGACCTATTACACCTGTTGGTGGGCTTTTATTTATATTGGGCTGGCTCAATTTATGGCGCATCGAAAAATAAGTAAATTTTTTGTAACTGTTCAGCTATAACCCCAAAGGGGTAGAATATTAATAACCGCGGATATATATCCGCGGTAAAAATGGAAAACCAACTTAATTTTGGCGCTATTTTTGCCTATAAGTTGCAAAAATCGTGACAAAATTGTAGTGAAATAGTAAACACCTGAATAGTTACAATTTTTTTCTTTAAAGATAATTTCAATAGATAGTCCAATAAAATTATATTTGTTCCTACATTCTGTAAGATACAATCTTTAGTCTTTCAAAAAATAAAAAAATGAACACTAAATTTGGATACGTTAAATCTCTTTTGATAATTTTGATGCCTATGTGTTTGATGGCTCAGGATAGAGTCTTAAAAACCAATATGGAAGTCATCACCCATCATAAAGTGACCATAAAGGGCAAAGAAATCACTTATTCAGCTACCACTGGCACGCAGCCAGTTTGGGGAGATGATGGTGCGGAAATAGCCTATTTACACTATACATATTACAAACGAAGTGGTCTGACCAATTATGATGAGCGACCACTTTTGATATCTTTCAACGGTGGGCCAGGATCTGGTTCCGTCTGGATGCACCTTGCTTATACAGGACCAAGAATACTCAAAATAGATGACGAAGGTTATCCTGTACAACCGTATGGCTATAAAGAAAACCCCTACTCTATTCTGGATGTATCAGATATCATTTATGTCAACCCTGTTAATACTGGGTATTCTCGCACCATACCATTGAGTGGAAAAGACATCGATAAAACAAAATTTTTCGGTATCAATGCCGATATAAAATACCTTGCAGAGTGGATCAACACATTCATCACACGCAGTGGCAGGTGGCCTTCGCCAAAATATTTGATAGGCGAAAGTTACGGTGGCACACGCGTAGCTGGTTTGGCCTTAGAGTTGCAAAACAAACAATGGATGTATTTGAATGGCGTGATACTAGTGTCACCTGCAGACTACAAGGTATTGAGAGTCGATGGCCCTGTGAGCGATGCACTCAACATACCATATTATGCAGCAGCAGCTTGGTATCACAAAAAGTTATCGGCAGATCTCCAATCAAAAGATTTGGAAGAATATTTGCCCGAAGTAGAAAAATTTGCTGTGGAAGAGGTTATACCTGCTTATGTAAAAGGTGGATTTCTTTCTGAAACTTTAAAAAAAGATATGGCTAAAAAACTATCTCGATACACAGGTCTTACAGAAAAAGATTTTTTAGATAATAATCTGACCATTACCACAACTTACTTTTGGAAACATTTGCTAAAAAATGACAATGGTTATAATGTGGGCCGTTTGGATTCTAGGTATTTAGGGATAGACAAATCATTAAGTGGCAATGCACCAGATTATAGTGCAGAGCTGACTTCTTGGCTTCATTCATTTACACCAGCCATCAACCATTATTATAGAGAAGAACTCAATCTAAAGACAGATGTAAAATACAATATGTTCGGTGATGTCCATCCATGGAATAATGAAAATGACAATACTAGAGACAATCTTCGTCAAGCTATGGCGCAAAACCCATATCTAAATGTAATGTTTCAGTCTGGTTATTATGACGGTGCTACTACCTATTTCAATGCAAAATATACCATGTGGCAGTTAGACCCAAGTGGCAGGTTGCAAGATAGATTGTCATTCAAGGGATACCGAAGTGGACACATGATGTATTTGCGTAAAGAAGATTTGGCCAAATCTACCGATGACCTCAGGGAATTTATTAAAAATAGTTTGACCAGTGGAAAGCCAGCAAAGTATTGATGAAATATTAGAAAATTCAGAAGTATCCTTTCCAAAAATGTAGCAACGATTTGTTTATATGCTTAACTTCAAAAGTTGAGTAATTAACATCTTACAAAGTTGTTTATCTTATTTTAGCTAGATATTCGTGCAGCATGTTTCTCCATACACCTCCTGGATTGGTAAAGTAGATCAAAGATCCAAATACGATGGTGGTAATGCTAGATTTTATGGCTATATTCAAGACAGGGTGTAAATCAAAAGAAGTAAAATAAAGTGCGAAAAATGATATTAATGCACAAAAAAGCACCCAAAAGTGGCTTCCAAATTTCAAATCAAACCCGAATCGATATTTTACAAAAAAATGCTTTAACGCATTGAATAAGACATAAGCTATCGAAGTAGCTGCTGCTGCTCCTACCAAGCCAAATTGTTTAATAAATATAAAGTTCAATAATACATTGGCTAATCCCAAAATGACTAAAAAATACATGTGATATTTATAATCTTTAGAATAGGAAATGATAATAGAATTGACACCAGTTACCAAATCAGTGATCCTCGCAAAACTAAGCAATGCAAATATGGTCAATATGGTAGATAATGTGACATTAAATTTCCCAGGCATCAACGCCAGAATATCGACCCAAAGAAAATAAATAATAAGAAACAAGTACAATCCTCCCACCATGCCATATAGAGAAGATTTTTGATAAACATCCTGAATATTGGTACGATTTTCATTGGCCCAATCATTAGAAATCACAGGACTTGCTATTTGATTGAGTGCTTTGGAAGGTATTTCCATTACGTTGGATATAGTCATAATGATTCCATAGATAGCGACTGCCCTTACATCAAGCATAGCGCCAATCATAGTAATATCTAATCTTAAGGCTAAGGTTGCTCCTAATCCATTTAATACAGCAAATCCCATAAATCCAAAGAAATCTCTATATCCTTTCTTATCTAATACGGACATATCAGGCTTCCATTCATGGGTATCCAACCTAAGCACATATATAAAAAGGGCAGCCCCAACCAAAGAAAAATAAATCAATATTAAGGGCAAAAACCAATTTCCATTGATATAACCTAAATAAACAGCGAGTACCAAGGACGGGAGAAAAAACTTCAATCCCACCGTATTAATTATGTCAGGAATCACAATCCGATATCTAACCACCGCATGATATAAAAAAACTGTGGAATAAGTGACTATATAACTCATTAATAATATGGCATATCGATTTTCATCAATAACTGAAAAGTTGTCAAAAATCGAAAACAGTTGATTCCTAAAAAGGGTATAAACCAACCCAATCACTAATGTGGACAAAATGATAGATATCGTTGTCAAAGCAAATGTGAAAGCTAAGAATTGTTTATCTTTTTGCTTCTGTACAAAAATAGGGTAAAACTTTACAATAGCACCTTGCATCCCAAAAGCCAAAAACGGTACCAACAGCACAGCGGAACCATACATCAATTGAAAAAAACCATAAAGATCACCACCATCCAATGGATAAATAAACACTACACTTACGAATCCAATAAAGGTTCCTATAAAATTTACTAAAGTATATTTAAGGCTTTGCCTCTGTATTACTCCCAATCTATATTCCATTTAGAAAGGCAAAGCTAAAGATATTCACAATAACATATTCCTTTTGGGGTTCATTATTGGAAAAAGGCATAAAAAGTGATTAAAAAACAGAGGATATAAGAAAATTTTATGATTTTTGTAACATTTAATAATTACCCTCCGTCATCCTTTCGTAAATGAGCAAAGATAAAATGAAAGCCCTTGAGTTGCCCTTTAAAGACAAATTATACCGTTTTGCTTTGAATATCGTGGGCAATACTTTTGACGCAGAAGACATCATGCAAGAATTGATGATCAAAATCTGGAATAGAATAGAGCAATACCAAGAGATAGAAAATAAAGAAGCTTGGTGTATGACTGTCACTAGAAACATGTGTATCGACAAAGTGCGCAATAAAAAAGCTAGTGTGCAGGACATTTCTGATTACCACCATTTGAGTGATTCGGATGTGACACCAGACAAAAAACTGGAAGATACTGAGCGATTTGGTAGTATCATGGCTTTGGTCAATCAATTGCCTGAAAAACAGCGTATGATCGTCCATTTAAGAGATGTGGAAGGTTATACTTATCAGGAGATTGCAGATATAACAGAAACAACACTTGATTTTGTAAAAGTAAGTCTTCATAGAGCACGAAAGGCACTCAAAGAAGCATTGTTAAAAAGAAATATTAAGAGATATGAAGCATAATATAGACTTACTCTTAGAAAAATATTGGGAGGGAGCATCCACTCTGGAAGATGAGAACCAACTCAAAACTTATTTTCTTCAAGAAAATATAGATGAGACACATATACCATATAAGGATTTGTTTGGTTGGATGGGACAAGCTTCACAAGTACAAAGTCCACTTGAGGTAGATATGAATCTATTATTGGACAAATATTGGGAAGGCAACACATCTCTTAAAGAAGAATCATTATTAAAAGCCTACTTCAATAGTGGTCAGATAGCAGAAAATCACCAACAGTTTGCAGAAATGTTTGCATTCTTTGACCATGAAGCACAAATAACGTATGAGGGATCTAATATTATTGAACCTAATGCGCCAACAGAAGTCAAAGTGATGCGCTTAAATATCAAAAAATGGATATATGCTGCGGCAGCGGCAAGTGTTTTGGTCATAGGTGCCATTTTTGTAGTCAATAATATGAAACCAGAGTCAAATACAAACAAGTATGCCAATATACATGAAATAGAAGACCCTGAAGAAGCCCTCAGAGTAACTAAGGAAGCATTGGCATTGGTATCAAAAAAGTTTAGAAAAAGTCAGCAATCTGTAAGAGAAAATATGGGAGCGCTCGAAAAAGCATCTCTATTCAAATAAGTACCTAATTTTCAAATTTTTATAACCTTTTAAATCATTTTAATCATGAAAAGTATTTTTTCATTAGCGTTAGCTATGTTTGTTAGTTTTTCCATCTCGGCACAATCTGATGCCATAGAGCGATTCTTTAAAGATTACCAAGAAGACGAAAACTTTACAGTTGTCTATGTCAGTCCGAAAATGTTTCAAATGGTTAGTAAAGCAACATCTGAAGTGGAAGACAAAGAGTTGGCAAGTATTGTAAAAGATCTAAAAGGTCTAAGGATACTTACATCTAAAGTGAATCCAGATAAGGTGTACAAAGAAGCTAACCGCCGTTTAAACATCAAAGAATACGAAGAGTTGGTCACTGTGAGAGACAAAGAATCAAATGTAAGATTTGTCACTAAAGAAGCCAATGGTGTCATAGCAGAGTTATTGCTCTTGGTCGGAGGCAAAGATGAGTTTGTCATGATGAGTTTTGTAGGAAATATAGACCTCAATAAGATCTCCAAATTGGCCAAAAAATTGGACATTGATGGTGCCGAACATCTTGATAAAGTAAAAAAGAAGTAAACAATCATCACAATTACCATCATGAAGCCATTATATAGCATTATTTTAATATTTGGACTCTTGCTTTCATACACTTCCGTCCAAGCTCAAACATCCATAGATCGTATTTTTGGTCAACTTAAAAAAACCCAAAATTATGATGGTGCATCTGTGCCAGGTTGGGTTATAAAGTTAGGAATCTTAGCTATTTCTGTCCAAGAAGATGACCAAGCCAAGCAACTTCTAGATATAGGTACTAAAATTAAAAATATCAGAGTAGCGACGACAACATTGGATCTAAAAAAATACAATACCCAAGCGATCGTTCGAAATTTCGCCAAAAACATCACTTCAGAATATGGATTTGCTGAATATGTGAGTGTCAAAAAAGAAGATAGCCATCTAAAAATAATCGTGCAGGAAGTAGAAGATACCATCCAACACTTAGTAATACTCAATGAAGATAAGGGCAATATCACAATGGTACACCTAAAGACCAATCTTACTTATAATGACCTAAAGAATGTATCTTTCAACAAGCTAAAAAATGATATCCAAGAAGTAAATACCATAACCAACTAAACAATCATAAAAATGATATCAAAATACTTTCTTTCCATCTTACTAATCATGTTCATTTTGCCTTTGATGGCACAAAAAAATATTGATCAAATATTCCGAAAATATAAAAACGATGAAGGTGTGGTCAATATGAATTTTACTGGCGAAGTACTCAAGATGTTTAATGAATCTAAAGCAAACATAAAAAGTACTATCGAAAATGTTGATATCTTAGTTTTTAAAAAAGGAGATGATATTGACAAAAATGATAAAGCAAAAATAAAAGCGGTACTTACCCGTGACAAATTCGATTTGCTAGTAGATGTCAAGAACAAAACTCAAAAAGTACAGTTATATGCTATTGATGGAGGCAAGTATCTCAACAAAGTATTTGCTCACATCAATATGCCAGACATGAATGCATATTTTGTTTTATCTGGCAATATCATATTTGAAGAATTAGCCAAGCTGGGGATGGATTTTCAAAGTGGCGAAGGTCTTAAAATATTACAAGGAAAGTAATTAATTATACTTTAACACTCAATGTTTTCAATATTTTGTCTTTAAAAAATGGATTTCTCTCCTCCACTGAGAACGCTAAAGCAACTACGAAAGGACATTTTATTAGTGTTCCTGTGAGTTGGAAAGTGATTTCGGAAGGGCCAAAATCACTTTCCATTCTCATTTCTTAATCAAATATAATCTGTAAATATTAAAGTAGAATGAACAGTGCATCTTTCATCTCCTACCCTTCTGTCAATGTAAAATCTTATTAATTTGACCGATAATTGCTAATGATAGTCGATTAATATGGATAAATCATAAAAATAACACTAACTTTGGTCAATAAACATTTTTCAAAATGCTTTTAGCCATCAGTGTTGCCTTTTTAGGATTGTGGATTATGTCCAAAGAAAATAAAGCTTTGGCCCCAAAAGTGGGATTGCTTTTTTTCCTTTCTTTTTTCATTTTTATCGGATATTCGTATTTCCAATCATTTGGTTTGATTACATTTTTACCCAAATTGATTGTGTCGTGTGTCTTATTGGCTATTGTAGGAGTCATCATCAATGCTACTAATGAAAATAAAATTGCTCAATGGCTTATAATTGCTTTCGCATCTGCGTCTGTCTTTCAATTTGAGTCAAAAATCAGTGCATTGTTTTCCCCTCAGGACGATACAAATTTGGCTACAAGTGCTAAACTTTCTGAATTCCTTTACGATCCAAAAGGTGAAATCATAATCCAAATAGAACCAAAATCATTAGGGAAACTAAATTTATGGCTAAAGAAGGAAAATATAAGTATTAGAAAGGCATTTTCACCTCAATGGGAAAGCATCACGGAGTTAGACAATTATTACATTTTAGACATTGCTGATGGGAGTAAAACAAAAGGACTGCTCACGCAATTAAAACAGATGAATAAAATAGATTGGGCCGAAGGCAATGAAGTAATTACCATGGAGTTTCCTCAAAAAAATGAACCTATCATACATCCAAGTGCTACTATTTCCAATGACCCATCTGTCAAAATGCAATGGCATCTACAATACCTTGAGATGGAAAAATATTATCAACTTTTTAGAGAGAAAGCCATCGTACCAACCAAAAAAGCAAAACTCTACATCCTAGATACAGGCATAGATACAAACCATGAAGACCTTAATAATCCTAGTGGTAACAAAGACAAACAAGGTCATGGCACACATTGTGCGGGAGTAGCGACCGCCATTACCAATAATGGTATTGGAGTGGCATCGATGGTGCCTACCAAAGAATGGGTCAACGTATATGGTATTCAAGTCATCGGTGATGCAGGTTTTGGAACGCAAGGCCAAATCATAGCTGGAATAATCAAAGCTGCTGATGATGGCGCAGATGTGATTTCAATGTCATTAGGGAGTATAACTAATCAAACAAGAGAAAAAGCGTATAATGATGCTGTAAGATACGCCAATCATAAAGGAGCCATAGTAGTGGTTGCTGCTGGCAATGCCAATCTGGATGGCTTACGCTACAGCCCTGCCAATACTGAAAATGTCATCACCGTCACATCTATCAATGAGCGAAATGAAAAGTCAGGTTTTTCCAATCACGTACAAAATTTATCTATGGGTTTGGCTGCACCAGGTGAGAGAATACTTTCCACTACCCCATCCAACTCCTACACCTCATTCAATGGTACATCTATGGCAGCTCCACAAGTGGCAGGTCTTCTCGCAGTAATGAAAGCAATACGTCCTTCAATCACCACACAAGAAGCCTTTAAAATATTGAACGCAACGGGCAAAGAGACAAAAAACACTTTACGCACTGGGCGTTTGATAAATCCAGTGATGGCAATCAATAATGTAATGGAATAATCCACTTCATTATTTTAGTGCAACACCCTTCCAAAAAAAAGAATTTGACTAAAGAATAAGTTGGTGATAAACCAAATAAACTTATCTTTACACTTCAAAATCTTAATACAACATCATGCAATATTCAGTAAAAGATAGATTCCTTAAATATGTACAAGTAGATACACAAGCTGATCCGATGAGTACAACTTTTCCTTCTTCTGCCAAACAAAAAAATCTCACAGCAATTTTAAGTGATGAATTGACACAGCTAGGCATTTCATTTACTACCAATGACGCAGGATATATTTATGCTGAAATTCCATCCAATACGGATAAACCCGTGCCTAAAATATTTTTTTGTGCTCATTTAGATACAGCGCCAGATTGCAGTGGTACCGATGTGAAGCCAATCTTACATCCTAATTATCAAGGCCAAGACATTACTTTACCAGATGATCGAGCGATAGTTTTATCTCCTACTCAACATCCTAATCTCAAAAATAAAATAGGTCATGACATCATCACAGCAAGTGGATTGACATTGTTGGGGAGCGATGACAAATCCGGTGTTGCCATCATCATGGATGCGTTGTATCAAATAGTCAAAGATCCTAATATAGAGCATGGTCAAGTAAAAGCTTTGTTCACTACAGATGAGGAGATAGGAAAAGGAGTGGCAAATGTAGATATTGATTTGTTGGATTCAGACTTTGGCTATACGTTGGATTCTGGTGATTTGGGTTGTTTTGAAGATGAAAACTTTTCAGCCAATGCGCTAAAACTTACTATACATGGAGTTAGTGCTCACCCAGGCATGGCAAAAGGAGCTATGGAAAACGCCATCAAAATTGCCTCTGAAATAGTTGCATCGTTACCAAAACTCAGTATAACTCCGGAGACTACAGAAGGTAAAGAAGGATTCATACATCCTACCAAAATACAAGGTAGTTTAGAGACTGCCACCATAGATTTTATTTTGAGGGATTTTGAGACTGCAAAATTGGACGAATATGCAAACTTGATAACGAGTATAGCTGAAGATGTATTACTTTCCTATCCTAATTCTTCTTATGAGAGTGAAGTCAAAGTTCAATATAGAAATATGAAAGATGTGTTGGTCAAATATCCTCACGTTAGTCAAATCGCCTTGCAAGCCATGGAAAATGTGGGTATCAAAGCAGATTATGGAAGTATTAGAGGTGGTACCGATGGTGCAGCGTTATCTCATTTAGGATTGCCATGCCCCAATCTTTTTGCCGGCGAACAAGCTATCCATTCCAAATATGAATGGGTATCTGTACAAGATATGGAAAAAGGTGTAGATACTGTTTTGGAAATTTGTCGCTTGGTGTCGAAGCATTGATATCAGATGAGATAGACAAACAACAATACTGGATCAAACAAGTAGCATAGCTAATCCCCATCACATTTGAAATGGAAAGTCTTAAAAAATTAAGTGGATACTTTCAAATTGTAATGCATCCAACATTGTGGTTTATAATTCAAAATTAAAACCTGTTACTTTTTTGTTTTCATATACACTTTCATCAAAAGTATAAAGTCTAGCAGGTCTGTGAGATACCGCTTCTTCAATCTCCCCTATATCTTTAAGTATGCCCAACCCTTTGAGTTTACGTCTGAAATTACGTTTATCCAAAACAATATTTAGAACCACTTCATAGAGTCTTTGCAACTGTAGTAAAGTGAAGTTTTTAGGTAGTAAATTAAACCCAATAGGTTGCTCCCGAATTTGTTTTTGCATTTTACGCAAACAAGTGTGCATAATATTGAAATGATCAAAGGCTAAAGATCGAATTTCATTTACATCCAACCATTGCAAATGTGCATTTTTTTCTAGATGATCTAAATGATCTTTGTCAATTTTTATTAATGAAAAATAAGCTACCGTAATAACTCGTCCAAGTGGATGCCTATTTAAGTCACTAAACACTTGTACTTGTTCCAAAAATACATCAGTAAATCCTGTTTTAGCTATTAATACTCTTTTAGCAGATTCGTCTGTCGTCTCATCGGGATGAACAATATCGCCCAGAAGGGAGTATTCATGCTCAAATGGAGGCATATCACATTTTGAAACCAAAATCTTTAGCGCATCATCATCATAACCAAAAATGACACAATCCACAGACACAGCTGCCTTAAAGTCATTATTAATTTGCGTCAACCATGTATTGATGTTATGTATTGTCCCTGTGGTCATAAATAATTGTAAAAGAGCATTAAAATAGTATAATTTAATCAGGAGAACAATCTGTGAAAAAATGTTAAATATATTCCCCTTAGTTTAATTTGGAATTACACATCCTATTTTTGAAAAACAATAGACTCAAGATCTGCTTCAGAATATTCTACCGATTTTAGTACTTTATTATCCTCTGCCCGATAAACAAGATATTCCCCTTCTCGTCCAACGATATAGGATTCTGTATTTTTTTCACTAAGATAATAATCTTGTGTTGCTCTTGCTACATCCAATGATTTACAGGTTTTACTCATATTAGATCGCTGCACTTCATCAAAAAGTTGCTTAAATTTATTGGCCAAACCAAACTCAAGTATTGCACCAGACAGTACGTATTGCAGATCACTCAGCGCATCAGCCACACCGATGATATCATTTTCGATAATCGCTGTTTTTAACTCATCTAGTTCTTCTTGCAAAAGCGCAACTCTAAGTTGACATCTTTTTTCATCAGGAATAATAGGACTTGTAAGTACTGGCATATTAAACATATCGTGAAATGCTGCAACTGAAGTGAGTGCGTTGGGTTCTTCAAAGATTTGATATTTTTTAGCCATGAAGCAAACAAAATTAATGTGATTTAAATTGCAAATGTAGTATTAAATAGATTAAAAAGTAAAAAATTAGAAGAAGTATAGACAAGGATCAAAAAATTGCTAAGTTTGTGGAATCGTAACAACATCAAAATGATCAAAAAAATGGACAGAAAACATTTTTTAAGACATACAGCAACTGCAGCTATTGGCAGTGCATTTTTTATCAATGGATGTCAATCTCAAAAAAACAAAACTGAAATCAAAGCCGACATAAGCAAGACATATAAGTGGAAAATGGTAACCACATGGCCGCCTAATTTTCCCGTTTTGGGCGAAGCGTGCCAATTGTTTTCAGATTGGGTATATAAAATGTCGATGGGACAGATGTCAATAAAAGTTTATGGTGCAGGTGAATTAATTCCAGGCTTAGAAGTATTTGATGCTGTAAGTAGTGGAGCAGCAGAAATGGGCAACGGTGCGGCTTATTATTGGGCTGGAAAATCACCCGCTACTCAATTCTTTGCAGCAGTTCCTTTCGGTATGAATGCTCAACAAATGAATGCATGGATTTACTGTGGTGGTGGTATAGAACTTTGGAAAGAATTATATCAAAAATTTGGCCTGATAGCATTTCCAGCTGGCAACACTACGATGCAAATGGGTGGTTGGTTTAATAAAGAAATCAAATCTATTGATGATTTTAAAGGGCTTAAGATGCGCATGCCAGGGCTCGGAGGCAAAGTTTTGGCCAAAGCAGGAGGCACAGCTGTTTTGTCTTCTGGCAGTGAAATATATACAAACCTTGAACGAGGTGTGATTGATGCTACGGAGTGGATTGGTCCTTATCACGATTACATTATGGGTTTTCATAAAATAGCAAAATATTACTATTCACCTGGCTGGCACGAACCGGGATCTGTTCTAGAAAATATGTTTAATCTCAAAGCATTTAATGACTTGCCAGAGCATTTGCAAATTATTTTAGAAACTGCGTCAGCCAGAATGAACCTTTGGGTCATCTCTGAGTTTGAAGCCAAAAACAATGAATATTTGAATAAGATAAAAGAAGAAAAAAATGTACAACTTCGTACATTTACGCCCGAAACACTCCAAAAATTACGTCAATATACGGATGAAGTATTATCAGAAATAGCATTAGCTGATCCATTTACCCAAAAAGTATATGACTCTTTTAATGAATTTAGAAGTAATATTAAAAACTGGGCAACTTACTCTGAAAAACTGTATCATAACCTATAATACAAATTTAAGATTCAAAAATTGTTTGAAAAGGCTCATCAGTCATTGGTAAGATTAATCGATAAAGCTTTCATGACCATCAGGAGTAACAGCTTCTTTTGTTATTCTTCTTGGTACCAATACCAACTTTAACCTTCCATAACCAACTTAAGATCTATGGAGAAAAACTATTGTGAGATTTTATCATGTCAAAAGAATTCCGTAGGTTTGTCCTATGAATCGAGAATTGGTAATATTAGAAAAGTTGGAAAAGGAGCTCAGTCTAAAGCAACTTCAGATCAAGTCATTGCTCACAATAACACAAGCCATCAATGATAACGTGTCAGCTGATGGGCTTTTCAATATGTACAAATCGTTCTTGAGTTGGGAGATGGGTATTGAAAAAATGGCATTATTTGTCACGGATGGTGAAGAGTGGGAATGCACTGCAGCAATAAATTTTGAGAAAAAAAGGACTGAAAAAATGGTGCCACTCCTATTGATACACAAAAGGCTGCACACGATCAAAAACGATGACCATATTTTATTAGAAGGTTTTGATATTATAATTCCAGTTTTCCATAAAGATGTACCTATTGCGTATGCTGTGATAGGCGGCATAAAAGAAAAAGAAGACTTATACAACAAAATTCAATTTATCACCACTATTACCAATATCATAGCAGTAGCGATTGAAAACAAAAGACTCTTCAAAAAACAAATAGAACAAGAACGATATCAAAGAGAGATGGAACTTGCCTCAGAAGTACAGCAAATGCTTATCCCTGAAATATGGCCAGTTGAAAGTAAATTTGCTATTTCAAAGATTTACAAACCACACTTTAATATTGGCGGAGATTATTTAGACTATATCCGATTTGACGATGATCGTTTTGCATTCTGCATTGCCGACATTTCTGGCAAAGGTGTATCCGCTGCATTGTTGATGGCAAATTTTCAAGCCATGATACAATCTTTGATCTTTCAATATCGTGATTTAGAGACATTCGTCTTTGCATTGAACCAGTCTGTCTATAGAATTACCAAAAGTGACAAATATATTACGTTCTTTGTAGCAGAGATTGATCTTAAACACAAGACATTAAAGTATGTCAATGCAGGACATTATCCGCCCATACTGAAAATGAATGGTTCATTGATAAGACTGGACAAAGGTTGTTCATTTATCGGTGCGTTCGAAAAATTAGAGAAAATCAAAGAAGAGAAAATAAATCTTGAACCAGGTGCCATGATCGTTAGTTTTACGGATGGTTTGCCTGATCTGAGAAATAAAGACGAAGAATATTTCGGTGACAGCTATTTAGAAATTTTCGTTGATGAAAATTGCGAAATGTCACCTGAATCTTTCAACCAAAAATTACTTGAAGAGATAGATGATTTTCGTGGTGAGAATGAAATAGCAGATGACATAGCCGTACTTACTTGCAAAATTTATTAAAAAACAAGACATAATTTATAAATGCAACCAAAAAATAAAGTAACAGCCGCAATGCTGGCATTTTTTACAGGCTTCATGGGAGGACATAAATTGTATTTAAATAAATATGGTGGTTTTATTGGCTTTTTTTTTCTGTTAATGTTTTCCATATCCATAGGATTTCCTATCTCTGTTATTGTCGGAGTAATGCAGGGTATCAAGCTGCTCCAAATGTCAGAAATGGAGTTTGACAAAAGATATAATCGTGGCTATATACCCGTGAGACGTGGCCCTCTTGAAGCTCGCCGAGATGAGCAAATGAGAAGATATGAACAAATTCCAGACCTAAAACAATCGCAACAAAATAGGCAGAAACCATCACCTACCACGTCGCTAAGAGCCAACCCTTTTAAAAACAGTGGCATCAAAAAATACAAAGATTTTGATTTGGATGATGCCATCGCTGACTTTAAAAAAGGATTAGAAATCTCGCCCAATGATGTAGCAATCCATTTTAATATCGCTTGCGCCTATTCTCTAACTGAAAACAAATCATTGGCTTATCACCACCTTAGTAAAGCAGTTACCTTAGGTCTAAAAGATGTTGAAAGGATACTATCGCATGATGATTTAGCATTTGTGAGAATACAGCCTGAATTTGATAATTTTAGATCTAGCGGTTTTAGAGCAAACCCTTATCTATCATCAGAAAAAAGCACCGAAAACCCAAAGCCTGAAACACAAAAATCAGAGCCTCTTTTAGAAAATGAAATGACAATGGACGATAGCCTCTTAGTGCAACTAAATAAATTGTCAGAACTGCGTAAAAAAGGAATTCTATCCGAAGATGAATTTATATTTGAACGAAAAAAAGTTTTAAGACAATAATTTTATATCTTGTGAACGTTTTGTAATAAATACCAAGTGCATTGATAGCAAAAGAACTGATATCGCAGACCGTTTTTCCTATTCAAACATCGGATACGGGTGAAGAATCCCTTCAGATGATGCAGGTCTATCATGTAAGGCATTTACCTATAGTCAATCATGAGCAATTGCTTGGCGTGGTCTCTGAAGAAGATATCTTAATCCACGATACAAAAGAGGCTGTTGGCACATATCGTTTGTCTTTTTTGAGACCTTATTGTTTTGAGCACGATCATCTCTTTGAGGTGATGACCAAAATGGGTAGATTCCAACTAACCATCATTCCCATTATTGACGAAGAAGAAAACTATTTAGGTGTGGTCACCATGGAAGATCTTTTACAATATTTTGCTAATCACTTTTCTTTTGCAGAACCTGGTAGCATTATCGTGTTAGAAATGGCTCGTGGCAATTATTCGTTGGCAGAAATAGCTCGTATTGCAGAAGCGGAAGACATCATAATACTTAGTAGTTTTGTTAATGCTATACCTGATTCACATCGTATCTATATAACGCTCAAAGTTAATCGACAAGAAATCACAGCATTCAAAGCTAGTTTGGAGCGTTTTGGGTATGAAATATCCGCGACCTTTTCAGAAATAGGGTTTAATGATGGGCTCAAAGATAGATATGATGCACTGATGTCATATCTTAATGTGTGACATGAATTTGATTTTTGTTTCACCCTTTCAAATCACCACCGTACATATTACAGGAATTTTAATTAAAATTTATATCTGTATCCTAGTGCTGTATAGCCCTTCAATTTCTAGTCAGAATGATTTTGTTATTATAGACAGCGTATTGATTCATGGATTGCACAAGACAAAAAAAATAGTTATAAATCAAGAGATTGACTTGCATCCTGGTGATACGATCTCACTAGATCAACTGGCCAAAAAATTATCTTCCAATGAAAAAAGACTGCAAAGTATCGGTTTGTTCACCCTTGCCATTGTCAACTTAAAAGACTGGAATATTGACCTAAAAACCTGCAATATTGACATTACCGTTCAAGAAAACTGGTTCATCTATCCTTACATCATCTTTGAACTGGCGGATAGAAATTTCAATGTGTGGCGCAAAGAATTCAATTATTCTTTCAAAAGAGTAAATTATGGAGCAGCATTTAACCATATAAACTTCACAGGTCAAAAAGATAAACTCAAAGTCAAGCTTCAAGGTGGATATGTACGAAAATTGGAGCTACTTTATGACTTCCCGTACCTTTGGCGAAATTGGGGACTGTCAACCAATTTACTCTATTCTGAAAGCAGAGAAACAGCCTTTAGAAGTATCAATAATAAACCAGTTTTTTACAGTAATAAGGATGATAGAAAAGTCTTTTATCAACATAGGGCAAATATTACACTTTTACATAGAAGCAATCCTCAACATTTCCAGTCTCTTCGTCTAGAATACTCCAATATTTCAATTGATAAAATAATCGCTGAAACTCTAAATCCAAACTATTTCGGTGATAAAAAACATAAAATAAATTATTTTATTTTAGACTTTTATGCAAAGTATGACAACACATTATACCCACTTTACCCTATGGCTGGATTTAAATTGGAATTTAATATGCGCAAAGAAGGTTTAGGAATCTTTGATGATGTCAATAATACCTGGGTGACAGGAAAAGCTGAAATACACAGTCCATTATTCAAAAAAGTAATTATAAGTAATAATATTAGTTTCAAGATTAATCTTCAAAAAAACGCCCTACCATATATTCTAAACAATGCACTGGGTTATAATAGCAACAATATCACTGGCTACCAACTATATGTGATGGATGGCAGACATTTTATCTTATTCAAAAATGCAATCAGATTAAGCATATTTGACCATACCTTCAAGCCTATAAAATACCTACCTAAACAATTTAAGGTTATGAATGCTAAAATATTTTTTCGTCTTAATTTGGATGGCGGATATAGCTACGACCCACTTTATAAATCTGATAATCCACTCTCCAATACTTGGCAATATGGCTTTGGCCCTGGATTGGATATGATCTTATTTAATAATTTTACGCTCTCAGCTGAATATGGTATCACTAAATTTGGCGAAAAAGGTTTGTTTTTTGAAAGTGGCTTCAACTTTTAAACAACTTTGGCTTCTTCTGCATTGCTCAATTTAATTTTTTATTAGGTTTCTCAACACTCTATGGTTAGAAGTGACAATATATGAGCAGGAATTGGGGAGAATAATCCTATTTCTTTTGAAACAATTTATCGAAAATACATATTTGACATGGTAGGAATAAAATGATAAACTAAATTTAATAATTGGATTTTAGCACTAATTCAAACTACTTGTAAAAAATTATAAAAAAATTCAAACCAGCGCCAAAATACACATACAACTGATAATAAGCAAGTTATACTTAAAACATATTATTTGCAATTATATAGATACGTTTACAAACGTATTTATCCATACATTAAACGAATACGAGAACAGGCCACCTACATCTTTGCATCGTCAATCGATCGAAAGATCAAATTTTTGTTTCACTCGTCTGTAGTAACTTAACAATAACATACGCTATTACAGACACAAATATTTATTATCATGTTAAACAACATTAAAAATTCAGTTCAAATCGTAGGTCATGTAGGTAAAGATGTAGTCCTCACATCGTTTGAAAATGGAAACAAAAAGGCGACTGCCATTGTAGCCACCAATGAGTTTTACACTAACAAAACTGGTGAAAAAGTCAAACAAACAGAATGGCATAAAGTCATAGCGTGGGGCAAAACAGCTGAAGACTTGGCTATGTGCTTCAAAAAAGGAACAGAAGTGGCTATTCATGGCAAGCTCAGCAATAGGACATACACAGATACGGCAGGTACTACAAGGTATGTTACTGAAATCATTGTCAATGAATTTTTCAAAATTGCAAAAATGACCAACAACACGGCGGAAGCTGTACCTTTCTAGTTTTTTACTTTTAAATTATCTTTATTTCATCATATTAAAATATTCTTATCATGACAAATTCATTAAAAAACTCAGTTCAACTAATTGGAAACATTGGTAAAGATGTAATTCTATCTACCTTTGAGAAAGGTACAAAAAAAGCGTCTTTAGTTATTGCCACCAATGATTTTTACACAAATAACAAAGGAGAAAAAATCAAACAAACCGAGTGGCACAACCTTGTGGCCTGGGGCAAAACAGCGGAAATGATGTCTGAATCCCTTTCAAAAGGAAACGAGATAGCCATCCAAGGAAAATTGAGCAACCGATCTTATGAAGATAAAGAAGGAGTGACTAGGTACATTACAGAAATTGTGGTCAATGAATTTTATAAACTCAATAGACTAGCCTAATTAATCTAGGTTGCCATACAAAATGTTCTGTAAATCTGTCGTGAATGGATGCGTAATTTCTTAAGCCCGAGCTGTCCTAAAATAAATAATGACAGATATTCCTTATGGTCTTTTTAGACGGAAAATGACTTGAGAATAATATTAATAGTATTTTCTCAAGTCTATTTTCCATCTTTTTGTGTTTTTGTTTTACAGCATATCAACTAAATTATTTACTTTTACATCGTAATCATGATTTATAAAATGGAAATAAATGAGCAAGTTCAGGAATTAGTAGATCAGGTTACAAAGATCAAAACAAATATCTCTTGGACAGACTTTCAAAAAGACAAAGCCTATTTTGAAGTGTTCATCCTTTTGCTTGAACTGGCCACAAAAGAAGAAAAACTCAATTTTACCACATTGTTTTCTAGATTAGCATTTGTCGGTGCTAGATACCAGTTGCAACCTACAACCATGCATTATAGCCACATCTTTAGAAAGGCGCACGAACAAGGTATGATAAGGAAAGATAAAGAAGCGCTTTATACGAAGTTAGGTCTTTTTGTTAATAATAAATTGTTATCAGAAATCTTTAAATACCCAATATCCACCTCAGATATTACCGTCGATAAAGACATATTTGAACATTTTAGCAAAAAAAAGGAAAAATTTATTGGATTCAGAGCTGTAGTTGAAGCGGTACTCTTTGAGATCAATCCAGATCAAAAAACATTTTCATTTTATGACGAAGAAGATCCTGTCACTGAAAAAACTGGATTATATGATATTCACGATAAAAATGAACTCTTCAATGGTAATATTGAGTCACTTAGACGCACATTTAGACTGCCCATACATATCAATCTTATAGACACTGATATCAGAGAAGATGGTGTTTATTTACCTACAGCTATCATTGTTCAGCCAGACCATTTAGTAGATGTAACAGCTGTATCGGAGTGCTTTAAAGATTTCGGAGCTGAACCTTTTTTGTATCTTTTGTCTAAATTCAAACAGGCAGAAGCTACAGCACCTCTAATGATCGGAAATTTGGTAAATTTTATGCTCGACGAACTCATTTCTGAGCCAGAAGTTACTTTCAATAATTTGTTAACCAAAATGTTCCACACCAATCCATTGGGTTTTGCCATTTTGGACGACCACGATGTAAAAGATGTAATAAATAAACTGAAAGAACATTTTAAAAATCTACAGTTTGCTGTTTTGCAAGAATTTAAAAGATTTGATATAAAAAGTAAAAATATATTTCTCGAACCATCATTCTACTCCCGAGATTATGGCATTCAAGGACGTTTAGATCTATTACACCAAAAAGATGGAAAACAAATATATGACATTATTGAGTTAAAAAGTGGAAAGACATTCAAACCCAATGTCTATGGTATCAATGCAAGTCACTATATACAAACATTATTATATGATCTAATGATAAGATCTACCTTTCACACAAAGGTCAAATCATCCAATTATATACTATACTCAAAAGAAGAAAAACCGTTACGTTTTGCTCCACCCGTCCGAGCACAACAATATGAAGCTATGAAATTGCGCAATGACCTATTGGCAATTGACCAAAAACTAAAAAATATTCCATACGACAACAGTATCCTTACATATATCAGACCAGAAAATTTCACCAAACTTAAAGGGTTTAATATTTCAGACATTATAAATTTTCATAATATTTATTCTACTTTATCTTTGATAGAAAAAGGATATTTCAATCACTACACTGCCTTTATTTCAAGAGAACAAAGCCTTTCAAAAACAGGTGAACACGGTATTAATAAATCCAACGGTCATGCTGCGCTATGGTTAGAATCTGATGATGAAAAATTAGAAAGGTTTTCGTTATTATCACATCTAGAAATTATAGACAACCAATCAGGAAGTCAAGAAGCTTGTATAACTTTCAGAAGACCACAAGTGGATGATATTTTGGTCAACTTTAGAATAGGAGACATAGGAGTCCTCTACCCTATTACCGAAGATAACCATAGAGCTGTTTTAAAAAATCAGATTTTCAAATGCACTATCACAGAACTAACAACTGAAAAAGTAGAAATCAGACTCAGAGCAAAGCAAAATAACCAACAGATGTTTGAACATTTCAAATATTGGAATTTAGAGCAAGATAGTTTAGATAGCAGTTTCAATGCAATGTACAAAAGTCTTGCTAGCTGGGCTTCTGCTTCTATGGAGTATAGGTCTTTAATATTAGGACTTAGAAAGCCAACTTTCAAATCAATTAAACAAAATTATAGTTTCGATTCGCAAGTCACTACAAATCAAGCTCTTTTATTGAATAAAATATTGACGAGTGAAGATTATTTTTTATTATGGGGACCTCCTGGAACAGGCAAGACAAGTATCATGCTTAAAAACTTGGTAAAACATCTTTATGAAAATACGAATGAGACAATATTACTACTAGCATATACCAATCGGGCAGTAGATGAGATTTGTGAAGCTATCCTAAGTATTGGTGAATCATTTAAAAACCACTTTTTAAGGCTAGGCAGCAGGCTTTCTACAGCAGAAAGGTTTGCACCTAATTTATTAGATCAAATCATAAAAAAGACCAATACACGTCAGGAAATCATCCAAATACTAGCAGACAATAGAATATATGTTGCTACTGTTTCTAGCATTGTGAGTAAAACTGAACTCTTCCTTCTTAAAAATTTCGACACTGTCATTATTGATGAAGCATCTCAAATTTTAGAGCCCATGCTTGTCGGATTACTATCCAAATTTAAAAGATTTGTCTTGATAGGAGACCATAAACAACTGCCAGCGGTGGTAGTACAAGATGGAGAAAGTAGCAAGATCAAAGACGAAAGCCTCCGAAATATTGGAATAATTGATACGCGCATATCCCTATTTGAGCGCCTATATATGCAAGTTAGAAAAAATGAATGGCAAGATGCTTACGGTATTTTAGAACAACAAGGAAGGATGCACCAAGCTTTAATGGCATTCGTCAACAATCAGTTTTATGAAAATAGGCTCCAATTATTACCTGGCTTAACTAGACAAACAAGTTCACAATTTTTAATACCTGAAAATGATAAACTAAGATATCTTGGCCATAGAATGTTGTATATTCCATCAGAAATTGATGAAGATATCAATTGGAAAACTAATAAAAATGAAGCCGAAACAGTCGTAAAAACACTTTTAGATTTGATAGAATTATATAAAACAAATGGCAAAACAATAAATCCTGATTCAATTGGCATCATTACTCCATATCGAGCTCAGATCGCACTTATAAGGAAATATATGGAGGTTATTCCTTTAGAAGTTAGCCATAAAATCACTGTAGATACTGTGGAAAGATATCAAGGCGGCGCAAGAGATATTATTATTATCTCATTTTGTGTCAATCGACTCAGTCAGCTAGATGCTCTTATTTCTCTATCCCAAGAAGGTATAGATCGAAAACTTAACGTAGCATTAACTAGAGCGAAAGAACAAATCATACTCATAGGCAACAATGAGATACTTACAAAAAACCCAGTTTATAAAGTATTGATTGAGTCTGTCTAGGTTTTATAAAGTATTGATAGCTAATCAAAACAATAGATAACTCAATGAAATACCAAAATTTTCATAAAGTGACAGTCTATTAAAATGTTTAATTTTAATGACTGCCACTTATATTATTTTGACTGATCACTCGCAGCCAATCTTAAGGTTTAGTCTTTCTGCTCATCGCATTTATCGTATCTAATGTATATAATAGCACTTCATCTTTTTCATTATCGAGAGATTGGGAGTAAAGATAATCAGGTTTTATACCATACCCAAAATCTCCTTTTGTCGAGTTAGAAATCACTTGATAATGGGCAATATTTATATTCATCTTACTATTTGGCAAGATCAAGTTATAAATAATCATAGCGTTCGTACTACTTTCTGTACCCCCGGTTTCTGCTCCATACATCAATGCGCCATTTTCATGTAATTGTGCTGTCACTAACGACGATTGTGAAAAAGTAATGCCGTTGTTGATAACATGGACTTTACCTGAGAACAAATTTTTACTAGGTTTATAAGTGAATGTTCGCACTTTTCGACCTTCTACTTTATATTTTTTGGGCTTCAAAGAAAATGCGAACTCTGTCAACTTGCTCCATTTTCCTAATTTCATATAATCATTTTTCTCCTTGATAGAACTAGACTTTTGAAAATTGAATTCAAATTTTTTGGATGTCAAATAAGTTAAAAAATGATTGCCGTGGCCGAAATATCCACCTCCATTATCACGCAAATCAACCAGCAAATTTACACCATGAAATTGAGTGAGATATTGGAATACTTGTTTATAATACTTTTTAAACTCCTTCCTATCATCAAAACTATTAATATCTAAATAAGCTATTTTATTGATTGAATCAAAATAAAATGAACTCCATTTATTGCTAAATATTTTTTTTAAATTTTCAGGCATTTTAGTTTGTGGTTTGTCTTTCAATCTCTTATTAGTTGGATTAAGATCGATAGTTTTCAAATCCCCTGATTTTGTTTTAAACACAATAGAAAACTTTTTTTGAAACCCATATAAAAATAGAAAGTAATTCCTAAACTTTCTGATACTCATCTCATTTGCAAATGATAGTGTATTGCCATCACGTTCTTGAATCATAATCATCTGCTGCAAGATTTCTTGTATTGACATGTTATTGATACTAATTAGCTCATCATTTATATTGATATCGAATACATCAATTGTAGTATTATTGATGTACACTTTGTTTTCAATTCTTTTAATATCAAACGGCAACAACAAGTTTTTCCCCTTTACAGCCGAATACCAATCGTCAGATAATATGCCGTAAGTGTGCCCACATTTTAGCTGTGCTATGAGTTTCTTTGAAAGAATGCAAAATTCCATCTCAGTAAGACTATCTGGAAATTCTGTACGCTGTTTGTTATAGAATGTGTTGTATTCTTGCTCATTAGTATATAAAAAAGGCGTTGGGTGATAGTTTTTAATAGAAGAAAATAATACTTCGTGATCTTCTAACATTTGTTTTTTTGTAAGTAGCTTTACTTTTATACTATCATTAATTTGAAATTTTGGAGTTTGGGCAAATATACCTCCCATACAACCTAATGCCAAAACAAAACTGAATATTAAAGACATCCTATACGCTGTCATGCTAGATTTCATTTTTTTATCAATCCTTTTACTGGTATAATAAATCAAAATGCCTCCAATAATACCTGGTGCAAACCAACTAATTACGCCAGGTAAAAAGTTATTGACCACCACAAAAGCAGTCACTGAAGCGATGTATCCACCAGACATATTCCCTATATGCATTTTGAGCCAGTTGTTTCTGACTTGCTCAGCATTGCGAAGGTCAAGCAAATTCTTGATTGCAAATATCATTCCCACAAGACCAAATACACCAGCCACGATATGAAATGATTTAGAAATTATCAATGGAACCATGACCATCAAAACACAAGTAACTAACATAACAATATGTATGATTCTATCTGTGTTGAAAACATGCATCGGTAATTTGTATCGAATAGCTCTTTTGCCAATGATGATAAAATAGCCACTAAATATACCCACCGCAAATAAAAATGGATTGGAATGTTCTGGCATGTTTGCAGCGATAAGAGATAGTAAGATAGAACCACCAAGACTATAATAAAAGATCCGTCCACTTTGAATATGTGGCTGACTACCTTTTTTTGTGATGGCAGCAATAAAACCTGCTATTAGAGAAATACCACCAAGTGTTGCGTGGGCAATGATTAAAATTTTGAAAAGTTCTGTGTTGTTCATAACGATTTTTTTTGTTTAATTAAATTTTGATGCAGCAAAGATGCAGGAGAAAATATAAGTAAAAAAATCGAAGGGACTTATGGCAAAGTTTTGTGGCGAATGGTAAGGTTAGCAGTTTGACCTAATGTTTGCATTTTAACACAAGATGATTGATATTCTGATAGTTATGATTTACAATAGGATATTTATTTGTTTTTTTTTATCCGAAGTTTATTTTTCAAATTAGTATTTTTACTTTCTCTACCATGGCTCGAGACACAGGAATTTTGATATCAATGTCCATCAGACCAATTTTTGTATTGGTAATATTTCCTTCAATTACAGCAATTTTAGTTGGATTGATGATGAATGACCGGTGACATCTTAAAAAAAGAGAACCGATCTGCAGCTCTATGTCGCTCAATGTATTTCTCATCATTCTTTTGATGATTTTACCATTTTCATTGAGAAATAGAATGACGTAATTGTCTTCAGATTTAACTAAATAGAGATTTTCTGGAGCAAGGATGATTTTTTCATTTTTCCCTGCACCATAGATGGTCAATTGTATATCTTCTGTTTCATGTTCTACTTTTTGGATAGGTGATTCGTCACTAGAAATAAACTTTACTTCTTTGTATTTTTGATAAATAAATAACAAATAAACACCCACAGGTACAAGAGAAATCAAAGAAGCGATCTTAAAAAAACTCAAAAACTGTGACCAATCTAAATGTCCAGCAAACATCGCTGCCCAATAGAAGTAACAACTCACTTGGCAAATCAGAATGATGCAAAATAAAAATAACACCTCATCAATAGCCGACCATCTATTTAATCGAGTCTCACTCACCAAAGCAGAGACACAAAAGTAAATAAATAACCCTGAAACAAATGTAACGACTCCATAACCTACCAATATCCAATATTTGTAAGGATGATCAAAATTTGCGGTGCCGAATGGCTGAAAAACGACCAAAATAAACACAATGGTCAAACTAATAGCCGCCATCACATTCAGAAATGAACGCAACGAAGGTTTCGGGAAAGGTGTCAGACGCAAACTCATAATACTTTTTGAAGTTTCAAAAGTAGTAAAAAGTATTGGAAATATAGAATGTAATCGGACGTTTGAAAACCAAAATTATAAAAGTGAAGGATTGGAATTACTTACTTTTTTTCTTCAATATAAATTTTGTCCTAATTTCGTCATCTTTCATTCGCAGATATTCGGAATCCATCAGTTCATAACCTATTTTGGCGAGGTGGTTTAGGGCTTCCATATTGCTTTTGAATTCGATATAGTTTCCATTTTCATCGGCTACGCGTTTCAATTTAATATTTAAAAATTTAGTTTCTTGTCCAAAATCTATCTCAAGGAACGATCGAGTGCTAAATGTGACATTACATGTTTCAGCTTCAATATATTCTGCTTGAATGGAGTCGAGTGGAAGCCCATTGATGAAATACCTATTGTTAGGCTGTCCTTGTATTGTGAATAAACAGTAGAAAGTGAATAAAAGGGTAAAAAGTGATTTCATGATTTTTTATATTTTTTGGTTATTTTTATGATTCAAAGGTAATGGATAAATGTTTGTGAAATAGTTATCACAGCGTTAAAGATGATTTAAGAAAATGGTAAATGTAATTTTGATAAGTTATTTGCTGTAAAATACTATCTAATTTCTGAATTCTTGAATTATCGGTAATAAGAGTAGTGGTTCAAGACCATTTTCTATATTAAGGTATTTGGACTATATTTTTAATTTACAATAAAAAATTATCATCTTTGCAATTCAAATTAGAAATATGGTAAGTATCCGCAAACTATCAATGAAGTCAATTGGCCCCTTCGATATTGAAGATTTTGAATTTCAAAAAAGTGAAGATGGTACTGATATACATATCATAGTTGGTCCCAATGGAACTGGTAAAACAACAATTCTACATTCATTAGCAGGTGCGTTTGACTATTTTCAGCCTGATCATGCTGAACATGTATCTAATAATATTCATAAAAGATTTGTAAAGTTTAATGGCAAATTTTCAGAGGATGAAAAAGATTTTGCCACTTCACATTCCCATACTATTTTAGTTAATGATTCTGGAAAAATAATTGATAAAATCGTTAATTATGGTTGTACCCATTGTGGGAATATTCATCAAAATTTCGAAAAAACAATTTCACAACAAATTACTAAAAGTGAAAACGGAAATAATTACCAAAACCAACCACAAAACAAAGACTTATTATATTATAAAAATGCCATAAAGTCTAAGGATTTAATAGGTAAAAAATTAAAATTTGCTGCTTTTGGTTATTCAGGTTACAGATTTATTGAGACAGAGGAAGTACAAATAAAAGAAAAAGAAAATTTTAATCCATTACATTTAGCACTAGAGTTTGTCAAAAGAAAAGATGGTTCAGAAAAAGAATTTAACCTGTCAAATTGGATAGTTTCCACATACTCTAAAGCTGCTATACAAGAAGTCAATAATAACAAAGAATTAGCTTCAAAATTGAGACATGGAATTAATAAATTGATTGATTGTATCAACGATTTAACAGATAATGAATTTTCAATTAAAATTGAAACAAGCCCTTGGTTTGTAAATATTTCATATTGTGGAAACAATTTAGAGTTTGACGTACTACCTGATGGACTTAGGTCCATCTTGAGTTGGTTAGGTGATTTGTTAATGCGATTGGACGTTATTCCGTGGGAAGATGATACTTTACTTACAACTGAACAAAATATTCTACTTTTTCTTGACGAGATAGAAGTGCATCTACACCCTACTTGGCAATATAAGATTTTAAATATGCTTAAAAAATTGTTACCCAATGCTCAGATTTTTATTACTACACATTCACCATTTATTATTAATTCTATTGACAATGCTAAGATTTATGTCCTTGAATTAGATAATTGCAAATCTAAATTAAAAGAAGTCCTAAATTCTGAAACAGGTTGGTCTATAGAATATGTTTTGGAATACATTTTAAATACAAAAAATCGATTTGGATATGAGACAACGGTTGATTTAAAAAGATTTAACGAAATCGCCCAAGAAATTTCAACTAAAGATTTTAATAAGGAAGATGAGTTTAAGCAGTTAATAAAAAAATTAGTTAATGATGGAGAAGAGGTCACTTCTATTATTGCGCCAAAGTTGTTTAGACTTGAGAAAGTAACAGGGAAAAAATACCTTGAATGGAAAGAATAGTAAGACCAAAAATTGAAGACATTCCATCATTGGCAGGCTACGCTGAAACATTACAATCATATAATGAAGGCTGTGTTGAAGGGACAAAAAAATGGGAATCTAGTGGAAAACTCTATAATTTATTGAAAGAAAGCCTTCGTGCAATTTCAGAGTCCCACTGTTCGTTTTGTGATGGATTTCCACTTGATGATACATCAAGGGAGACAATAGAACATTATTATCCAAAAGCAAAAACCGAATATCCTGAAAAGACTTATGATTGGGAAAACCTTTTTTATTGTTGCGACAAATGTCAATCAATGGCAAATAAACATAAACCATTTCAAGTTACCTTAAAACCTGATGATGTTGATTATCATTTTGATAGATCACTTTTGGTTTGATGCAGAAGATGGTTTTGTCAAACTAAATAATGAAGATGATGAAAATGCAAGGATTTTTTTAGAAAGATATGGGATAAATAAAAGACCAGAAAAAATTATTGCTCGAAGGAATAGATATAATGAGTTATTTAAACTTTATAAAGATATTTCTCATGATAACTTAGAAACTGAAAGATTGAGAGAAGGCCAAAGATATATTTTTGATCTATATTTGAAAGTGAGAAGCCTACTTTAACATTATTAACAAAAAGCCCGAACCAATGACCTAGCAGTAATTCGGGCTATATTTTTTCTATATTCTAGATAGATTCTACCTATACTTCTTCACCACTAAATACTGCCTTAAGATATGATCTGTTCATAAAGGCGATATTCTCAAGTTTGATTTCTTTTGGACATTCTGCTTCGCAAGCGCCTACATTGCTACACATACCAAAGCCTTCCTTGTCCATCTGAGCCACCATAGCTTGTGCTCGTTTGTCTGCTTCTACTACTCCTTGTGGTAAGTGACCTAAGTGAGCGATTTTTGCGGATGTAAAGAGCATTGCCGAACCATTCGGACATGCCGCTACACATGCTCCACAACCGATACAAGCTGCTGCTTCAAATGATTGACCTGCTCTACCTTTTTCTATCGGAATCGCATTACCATCAGGTGCCTGACCTGCATTGACAGAGATATAACCACCTGCTTGCATGATACGGTCGAATGCCGATCTATCTACAGCTACATCCTTCAATACTGGAAAAGCACTTGCTCTATATGGCTCTACTACGATGATATCTCCATCCTTAAAAAATCTCATGTGCAACTGACAGGTAGTGGTACCAGAATTAGGTCCGTGTGGCTGACCATTGATTACAAGGCTGCATGCTCCACAAATACCTTCACGACAATCATGTTCGAAAACTATAGGTTCTTTCTTCTGACTTATTAAGTCTTCATTGAGAACATCCAACATCTCAAGGAATGACATGTGTTCATTGGCAACAACAGGGTAAGTCTCAAAGCTTCCTGATGTTTTACTATTTTTTTGTCTCCAGATTTTTATTTTTAAATTCATCTCTGCGCTCATAATGGATATTTTTATCAGGATTATTTATAACTTCTTGTTTTCAATTCTACATTTTCGAATATCAATGGCTCTTTATGAAGGATTGGTTCTGTTTCATTCCATTCCCAGGCCGCTACATAAGCATATTCGCTATCTTTACGCATGGCCTCGCCATCTTCTGTTACAGATTCTTCACGGAAGTGACCACCACATGATTCATTTCTATTGAGTGCGTCCACCATCATCAGTTCGCCGTGTTCCAATAAATCAGCTACTCTGATAGCTTTCTCCAATTCTGGATTGAACTCATCATTGCTACCCGGAACAAACACATCATTATAAAACTCTGCTCTAAGCTCACGAATCATTTGTCGTCCTTTAATAAGGCCTGCTTCGTTACGCGCCATGCCGCAGTATTCCCACATGATCTTACCCAACCGTCTATGGAAACTTTCCACAGATTGATTTCCTTTGGTATTCAATAATTTATCTATCAGTACTTTCGTTGCTTTTTCTGCTTCCAAAAACTCAGGTAAGTCATTTTTTATTTTTGGCGTCGATATTTCATTGGCTAAAAAAGTACCGATAGTATAAGGAATAACAAAGTATCCATCTGCCAATCCTTGCATCAATGCTGAAGCCCCCAATCTATTGGCACCATGATCTGAGAAATTGCATTCACCCAAGGCAAAAAGCCCCGGTACATTGGTCTCCAAGTTATAATCTACCCACACACCACCCATGGTGTAGTGCACAGCAGGGTATATTTTCATGGGTTCTTTGTATGGATTTTCGCCAGTGATTTTTTCATACATTTCGAAAAGGTTACCATATTTTGCTGAAACCACTTCTTCGCCCAACGCTATGATTTGTTCATTAGATAGATTTGTCAATCCTTTTTTATTGGCTTCTATCTTTCCATACCTCAGTATTGCATCTGAAAAATCAAGAAATACTGCCAATCCCGTAGGGCTCACACCATGACCTTTGTCACATTCCACTTTTGCAGCACGTGAAGCTACATCTCTTGGCACAAGATTACCAAAAGCTGGATATCTTCTTTCCAAATTGTAATCACGGTCTTCTTCTTTGATATTAACACCTTTGAGTTTTCCTTGTTGGATGGCTTGGGCATCTTCTTTTTTCTTAGGTACCCATACCCGTCCATCGTTACGAAGTGATTCTGACATAAGGGTCAACTTGGATTGATATTCACCTGATACCGGTATACATGTTGGGTGGATTTGTGTAAAACAAGGATTGGCCATGAGAGCACCTTTTTACTGATTTCCAAGCAGCCGTAACGTTGCACGTCATTGCATTCGTTGACAAGTAAAACACATTTCCGTATCCACCTGTAGCGATTACCACAGCGTGTGCGGCATGTCTTTCCAGCTCACCCGTCAATAGATTTCTTGCTATGATGCCTCGCGCTTTACCATCTACTTTTACCAATTCCAGCATTTCATGACGGTTGTACATTTGCACTGTACCGAGCGCTATCTGACGCGAAAGTGATTGATAAGCACCAATCAACAACTGCTGACCAGTCTGGCCTCTTGCGTAGAATGTACGTGATACTTGCACACCACCAAAAGATCTGTTTTCTAGTAGTCCGCCATATTCACGAGCGAAAGGTACACCTTGTGCAACGCATTGGTCTATGATATCTACACTACACTCTGCAAGTCTATGCACGTTAGCTTCACGCGCTCTATAGTCACCACCTTTGATGGTATCATAAAATAATCTGTATATACTATCGCCATCATTGGCATAATTTTTTGCTGCGTTGATACCACCTTGTGCAGCGATACTATGCGCTCGACGTGGGCTATCATGGAAGGTAAAACACTTAACTGAATATCCAAGTTCACCTAATGAAGATGCGGCTGCAGCACCTGCAAGTCCAGTACCTACAACAATGATTTCAAGTTTTCTTTTATTATTAGGAGCTACGATAGGCATGGTGGATTTGTACTTTGTCCACTTTTCTGCCAATGGTCCTGCTGGTATTTTTGAATTTAAATTCATTTTATTTGATTTTAGTAACCAACTATTTGTGTTTAGTAAATAATGTTGTTTATAAAAGAGATTACATCGATTTGAAGAAAAAATACCAAATCGGAATAATGGCAAAACCTAATGGAATCAGGATAGCATAAGCTTTACCAACATTATGAATCAGTGGTGTATATTTTTTATGACTCAATCCCAAAGTCTGAAAAGCACTCTGAAATCCATGCCATAAATGAAAAGACAACACCAACATGCCTATCAAATATACTGCAACTATCCACAACTGACTGAATGCGGTGGAGACTCTAGTGAATAGGTCTTTAACCACAGGAAACCCTTCATAGCTTACCGTGGCCAATTCATTAGTAAATTTCATTTTGAACCAGAAATCGCCCATGTGGATAAATGTAAATGCTAAGATCAAAGTACCCAACAAAGCCATGTTTTTGGATGCCCAAGTCGTCTTATTACTTTTAGATACAGCGTATTTCTGACCTTTTGCGCCTCTATTATAAAGGGTGATCGAAATTCCTACAAATGCATGTAAAATGATAAAAAAGTAATTGCCATACGCAACAATTTTGATCAAAGGGTTATGCGCCATCATGTACGCATAGGTATTAAAAGCTTCTCCACCATCATCTTTTAGTAATTGCAGATTGCCTATGAGGTGCACGACAAGAAACAATATCAGAAAAAGTCCTGTAAGACTCATCAATAGCTTTTTGCCAATACTGGAACTAAAAAAGGTAATTAACCATTTCATTTTGACATATTTTTAGTAATTGGGCAAAGCTA
The DNA here is from genome assembly GCA_016714785.1 of Saprospiraceae bacterium. Classification (GTDB taxonomy): domain Bacteria; phylum Bacteroidota; class Bacteroidia; order Chitinophagales; family Saprospiraceae; genus OLB9. The sequence goes on from JADKCC010000061.1 coordinate 39,938, forward strand.
TGACTTAAAAGAGAATTTTGAAAAAACTGTTTTATTAATTTTATTATTTAGAATAATTCTATACATTAAATAATAAAATTTGTCTTTATAAAACTATAAGTCTTATCTTTTTTCACTTAAAACTCATTTCCTTTTTGGGAAAACCATCAATATCAAACAAATACCTTTTCAATTTCCATGATACATCAAATTTCAAAAAATAATATTACATTCGCAGCTTTAAAAGAATCAATATTCATGTTTGGGATTAGCAAAAAAGAAACAATTAGAAAAGAAAAGTATCAATACCTTTGTGGCGCTATGGACCTAGATTTCCTTGATCTAGATGAATTTGGCACCAAAGCATACCTGAAAGGGTTTGAATTATTTAAATCTAGGAATGGTAAAATACGTAATTTATGCCAAAAGAAATCACCATCATTAGATAATGAAATCAATATGTTTGATTATAAATATACGGTGTCCACTGGAAAGACGTACCATGTTTTTGATCAGACAGTATTTTTTGTCAATGCCAAGGACCTAGCATTACCTTCTTTTATAATGAAACCTGAAAACATAGGCCATAAAATTGCGGCATTCTTAGGTTGGGAGGATATAGACTTTGAGCAATATCCAACATTCTCCAATACATATCACCTTATAGGTGAAAATGAAACATTCATTAGGCACCATTTTGATGATAATATCTTGAAATTTTTCTCCAAAACGAGTGGATGGACCATAGAAGCAGCCAATTATTATCTCATATTTTATGCTGCCAATAGCCTAGTTCCTGAAAATATCCTAATGGACTTTTATAGATTGGGCATGGGTGTTTATGACTTATTTAAGGAGTCTGACATTTAATTTAGATAGAACAATGAACCCTCTCTTTAGTAATTCAAAACAATAAAATATAAAAAATTTACTAATTGACTGATTAAAGTATTGACAAATACACAAAATCCTTTATATTTGTATTTTATAATCCGTCAAAATACTGAAAATGAAAACTTTTTTTAAACTTTTCATATTCTCAATCTTCCTTTCACCTTATTCCTACTGCCAAACCAACATGCATGATTTTAGTGTCACTGATGTGCATGGAAAACAGCATAAACTTTATAATGACTATCTCAACCAAGGCAAAGTAGTGGTTATAAAATTCTTTTTTACTTCTTGTCCACCCTGTATTGCCAATGCACCTTTATGGCAACAAAAATATGTGCAACATGGCAGTGGCACTCAAGGCGTTGAGTTCTTTAGTGTTACCACTATAACTAGTGATTATGATCCTACTATCCAAGGATTTGAAGCAATATACAACCAAACCATGAAAGGAATAAGCCAAGATGGCGGGGCTCAAACGATAGCCAATCCATTTAAAAATGGTACTTATGGTTCTTGGTGGGGCACTCCTTCCTTTGCGGTAATCGCACCTGACCGTTCATTAGTTTATGGCGTACAGTTCAGCCAATTGGATGCCGCCATTGCAACAGCCAAAACCAAAGTAGGTGTTGTACCCAGTACTGTAAACCTTCAAGTGAGTACTTTTGGACCGGATATCCCTTCTGATCATATCAAATTTTTTATTAGTCCTAAAGGTAGCAATTCACCAAAAATAGAAATAAAAAAGAACGCCCAAGGCGAATATAGTTTTACATACCCATCAGTTACAGTACCTGAGATGATTGATCCCGAAATTACAATGGAGAGTTATGCGCAGGCTTATACCAGTCAGATTACGGCATCAGATCTTGTGGTCATTCAAAAACACATATTAGGCCTCACACTCTTTGATGCGGCTTATAAATTGGTAGCTGCAGATGTCAATAGTGATGGGAAAGTAACAGCGTCGGATATTGTCAATATCAAAAAAGTGATCATAGGTTTAACAAATGAATATCCAAATAGCACTCCTTCTTATAAATCCATTCCTGAAAAGATAAGTTTTACAGCATCCGCAGGAGTAACGATTTCTCCAGAATTTATCGTAGTAAAAATGGGTAATGTAAATTGAGAGTAATAGTTAATGATTGGTTTTATTTACAAATTCAACCACTTCGTCTAAATATAAATCAAGCGTTTCTTTTAATGTTTTTGCTAGTTGATGATTTCCATCTAAATAATTTTGGATAGTAGAAATAGGCAATTTATTGGGCATTACCACAACATTCAAGTAATTTAATATCCCTGTAAGATGCTCCATTCCACGCAAATTTCCCGCTCTGCCAGTTGAAGTACCCAAAAGTGCTGCAAATTTACCACTGAAGGTACCTTTGTGATCTTTTACTGATAGTGCGTCAATAAAACTTTTCAATATACCAGGGAAGCTTCCATTGTACTCTGGACTGACAATTAAGAGTAATTTTGAAGGTATGATTAATTCTTGCTGTAAACTATTGATGACTTGATTTTGACTGACTTCTGCATACATGCCTTGGGTAACGATTTCGTTTTGGATATCAGCCAGATCTAACCAATGGACATTTTTATATTTGTCAACAAGTGTTTCAAAGCAATACTTAGCAATTAACTTAGTTCTACTATTGGGTCTATTGGTTCCTGAAATGACTGTAATCATAATAATATTTGATGTAGCAAACGAGTAATTTTAAGTTTTGTTTAATTTATTCCTTCCTTTTTGATAAAAACAAGATAAGAAATAAACCAAGAGGAAATTGGCTATCATAAAATACTTCAAATGATGTAATAGATATCACGGCTTTATTTGTATATTTGCGGTTTATTTCAGCAAATCAAATGAGTAGTAAAAATATTTTAAGCAAGTAAATTGGTTAAATACGAAATTTTTATTTACAAATAATGGTTTAATAAAATACTGTTTCAATTTGTCTTGTAAATTATACAAATTTAATAATGTCTTAAAATGAAGTTGACATATCTCGGACAATCCGCTTTTCATCTAATAACTAATGGCATTAATTTGATTTTTGATCCAATGATCAGTGCCAACCCACTTGCAAGCCACATCGAGTTATCAAGCTTAAGCAGTGATTATATTTTGCTCTCTCATGGACATAGTGATCATGTTGCTGACGCAGAAATTTTGGCAAAACAAAATAATGCAAAGATAATATCCAACTATGAAGTAGTATCGTGGTTTGAAAATAAAGGGATTGCTGGACATCCTATGAATTTGGGTGGCAAATACCCATTTGAGTTTGGTACCGTAAAATATGTCAATGCCGTTCATTCGAGCATGATGCCTGATGGAAGTTATGGTGGTGCACCAGGTGGTTTTGTTATTTGGAATGGTGATAAAAGTTTTTATTTTGCTGGAGATACTGCTTTAACATTGGACATGAAATTGATTCCAATGCTCTGCCCTACCCTAGATTTCGCCATATTGCCCATAGGGGATAACTTTACAATGGGATACGAGGATGCTGTTCTAGCTGCTGATTTCATCCAATGCGACAAAATCATCGGTTGTCATTTTGATACTTTTGGATACATCAAGATAGATCATGAGGCTGCCATATCAGAATTTAAAAACGCTGGTAAAGAACTTATATTACTTAAAATCGGACAAAGTATAGACTTATAAATATCAACATGGGTAAAATAATAGCAATTGCTAACCAAAAAGGCGGCGTAGGTAAAACTACTACAGCCATAAACTTGGCCGCTACACTTGCGGTCTTAGAAAAAAAAATACTGCTCATCGATGCAGATCCTCAAGCCAATGCCACTTCTGGAGTTGGTGTCAAAGAAGATCAAATCACCATCACAACCTATGAATGCCTAGTGGAAGGTGCAAATCCACGTGATGGAATCATCGTAACTAATACACCAAATCTATCTATTTTACCCTCATCCATAGACTTGGTTGGAGCAGAAATAGAATTGGTCAACGCTAGCAATAGAGAATTCAAAATGAGAAGCGCTTTGGAAGGCTTAAAAGATGAATATGATTACATTTTTATCGATTGTTTACCATCTTTAGGTTTGATTACTTTAAATGCTTTGGCCGCAGCCGACAGTGTCATTGTACCCGTGCAATGTGAGTTTTTCTCATTAGAAGGATTCGGAAAACTAAAAGACACCATCAACCTAGTGCAGCAATCCATCAATCCTAATTTACAAGTAGAAGGTGTTGTGCTTTCGATGTATGATCAAAGATTACGTATGGCGAATATGGTTCTCGAAGAAATAAGACACATTATCTCAGATCGCATTTATGAAACAATCATCCACAGGAATAGCAAAATTGGTGAAGCACCTTCATTGGGCCAGCCAGTGATCATATACGATGCCAGTAGCAAAGGGGCCATCAATTTCTTAAACTTAGCCAATGAATTCATCTCGATCAACGAAGCTGAAGCCGCTTATATTTAAATAATTTCAGATGAACAAAAAAACAGAAGTTTCTAAAGGATTGCGCTCATTGCTTTCCAATATAGAAAAAACCAACAACCCGACCGAACGAAGCCAATTAGTAAAGGAGCTATCTAATAGTATTGCTTTTATTAGTCCCGAGCTTATTGAAGTCAACCCATATCAACCTCGTACAGAGTTTGACACAGATCAATTGATGGATCTAGCCAAATCTATAAAAATATCGGGCCTCATTCAACCTATTACAGTAAGATCTTTAGGTGGTAATAAATATCAACTGATTTCTGGCGAAAGACGTCTTCGAGCTTCAAAAATGGCGGGACTCAAAGATGTCCCTGCGTATGTGCGTGTGGCCAATGATCAAGAGATGCTCGAAATGGCATTGGTAGAAAACATCCAAAGGGCTGACTTAAATGCCGTGGAAATCGCCATTTCTTACCAAAGACTTATGGATGAATGCAATCTCACCCATGAAGCATTGTCTGAACGAGTAGGTAAAGATAGAAGTACTGTCACTAATTATGTCAGATTACTCAAATTACCAGCTCAAATCCAAGCATCTGTCAAAGAAAACCAACTGAGTATGGGACATGCTAGAGCATTGGCAGGTGTGGACAATATCGCTTTGCAGCTAAAAATTTATAAGGAAGCTATCGACCAACAATTATCTGTAAGATCTTTGGAATCTCTAATCAAAAGTTATGCAACTCCTAAAGCCACTACAACAGCTTCAAACGCCACCACATCAGGTATCACACTTGAAATACAAAAAATAAAGGAACAAATAAGTCATCAACTTGGTACAAAAGTGGATATAAAACGAGCATCTTCTGGCAAAGGAAGCATTACTATTCTATTTAATTCCGACAAAGAATTTAACAATATCACACAGATATTAGCTAAAGATAATTAAAACTTCCTTTACTGCGTTAATACAAAATGAGCAACCAAAATTTTATCATCATTGCGATCTTGACTATTTTTATAAGTACTATAGCTTATGGACAAATCAATAATGGTGCGTTGGATCAATTTGGAAAACCAATACTCGTAGATACTGCTTACAACGAAAATGATACAATTATCAATAAAAATGGATTCTTTTCCCTTTTCAAAGGTAAACCAGGAAGAGCGGCATTCTATTCATTAGTCATCCCTTCTGGAGGTCAAATCTATAACAGAAGATGGTGGAAGGTCCCTCTTGCATTGGGTATTGACGGTGGATTAACTTATGTTTTGATCAATAATCGAAAACTTTATGGAGAAGCACAAGATCTATACGAAAAAGCTTTAACCGAAAAAGATCCATTGGCTAGTAGGTATAAGGATCAAAGAGATTATTACCGAAAATGGAGTGAATATGCTTGGGTATGGTTGATAGGAGGACATTTACTTACTGTCATTGATGCTTATGTTGATAGGCATTTGATGGATTTTGACGTAAGTCCAGACTTAACTTTGTCTCAAAACTACGGACTTGATGGCCAATCAAACATAGCTTTTGGCGTTCATGCCGGCGTAAAAATAAATCTAACACCCAAAGTGCAAAAAACGCCCAATCAACTTTTATTAAGTCGATAGTTATGTCCAACAAAAACATTCCAAATAAAAAAGTTCACAAGCGAAAAAGTAAAACAGGCTTACCACCAGGCACGCACATCTACACTGGTAAAAACTTATTAGATAAACCTGAAATCCAAGTTTTCAGTTATGGTATTGAGTTTTGCAATATGCTTACACCCGACGTAGATGAATTGCTCAAAATGGATTTTGACCACAAGACATGGATCAATATAGAAGGGCTACATGACGTTGAATTAATCAGAAGCGTATGTGATAAATTTGGAATCCATCATTTATATCAAGAAGATATTTTAAATGTATATCAAAGGCCCAAAGTAGAAGAAGAAGATCATTATTTATTTACAACTTTTAAGTCCTTGGGATGGAATGACCAACAAAATGAAATAGAACTAGAACAAATCTCTATGGTATTATCTGGCAACACAGTGATTACATTTCAAGAAAAATTGGGAGATCATTACGATGCATTACGTGAAAGGTTACAGACAGAAAAATCCATCATCAGAGAAAAAACCATTGATTATTTATTCTACAGAATATTAGATATCACAGTAGATGTATATTTTGATATCTTAGAAAAAATGGGTGACTATTTAGAAATTATCGAAAATGAAGTGATAAATCAACCTGCCAATGGGATATTGTTAGAAATACAAAATAACAAAAAAGACATTATGCAGTTAAGGAAAAACATTTATCCTATGCGTGATGTGATGAACAAATTGGCCAATGTAGAGCATCCACTAATCAATGAAAAAACTAAAAAGTATTTTAAAGATGTATTGGATCATACTGTGCAAATATTAGAAAATGTAGAAACATACAGAGATATAAATGTAAGTTTAAAAGATGTATATCTGAATGCACTAAGTCATGATATGAACAAAGTCATGAAAATATTGACCATTATCTCTACGTTTTTTATTCCATTGACATTTATAGTAGGTGTTTATGGTATGAATTTCAGGTATATGCCTGAGTTGGAGTGGGTAAATGGGTATTATATAATTTGGGGCATCATGATTGCGATTGTCATATTATTATCTATATGGTTTAAGCGAAAAGGTTGGTTTTAAGAATACAAAACGAAACAAACAAAATCATATACTAAAAAAATATATATTTATTTTCAGAAAAACTTTTGCAGAAATAAATAAAAACAGTATCTTTGCAGCCTAATTAAAAAAGCAAAAAAGATTTGCTGTATCAACACACTATAAAGTGTTGATAATTAGTGACATAAGGAATTAGAACATAAATTGGCCCCGTAGCTCAACTGGATAGAGTACTTGACTACGAATCAAGCGGTTGAAGGTTCGAATCCTTCCGGAGTCACAATTAGATAAAAAAAGGAGAAATTTCTCCGCGAGTATTAATCTTATTAAAAAGAAGCAAAATGTCAAGAGTTTGCCAATTAACAGGTAAAAGACCTATGAAAGGTCACAAAGTGTCTCACTCAAATGTGAAGACTAACAGAAGGTTTTTGCCCAATCTGTTTACTAAAAAATTCTTTATGCCTGAGTCAGGCGAATGGGTTACTTTGAAGGTTTGTGCTAGTGCATTGCGTACTATCGACAAAAAAGGTCTTCATGCTTACCTTAAGGAATTGAAGTATGCAGGTGTCAATACCGGAGTAAAAATTTAATTGATCAATCGTTTAAATAACAGATAGCAATGGCAAAAAAATCAAAAGGCAACAGAATTCAGATCATTCTGGAGTGTACCGAGCATAAAACTAGTGGAATGCCGGGAATGTCAAGATACGTAACCGAAAAAAACAGGAAAAACAATCCTGATAGAATGGAGATTAAAAAATTTAATCCTGTCCTTAAGAAATATACACTTCACAAAGAAATTAAATAATAATGGCTAAAGTATCTAAAAACGCAAGAGTAGCCCAAAGAGCGGCTAATGCTGGTTCAGGTAGAGATCACGTAAAAGTGGTTAAGTCTATTAAAGATCCTGTATCTGGTAAGTATTCTTACAAAGAGTCTATTATCCACAAGGATAAAGTAAAAGAGTTTTTTGAAGAAAACAAATAATCAGATTTTCTGATTATAAAAAATAAAACAGGGTTTTTCTTTATGTAAGGGAAAGCCCTTTTTGTATTTCATTAGTTGTACTCGACAGAATATTACTCGTAAAAATTAGACTGTTTGATCTGCAATATATTAATATCTATTTTGTCCAAAAAAGAATTTTGGTCATTATATATTTAGTCCATACCCTTTTCTATAATAATTCTTACGTATGAGTTTTTTTAAAAAGTTTTTTTCCAAAGATAAAGAAGAAGATCTAAACAAAGGATTAGAAAAAACCAAAGAAAGTTTCTTCTCCCAAATTACCAAGGCTGTTGCTGGCAAATCTAAAGTTGATATAGAATTCTTGGATGATCTTGAAAACATTCTTATCTCATCAGATGTGGGGCTTGAAACTACCGTTAAAATTATAGATAGATTAGAAAAAAAAGTATCTGAAGACAAATATCTTAATACCAATGAACTGAATGATATTCTTAAAAGAGTAATCACTGATATCCTTTCAGAAAATAATACTCAAGATATCGAAGATTACACAATACCATCTGACCACCATCCATATATCATACTTGTAGTAGGTGTCAATGGTGTAGGAAAGACTACCACAATAGGAAAAATAGCACATCAGTTCCAGAAAAAAGGAAAAAGAGTAGTACTCGGTGCGGGAGATACTTTTAGAGCTGCCGCTGTAGATCAACTCAAAATATGGTCTGAAAGAAGTGGCGCGCATTTTTATTCCAAGGGTATGAATACAGATCCTGCGGCCGTAGCTTACGAAACAGTACAATATGCTCAAAATGCCAATATGGATATAGCCATCATTGATACTGCTGGAAGACTTCATACCAAAATCCAACTGATGGATGAGCTCACTAAAATAAAAAGATCTATCGACAAAAAGTTACCTGGTGCACCTCATGAAGTTATTTTAGTACTGGATGCTAGTACCGGACAAAATGCCATAGAACAAGCCAAACATTTTACTGCAGCCACAAACGTGACAGGCATAGCACTAACAAAATTAGATGGCAGTGCCAAAGGTGGCGTAGTCTTAGGCATTTCGGACCAGTTTAAAATACCTATAAAATATATAGGCGTTGGGGAAGGCATAGATCAATTGCAAGTATTCAATAGAAAGGCATTTGTAGATTCATTATTTTCTTAATAATAATTAATATTTTGTATTTTTTTACGTTAATCATTATGTAAAAGTAAGTATTTGAAAGCATACACAATAATGTCGGTTGCTGATGGTTCTTTATTCAACCAACCTAACTCAATTGTAAATTAAATGCAATTATTTTCTAATTAAATTTGCTTTAAGTATATAACGTGAAATACATCATCAGCCCCTATCCTATCAACGTATTGTGTTGCAAGCCAAGAACTGACTATTTATATTTGGCAGTATTTTTACTATCACTGGTTACTATCAATGTTTCTGCACAAAAAAAGCCTTTGGGAGTGGGTTCTGGCGGCAATATTCCACAGGAAAGGTTAAATACTTTAAAAACTAATTCATCTCAACCTACCGACAGTCAAGAATCTGGCCCTGATAGTACTATCTATAAGTATATATTCACTGATGATATTTTTGTTGTCAAAGAAGTTTCTGATAGCTTAGCAGATATCAACTTCATGCACAAATATTCTTTAGCTAATAATGGTGAATACATTCATACCGGCAATTATGGCGCTGCTTTACAAAGCATTGTTTACCAAAATGAAATAAATACTGGATTTTCTCATGGCTATAATCAATATAGAATGTATCAAATTAGGCCAGAATCTTTCAAGTTTTACGAACAAAATAGACCTCTGACGGATTTATTTTTTTCCCAACTAGGCAATCAGGAAAACATAATGGTAGGTGCAGATTTTTCTCGCAACTTCTCCAATGGCTTATCTGTAAGTTTAAATTATAATAGAATCAGCCAAAAAGGACTATACAATGGGCAAGATACTAAAAGCACTGGGTTCGGTATCGGGATTAGATACAAGAGTCCCAAGGAAAAGTATAATGCCTTTTTGATATTTACGCATAATGCCAATGAAGAAGGGCATACTGGTGGTATTACTTATGATACTATACTCGATATAAATGAGTATAGGCGATCGATAGCTGTTAACTTACAAGAAGCAAGTACTAGACAACAAGAAAGAAATTTATCTTTCATCCAGTATTATAAACTTAACAGTGTAAAAAATAAAGAATGGAATCTTTATATCAGAAATGACTTTCAAATTTTACCATCTTATTTTAAGTACACAGACAATAAAGTGCCGGATAGTATCAATCAAAGTTTTTATTTTGGATTGAATAATGATATACGAGGACTCAGACGATATACAGATATTTCACAATATTCAGATGGATTTTTTGTTCATGGCGAAAAAGTAAAAGGCGTGAGTGGTAGAATCGGTATCATCTATGATTTATACCAAATTCAAGACACTCCCAAAAATTATAATAGGTCTGATCTCACGGCTACTTTTGATGGTAAAATTCCTTTTTTAAAATCTTTTGAGATCATCACAAAGGCCAAACTTGGATTATTAGCCAATGCTGGTAATTTTGATATCCTTGGAAAAATGAATATAAAAGTATCGAAAATTGCAAGTTTAGATGGTGGATTAAGGATATTTAGAAGCGAACCTACTTATCGCTCAACCTTACTCAATATAAATGACCAAAACATCCTTGACACCACGTTTAGTAATCCTTTTGGCACGGTGTTATTTGCTGATTTAGCTATTCCGAAAGTGAAATTTAGTGCAGGTGTCACACAATCCATAGTAAGTAATCCCATTTTCTGGCCAAAAAATGGTGCTGCCACACAATTTGATGGCGTATATACTATGACGTACCTTAAATTGGCTCAAAATGTAAAGTTAGGTAGATTCCACTTAGACAATCAGGTTCATTTCCAACTACAAAACAACAATCTATATCCACTGCCAGATTTTTTCTCTAGTCATCAAATATACTATGCAGGGAGATGGTTTAAAAAAGTGATGGATATTAGCATCGGCTTAGATGCACGTTTGATTCCTGAATACAAAGGACCAACATTTCATCCATTGTTTGGTAATTTTAATTTGAGCGATACCAATTTGCCATTTTTTCCAGCTTCCAATTTATTTATACTTATTAGAGTATCTTCATTCAGAGCCATGTTTATGATGGAAAATTTTAGTCAATATTTTAGAAAAGATGTTAACTTTGACGTGGTAAACCATCCACAGTTTGACCCAAAATTTAGAATGGGATTCAGATGGTTATTGAAAGATTAAAATAAATAAAATGGCCCCTAAGTTCAAGAATATTTCTAATTTCCTATTGGTATGTATCATTTTATGTACACTTAATACATATATATTTTGCCAAAAAGGTAAAACTATTGATATTTCCAATTTGCCCTATTATAATTTCGGCAAAGGTGTAGGGCTTACTTCCCCTGATAGTTTGTTTCAGTTTAATATTAGATTCAGATTACAAAATCGTATCACCTATATTAATAATGAAGATCAAGACATCGCATTTGATGGTCAAATCAGAAGATTAAGATTGCGATTTGATGGATTTGTGGGTGATCCTAAGTTCTTGTATGTTCTGCAGTTATCCTTTGCTCCTGGAGATGTAGGCGAAATAGAAGAAGGTAGCAATTTAAATATCATTAGAGATGCTGTAGTATATTATAGGCACAATATACATTGGAACTTCGGATTTGGTCAAACTAAATTGCCAGGCAATAGACAACGAGTAAACTCAAGTGGCGCTTTACAGCTTTCTGATAGGAGTATAACGAACTCAAGATTTAATATAGATAGGGATTTTGGTATTTTTATCAATCACATCAATGAATATGAAAATGCATTTTCATGGAATATTAAGTCAGCAATATCTACAGGAGATGGCAGAAATTTTACAAAATCCCCAGATAATGGTTTGGCATATACAGGCAAAATTGAAATCATGCCATTGGGCAAATTCCAAAGGGATGGCATCTATTTTGAGGGAGATCTTGTGCGAGAAAAAACACCTAAATTGATGGTATCAGGAGCATATCACATTAACCAAAAGGCCAAAAGACAAGCTGGTGTCTTGGGTGAATTATTGTATGAAGCTAGAGACCTTAAGTCAGTATTATTAGATGCGCTATTAAAATATAAAGGACTTGCACTCTCAGCATCGTATATGTCCAGACAAACATCAGACCCTGTCACTGCTAATGGTGAAGGGCAAGAATCCATCGTGTACGAAGGAAATGGTTATGATGTGCAACCAAGTTATTTATTCCTAAATCATTGGGAAGTTATCGGCAGATATTCGCATCTTTCTCCAAACCAAAGTGTTGCATCCCACTATCCTGTACAAGACCAATACACTTTTGGGTTAACAAAATATATTTGGGAGCACGCCTTCAAGCTCCAATTGGAAGCAACACTTGATCATTTGAAATACCTAGACCAAAGTGAAAAAAGTAATGTTTATGTGCGTTTTCAAATAGAAATGGGCATTTAATCTTTCTTCAATATCTTGAAAGTCGTTCGTCTATTTTTTTGATGTTGTTCTTCAGAGCATTGCTCACAACTGCAATTGTCTAATAGTTGCGTCTCACCATACCCTTGTGCCACCAGTCTCTCCGCCAAAATGCCTTTGGACATAAGATATTCGATGGCTGATTGCGCTCTTTTTTGCGATAATTCCAAATTGTATAGATCCTCACCACGACAATCAGTGTGACTAGAAAGTTGTATTTTAATCTGCGGATTGTCGGTCAATAACTTAACTAAAAGATCTAATGTAGGCCTTGCTTCCTTTTTTATCTCCCATTTGTCGTAATCATAATAAATATTATTGAGCGTAATCTCTTTGTCTGTGTAGATCTTTTCCAAATTCAACTCGACATTGATTGTTTTAGTCTTTTCACCCTCAACAAAAGTCATGTTTTCAGCCAATAAAATGGTGGATGCGTTGAGGTATCCTAATTTTGCTCCAATAACCTTCACATCTACTTCCATTGGAATTTCAGAATAATAAAACCCATTTTTGTCAGCATAAGCCTCTGCAATCTTTTCATTACTTGTGTCTGAAATTATTTTGACAAATGTTTCCCCTAATGGCATACGGCCTATGACACCTGAGTTGGGATCATCTTCTGTGGCAAATATTGATGTATAAGTTTTCACAGTCACAAACAAAGTGCGCTTACCTTCATCAACTTTTATAGGAGTGGTTTCTTTCGGAATAACTATTTTCGAAAATCTGTATATATCATCTTTTCCAGATCCTCTTCTAGATGAAGAAAAATATCCTTGCAAACTCACATTAGCCTTGGGCCTTGCACTATAATCTACCACAAACGAAAAGTCGTCTCCCCCACTATTAATAGGATGTCCCATATTTATTGGTATTGACCATGTACCATCCTTGCGTAAAAATGTTTTAAAAATATCATATCCACCCATTCCAGGTAAAAAGTCGGATGAAAAATAAAGTGTATCGCTGTCGCCTGTTGGAAATTTTTCATTTCCTTGACTATTAATGACGGAAGGTAGTTTTTCTGGCTCACTCCATGTCCCATCTCCTACCAACTCACTATAATACAAATCTGTACTACCACCTGGTTGTTCAATATCAGCCGCAAAAACTAAAACACTGTCATTCTCTATTAAGGTCGGTTGTCCATAATTAATTTTGTCTTGCACAAAAGGTAAAATCTCCGGGTCTGTCCACAAGCCTGATGCCCTATTTGAAACCATTAATTTGCAAAAATCATCTCCATTCCCAGCATTATAACACCTAGTAAAATAAATAGTCTGCATGTCCTTGGTAAACCAAGGTGTCCCTTCATTTAACGCTGTGTTTATAGCTGAGTCAAATCGCCTAACTTCCGACCCGGATTTAAGCATGATAAATACATCCGAAAATCGTTCACCTGTCCATTTATAAACGTCTTTACCAGTGACATCTTTCCTTTCTGAAGTAAATACCAAGTATTGACCATCAAAGATGACTGGACTATAATCTGCGACCGAAGAATTTTCGAAAATTCGTTCTATGGAATACTCTTGTGGTCTATTTTTATATTCTATAGCTTGTTTGCACAGCAATACATCCCTATCTGTTTCTTGTTTTCGCCCCGAAATATTCCCAATTTTTTGATAAGCATCAATAGCTTGCTCATAATCTTCCAATATTTTACTCACACGCGCATAAGACGACAAAGCTTCAACGCCATAGCCATGATTGATTGCCTTATTAAACCACTCCTTTGCGTCTTCGTACTCCAAAAGTTTCATATATGATTGGCCTAGCAACCACGCTTTCCGCCCTTTGTGTACTTCCGTATTTTTCTTTTGAGTGTATTCTTCTTCCAATAAATTAACTGCGACTGCAAACTGCTTGCGCTCATAAGCCATCTCTCCATCTTTCATCTTTTGAGAGAATGAACATGAAATAATACTTAAAACTACACAATACCCAAAGATTCGTTGCAACATGATTAGCTTACTATATTATATATAATTAGATTTTAAGCCAATTTGTTGTGATCTTAACAAATAAGTTTAGCTTAAATATCTTGTATTTCTATTAAAATATTGAAAATGGAAGCTAAATGCTACCTAGTTACATTTAATTAGGGTCTGCTGGCTGTGGGGCACCCCGTGGGAAAAAAAAAATTTTTTTTAAAAAAAAAATTAATGCCCTTTTATTTGGTTTGGGCCCAAGGTCGGTTTGGGGGGGGGTGGCTGTTTGGCGGGGGGGGGGGTTTTTTGGCCCCGAAACAAAAGGGGGGGGTAAGGGAGGGGGAGGGTGCAGTGGGCGGGGGGGGGGGCGGTTTGGGCCAAGCGTTTTCAGCAGCCCCTAATTAGTATAGCTTTTTTCTCCACTCCGTGGTTCGAGATCAAAATGTCAATGCAGGAAATACAGAGAATCAATAATTAGCTTGAACCTAAGTTTACAATTTCTTCCCACTTCCTATTGCATATAATACATGATTTTGCGCAAAAAAGAAAGGCCTGCATGGGTAAGATACAGGCCTTTCTTTATAAAATTATAAAAAATATTTATTTTGAAGCTCTAGTAAATGACTTACCAGCATCTGCTTTCTCTACTTTCACAGGATCTCTCCTATTTATTTTAAGGTCTGCAGCCAAGTCATGTAAGATTGGGGCCGCAATAAATATTGAAGAATAAGTACCCACAACAATACCAACTAACAATGCAAACGAAAACCCTTTGATACTACTTCCACCAAACAAGAACAAGATCAAGATCACAATAACCGTTGTAAATGATGTCATCAATGTTCTAGACAATGTACTGTTGATCGCATCATTGATTATTTCATCTTTAGATTTGTGCACATGCAAACCGAAATACTCTCTGATTCTATCAAAGATAATCACGGTGTCATTGATTGAATAACCTATCACTGTAAGGATAGCCGCAATAAATGCTTGGTCTATTTCCAATGAGAAAGGCAAAAATCCTTTTAATAAAGAGAAAACTGCTAATACAATCAATGCATCGTGAAATAATGCAATAATCGCTCCAGCAGAATACTGCCATTTACTAAATCTCAAAAGAATATAAAGGAAGATAGCTAAGAGTGCAAATAATCCTGCATATAGTGAACTTCTCTTAAGGTCATCAGCAATCGTAGGTCCCACCTGAGAAGAACTTACAATATGTATTTTATCAGCCCCAGATTCAGTATTAGAAAATTCTTCCAAACTTACATTACCTCCAACAGTTTTATTGATACCTTCATGCAATTTTGCAATTACATTTTTAGGTGCTTCCTCGCTGTTATCATTGATCAAATAAGATGTAGTCACATTAAAAGTATTGTCTGCATCTATCTGTTTTACGATCGGTGCTGATTCAAAAGCAGCCGTTAGACCATCTCTCAATTTATCAGCATTCATGCCTTCACTACCTGTGAACTGCACGTTGTAGGAATAACCACCTTTGTAATCAACCCCTAGATCAAATCCTCTAGTAAAGATTGATATAAGCCCTGCCACAATAATTGTTCCAGAAACCATATATGCAATTCTGCGTTTTCCTATCCAGTCAGTCTTTATATTCTTGAAAGCTCCACGAGAAAAACCAGTCCAGAATGATAAGTCATTGCCCTTTTCTACCCACCAATCTATCATCAACCGGGATACAAAAATGGCAGTAAATAGAGAACTAAGTACACCTATAATTAATACTATAGCAAATCCCTTGACAGGCCCTAGTCCGAAATAAGCTAAAATCATCGCTGTGAGTATTGTTGTCACGTTAGCATCAATAATAGCAGAATACGAATGATAAAAACCATCAGAAATGGATTGTTTTAAGGTCTTGCCCGATTCCAATTCTTCTTTTATTCTTTCGTAAATCACCACGTTAGCATCTACCGCCATACCAATGGTCAAAACGATACCGGCTATACCAGATAACGTTAATACCGTACCAAAGCTAGAAAGTGTACCAAAAATCAAAAATACGTTGAGCAATAATGAAATGATGGCGATAATACCGGCTCCTGCATAATAAGCAAGCATTGTAATAATAACCAATAAAAAGCCCACAAGCAAAGAGTTGATACTTTGAGAAATATTGGCTTTACCTAACGAAGGTCCAACAGTGGTCTTTTGGATAATTTTAGTTCTTGCTGGCAATTTACCTACTTCCAAGATACCTGCAAAGTCAACCGCTTCTTCTACAGAAAAATTTCCCGAAATGGAAGAGTTACCTCCTGTGATCGCATTATTCACACGTGGTGCAGATACTACTTCATTATCTAAGGCAATTGCAATTTCTCTATTACCCTCATTGGCAGCTTTGGTAGTCATTTCCGCCCACTTTTTAGCTCCAGCTGCATTCATTCTCAAACTTACCTCTACTTCATTATTTACTGAGTTCAGTGTTTGGTCGGCACTAGTGACTACATCACCATCCAATGGTGCTGCATCTGAAGTAGAAAGACCTTTGATCAAATACAATTCGTAATTATTAGTCAATTTACCATCCACGTCTTCGCCTGGTTTATATGACCACATAAATTTTGAGTTCTTAGGGAAAAGTGCCTTTACATCTTCTCTTTCTAATATCTTACTAATATTATTACGTTTGCTTTTATCTGCCACACCCATTACCGTTTGATAAAGGTTGCCCGAATTCAATGTTAAAGCACTTAATAATGTGCCTGTAGCAGTGGTGGTATTGTCGGCATTCGCTATAGATAAGTCAGGAACTTGCATGGTATCAATAATAGCGCCTGTATTGTCAAAAATAACAGAATCTCTCATTGCAACTACAGCAGTACTGTCTTTAACTGAAGGTGCACCACCGTTGGCCATTTTGTCTGCCATTTGGAAAGCCTGCATGATACCCGCATCATTATATCTGTAGGTATCCCAAAACTCCAATTTTGCACTTCTAGTTAGGAACTCTTCAGCTCTTTGCTGGTTATCAATACCAGGCATTTCTACTGTAATCAAGTCTCTATTTGGGTCCAAAGATACATTAGGCTGTGCCACACCCAATTTGTCAATCCTTTGCTTCAATCTTTCAAATGTGAGTTTTACAGTCTCATTCGCTTTTTGACGAATCAAAGCAGTAATGGCACCATCATTTGAATTAGCACTTACTTCACCTAACGCATCACTTTTTGCAAAAAGCTTTGACAACTTATCAGGTCCTGCAATAGCTCTATACTGATCAGTAAATAAAGTAATGAAATCAGATTGCGATGTTTTCATAGCATCATCTGCATTCGCGAGTGCCTTTAAAAATTCAGGATTATTGGCATTCCTACCAGCTAAACCCTTTAAAAAGTCACTTAAGTCAACTTGTAGCAAAGCACTCATACCGCCTTTTAGATCCAATCCTAAAGCTAACTGCTGTTGCTTTAACTCACTATATGTGTACTCCTTAATCATCGGAATACTAAATACAGGAGTGCCAGATACAGAATCCAAATAGTTGGCTCTTGCCAATTTGAATTCAGATGATACTGGATCATTTACACTTTTACCTGTCATCTTTGACGCATAAGCATCTGCTGCGTTTTCCGCCTTATTTGTGGGTATGAAATAAGCAAATTGTAATAAACAAACTGCTATGATCAGCACCAAAAACACTTTTACTAAACCTTTTCCTTGCATGGTATTAAAATATCATTATTTTTTCAAAAAACAGCGCAAATATAAGGCTTTTAGCAAATTAAATAGTCTTTGTAGAAAACATATATTGATTTTTTTCTAAAAAAAATATAATTATCTCATTTACAATTATTTACAAAGTAAAAAAAATTGAATTAAGAAACCAGTTTGTGAGTTTTTTTTTCATTATCATCAAGAGATTAACTTGTTTTTTAAAAATAAACCAAATTATTTATAAAAAATATGATACTTTTATGAACTTATTCCCATAAAATTCGCTTAATTTGTACCGAAACCAATATTGGTCAAATTTTTTAAATCATTATGTAAAATTATGGGTTTATTTTCATTTTTAAAATCAGCAGGTGCAAAATTATTAGGCAATAAGGCAGCTGAGAATGATGCTAAAGTTGTTACTCCTGCTGCAGATGCATCTATGGAAGCGCTTAAAGAAGCAAATAACAAAAACAGAGCCGCTGCTTTAGCCTCTCAAGTGGTAAGTCATGGTATTTTAGTAGAAAATCTTGACATCGTAGTAGATGATGACGCTGCTACTGTATATGGTCAGGTAGAAACAACTTCTGCTAAAGAAAAAGTAATCTTGATAGTAGGAAATACAGAGGGTATTGCAACAGTAGATGACAGAATTTCAGTAATAGCCCCTGAACCAGAGGCAACTTTCTATACTGTCCAAAAAGGTGATTCATTGTCTAAAATTGCCAAAGAGCACTATGGAGATATGATGAAATATCCAGTTATATTTGAAGCCAACAAACCAATGCTGACTTCTCCTGATCTTATTTATCCAGGTCAGGTATTAAGAATACCTGCGTTGTGATCGTAATTTAGATTACACTAATGTAAAAAAGCCATCTTTGAAAATATATTCTTGGGTGGCTTTTTTTGTTTTATTAGTCAGTACTCCAGTATCCTTCAAAACACATTTTATTTTCAAGCTTAAATCTTCGTTTCAACTAAAATATATCATATCCATGAAATTCATAAAACCCATATTATTAGCATTGCTATATTTAAGCACCAACGTGTTGAGCAGTCAAGAAACAGATAAAGATGTAAAATATATCACCAAAGGTTGGAAAGATTTTGATGGATCGAGAACTTTAAGCACATTCACGACTTCGTATGATGTCAATTATTACAGATTAAGAATAACTGTTGATCCTGGTGTACACTACATTAATGGTGCTGTTACCACCTACTTCAAGCCAAAAACAGCAGATTTTAATACCATTTATTTTAATTTGAGAAATAATATGATAGTAGATTCTGTAAAATACCACGGTAATTTGGTACCCAATTACTTTTTTAATACATCTACCTCATTACAAATAAATCTACCAAATACCTTAACCCAAAATATTAATGACTCTATAACGGTATATTATCAAGGTGCTCCAATGATAGATGCCTTTGGTGCCTTCAAAAGCAGTACTACCTTTTGTTTACCTCCAAATAACAAGGTAATGTGGACACTTTCAGAACCTTATGGTGCAAAAAACTGGTGGCCTTGCAAAGAGACACTTGATGATAAAGCAGACTCATTAGATATGGTAGTCACTTGCCCTATCCCATATAAAGTAGGAAGCAATGGCTTATTGACCCAAGAGATAACCAATCAAAATAATACTAAAACATATATTTGGAAGCACAGATATCCCATCCCAGCCTATTTAGTCGCATTTGCGGTAGCTGACTATTCTACCTATTCAGATTGGGTACCTGTGGCAGGAAGCCCACCGATCGAAGTGTTAAATTATATCTACCCTTGCGAAACAGTTGCACCTACCAAGACACCATTGATGATCCCTATGTTTCAATATTTTATTGAAAAATTTGGGGAATATCCCTATAAAAATGAAAAATATGGCCATGCACAGTGTGGATTCAGTGGTGGTATGGAACACTCAACCATGAGTTTTATGGGTGGTTTCAGCAAAATGCTCTTGGCACATGAGTTGGCACATCAGTGGTTTGGAGATAAAATCACCTGTGGCTCCTGGCAAGATATCTGGCTTAATGAAGGTTTTGCCACCTATCTAGAAGGACTAACATGTGAACAAGGTTGGGGAGACCAAACATGGCCAAATTGGAAAACTAGCAAAATAAATAATGTTACTAGCAATAATTTTGGATCGACGTATGTGACAGATACCTCTAATGTCGGAAGTATATTCAATGGTAGATTGGTTTATAACAAGGGGGCATTGATCTTACACATGCTTAGATTGAAATTGGGAGATCAAATGTTTTTTGACGGAATATATAATTACATAAATAGTCCAGTGTTATCTTATGGATTCGCAAAATCAGGTGACTTCAAAAGTGTTATGGAAACCACATCAAATATAGATTTAACTGAATTCTTTAATGATTGGCTATATAATCAAGGATTTCCATATTATAATATTTTGTGGGCAAAGGATAACTTATGCAATAAAGTATATGTAAATATTTATCAAACCCACTCTGCTGGCTTAGACAATTTCTTTGAAATGAAAGTACCAATTAGGTTTTCTGATGGTGTTAATAATGCGACCGTCATCTTTGACCAAAATGGCCCAGCTCAATTAAATTTTGAAACCCAATTGAATTTTTCGCCTACCTCCGCTTCTTTTGATCCAGATCTATGGTTGTGTGCAAAAGCTACCATTAATGAGATACCATTCAATAGTAATCAAAGGCATATCACTTGGACAGGTGCTTCTGACAACAATTGGTTTAATGCTGGAAACTGGGACTGTGGCATACCTACAGCTACAGACAAAGTTACTATTCCTGATGGCCTCCCTGAATGTATCATACCCACTGGTCTAACGGCACATTGTCGCCAATTGAAAGTACAATCGGATGCATCTCTCAATATAGAAAAAGATGCTACCCTTCAAATTCATGAATGATGCAAACAAAAAGTTTCTGAATAAATAACATTTTACCCACCTAAAAAAAAATCTCTTTTATATAATTAAACATAAAAGAGATTTTTAATTTATTTGTAACTATTAATTAGAACCAATTACTCTTCGCTCATAAACGGATATTTGTAATCAGTTGGTGGTACGAAGTTTTCTTTGATTGTCCTAGCCGAAACCCATCGGAATAAGTTGAGGATAGAACCAGCTTTATCATTAGTTCCTGATGCTCTCGCTCCACCAAATGGTTGTTGGCCTACTACTGCTCCTGTTGGTTTGTCATTGATATAAAAATTGCCCGCTGCATTTTTGAGTTTATCCACACCTACCTTAAGGGCATATCTATCTTTAGAAAAAATAGCCCCCGTCAATGCATAAGGTCCTGTCTTATCTACTAACTCCAAAGTTTGTTCATACTGTTCGTCTTCATAAACATATATAGTTAGAACAGGGCCAAATAACTCTTCACACATTGTTACATAATAAGGATCTTTAACTTTGATCACTGTGGGCTCTATAAAATAGCCATGGGTTTTGTCAAAATCACCACCTGCTACTATCTCACAATTAGGATCGCTTTTGGCAGCTGCGATAAACGAAGTAATTTTGTTAAATGCTTTTTCGTCAATGACAGCATTGATAAAATTTCTGAAATCTTCTGGGCTACCCATTTTAAAATCCTGCAGGTCTTCTTGCAAATATCTTTTGACATCCGCCCATAAAGAATTAGGTATGTAAGCACGGGATGCAGCGGAACATTTTTGTCCTTGGAATTCGAAAGCTCCTCGAGATAGACCCACTGCAACTTCTTTGGCATTGGCCGATGCGTGTGCCACTACAAAATCTTTGCCACCCGTCTCACCCACCAATCTTGGGTATGTTTTATATTTATGTATGTTTTCTCCTATGGTTTTCCAAATCTTCTGAAAAACGCCGGTGCTTCCTGTGAAATGTATGCCCGCAAAATCAGGATGGTTGAATATGACTTCCCCAGCAGTTGGGCCATCGACAAATACCAAGTTGATGACACCCGGTGGTAATCCTGCTTCCTCATAAATCTCCATGATGACAGCTGCTGAATAAATTTGGGTTTCTGATGGTTTCCAAACCACGGTATTGCCTAACATGGCTGGTGCTCCACAAAGGTTGGCTGCGATGGATGTAAAATTGAATGGTGTCAATGCAAAAATAAAACCTTCTAATGGCCTGTATTCCAATCTATTCCAAATACCCTTAGCACTCTCAGGTTGTTGTGCATACATTTCTGTCATGTACTGCACATTAAATCTGAAAAAATCAGCCAATTCGCAGACAGCATCTATTTCTGATTGATAAATATTTTTGGACTGACCGAGCATGGTTGCGGCATTCATTTTGGCCCGATACGGTCCTGTCAGTAAGTCCGCAGCTTTCAAAAAATATTGCGGCTCTATCTTGCCATGGCATATCTTCCCATGATTTTTTTGCTTCCAAAGCTGCATGAATGGCCATCTCAACATGCGACCTATCACCTTGTGAATAAGTGCCTAAGGTATGGGTAAGCTCATGCGGTGGGTGAATGGATTTCTTATGGTCTGTATAAACTTTTTTGTCGCCGATAAACATAGGTATATCTACTTTGACGTTTTTCAGTGCTACAAGTGTTTCTTTAACACTTTTTCTTTCTGGTGATCCAGGAGCATAAGCCATAACTGGCTCGTTGGTCGCCACTGGTACTTTAAAAAATGAATTTGACATAATATTGGGTTAAATTTATTTAGGTTCTGATAATTCAAGGGCAATTATAGGCGGCACAAAAGGTGTCACATTGCCATTTCCCTTTATGATCTCTCTCACAATGGTAGAACTAATGTGAGAAAACTCTGGAAGACTTATTAAAAAAATGGTTTCTAATTCTTCTCCAATGATAGTATTGAGCTGAGAAATCGTTTTTTCATAATCAAAATCTGATGCATTTCGTAGCCCTCTGATAAGGTAATGGGCCTTTTGCTCGGCGCAAAACTTAACCGTCAATCCTTCAAAGTGAGCTATTTCTATTTTTGATTCATTGGCGAAAACATCCCGTAACCATGCTAATCTTTTCTCCAATGGGAAAAGTGTACTTTTTTGGCTATTGACACCTACTGCTACTATAATCTTATCGAAGAGCGGTACAGCTCTATTGACCAAATTTACATGGCCGAGAGTGATAGGATCGAATGAACCTGGAAATACCGCTATCTTCATTATGGTGGCTATTTATAGCACAAAGGAACAAAATATTATTCTTTTGACCAATATTTTGAAAGATCAATATTGATACAACAACTGTAAGAACCATAGACCAATCGAGTGATTAGCCATATACGGAATGAAATATATAAAAAATCACCTCACAACCGTCACATCTCCCGAGTATGTAGCTATACCGTCTTTGAGTTTTATCACAGCGAGCCACGTAAATACACCGGGCACTACATCTCTTCCACCGAACTTTCCATCCCATCCTTGCTGTGGATCATTAGCTGGGAAATTTTCTTTGGTAAACAGCAGATTGCCCCATCGGTCATAGATGGATAAGGTAGCGATGATCACCGATGCATTGTTGCTGTATCCTGTGAAGTGACCGTTGGCGCCATCGGGTGAGATGATATTGGGAAAGAAGATGTCTGTGGTGTTTTTGATGGTGAGATACAGATAATGGATAGAATCACAGGAGATATCGGTGCTAAATATCTCGGTATATACACCCGAAGTTTCATAAGTTTGATCATTGATAGGCCACAAATATGGCTCGGACGCAATGACGGTATCGCGAAACTCAAACTCCGGATGTATCATCAAATCGAGGGTGAGCGTAGAGTCGCATCCTTGGGCAGTTTTCAGTGGGAAACTGTAGGTGCCGCTTTGGGTATATCGTTGATTGGTCACTGGCCAAAGGTATTGTGCGCAAGCTTCTGCTTCGGTGATGATTTCATAATCAGGATTAATCGCAAGATCGAGTGTATAAGTAGAGTCGCAACCAAGCACATTGCTATATCTTTCGGTATAAATGCCAGTTTGTGTATAAGTTTCACCATTGGTAGGCCAAAGGTATTGTTCGCAAGCCATATGTTTATCAAATATTTTATTGCCTGAGATGGTGAGTGCTAAGGTGATTATAGAGTCGCATCCAAACTGATTTTGCAGCTCAAAAGTGTAGATGCCTGATTGTGAAAGCGTGCGTCCGAGATAAACGATTGTGTCACACTCTGTCAATTGTTGATTTTGGCTATCAGCAATATGGATCGTCAAGTCCAAGGTAGTGAGTGAATCGCAACCAAATCGGTTTTGAGTTGTGTAAGTGTAGGCGCCACTTTGGGTATAGGTCTCCCCATTCCATGTATATGTATCACATGCAGAATGTTGCGCTATTACTACATCAGGCTGATAGATATTGAGCCGCAAGGTAGCGATACTATCACAGCCATGGAAATTGGAAGTTTGGTAGTCGTACGTGCCACTTTGCGTGTAAGTCTGACCTTTCCATGTATATTGACTACAAGCATTGATGTCTGAGAATGAAACAGTTGTACGGTTTATGGTAAGCATTAAGGTAGCTACGCTGTCACAGCCAAAGGCATTTTGTGTACGATAGGTGAAAATACCGCTTTGATCGTAGGTTTATGGAGTCACATCCTTGTATGCTTTGGGCCGTGAAGGTGTAATCTCCGTCCGCATCGTAGGTGATGCCATTCCAAGTGTAGGTATCACATGCAGTGATGGGATGATTGGTACGCAGAATAGTGCTGAAGGTGAGATCGAGCGTGATGGTGCTATCACATCCATTTTTAGTTTGTGTTTGGTAGGTGTAGGTACCTGATTGGGTGTAGGTTTGGCCATTCCAAATATATGCATCGCATGCGGCGTGTGTCTGAGTGATGTCTGCTGATGGATAGACTTTGAGATCGAGTGAGACGATAGAGTCACAGCCATGTATGTTTTGCGTGCGAAAGCTATAGACGCCACTTTGTGTGTAAATTTGCCCATTCCAAGCGTAAGTGTCACAACTTTGGATACTTTGGTTGATCTGAACTGAGCGGAACACACTTAGATTGAGTGTGGTGATGGAGTCGCAGCCATTGACGCTAAGGGTTTTGTAAGTGTAGGCTCCATCGGTGGTGTAGGTCTGTCCATTCCATACGTAGGTATCACAAGCAGAAGTGGTGAGACTTTCTGTTTTGATATGGTTCACTTGCAGGTCCAGCCGAGCGATCACACTATCACAACCTGTCACGCCAGCTAACTCATGATAGTAAGTACCTGAACTAGTCAGTGCATCTCCATAAAAAGTGTAGCTATATCCTTGACATATTTCTTGACTGACTTCCGTAAATGTTGGTGCTGGTGCGATAAAGATATTGTCGGTGTAGTCGCACTCGTCTATATCGTAGTAAGATGTATCTGATACGATGATGGGATATTTGTCCGTATTGACGATCATGTATAGCGAGGTGAGATCATTTGTACTAAAAGAGTAAGAGAGACCTGAAAGTGTATTGCCTGCAGTGATATCTGTATTAGTGCGATACACATCGATAAGCGAGCCGCCTGACTCGGGATTGCCATTATAAAATGCCACAGGTACACCCGATATCGCAGTAGCGGATGCATCTGCCCGATTGTTTACGCTAAAATCCACGGTATATTGTTGCGTATTAATATCGAAGGCGATACATGACACTGACCCAGTGAGCGATGCTGCGGGCACAGGATAGTTGCCATACTCATCGATGAGTGACTCTTGCACCATGAAGTTGTTGTACTTGCCATTTTTGTAGGTGGCAGGATTGTGCATGTACTGTGGTACGGTACCATCATCATTGATGAAAAGTGGATTGTAGGCGTATTGATGCCAAATCTTGCGCGCTGGTGTCCATCTCTGGCCTGGCGGTGGGCCAAAGATGATTAGGCGGCCATTTTGATCATTCATATTTTCTGCGCAGGTGACGCATATTTTGGCTTGGCCAGAGCCGTCTATGTCGGCGACGATGGGCATCTCAGCGGAAGTGCCAGAGTTACATGGGTAACTAAAAAGTAATTGAGGGTAATTACTCCTTAGATCGAAAATTCTGAATATTTGTTCATCTCTATAAATCAACTCTCCATATCCATCACCATCCAAATCGAACATAGTAATGTTTGTTACACGTCCGCTATTTTCATCTATTGGGTAATTCCAATTTTTTATCAATGTATCATTATTTAAAATTTTAAGTGATAAAATAGAATCCTTAATATTTCCGTTACGTATAGCTAATACATCCATTGGGGAATTCTTGTTTTTTTTGCAAACCAATGCAGGCCCAGTTCCAAAAGGTATTCTTTCTGATGAACATATAAAAATAGCTTGATTATTTTGAACTGTATAGCAATAAACTCCTCTACCAGTCCCATCGTTGGGATTTAAATATCCAGCGCCAGAAACTATTATTTCTAATTGACCATTCATATCCATATCGGCAACAGCCGTGAAACCATCTGCAAATCTACCGATGTCAATATTTATTGGTGACATGGAATTTCCTGCTTGACTATTTGAATTGGTTATATTAACACTATACACAGTATATCCTGCTGCTAGTTCAAGCATTGTGTTGTCATTTAAATTGGCAGCGATAGTAGAACTCATCGCGCCACCTCCACCAGATGAATTTCCTTCTCCTAAACCATTGTTTCCACCATCCACTAACTTTTTACCATTGACGGCATTAAAAATCTCATTGTAGATATATACTTCTGCTATTCCGTCTTGATTGAAGTCTGCTAAACCTAATGTCCCTCCAATTCTTTTGTTTAATGGATTTAGATATTTACCAACCTTTTCATCAGATATCCACAAAATGTTGCCATCCAAATCATAACATATCAGCTTTGAGAGTAAAGAATCTGGATTTGCTTGTCCTAGGGCAGCAAACGTTTTGTCTTCTGATGCTGCCATTATAATTTCCATTTTACAATCATTATTTACATCAGCAATAACGTAGGAACCCACACCTCCAATTCTATAATATGCGGTATTAATGGTTTTCACTACCGATTTAGATTTTGTATCTATAATTATAATCCCGTTACTTAGGATTGGGTTATTATTGGTTGTTGGTTTACCAATTAAAACCTCTGGGATGCCGTCATTATTGAATATATCCATAACCAATGGTGTTTGGAACATCAAAACATTATCTACTTGCCATTGATAAGCAGCAAATTTTGTTGATGAATTCGCAGTATTGTTAAATTGTTTTTGAGAATAACATTTGGGATCGCAATTGAATTGGCTAAATCCTAAAGACACATTTAGAAATAATACTAAAGAAAATATATGATAATTCATTTAATCAATATCTAAAAAAGAAGCAGCCTATTAAAATATTGGCTGCTTCAAAATAGCAATTAGAGTTTTACAAATTTGATGGTTCGGATATTTCCATCCAGATCCTGGTATTTAACAAAATAGTTACCGGATGGAAGATGCGACATATTCCATCTGTATTCACTTCCTGCAAATTCTGTTTTATGTACTAACGTGGCGGTAGTATTATAAATTTCTATACTACTTCTTGTCAAAGAAGAAACAATCCTTACTTCTTGTTGATTGATCGGATTAGGTATTACTTTTAAGTCACCTGATACAATATCATCTGTTATATTAGATATTCTTGGAGGGCTTGATGAATCAAAGTGACCACTATCACAATCAGGTTCAAATACTCTTATCACCTTATAGCAATTTTCAGAAATACAATTAGAACAATCCGATCCACTACATGAGTAAATCCTTAAAGTAACATCACTACTAAATGGGCCAAGCTGCCCATTAGATGGAACAGAGTTTAATGTAGGACTAGGCCCAGAAGTGGTGGAGTAGCACAAATGGTCACTACCAACATTCCATATATCTAGTGTAACGATGTATGAGCCATCTTTATCCACACATTCTACATCTTGGACTATCAACTCCAAATTACAGTCATTCGGGAAAGGTTGACATGGTTTTGGAGGGCAAATAGTAAATACAGATTCACAAGTTTGAACAGCATTATCTCTAATAATTAAATTAATACACGAATTTCTCAAAGGTGAGAATGGTATTGGAGTCGGAATATTATAGATTCCAGAAGCTATAGTAATTGATGATATTGGATCAATTATAGAATATCCACCAGTTAAACTACCTGAGACAAACACATTAAATGACCAGCTACTAGAATTTGGTGGAGGACCCGCAGTTGCTGGGTAACATTGGACATTTCCAATTTTGATATTTTCTAATTCCTTACAGCCTGAACAGAAATTTGGCGGGCAGATGATTTCATCAAAATCACACCCAGGCAATGATAATAAAAGTCCCAACATCCTTCCTGAATCAAGAAAGGGCCGAGAACCACAGTGGCATTACCTGCACCAGTTGCGTGAGTATAAAGGCCTGACTCATTGGGATATGGGTCTAAAAGTTGCCTTTTTAGAATCCATCCATTTGAATTGGGATCAGAAATGGTCACTGTTACGAAATAATAATCATCTGATATGTTTTCTGCTGTGGCATTGCTGTAACATTGACCAACTGTAGCAGTATAACTATATGATCTAAAGTCAGATTTACAAATATCTACTGGATTGCTAGGTTGTGGAGGCAGTGATGAACCATTATAAGAAAATATTAGCTCGGCAAAAATATCTACGCAATCATCATTAGTAAAGTTCGAAACAGTAAAATCAAAACAATAAGTATGATTAACATGATCTATAGTTATATTTTGAATGTTGTATCCTGGTACTGAAATATTGGATACTTCGCATCCACTACAAAAAGATGGCAGATTGTATGATCCACAAATTCTGGCTTTCTGACCATCACAGCTATAGTATTGGATAGTTGTAGTGTCCAAACCCACTGAACCAAATGATGAATTTTCACTGCATGGTTCACAAATGCCATCTATGTAAGCATAACCAAAATGACCACTTAAGCCACAATCTCCAACAATAATTTCTAGGGTTGCTATATTACCCACTTCAGTGGGAGGTATCCTGAATCTATGGCACGCCCAATCCAATGTAACAATACTATCATAATCACATGTTGGATCTTTATACTTAGTTTCATTAATTAAAATATTAGAATCAAAGCAAAGTTCGTCTGCAGGTGCTTTATTGCAACTCATTTTAAAAAAGGGTTTACGGTTTATATGCTCAATTGTATTAGGATTTTCAAGTGCTAAGGCAAACCAAACTGTGAAGAACCTATTTTCTTCAGTTACTTTAAATCTTTTTGAACTCTATCAACGCCTTTACTAAAATAACAAGAACCAATATGACCATTTTTATTATTAATTCGTAATGCTTTATTTTCAAATAAAGTCTTTTGAATGCCTACTAATTCGTCTGTACCAGAATTTACAATTTCAAATCTATTGGTTAAAGGCATCGTTTCCGGCGTCCAGCCAGAAACATTGGGTGTACAAGTATTGCTTCCCGAGTTAAATGTCGAAACAAATCCACTGTAATACAAAAAATCATCTTCAAAACCACCATTATCGCAAATAAAAGTGTCTGCCGTTACCGATCTATTGGTAGTCTGAGGAAAATACAACTTCATATACTCATCCATATTGGCATGGATGAAGGCGTGTTTTTCAGCTTCGGCAGCTGCGGCCTTTATTTCTTCTTCGGTGACTACGTGATGTTTGTCACAGGTATGTCCGTAGAGTTCTCGCGCTTTGACCATATTGGCATCATTTTCGAAAATCGCGTGAGGTGATTGTTCATACGGATGGTAAATTTACTTTTTTCAGTTTCTTGACCAAAATTGCTGGTAAGAGCTATAAAGCATAGTACAATTATAGAAAATAAGTTTTTCATGACTTAAACTTTTTGGATAAAAAAAATTAAATTACAAATTCAACAACGGGTACGTAATATAAATTTTTAATCTCTTTATCATCATGGCGGTACACATTCAATACATCTTAAGATGTTTATTATTGCTTGTATTGTCCACATAGCATAATCTATTACTTTTTTATTGTTGATGCAAATATAGGCTAAGTTTTTTGATAATAGGTTGAAATATTATCATTATTTTTAGGAAAATTTAAAAAAAAAGACAAACTATTTTGATTAACGACTGTAATGAATAATAATATTTTTTTTTTAATAAATATAGATTGATTGGCATAGCCTTCGGGATATTATGATAAACTAAAAGATGGTGGGTTTTCTCTTTACTCCAATCTTAATTTCATTGTTATCAATATTTTATTACCTTTGCGGCAATTTTTAAAAACACTAATCATAAATTTTTTAGTATGGGTCTTCAGTGTGGTATAGTGGGACTGCCGAATGTAGGAAAGTCAACACTATTTAATGCATTAACTTCTGCCAAGGCGTTGGCAGCTAATTATCCATTTGCAACCAAAGAGCCAAATCTTGGTGTCATTGTGGTACCAGATGAGCGTTTGAATAAACTCGAAGAGCTGGTAGTGCCTCAAAGAGTATTACCAACTAGTGTAGAGATATTGGATATTGCGGGACTGATCAAAGGTGCAAGTAAAGGTGAAGGCCTTGGAAATCAATTTCTTGCCAATATCAGAGAAGTAGATGCCATCATCCATGTGGTAAGATGTTTTGTTGATGACAATGTCATACACGTAGATGGCAGTGTGGATCCTGTGAGAGACAAAGAGATCATCGATCTCGAACTCATATTTAAGGACATCGACACTATGGAAAAACGCATTGATAAACTTAAAAAACAAGCAAAGTCAGGGTCAAAAGATGATGTTATCAATGTGGAGTGGGCTGAAAAACTCTTAAAGCATCTGGAAAGTGAGAAACCAGCTAGAAGTTTTGAAGTAGAAGAAAATTTTGAAGATCTATTTAAGGACTTGTATCTCCTCACTAGTAAACCAGTACTTTATGTCTGCAATGTGGATGAAGCATCCGTAAGCTCTGGCAATGACTTGACACAAAGATTTGCAGAATCTGTAAAATCCGAAAATGCAGAAATACTTTTAATCTGTGCTGGAATAGAAGCCGAGATAGCAGAATTGGAAAGCAAAGAAGAACGAATGGAGTTTATAGAAGCCATGGGTCTTGCGGAGCCTGGTGTCAATAAGATCATAAGGGCAGCCTATAGATTACTCAATCTTTACACTTACTTCACAGCAGGTGTCAAAGAAGTTCGGGCATGGACCATCAAAAAAGGATGGAAAGCGCCTCAAGCAGCTGGAGTCATACACACAGATTTCGAGAAAGGCTTCATCCGAGCAGAAGTAATAAAATATGCAGATTTTGTCAAATATGGTTCAGAAGCAGCCGTCAAGGAAGCTGGCAAAATGGGTGTAGAAGGTAAAGAATATGTAGTAGAAGATGGAGATGTCATGCACTTCAGATTTAATGTGTAACCTAAAATGAATTTCCTTTTCCATCCTTACATGCTGTCAAAATCTGTGCAGGGTTAAATCGGAGCACTTTTTGCTTCACTCAAAAGGATCGCCTATGGTGTGTCGCTGAAAGTATTTATTTTATTGTACATTTGCTCCAAAAGATCGCATTCGTTTAAAATATTTAGGAATCACTGTAAAATTGTTTAACAACATAAAATAACCTGTCATCGCAACAAATCTTAAATATTATGTTTTTTATAAGCCTTTTAATGTACTAAACCAGTTCAGTAAGGAGCGACCTGACCATATAACATTGGCCGACTACCTGCCTGTAGCTCGTGATATATATCCTGTAGGTAGATTGGACAAAGACTCTGAAGGGCTATTGATTTTGACCAATGATACCAGCTTAAACGCTGCATTATTGTCACCATCCAAAAAACATAAAAGAAGTTATTTTGTGCAACTTGACAATGATATTACAGATAAAGCAATAAAACAAATAGCATTTGGAGTACAGATCAAAGTAGAAAACGGGATCTATACTACCAATTCTTGTACTGTAAAAAAGCTACAAAAACCACCTGTGCTACCTGAAAGAAATCCACCTGTCAGATTTAGACAAAACATCCCTACATCTTGGGCATTGATAGAGCTTACAGAGGGTAAAAACCGACAAGTTCGCAAGATGTTTGCTTCTGTAGGGTTTCCTGTACTGCGTCTAGTAAGAGTTCAAATAGAAGATCTAAAAATCGGTAAATTAGAGCCCGGAAAATATTATGAAATAAAACAAGACGAATTATTCGCTTTACTTAAAATAGATGCTAAGGAATTAGCCACTAAAAAAAGAGAAAAATTAAAAACAATCGCGGCTAAACAAGAAGAAAAAAATCCTAAACCAGCAACTAAGCCAACCAATAAACCTGTAACTAGAAAATCGGCACCACCTAAAAGTGGATATGCCAATGCTCCAAAAAAATCGACCACCGAAAGACTAGCTTCAAAGCTAAAAGAAAAGGAAGAAGACACAACTCCTAAACCTACAAGGAAACCAGCAACCAGAAAATCAGCACAACCCAAAAGCGGATATGCCAATGCTCCAAAAAAATCAACCACCGAGAGGAAAGAATCAAAGTTAAAAGAAAAAGGGGATGACAAATCAATGCAACCCAAAAAACCATTAAGTAGAAAACCGAAAGGCAGTGCTCCTTGGCAAAAATTTAATAAGAAATCTGGAAATGGTCGCTAATCAATACCCTACAAACATTGGCTTTAAGGCATAAACATTTTAAACATTCCATTTTAATTCCATATTCTATCACTATCTCCTAGTATGTGATTATGTTTTTCAAATATTTATCAGGTCAATTCAATCTATATTTTGGATAATTACTATCTTTGTTTCATAAATTGAATTATTATGACACTCAAACAATTAATCAAGCTCGAAGATAAGGCAAAAGAAGTATGGGTCATCAGTCCATCGCTTCATTACGATGTAGAAAACAAAGATTTTTCTGAGTTGGTAAGTGTAAACCTAGGTCAAAAAACAAAATACAAATACTTGGTTCCGGGTAGTAAAGATATTGGTAAACAAATAGATTTGTATAAAAAGAAATACCAACTGTCGGAAGAAGAAGTACAACAAAATTTCTTAATTTTACCCGAGGCAGACTTTTTACCTTTCATGATGGAAATAGGTATTTATGACGGTAATTCTGCTGACTGTACTGCTTGTGCAGCACCTGGCTTGGATGATGGGAATGATGTCATTCAGTTTTCATCTGATACGAGTAAGGAAATGGCTAAAAACTTCAAAGCCATCTGGAAAAAGTATAAAAGAGTTAGTATCTAAAGTTTCGGGACAAATTTTGCACAATAACTACTCTCATAACCTTGAATCAAATTCAATTGTGCTCTTTGGGGCTAATGATTATACTATAGGTTTGGCATTGTCGCTCGAGCCGCGCTCCCCATCCCTTACGGGTGCCTTCACTTCTCGCATTGTCATACTCGACCTTCCAGGATCGTTCAGTTATACTTTTTGCATCTTTTGCTCACGTTTATTCCTTTGGAATGCACCAAAAAAAGTAACCAAAAACGCTAGTTCCGCTAAATCGCTCCGCGTACCGGAACAGGCTCCCCAAAGAGGTAAACCTTGGTATTACTACATCTCCCAAAGCAATATGTTAACGTCGTATTTCTAAATCTCCTTGTAAATTGTTTTAAAGTATTGATTATCAGTATTGTAAAGTAAGTTAATATTTAATTATTTAATATGTAATTAGTTGACATTAATCCATTTATAAACTCCGAAACTTCAGTTATTATTTAATAACTAACTGACACTGAATAGATATGGGAAGCAGGTAGCAATAGCCTTCTCGCTACCATCCATATGCCACATATATCATACAAGTTCACTCTGAAATGCCAGAAATCAAAAATTGCCGCTAAGACTCAAATTCAGGATGGTTCATGTGTCTTTGCTTCATCCCATAGTTTGTCCATATCTTCCAAAGTCATGTCTGACAATGGTTGGACTGAATGCGTTTCTATATACTCAAATCGTGATTTAAACTTCTTATTAACGCGCTCCAAAGCAGTTTCAGGATTGATACCTGAATATCTAGCATAATTAATTAATGAAAATAATATATCACCAAATTCATCTTCTTTTCTAGCCATGTCATCGGTATCTGCCACTGCTTTGAATTCATTAATTTCTTCCTCTACTTTGGCCCACACATCCTTTTTATCTTTCCACTCAAAACCCAACTGCCCTGTTTTCTCCTGCATCCGATAGGCTTTCACCATAGCAGGCAAACCATTGGGCACACCAGCCAATACTGACTTCTTGCCTTCAGACAACTTGATCAATTCCCAGTTTTTTTTCACGGCTGCTTCATTGGTAGCTATCACATCTCCATAAATATGAGGATGTCTTTTGATCAACTTGTCACAAATAGCATGCAGAGCAGACTCGATATCAAAGGCGCCTTGTTCTTCTCCGATTTTGGCATAAAACACCATGTGCAGCATCAAATCGCCAATCTCTTCTTTGATATCTTGATTATTACCTTCCAATATGGCATCCGAAAGTTCATAAGTTTCTTCTATAGTAAGAATACGCAAAGTTTCGAATGTTTGTTTCATGTCCCAAGGGCACTTGGCTCTGAGATCATCCATTATATCAAGAAGCCTTCCAAAAGCTTCCATTTTTTTTGTTCTATTATTGTCCAAAATAAAAATACTGTTAATACCAAAATGCTGCAAATATACAAATATCTGGGAAATATCTATTCTGGTGTTGTATCATAGGTTTTCAGTATCAATTTCTCACCTAAAAGAGATTAATGCTAAACAATTTGGTTTCAATTAGTAATTCTTTGTATTATAGCAGCTAAGTGGAAAAAATTAAGGCTCTGAAACGACAAAAAGCTGTTTTATAAACAACAAAAAAGTAAAATAAACAGTTGATTCAATAAGAAAATAGATTAATAATAAATGAAGCCAAATTTCAACCTTATATCACCTTGCATAGTTACAATCAATAGATTTAAATTTTGTGTACAGTATCTTCCTAAACACTAAAAGATATAGACCAATGAAGATTTTTATAGTTTTGCTGGTAGCATACCTAACAATGCCCATCCTCTCTACGGGTCAAGAACATTACATACTTAGCAGATTTAAGGCATCTAAAGATAAAAATAGAGTCATTTTGACTTGGAGTATTAGGCAAAATCACTCATGTATAGGTATAGGGGTATTGAGAAGTATTGATGGTCTAAATTTTGAACAGATAGGCGAAATACAAGGTATATGTGGTAGTAATAATGAAGAGCAACATTTCACCTTTATTGATGATAAGCCCATAGCAAACAAAAAAAACTATTATGTTTTGGAATTAGGGTTTTCAGGCAAAACTGCACCACCCTTAATTGTAGAATTTATCGACTTAAGTACACAGACTTCCAAAGTCATTCCCAATCCCTTTAGAACATACACTACCATTCATTTCTTCAACCAAAACAATGAAAATCATACTATCATGATCTATGATTCACAGGGTAAATATGTCAATTCTGGTAAATCAAATAGCGATAATTTTTATATTGATTGGGTTGGATTGGAAAAGGCTGATACCGCTTCATTTAATTTTCCACAAAATAAATATCTCTATATAATAACCAATGAAAGTGGCAGAAAAATCAGTTCAGGTGTGTTATTATCAGCGCTCGAATAAATCACTTCCATAGATCATTACTGATTTTGCTAAGTAATATGACTTCATGAAAATTCAATATCAAAACCATCACATTACAGTTTTCGAAAGTGCTCTTTA
The DNA here is from genome assembly GCA_016714785.1 of Saprospiraceae bacterium. Lineage (GTDB taxonomy): Bacteria > Bacteroidota > Bacteroidia > Chitinophagales > Saprospiraceae > OLB9. The sequence continues at coordinate 75,756 of JADKCC010000061.1, forward strand.
TCGCACTACTTCTACCGTTATAGCGCTAGGTCAAGCTGTATTGATAGTTGATCCCAATTGGCTACCCATCGAAGTCGAATATATTGGACAATATATTCAAGCCCATTACAAAACGCACCAACAATACTTGCTTTTTACGCATTCCGATTACGACCATATTATAGGTTATGGAAAATTTCCAAATGCTAAAGTAATCGCATCTGAAAAATTGGCAACCAATCCCGATAAAGAAAAAATACTCCAACAGATCAAAGATTTTGACGATCAATATTATATCAAAAGGAACTACCCTATCTCCTACCCTCCTGTAGATATTATGATAAAAACGAATGGGCAAATCCTATCTATCAATGGGATAGACCTACTCTTTTATCCTGCTCCTGGTCATGTAAGAGATGGTATTTTTACAGTCATTCCATCCTTAGATTGCTGGGTAGTGGGTGATTATCTAAGCAATATAGAAACACCTATGGTGGATGACAATTTGCAGGACTATATCCTTACGCTACAAAGGGCAAAACTCATAATGCAGCAATATCCTACACTAGATCTCGCTATTACTGGCCACGGAGATATAGCAAAAAATAGACAAGAAATATTAGAAAGAATAGCAGCAGATCAAACATATTTAGATGATATATGCTCAAGTTCGTCCTTATAGTTTGTGATAATGACCAAATCCATTTACGGTCTCACCATTGGAAGATTTTGACACATTTAACTGAAGTTTCCAGATGTTTTCAAAAAAACTAGACTATTGTATAAACAATCTAAATGATAGATTATCGACACTATAATCTTTCACATTTTGAGCTATTGCAACTATTCAGGTGTAGGAATTTCTAAAACAATTTTGTCACGATTTTTGCATCTTGCAGGTGAAAATATTGCCAAAATAACTTTAGCTTTACATTTTTCAACTGATTTACATCCTTGGATATTTATTTAATTATCCTACTTAGGGCTTACTGACTATGGTACAACCAATTGATAAATAATAAATTATGTCTATAATAAACAAATTAAATGCAAACCTTTTAATTGATTTTGTCCAAAAGTCGTGTACCTTGGGTTGGCTTTTGCCTTATGCAGGCGGCAGTTACTTTTTTGCATTGCCCAAAAAAGTAACCAAAAACGCTAGTTCCGCTAAATCGCTCCGCGTACCGGAACAGGCTCCCCAAGGAGGTACACCTTGGTATTACTACATCTCCCAAAGCAATATGTTTACGTCGTATTTCTAAATCTCTTTGTAAATTGTTTTAAAGTATTGATTATCAGTATTGTAAAGTAAGATACTATTTAATATGTAATTAGGGCTTGCTGACTATGGTGCAACCAATTGATAAATAATAAATTATGTCTATAATAAAC
>JADKCC010000062.1 GCA_016714785.1 Saprospiraceae bacterium
GGCTCACTGTGAGACCCATTTAAGCATTGGTGCATTATAGCTCGTGCGTCATTCTGGTTGGAATATAAAAAAGCCTTTGAATGCGAGTTCAAGGCTTAGTTGATAATTTCAGTGGTGAAGCTTTCTATCGTTCAGAATAATATTCGGTACAAATATACATTCTCTTTTGAGCCTTTTAATTCATTAATCACTAAAAATTAAAAGATGGAGAAGAAAAATGTTAAAATGGAAGTAATCAATCCCAATTGCGCTGGAATTGATATCGGTAGTCGAAGCCATTTTGTGGCTGTTGGACAGGAATTATGATGTCAGAGAGTTTGGTGTATATACTTGATGATTTAGTATCTATTTGTCATTGCGGTTGGATGAATATGGTATCACATCAGTAGCCATGGAGAGTACTGGCTCTTATTGGCAAAACTTATATGTTGAGCTCATTAGGCACGGATTTGAAGTAGTATTGGCCAATGGTAAGTTCACTAAGAACATAAAGGCAAAAGACAGATGTCAAAGACGCACGATGGATTCAGAAGCTGCATAGCATTGGATTACTTACAGAAGCTTTCTGCCTGATGAACAAACAGAAAAACTCCGAACCTATTGTCGACAAAGAGAGAATTGGATTACACTTGCTGCGGAAGCTACGCATAAAATGCAGAAATATCTTAAGTTACTAAATTTCAGACTTGATGTAGTAGTACGGGATGACCGGACTTACGGGTTGACAATTATCAAAGACATCTTCGGAAGGCAATCTCGACCCTGAATCTTTGGCTAAACACAGGCATTACAATTGCAGAAAATCTGAAGAGAAATAGCCAAAGCATTAAAAGGAAATAACAGAGAAGATTTTCTGTTTGGATTGAAACAAGAATATGAAAGTTATAATTTTTATCAGAAAGATTACAGAATGCGAAAAAATGATCAAACCAAATTCCTAAAGCAACAAATCAACACAGATCCAACAAAAAGAAACTTAAAGCACCAGAGATAAAAGCATAAGAGGTAAATAAAAATGCCATTAAAGGTATAGACCTAAATCAGCTTCCTATCAATATTTTTACGGAGTTGACTTGATGACAATAGAAGGAGTAAGTCATTCAACTATTTTATCTATCATCAGCGAAGTTGGTCCAGAAGGATTTAAAGGAATTTCCAACTGCTAGCAATTCTTACATCGTGGCTAAGGCTGGCACCTAACAAAAATAAGTGGAGGAAACTATTGAGTTCTAAAACACCAAAAGGGAGTAATAGACTGAAAATCGCACTCCGAATGCAGCCAATGCCATCGGAAACCTAAAGGATACTCACCTTCTCCAACTTCTTCAAAGAGTTTGTTACAAGAAAGGCTCGGACAGTTGCGGTAAGTGCTACTGCCCGAAAACTTGCTGTGATAATTTGAAATATGGTAGTAAAACAAATCCCATATAAGCCACCAACAGAATACTTATTTCTAGACGAGAAAAGAAAACTCGGTTTAGTATCTCGGATTCGAAAACAAATTGATAAATTTGCACTGACAAATGCAGACTTAGGTTTTGCAACAAATTGATAATCAATGGTAAAATTTAACGTTAGTCAGAATTTAAAGAATCTAAACGACTAAACACTTTGAATAATGAATATATTTAAAAGGCAGAACCTAAACAATTGAAGTGTTAGGTGAGCCATTGAAATGTCCAGTAATGTAGGAATGAACTATTTTGGACTCGCCGAGTTCAGCTAAATACATCAATGGCGACATTTTTCAATTTAGACTGGGCAAATAGATCTGCAACTTGTTTTGTGTGCTCAAATTGTACGCATATATCATGGTTTTTAGGAGATCGATAAATATTAAAACGGCTTAAACAACTAAGCGTTCGTCGTGTCCAGCGGACATGCGATGAACGCCCTGTTGAACTGTACCATCGGTAGCGGAACTAAATTTGAAAAACGAAATTTAAGTATTGTATGGAGATATCGTCAAGTGTCTTGACTATTCCCTCACCTTTGCAAGTTGATTACAAAGGCTTTAGTATTATTTTTTATAAGTTTAAGTCATTAAGCGTAGTTTATATGATTTCAAAAGAAAGCAACCAAGCCGAAATCCAGTAGGTTTCAGTTCCTTCTCTAAATCGTGATTACGTATCACGATTTTACTGCAACGTTCAGTCATCCTACCCAACATCAGATTGAATCTGGGGAATTAGACTTTTCATAGGCAGACTTGTAAAACTCACTCGGTGGCCCACGTCTACCAAAGGTGAGCAGTGTGATCATCTGCCCAGTTTTGCAACATGGGCAACATTTGTGGTACGTTCCTTTTAGCACGACAGGTAATGATGTTAAAACTATTCCTTTGAGTTTGGATTGTAAGTCGGTTAACTTGGATCGCTTCCAAGTCGAACTCAGGATACCATAATGTCTTATCCTTACAAATCGCTTCGGCAAAATATGCAATGCAAATCTGCGGACGAACTCTTCATGACTGAGTGTCATTGTTTTCTTTTGACCATCTGCCCTATAGTCCTTGTATGAGATGGTCACAGTGTGATCATCGATGGACAGTATCCTATGATTGGAGATCGCTATCTAGGGTATATCGTCCTAGATACTCGACGACTGACTTGGGTGATCCGAAAGGTCTTTTGGCATACACTACCCATTCTTTTTTGAATAATGAGTCGTAAGTAGATTGCTCTACTTCCATTTCAGATGTTCGCAAAAGTGCCACATATTTGGCCCGATACACTTTGCTCATTGCCTTGACAGGGAATAGAAATTTGCCTTCAGACTTTGATGGCTTCCATTTCCCATCTTGATTCACAAAACCACCAGGAATGATACAATGGATATGCGGATGCAAAGATAGATTCTGACCCCATGTGTGCAGGATTGAGATCATCCCAGCCTTGTTTCCATTACCCGTAAATGATTCTACAGTCTCCCAAGCTGCTCTGAATAAGATATCATAGATAATCTTAGGTTTATGTATCGCAAGGCCATTTAATGCATCAGGTAAGGTAAACACAACATGAAAATACGGAACTGGCAAAAGTTCTGTCTCTCTAGCTTCTATCCATTGTACACGCTTATGTCCCTGACACTTAGGGCAATGACGATTGCGACAACTATTGTAACTTATCTGTATATGTCCACAACTATCGCAACCATCTACATGACCACCGAGAGCAACAGTGCGGCAATCCTTGATCGCCCGAAGTGTTCGGACTTGCCAACTGTTGAGACCTGATGATGTTACTTCATCCCATGATCGAGCCAGTATGTGTGCTACTTCGTTTTTGGCGCGCATGCTGCAAATAAAGTATCCAATGGACTAAATGGCTTGCGACGTCCACTTTGTGCAATGTGTAGATAAATCAACGTCGTCTCGATACGCTCATGACCCAGCAATTCTTTAAGGGTCATGATATCCATACCATCCTCCAGCAAATGAGTAGCAAAGGTGTGTCTCAGTGTATGCACATTGACATGTTTGATGATGCCAGCTTTTTTAGATGCGGAACTAACAGCCCACTGAACACCCTTCTGTGAGTACCGACTATCGAAGTCACCACCTTTGCGGTTTTCCATAGGTTGACCATTGAATAACCATTCGTCAGGTCGCTCCGCGTCGATGTATTGTTTTAACTCGGATCAAGTGCTCACTCAATGGAACATAGCGGTCTTTCTTACCTTTTCCCTGAACTACAAGCACCGTTTTACGGTCAAAATCAAGATCTTGTAATCGTACACTTCGTGCTTCCTTACATCGCAGACCACACCCATAGAGCAAACCGATCAGTATTTTATGCTTCAATAAATCCGGAGTACATAGCAAACGCCACATCTCTTCTTTAGACAATACTACTGGAAGTTTATTAGGTCCCTTGATACTTGGCAGCCCAATATCATGGGGCTTCAACCCTTCCACTTTGCACAGCATACGCAGACCATACACTGTATGTTTAAAGTACGAATCAGACGGTGTGTTGTGTTGCTCTTTGAGCAAGTGGAGATAGTCAGTCACCTGATCTTCTTCCAGCTCAGTAGGCAGACAATCGAAATGTAGCGCCATCTGAGCAATGTGACGAGCATAATTTTTAAAGGTAGATGGACTCCGACCTAAGACAGAAAGTTTTTCTCAAATTTGTCTATCAGTTCTGAAAAACCTGTAACTTGTGCTCTCGCTTGAGCAATCAGTAGTGTGTTGACCTAGATCTTCTGGTCGCTTTTTTTTGTTGACATTTTAATATGATTTATTTGAAATACTAATGCCAAGAATCAAGCCAAGAAGCTACCGAAGGTTTAGTTCAACAGCAGGTACAAGAAATTGCTAGGCTTGGTTTTTGTCAGAATTGGTAATTGTTGAGTCAAAGTTTTGTCTATATTTGTATTTGACAGTGAATGAAGTACGCAACTTCTTGTAGCTGCGAAACGTTAGCGGGCAACTTTAAGACCGAACTTAATAAAACAGAAATGATAATTAACTCAATAAAAATAATCTTACTAATTTTTGTATCAAGTGTATTCCATTCTTGCAATGGACAAGTGAAATCTGAACACAAAAAGACTGAAACAGAAACTATAGCAATTGGCAAAGTAGTTTCTGAACTCGATAATCAAATTTGGAAAATATTTCAAGACTCGAAAGGAAAGTATTGGTATGGTAGCAACGGAAAAGGTATCTACTATTTAGATGGAAACAAGTTGAAACTGTTTACAACAATAGACGGATTAGTGAGTAATACGATACGTGGTATTCAAGAAGATATTAAGGGAAATATATACATTGAAACACCCAATGGAATAAGCAGATTTGACGGTATAGAATTTTCTACATTAAAAGTCATAACTTCTCCTAACAATCAATGGAGACTTGAACCAAATGACCTGTGGTTTGGTTACAATGCATACGATTTATATCGTTATGATGGAGATTCTCTTTTTGAATTAAAGTTACCTCGAAAAGACTTAACAAAAGCTTTTGGAATAGAAACAGAAGGAGTACCTTTTAAGGGACTCAACAATACACCTTATGCAGTTTTTGGGATTAATAAAGACAAAGGCGGTAATATTTGGTTTGGAACCGCTACCGCTGGAGCTTTTCGATACGATGGCAATTCATTTTTATGGTTTGGAGAAAAGGAACTTTCAACTCTTCCAGACGGACGAGTTCCTGGTGTTCGTTCAATGATTCAAGACAAGGATGGATATTATTGGTTGAGCAATTTTATAAGCAAGTATAAAATTGAACCGAATAATTTACAATATGAAAAAATAAAAGTAATTGAAAAAAAAGAACTAAAATATTTCAATTCTGGAATAAAACATGAAGATGGTAATTTATGGATGATTACTTATGGCAATGGAGTTTGGAAATATGACGGAAAAATGTTGACAAATATTGAAGTAAAAAAAGGCACGGAAAATGTTTTGCTAGTATCAATCTACCAAGACAAAAAAGGAACAATTTGGCTTGGAACTGACAATGACGGAGTTTACAAACAAAATGGAGATAAGTTTGAAAAGTTTAAACTAGAAAAATAAAAGCAGCCCTAACAACTAAGTTTTCGTTTGGTACGAAGTGCCTAGTATGATTGGAGTGAAGCGAATAGATGAATGTTATTTTTCTAAACCTGCCTTAACACAATGCCTAAAACCATTACAAAAAATACATCCGACCCAAAAAGCCAAATAAAAACACAAAAATTATTCCTACCATTCATATATTAACTTATATTTGCCTAAGCGTAAGGAAATAGGTATTTGGGCGATTGGTGGCGGTGTATTTTTTTACTTTTTGAATTTTAGTAATTGAATGAATCAAAAACGTTTTGACGCGGATGTTATTAAAAAACTTTGGTGTAATTAATATGAGCAGGAAGTTAGGGAGATATAAAAATAATGTAAAAATGGAGTTGAATATAACTAAAGTTAGCAGCTATTATGAAACAACACAAATAGACAATGACCGAAGAAGAAATATTAAATACACTTGACAATTCCAATGACGGATACTACTGCTCATTTGTTGAACTTGGACACGTTTATTCATACCTTATTGACACAAGACTAAATGTTTTTCGTGGCGACAGAGACCGTTGGGCTATTGGAGTAGAAAGACTTGGTTATAATCCGAGAGCAGGTGCAATTATTCTTGACATCAATTATTTTGGTAATTGTTTGACCAATCTGGAATTTTACAATGAAAGACCGAAGCTATTACAGCATTCATCCAATTGACTTCGTTAACTTCAACGAAACAATTGACCGTGAAAGCTTAAAATTAGATGCGAAGTTTTGGTTGGTGCGTGGACACCAAGTTTCATTAAGCCACAATAAACAAGACTATGTGAACGCAGGAATTGAACTGAAAGAATATGAGCCAAATGAAATAAGTGCAGAAGAAGTTGGAAGACTTGTCGTTTTGCAAAATCGAGACATATTTCGTGCAACTGATAATGAATTATTCAAATCTATTCCGAGAGATTTGAAAAAAATATTAGTTCTTGACGAATGGTATCATAAAGACTTCCAATTACAAATTTCACCGACAATGACGGATGAGCATTTACGCCAGGCATTTGAGTTCAACAAAAACTTAAATGGACTTGATGGAATGAGTTTTGAGAGTTTCTCACAATCATTCAGACAGCAGGAAATATTAAGTGACGATTGGGATAGAGAAATTTGGGAAAACAATAGACCAAGTTCTTATGAAACTTGGCAACTAATTGCAAAAGTCATTGTAACAAATGACACTAAGCAATTTAAACCGATTTTAGAACCAAATACTCATTGGACAAATTGGCCAGACTCAGGAAGTATGTAATAGACGGACAGAAAACAAAAGCAGATAACATTTAAGATTTCGTTTGGTACAAAGGGCCTAGTATGACGCGAGCGAAGCGAATAGATGCATGTTATTTTTCTAAACCTACCTTAGCACAATGCCTAAAACCATTACAAAAAATGCATCCAACCAAAAAAGCCAAATAAAAACACAAAAATGATTCCTGCCATTTATAAATAGTCCTATATTTGCCTAAGCGTAATGAAATAGATATTTGGGTGATTGGTGGCGGTGAATTTTTTTACTTTTTGAATTTTCGTGTATGAATGAATCAAAAACGTTTTGACGCGGATGTTATTAATAAACTTTAGCGTATTTAATATTAGGTGGAAATTAAGGCGTTTAAAAATAATTTAAAAATGGAGTTGAATATAACTAAAGTTAACGGATATTATGAAACGACACATCAAAAATAAATTGAGACAGGCACAAAGAAAGCAAAGGAGGTGGGTTTATAAATGACCCTACATCTTGGCGGGTCTCTTATAGGTCATATTCAATCAGAGCAGAACATACTACTGGTTTTAGAGTTGTTAGACTTAATTGATTTAATTTTTAATTTTTAAAAATCAGCCATGAAATACTTAGATATGAAAGTAATATTTTTAACGATAAGTGTTATCCTTCTATTTCATTTTGCTTCATTTGGGCAAACGCAATTGCAAATAAAAACAGACAGTCTTTTTGTAATTACAAATATCGGTTTGCCATTTGATGAAAAATATTTAAAAGATGACATTCTTAGAAGTAGGAAAGACAGCGACCTGCCAATTAGTTCTTTTAACTTTCCTGTAACTAGATATACAGGCTCTGCTGGTGTAAGAGAAATGGGAATTAAAGATGAGAATTTTTATGGCGTTGGATTTTCAATCGGCAACCATAACAAATTTAAGAACTTATTTAAAAATGATACAGTTAGCCTTTATCAAGATTTCTTTGTACTACTCTGTTATTCAGCTAATACTGACTCAATTGGTGAAAAAGTTTCTTCTCGCAATTTTCCAGATTACATTATCGGGCAAGGATATATGCAGACAAAATTTTGCAATATAGATTATACTGCCTTTATAGATTATAACGGAATCTCTTATGCTATTATTAATGAAAAAGTATTTGACTTATCAGCAAACGGAAAAGTGATAATTCTTGTACCTTCAATTGACGGTAGTTTAAACTTTATTCAAGTGAAAACGCCTTATTTAAACTATACGCCAGCTAATAATTATTATAAAACCTTATTTAATGATAATAAAATTAATTCTTTGATTGAAATGGCTAAACAGACGAAATAGTAAAATTTAACACTAACATCGTATTGGCAATTTTACCGAACAGACTCTATAATAGAATGACAAATATAATGAATATGACAAAGCTTAGCATAGTAATTTTTGCGACACTTTTCTACTCCCAAGTTTTTGGTCAAATTGAACTTCGACAAAAAATTGAGCAACTCATTTCAACCAAAAAGGCAGATGTAGGTGTTTCAATTTTGAATTTAGAGAATGGAGACAGCTTGAGTATTAATGGAACGAAGCATTATCCGATGATTAGTGTTTTTAAATTTCATATTGCTCTAACCGTATTGAATAAAGTGGACAAAGGTGAACTTGCTCTAAACCAAAAACTTTTTATTAAAAAAAATGAGTTATTAGAAAACACTTGGAGCCCATTCAAAAAAAAATATCCGAACGGAGATATATCAATTTCTCTTAAGGAAGCTTTGGAATGGATGATTTCAGTTAGTGACAACAATATATGTGATATATTAATTCGACTTGTCGGAGGTGTGGAAGCAATTGACCATTTTATTAATGATTCTAATTTCGTAATTATAAATGATGAAGAGGGAATTCACAAAAATTGGGACGCACAGTTTTTAAACACAACTACTCCAAATTTTTCTAATCAATTGTTAAAAAGTTTTTATAAAGGTAAACAGTTGACAAGGAAATCAACAAAGTTTCTTTATAAAATAATGCTATCAACTTCAGTTGGGAAAAATAGAATTAAAGGGAAATTACCGCCAAAAACCAAAGTCGCTCATAGAACAGGGAGTTCTTTTACTAATAAAGAAGGAGTGACCGGAGCAATAAATGACATTGGAATTGTGGAACTACCCAATGGAAATCATTTTATTATTTCTGTTTTTGTTCATAATACAACTGAAACATTTGAAGATGGAGAAACTATAATTGCAGACATAGCAAAAGCAACTTGCGACTATTACACAAAAAAATAAAAACTACCACCAACAACTAAGTGTTCGCCCACGCTTCACATGAAAGGCTATGACCAATGGGCAAGAGATGAAGGTTCACGCAAGGCATGGCAAGCTCTGTAGAATCTTGCCCACCATCAATCGCGGTTCTTTCCCTTGAAGCACTTCTATACTTCACCTTCGAGATCGATCAGTTATGCCTAAAACCATTATAAAAAAAATTCATCCGACCCAAAAAGCCAAATAAAAACACAAGAATTATTCCTACCATTCATTAATAGTTCTATATTTGCCTAAGCGTAATGAAATTGGTGGAAGGTCAAGATTAGATTCGCTTATTAAATAGTAGTGTTCTATTAAAAAATCACAGAATGACCAAATTAAAATATATATTACTGAATATTATTTTCGTTCCAATCATTGGTTTGGGGCAAAATGTTTGTTTTTCTAAACAAAAAGTGCTTGATGATATAAAATACCTTCAATCAAAGTTAATTGACAAACATCCAAACATTCATATTTATTCATCCAAAGAAGAATTTTCCGATTTTTTTGAAAATATAGCCATACAAGACAGCCTAACGGAATTAGAGGTCTATAATTTGATAACCACTTCAAATGAAGTTATCAAAGATGGACACACATTATTTTATCCGAGTAGAAAATGGACGGAAAATAACAATTTGAATGGGCTTTTTATACCGTTACAACCATTTTGGGACGGCAGTAAGCTTTATGTTTCCAAAAATTATAGCTTATCAGATGAATTACAAATAGGTGCTGAGATAGTTTCCATAAATGGCATAGAATCTTCGGTGTTAATTCAAAGTATGTTGAAAAGGATGATGCGTGATGGTAATAATTTTAATTATGCGACTTGGGTATTGAATACTTTTTTCTATGAATATTTCAGTTATTTCTATGGCTGTAGTGAGGGATATGTTATAAAGATTGTTACTGGTGGATTGGAAAAAGATTTATTGGTTAAAGGTATGGCCAAAACAAAACTTTTTGAAAATATAAAAAACAATAAGAGAGGAATTGATAAAGGTATATATCTTGAAATCGACAAAGAAAAAAGTACTGGCATTTTAACCATCAAAGATTGGCACACAGATGTTTTAAAGAGTTATTATAAACAAAAATTCATTCCTGAGATAAAAAAAGCCATAAACATCATCGAAAGTGAAAATATTCAAAACTTGATAATAGATGTACGAGACAATCAAGGAGGTAAATTAAAATACTCCAAATATTTGCTTTCATATCTATTAAATGAACCGTTTGAATTAGTAGAACAATATTATAAAAAGAAAAATGGAACCATTTTAGATTGCAATGGTCCACAAAGTGGAATCCATCAACCAATGTCGAGAAACTTCAAAGGAAATGTATATGTTCTAATAAATGGGGGAAGTTTTTCAAATTCTGGAATATTCAGTTCTGTATTAAGAAAACACCAAAGAGCAATCTTTATTGGCGAAGAAACAGGAGGAAGCGAATTTGTGCTTTGTGGAAGTCAAAAAAGAATTACTCTTCCAAACACGGGAATAGAAATAGATTTGCCAAGATTACAATTTATGATTAAATCAAAGAAAGATAATGAATATAGAAGCATTATTCCTGATTATTACATAAAGCCTAAAATCGAATATATTATTGAACAGAAAGATAAAGATTTAGAATTTGTATTCGAACTAATAAATAACAGCAAGCAGTAAAAGCTAAAACGACAATAGGCTTGATATCTCGCCTACTGCGTTTAGCCAAACAGTTAGTGTAAGCTTAAAAAACAACAGAACAGAATGAAACAGTTAATAATAATTGGACTTTTTGCCTTGACATTTTCCTCTTGCGACTTTATTAATTTCCAAGAGAAAGCCAATGCGCAATTTGCCGACCAACACTTTAAAACAGCTATTGCAAATATTGAACTTTACAATATTCGTTATGGACAATTTCCCACCAGCCTAGACAATTTAGACTTTCTAGGCGAATGGGACAAATTGACATTTGAAAGTGTAAGCTACGAAAAACTTGACACAGGTTATAGGCTTGATATTGCAAACGGAATAGTCAACGGCACTCAGCCAGCCTTAAAATATCCAAAAGAATTTTGGCAGGGACTTGGAATTAAACAATCAAATATTTTAGATAAAGCCTACTAAAGGTCAAAGCCTATCAAAAAAATTGAGCTATTGATCTGGAAAATTATTCAAAAAACCTGCGATAGTAGCACGAATGAAATATTTCACCTAAATTTGTAGTATGAAGCATCGCGTAAACATTAAAGAAATCACCATCACCAACCAAGAGCTTAAGCCTTTCCCTTCAAGTTGAAAATATTGAATAAATGAAAATAATATTATTAGTCGCATTGTCACTTGTTTCCATTCTTTGCAAAGCCCAAGAACATCAAAAATATAATCTTGGATTTGAAATTCATAAGGAGAAAAAATCGCTTTCTGACGGATGGTTCATCTGGGGCAATTACCTACTTACCATTGATTCTACTGCTCATTCAGGTGAAAAATCAGGAAAAATTACATCCGATTTGACAGGTTCCTCTTATGGATGTATTGCTTATAAATTACCTGCCAATTATACAGGTACGACAATAAAGCTTGAGGGCTTTATGAAAATCAAAAATGTCGAAGACGGATTTGCGGGTTTGTTGTTGCGTGTAGATGTCAATGGAAATTCGGTGGCATTTGATAATATGAAAAGCCAAAACATTACAGGAACCCAAGATTGGCAGAAATATACCATCACACTTGATTATCCGAAAGGAGCAGAAGAAATTTATATTGCAGGCATACTTGTGGGGAAAGGAGAAGCTTGGTTTGATGATTTTATTCTTTCAATTGACGGGCAAAATGTTCAAACACTAAAGGAAGTAGAAAAAGAACTTTTAAAGGCACAAAAAGACAATGAATTTGATAATGGGTCTTTACTTACATTCTCAGATTTGACTTCCGACAACCTTGATAATCTTACATTATTGGGCAGAGTCTGGGGATTTTTAAAATATCATCATCCGGAAATTGCAAAAGGTAATTACAACTGGGATTATGAATTATTTAGGTTTTTACCAAAATATCTTGAAGTAAAAAATAACAATGAAAGAGATCTGCTTATTGTCGATTGGATAAACTCACTAGGTGAGATTAAAAAATGCCTTGATTGTAAATCAACTGATGCAAACGCAAAATTTAATCCCGATTTAAAATGGATTGACGATCAGTTTGCACCTCTTAAAGACAAACTTCTTGACATTCATAAAAACCGTTCCCAAGGTAAACACTATTATATTGGTATGGCACAAGGTGTGGGAAATCCGGATTTCAAAAATGAAAATCCATATACAAATATGTCATATCCGGATGATGGTTTTAGATTATTATCACTTTTCAGGTATTGGAATATGATTCATTACTTTTTTCCATACAAACATTTAATGAATGAAGATTGGAACAATAAATTGGGTCAGTATATTCATCTTTTTATCAATGCAAAAGACGAAACGGAGTATGAATTGACAGCGGTTCAACTTATTGGAGATATTCATGATACACACGCCAACCTTTGGGGAGGGCACGATAAAATACGCGAATGGAAAGGAACTTATTACCCACCTATACATGTTCGTTTCATAGAGGACAAATTAGTAGTATCAGATTATTACAATGAAAATTTACAAAACGTAGTGGGACTAAAAGTTGGTGATATAATTACCAAAATAAACGATAGACCAGTTGATGAAATCGTAAAGGAAAAATCAAAATATTACCCTGCATCAAATGTGCCAACAAGACTTAGAGATATGTCCACAGACTTATTGCGTTCAAATATGGATGAAATTGAAATTGAATATATATCTCAAGATGGAAAATCCCAAAACAAATCTCTTAAATTATACCCAAAAGATAGTCTTAACATTTATCAATGGTATAGTCAAAAAAATGGAAAATCTTACAAATTATTGGACAACAATATTGGTTTTGATATACGCAACTATCCTTCTACTTTTGTTCCATTTAGTTTGGGATCATTTTTTGTTTCTACTTCAACGCCTTTTGTGAAATTTACAAATGGGAATGTTAATAATCCAGGTGAATTTACCTTTACCGAAAACTTAGAAATCCCTAGTCAAGACAAAACTTACAAAGGAAAATTGGTGGTATTGGTCAATGAGTTGTCCCAAAGTCAGGCAGAATATACAGCTATGGCTTTTAGTGCGGGAGATAATACGACGATCATAGGAAGTACCACCGCAGGTGCAGACGGCAACGTATCGACCATTATGCTTCCCGGTGGACTCAGGACAATGATTTCAGGAATAGGCGTTTATTATCCAAATGGAGAAGAAACCCAACGCATTGGAATTGTTCCTGATATCGAAGTAAAGCCAACAATAGAAGGTATAAGACAAGGTAGAGATGAATTGCTTGAAAAAGCGATTGAAATTATATTGAAGGAATAAAACATACCGCTAACAACAACGCTTACTATTAATCCTGGCAATGTCAGCTTAACTGAATCCGCCTTTACTGATATTTCATAAATCCTTGTTTTGTGGAATTACCTTCACATTATCATGCAAAAAACCAAATCTATACATTGGTACATCATTATATCATCACTTCCAAACCGGTCAGGAGACCGAATTATATTAGTCCTAAAGTCATAGACTTTGGACAACTAGGGCATTCCATCTAAGCTATTTGCAGTTTGTCAAAGTCTTATTTGACTTTGACGGATAGTATGTTACGGTCTCTGACCGGTGTTTCCCCGATAGTCGAAGTTTGTAACTTCGATTTTACACATCAATAATTTACAATTCTCCATTACGCATTCCAAGGAAACAAAACATCAATAAATGGCAGTAGATTGATTTGTGTTATTTGTAATCATGAAGTCGTGATATAATTTCCAGTAAAGTTGGTATTAACATTGTTCAGAATACCTGAAGGTAATGGCCGCTTAAACAATAGACCCGAAGTTTATTAAATAAAAAAAGGAATAGCATTTTAAAATACTATTCCTATCTAACTTATGGATAACCTTTAAACTTATTTATTAATCATCTGATCTACACCTCCTGTAAATTCTTCTACGGTTGGTAAATAGCCAGTTTTGCCTAGTGCTTCAATACTAAACTGATTTTTTTCTTCATCTTTACTTAGTCTGAATACCCACACCGTAGGATAGCCGCCTACCTGAAATGCTTGTGCAAGATTATTGTTTTGTGCCTGAATATCAGCTGGCAAAGTTTTTCTTCTAGGGAAATCCAACTCTAAAAGGATAACATTTTTATCTGCCCATGTTTTGAATTCTGGTTTACTAAATACACTGGCTGTAAGTTTTTTACACCAACCACACCAATCACTTCCTGTAAAATTGGCCATAATAGGTTTGCCAGTTTTTTTTGAAAGAGCATAAGCTTCTTCCAGATTGACCAACCATCCAGGATTTTCAGCAGTATATACTTGTGGAGTTTCTGCTACCACTGGCTGGACGTTGCTTTGAGCTTGACTAGTTATGAATGGGCCTAAAACAAAAAGCACCAATAAACTCACTTTGATTGTTCTTATGATCATTTTATTTTTTTACGATTTTAACCACAAAATTAATAGGAAAATTCAAAGATTGTAGAAAATAAGAAATATTTAACAAAAATATATTATTAAAAGTGAAAATATGTATTGTTTTACATTCATCCGTAGGAATCATTAGATTAATAAAAAAAGCCGCACAAAATATTGAACGGCTTTTTACAGTCAAAAGACACGGTATTGTGAAAATTATAAATTATTAGGTATTATAAAATTTTACAATCCAATTTTCTTTAAATATAAGATTTTAAAGCTACGAATTTTTAAACTTATCGATAGCTGCCGTAAGTTTTGGCACTACCTCAAATAGGTCTCCTACCACACCATAATCGGCAGCTTTAAAGAAAGGAGCTTCAGGGTCTTTATTGATTACTACGATGACTTTACTATTGTTTACACCTGCTAAGTGTTGTATAGCTCCAGATATACCAGCTGCTATGTAAAGATTTGGTCTAATGGCTACACCTGTTTGCCCTACGTGCTCATGGTGAGGTCTCCAATCGGCATCAGCTACAGGTCTAGAACAAGCAGTAGTAGCCCCTAATGACTTGGCTAGTGCTTCGATGATTCCCCAATTTTCTGGACCTTTCATACCTCTACCGGCTGATACTACCAATTCTGCTTCTGGTAGTGGTACGATACCTTCTGAAGTTTTCCTTTCTACCACCTTGAGTTTGGTGGTAGGAGCCGTTATCGAAACCTGTTGTACATTAGCGGTCGTTTCATTTAATTCAGGTTGGATACTATTACCCATTACTGATATTACTTTAATTTCAGTTTGGATGTTGTATTTTACAATGGCTTTTCCAGAGTAAACGGATTT
Source organism: Saprospiraceae bacterium (assembly GCA_016714785.1). Lineage (GTDB taxonomy): Bacteria > Bacteroidota > Bacteroidia > Chitinophagales > Saprospiraceae > OLB9. The sequence goes on from JADKCC010000062.1 coordinate 15,498, forward strand.
GGTTACGCCAAAACCATTCGTCAAGTCGGGTAGGGCATTGGCACCTGACACACTTCCTGCATCAAGTTTTATAGCTAGTCTTCCTGTTAAACCCTTGCCATTGGCTGAGTGAGACAATATTACCACTTTGGCGTTTTGCTCCTTTGCTACACTAGCAATAATATGACTGTAGGTTTGTGCGTCAAAAGCATCATCTTGTGTACTATTAACGTGTATTACCTTTGTTATTCCATACTTACTTAAATCACTTGCTTCGGATGAATATCCAATGATCAAAGCAATAGCATCCGTACCCAAACTTGCTGCAAGTTTAGCGCCGTAAGTGGCTACTTCATAACCTGTCTTTTTGATATGGCCTTTTGGGCTTTCTATATATACTAATACTGACATTTTATTATTATTTTGCTTTTAACGATTATATAACTTTGGCTTCTTCGTGTAGAAGGCGTACCAATTCGTCCATATTTTCAGGATCAATAAGTTTTACACCTGATTTTGCAGGCGGTAGTATGAACTTAGATGTCAATACTCTTTGTGGTACATTTTGAGCAGGCACTACTTCTAGCGGTTTATTTTTAGCCATCATGATGCCTTTCATATTGGGTATCCTTTGCTCTGCCAGACCTTTTGCAGCAGAAATCACTAGTGGGCCATCTACTTCACAGATTTCTTCTCCACCTTCTATATCTCTTGTTACAGTACTCAAACTAGCTGCCACATCGAGTTTGGTAGCATAAGATATGAATGGTAAGTCCAGCATTTCTGCGACCATGGCACCCACTTCTGAACCATTAAAGTCAATGGTTTCTTTGCCCAAAAAGATAATGTCATAATTTTTTAACTTGGCTTGGGTTGCTATATTGGAAGCGACAGTAAAGGCATCGGTTGCTTCGGTATCTACTCTGATAGCATCATGGGCCCCTATAGCCAGTGCTTTTCTGATGATAATATCATTGGTAGCCGGACCTACATTGATCACAGTCACAGTACCACCTTGTTGTTCAGTGATTTCTAAGGCTCTCACCAAAGCATACCACTCGTCATAAGGATTCATAATAAAAGAGACACCATCACTATTATACTCCATATCATCTGATTTAAAAGAGATTTTGGAGGTTGTGTCTGGAGTTTTGCTGATACAAACTAATAAATTCATTTGGTTGAAAATTTATCTTAATTAACAATATTGGCTTTTCCTTGTTTAGAAAAGGTTTGTATTTATCATTATCTTATAAAAAGATATTTATTAGCGCAAAGATAAATACTTTTAGTTTAAAAATTAAACTCAGAGTTAAAAAAAATGAGTAAATCTAGGTTAGAAATATTAAAAGATATGTTGGAGAATGATCCAACTGATAGTTTTGTACAATATGCTTTTGCTAAAGAGTTGGAATCATCTGGAGAATATATTCATGCGCTACAAGCTTATGAGTCTTTAATGGAGTCTGATCCTGAATATGTAGGTTTGTATTATCATCTGGCAAAGTTGTATGAAAAATTAGAAAACACTGATAAGGCAATAGAAATTTATAACATTGGGATTCAAGTTTCTAAACGTTTGAAAGATTTTCATGCCCTCTCTGAATTGAATTCTGCCAAAATGAATTTGGAAATGGAGTTGTAGTCTCATTTTATGGAAATTAAAGACCATACATTTTCTAAAAATGAATACACTTCGAAATAAAATGCCACTAAGACTCAAGGTCAGGATGGTTCGCAAATAATTGATAAGTAATTGTTTATTTATTTGAAGTTTATCAGTTCGTAAATGAACTTAATTATTCGTATTAATTGAAAGCATCACCGAAACTTTAGTGATTATTCAATAAAATTTGTCAGACACCAAATTTTTTCTCATTTAGTCTTTACATTATGTGAGTAATTCTATACTTTAGCGTCTAATTGACAATATCTTTATTTTTAGCCAATTACATACACACATGGGTAAGCCTTTCAGTCAGCGCATAATATTTTGTTATTTCCTTTGTATAGTAAGTTATGGGCTTTTTGCTCAAAATGGCTTTAGATCTGGTACTTTGGATCAAGGCTGGGGCATTGGTTGGACCAATACAGAATACTGGACTAGTACTGGTTTTGGTACTACTTTCGGCAAAACCTATCAAAATACCTTAGGGAATGGCCATCGCTACTTTAGGCTTTATACTGATTGGTCTGGTCAAACAAGAGAACATGGCCCAAATGGTTCAAGCGATATCCAAGTAGCAGTAGGTGCGACCACAAATTTGGAAACCGTAGGACAAGGCAAAGCATATTACATTAATGTATCTAATACTTCAAACAACTATGTTTTTAGAACCAGACATGGAGACGGCATCAATAATGCTGCGCAGCTTACTGTGTTTGAGATCCAAGGCAATGTCAGAAGTGTAAGTTTGGTATCTCAGTCTCCTACAGCCACTGCCGTAACCAATACTTCAGCAGTGATGGTGACGTCTTACCTCAACGGAAATTTAGCAACAGGTCAAGGTGTTTACGTAAGATATACCACCGACAATTGGGCATCATCGGTCATTACTCCTATGTCTGGAAGTGGCATTACTTATAGTGCTTCGATTCCTGCACAAAGTTCTGGCACTAATGTCAAATATTATATTTTTACATCGGGTGCAGGATTGACCATTAGCCATGCCGATGCTGATTTTTATACCATCAATGGCAATACTAATAATGGTGCTAATTATCAATACACTGTGTTGGCTGGTAGTTCTACTGTTACGCTGACTCCTACTTATCCCAACGATCAGCAAAATATAATGATAACCTTTGACGCTTCGGGTACTGCATTGGCAGGAGCTACCGAAGTTTATTTGCACGCTGGTGTGTCTGTGATGGAAGGTAATCCTACTGCTTTTCAGTATTCTATAGGTAATTGGGGACAGAATGATGGCGTAGGGGAGATGACTTTTATTTCAAACAATATTTGGTCAATATCCTTGACTTCGCTTCGGAGTTATTTTGATGTACCTTTAGAAAATGATATCTTCGGGTTAAATCTGCTTTTTAGGAATGGTAATGGCACACTCAAAGAAGATTTAGGTGGGGCAAATTATTATTTTCCAGTTGATCCAGGCTCTTATATGACTATAACGTTCCCTGTCAACAATTTGCATTTTGTTACTATAGGGCAGGTAGTACCTCATACTTCAGTTGCCAACGTTGCACCCACTACATGGATACTTAAAGAAATAGATCCATTGACCAATCTAGACATTACTACTTTGCACACTCAGGTAGGTGGTGCCACTTTCAATTATAACATTACCATAACCACTACGGCCATCAGGAAATTCAAATTATTGGCCGATTTTGGGGGTACAGTGAAAGCCAAAAATTTCAGCTTACAAGGGTACAATCCTGTAGGTGAAAGCCCAAGGCCATCTTGGACCAAACCGGGTATCAATTATCATGCAGGTGATCCCACGAAAGCAACGCTAGTGCTACACGCACCAACTTATACAAGGTATTTGAAAGGCAATGGTACAGTAAGTGGCACCAATGCTACCATGCCCAAAAATGTAGTTTATGTCATGGGCGATTTTAATAATTGGACTGCATCAGAAGCTTACAAAATGTATAGAGATCGAGATGGATGGGATGGTACCTCCGATGCTGACAATGACAATGATCATGGGGATTATTGGTGGATAGAGCTCAGTGGACTTATTCCAGGACAAGAGTATGTATTCCAATATTTGATAGACGGGGCGCTTCAGGTAGCAGATCCCTATACTCGCAAGGTTTCAGATCCCGATGATTGGCAGATTTCCAATGCAATATATCCAAACTTAATTCCCTATCGACCTCAAGCTACCGATAGAGCTTCTGTTTTACAAACCAATCAGTCTTCATATACTTGGGTGGCATTACCATTTGCCAAACCTACTGACAATAATCTCCACATTTACGAACTTCATTTTAGAGATTTTACAGAAGAAGGAACATATTTGGCGGCGATAGAAAAATTAGATTACATTAATGGACTAGGCATCAATGCGATACATGTTATGCCAGTTTCTGAATTTGAAGGAAATAGCAGTTGGGGCTACAATCCTAACTTTTATTTTGCTGCTGATAAGGCTTATGGCACGGCCGATGACTTGAAGAAGTTTATAGATGAATGTCACAAACGTAAGATTCAAGTTTTTAATGATTTAGTACTGAATCACGCTTTTTACTCCAATGTTATGGCCAAAATGTATTGGAATAGTGCTGCCAATAAGCCAGCCAACGACAATCCTTGGTTCAATCCTGATCATAAGATGGTGGCTGATCCTGCTGGTTGGTGGGGCGCAGATTGGAATCATGAAAGTGAGCATACGCAAGTCATGGTAGATAAGATTTTGGATTATTGGTTGCAAGAGTTTCGATTTGATGGCTTCCGATTTGACTTTACTAAGGGATTTGGTCAGACGGCCCAAGACCCTTCTGATCCATGGGCTAGTTCTTATGATCAAGATAGGATTGACTTGTTATTGCGTATGGTCAATGGTATGAAATCTCGAAATCCAGGAAGTGTAGTAATCTTTGAACATTTAGCATGGGCAACTGAGGATAAAATATTAGCGGATCAAGGCATCCTTATGTGGAGCGGCGTTGGTCATCACAATGATATGAAGGGTTTTATCTTAGGGTACAATGGGGATAACACCAATATATACAATTCTGGCATCTACAATGCTACTGGGAGAGATTTTATGTATGCCAATTGGATGAGTTATGGAGAGTCCCATGATGAAGAGCGCCTCGGATATGAAGTGTCTCAGTATTTTAACGGTACCAAAACACTGGAAAATATAGTAAAAAGATTGAAAATTGCCCTTGGGTTTAATCTTTTATTTCCGGGGCCACGCATGATATGGCAATTTCAGGAATTAGGATATGATGTTAGCATCAATTTTAATGGTAGGACAGGCGAGAAACCAGTAAGATGGTATTATTATGATGATAGTCATCGCCGTCAATTATTTATTCTGACTTCCAGATTATTCAAAATTCGTAATAAGTTCAACATTTTTAATACTACGCCAGATTATGGCAACATCGGACTTGGCGCCGGTAATATTTCACAGCCACGGGTGATGAGACTTTCATCTGCCAATGGAGTAAATGGAAAACATGTCATTGTGATGGCCAATCTTGATCCTGTCAATAATCAAACGGCATATCCAACTTACGATGTGACAGGTACATGGTACAAATATAATGGTGATTCTGCAGTGGACGGAACCGCTATTTCAGTTAATAATGTAAACAGCCCTTACACTTTATCGCCTTCAGAGATGTTGGTACTTACCAATTTTTTGATTGATACATGTACTGATGTAAGAAGTACTGCGGATAATGGACTTAATACATTAAGAGACGCGATAGATTGTGCACCTGAAAATGGAGTGGTTAATCTGGAATTTCCAGTACATAATCAAAACATAACCTTGATTTCACCCATTACTATTAATAAAAGTATTACTATCAATGGATTTCCATCACAAAATGTGACCATAAATGGGGCAGGTACCAGCCAAAGTGTCTTTAGCATCGCGCCAAACAAAAGTGTCACTTTGAATGGTCTTAAAATGACATGTAGCCAAGCAAATGTCAATGGACGATGTATTGTGAATGAAGGAATATTAACATTAGACAATATAACATTGACGGATATCAATGGATCTATTTCGGGCAGTACCGTTTGGAATATGTTAAGCGGCACAATGTCCATAGAGCGAAGTGTTGACATCATAAGATAAGATTTTTGTCTTACAAAGTACAAAATTCATTTTATTATAGCCTTTATAATTAGAATTGTATATATTTGTTCCATCAAAACAAAAATATATATGTCCATCAAATCACTTATATTAACAATTCTTTATTTTTTGTCCCCATTCTCTTTGGTTTTTGGTCAAGGAGTAGCTAGGAATTCTACATTGCTGTCACAAGTACCATTTACAGAAAATAGCTCTGATATTTGGGGATTTGAAAAGGACGGCATTCATTATGCAGTTATTGGTAATGCTACAAAAACAAGTATTTATTCTTTAGAAGATCCTAAATCACCGATTTTACGATATGTGGCTCCCGGTGCACAATCAATTTGGAGAGATATAAAATCCTATAAAAATCACTTATATGTCACCACAGATCAAGGCCAAGATGGAGTGGTGATTATAGATATGTCTGGAGCACCTCAGACTATTAGCCATATTTATTTCAAGCCAGAAATAGCGTTGGGTACAGAGCCTACAATTTTGAAAAAATGCCATAATTTATATATTGATGAGCATGGTTTTATGTATTTGGCTGGTTGTAATGTTAGTACCGGCGGTGTATTAATTTTTGATTTGAATGCTGATCCAAACGCACCAGTGTATAAAGGGGCTGCCGATTTAGCTTATTCTCACGATGCATTCACACGGGGAGATACCTTATATACATCTGAGATTTACCAAGGCAAAATGGGTATTTATGATGTTACAGACAAAGCCAATCCTAAATTATTGGCAGGACAAACGACATCAAGATTGTTTACACATAATGTATGGCCTTCTGATGATGGTAAGTACGCATTTACGACGGATGAAAAGGGTGGCGCTTACGTCGATGCTTACGATATTTCTGATTTGAACAATATACGTTTAGTGGATAAATTTAGGCCCTTAGATCGGGAGACGGACAATGTTATACCACACAATACACACTATTTTAATGGGTATTTGGTAGTAAGTTGGTACACAGATGGACTAAGAATAATAGACGCACATAGACCCGAAAATCTAATAGAAGTAGCGCATTACGATACATGGGAAGATCCATCATTAGCGCATAATGGATTTTATGGATGTTGGGGCGCATTTCCATATACAGGTTCAAATATTGTTTATGCCAGTGATATCAATAATGGTTTGTTTGTGGTCGATGTGGATTATAAAAGAGCGTGCTATTTAGAAGGCAAAATTAGTAATGAAGATGGCAATGGCATTAACAATGCGTTTGTAGAAATTTTATCAGATCAAGTCAATAAAGGCTATTCATTACCTTCAGGATTGTATAAAACAGGTCAAGTATTAAATGGTCGCTTCAAAGTTCGAATTACCCATCCTGATTATCTTACTGTAGAAGATGAAGTAATTTTGGTAAATGGTGAGGTAACGGTATTGGATGTAGTGATGTTAAAGAAAAAGCTATTAAAAACTACTTTTGAAATCCTGGACGATAAGGATTATACTGCATCCAAAATATTATTACGTACGGCGGGTTATGAAAAAGTACTTACCACTAAAAAGTCTGAAATTTTGGAGCAGAATATTCTTGAATCAACGTATGAAGTTTTTGGACAAGCTTGGGGATATTTGAACTTTTATAATGACAAATTTATTGTAACGGATACAAGAAGTAACAATTTTAATGTCACTTTAAGTAGTGGATATCAGGATAATTTTGAAGTAGAAAATGGCTGGACCATTCAATCTACTGCGGGGATGTTAGGAGCATGGACAAGGGCCAAACCTCGTAAAACAGAGTATCTACTTGGACAAATAGCCAACCCAGGAGATGATTCAGACGATATAGGAAATATGGCTTATGTCACAGGAAATGGTATGCCTGGTGCAGCTGTCGATGACGTGGACAACGGAGTCACTTCCTTAAAGTCGCCGATGATGAACCTTACAAATTATGCAAATCCCAAAGCTAGTTATGATGTATGGTTTTTTAATGCTGGTGGTTCATCGCCTATTAATGATACGTTATTTGTCAAAGTATCTAACGGTAAAGACGAAGTTATTATCGACAAAATATTTGGTGTAACTGATGGGTGGCTGAAAGTAAATGATGTAGATTTAAAAAGCTTTATAACATTGACAGACAGCATGCACTTAATAGTGGAAGTTTCTGATATACAAGGTAGTGGACATATCGTTGAAGCAGGATTTGATAATTTTTTAATCAAAGATTTTATTTCTTCAGTATCGGATGCAAAACAAACAATAAATAAAATCAGCTTATTTCCGAACCCTACATCCGATAAATTACATATCAGAATGGATGCACCAAGTGCGATAAATGAAAATATTAAGTACGAAATTTTTAATTCATTAGGAGTTAATGTATTGACTGGGGAATTTAGTTTTCATGCATCAGACATTGATATTAGTTTGCTTACTTCTGGTATATATTACATCAATGTAGTTGGTCATCAAACTGCAAGATTTATAAAATTATAGAATATTTAGGTAATACGTTAAAATTTTAAAGAAAATACATTTATCATTAAGTAACTTTTCATATTTTTGTATAAACTTGTGGTCTCAGAAAGGATTTTTAAGCTCTGCTTAGCAATATGGTAATGTATTGATGAATACTATTTCTAAAGTCGCATCATTAGATTGCAATTGAGCTTAATTTTTAGATTTGAAAATTGATCAATAACTTATTATTAAACCATTAAAACTTTTTAAATTATGAAAAAAGTATGCATTTTAATCACACTTTTTCTAAATGTACAACTTTACGCACAAGAAGTAAAAATTGTACCAGCCAGTAAGTTTGAACCAGCTAAAGCTGTTTCGTATGACGACTTTTTTGATGTCTTTGGTACAGCACTAAACTTGACAGCTGAAAACAGTATGATTGCCCACAATACTAATTCGCAAAACAAAAACTCACATTCCAAACATGTAAAATATAAGCAATATTATAAAGGTATAGAAGTATATGGCGTTGCTTATACATTGCATGGTGATGGCCATAAAGTACAATATGGTACAGGAACTTATCTTCCAAATTTGAATATAGATGTTCAGAATCCCACGACTTCAACTGAGGCAGAAGCCAAAGCAATAAGACACATCATAGCAAAATCTGCTAAGCCTTTTACAAAATTTGACAAACAGAAAATATGGTTGTCAGAAGTTATTGGGCCTGTGATTATTGATCGTAACTTCCCTGATATTTCTGGGGAATATACTTTGGCATTCAAAATTCATGTTTCAGCCAAAGGGGAAGCTATCAAACATGAAGTCATTATTTCAGCAAATGACCATAAAGTTGTTTTTGACCAAAGCCTCGTCAAACATGGTCATGCTGATGGTATCGGTAAGACTTTTTATTACGGAAATCAAAAGATCACTACGGATTCTATAGCGCCCGATCAGTTTGTGTTAAGAGATCTCACTAGGGGAGAAGGCATTACTACATATACTATGAGTTCAGGAATTCCTCAACTTCTTACTGACAAAAATAATGTTTGGGATGATGAAGAAGCCAACGACTTAGTCGCAATAGATGCACATTGGACCACATCGATGTTCTATGACATGATGTTAGATAGTTTTGATTATTCGGGTCTTGATGGTATGGGTAAGTCTATGAATCCTGTGGTTTTTTATGGCGGAATGAAAAATTTTATTAATGCTTTTTGGGATGGAGACAATGCCTACTTTGGTCAAGGAGACTGCCACAATGGACCATTGACTACTTTAACTGTGGTAGCCCATGAATTTACACATGGAGTCACACAATACAATTCTGATTTAATCTATAGTGGCGAGTCAGGTGCACTCAATGAAAGTATGAGTGATCTTTTTGGCAAAGCTTTAGATATATATGTCCGTCCAAAAGACTTTTCATGGGATCTTGGCCCAGATTTTTCGTTGAGTCCTTTTTCAGAACTATTCAGATCCTTTTCAGATCCCAATAAAGTAGGTCATCCCAAGAAGTATAAAGGCTATTTATGGGAAGAAGATGCGGATGTGCATACCAATAGCAGTATAATGAATCATTGGTTTTACTTATTGGTAGAAGGAATAAAAGGGGAAAACGAAGGCACTTTTTATGATATCCAGAAAATGGATATGACAGATCTGCTTAAGGTGGTTTTTTTGTGTCAAACGTCTTACTTGACACCAACATCAGGATACCAAGAGATGTATGAATTTACCCTATTAGCTTGTGCTGAACTATTTGGTGACCAATCAAGTCAATACCAATCAATCAAGGAAGCTTGGAAAGCGGTGGGATTACCGTTCATTGAGCAGCCTGGCCCGATCGTTGATTTGGGTTTAGAAATAATTGATCCTTATAGTTTTACATGCGCAGAAGATCAATATTACCCTTTAACTATAATCATTCATAATAGAGGAAATACCATCGTTAATAAGAGTGAAGAATTGGTTTTGACCAGTTTTAATTTAGATCCCAAACAAATCTACCTTAGTAATAATCTTGCACCAGGAGAATCAGAAAAGATAGAGGTAAAAGATTGGTTAAATATAGCAGAGTTTGGGTTAATTTTTGAAGATATAACACTTGAATTTTTGGAAGACCAATATTTAGGAAACAATAGCCAGTTTATTTATATACAACAGTTTGAGTCGGAGAATAATGATTTGAAATTAGCTGGTTTTGCAGCCATTAAAGAAACTTGTTTTTCGAATACTTATAAATTAAATATTGCGCTTGAAAATGTTAGCTGTCAATTTTTTCCGCCCGATCAACCTATAAAAATTACATTGTCGAGCAATGGAACTGTTTTAAAAACTTTAGATTTGCTAATGGAATCTTTTTTATTTCCAGGAGATACAAAATTATTTAATGAAGAAGTAGTACTTCAGAATTTTGTTGATATCATTGACGTAAAATTTGAAACAGCTCTTGATGTAAATAGTGACAATAATAAGTTTACAACTTCGCTAACAAACCTACCTGTGAGTAGCGCCCCATTTCTGTATGGTTTTGATGACGATAGTTTTGAAAATAGCTTTGATGTATCTTATAGTTTAGATTATACCACTTATCAAAATGAAGATTATTTGGTAGCTACGTCAAGTGGTTCGTCGGCGGTACCTTGTCCAAAGATTAAAGATAATTTTGTATATGATTCTTTTTCGGAATCTACATCTTACATCCAAACTTGTTTGGATTTAAGCTCCTTCGAAAGTACAGAGCTGTCATTTGATATGATTCAATTTAGAAGTGGCACATTAGATAATTACAATGATCCTTCACTTTCTGCTATGACATCTGTATTAAAGTACGAATTGATTGGTGAAAATGGAAAGGAAGAAAAATATTTTTTTAATTTGCCTATTGGACAAAAAAACAATCAAAAGATTTCAATACCAGAAGGATTTAAAGGTTTGGTAAGATTGGGTTTTTACAATAATTTTGGACTGGGATATTTCTCTTCAATAATCACAAATAGAATTGATGCTATTTTATTAGATAATCTCAAGTTGGAGCAAATATCTTCGTTGGATGATATTAGATTTGGTGAGTCCGTTTTAAAAATAATTCCCAATCCAGCATCAGATCTTATTATTTTGAACGATTTACCTTTAAATTCAGCATATATCATTACATCTGCCAACGGGAGTGTGGTGCAAGAAGGTGTGGTAACTAATGATCACTTTGATATTTCATTTTTGCCATCAGGTTATTACCTCTTACAAATAAAATCTAATGGCTTCAAACAAGTAGGTTCTTTTGTGAAGTTGTAAGCAATATAATAGCAGAGGCATGCCTGAAAGTCATACGACTGGGTGAACAGGATCACAAAATGTTAGGCAACTGCCTTTGTAAGGCATCCATCATCTGATCAGTTATATCCAAATGGAATACAAATCGTATCGTATTGTCCCCAAAGGGTGCAGCTAAAATGGCGTTTTGCTTAAGTAATTGAATGAAATCAATATCTTTAATCTCATCTTGAAGTTGAAAGATGACAATGTTGGTGTGTACTGGCTTTAGGTTTTTTACATAAGGCATTTTGGTCAATAGTTGACTGATATCTTTGGCCCGTTGATTGTCTTTTTTTAATAGTGGAATGTGGTTGTCAAGAGCGTAATCACCTGCAGCTGCAAGGTAGCCAGCCTGCCTCATCCCGCCACCCATGACTTTGCGTACCCTTTTGGCAGATTTCATTTTTTCTTGTGTACCAAGCAAAAGTGATCCTATCGGGGCGCCCAAACCTTTGGACAAACAAATAGAGATGGTATCAAAATATTGGCCCCAATCTTGCGTGGACTCATTGGTTTCTACCAAAGCATTAAATAATCTTGCACCGTCCAAATGCAGCAATAGACCTTGCTCTTTACATAACTTTGCTATCGGTTTGATCTCATCCAAGGTATAGATACTGCCTCCACCTTTGTTGCATGTATTTTCTAAGACTACCAATTTTGACAATGGTTGCCAATCATGTCCAGGTTTTATGGCTTTTTGAATTTGGTCAGCGGTTATTTTTCCGTATTCACCTTGAATGAGAGAAACACCGACACCACTATTGTAGGCATAGCCTCCAGTTTCTGATTGATAAATATGTGAATCGACATCACATATTACATCATCCAAAGGCTGGGTATTAACTTTTATTGCTATTTGATTGGTCATGGTACCTGAAGGACAAAAAAGTGCAGCTTCTTTACCAAACATAGTGGCAATTTTTTGTTGCAAGGCATTGACAGTAGGATCTTCTCCAAAAACATCATCTCCTACTTCAGCGTGCATCATATAGGAAAGCATTTCTTTGGTTGGTTTGGTCACCGTGTCACTGATTAAATTGATCATAATTGTTGTGTTACAAGAAAACTAAATTTACAAAAAAAAGAGCAGATTACTTCTAAATAACCTGCTCTTGTATAGTATGTTTTAATTTGATTTCTACTTACTTAAGTTTAAAAACTCCTTTACCTACTAGAAATCCATTATTGAACATTTCTATTTTATAGTCGCCTTTCACTAACTTTTCTGTGAGTGTCCAGTCTATACATGCATTGGTATCTTCGTTTTTGTAAGAGATTTCTCCCGATGTGGTATATCTCACTTGTGAATTATCCAATTTATTGGTCAATACGCCAGAACCTTGGTCCTCTATCGCAATAGTCTCGCCTTGTGGATTGATGATACGAATGTAAAACTTCTTCTGTCCTGAACTAGTCACCATGTTAGTTTCAGTAAGAAAACATACGCGAAGCATTTCAACGTCTTTTGCTTTAGACTTTTCTTTTAACTTGCCACCATCTTTGATTTCATAGCCTTTGACTTCCATGAAATTGATTTTAATTGCATTGGCCATATCAACTTTAGAACCCAATGCTTGGTTAGATTTTGCTAAGTTTTCTTTTTCTGTGCTCAAAGAGTTTTTTGCTTGAATCACTTCCTCCTTAGCTTTGATCTCTTCTTCAACCCTAAGGGTCAATTGCTGATTGTCAGCTGTCAAAATTTTATTTTCAGATTTAAGTTGTTCAATATCAGCAAGATATTTCGTGACATTGCTGTTGAGTGTTTTGATTTCCAACTTAGCTTTGTCCAGCTCCTTTTTTGTCCAGATAAGGTTGTTGATTTTATCTTTTTGTGTTTTAAGTTCATTTTTCTGATTGTCTATCAAAGCATTCAATTGGGCATTGTCACCTCTCATTTCTTCCAAACTGCTGAGCGCTGTTTGATAATCTTGGTCCAATTCTTCTTGAATCTTTTGCATTTCCATCATTTCTGTCTTTTGTGTTTGGTTATTACTAGACAGTTTACTATTGACATACCATTGATAGGCATTCAAACCCAACAATGCAATGATGATTGCTATGGCAATGGCGGTATAATTTTGTTTTGATTGTGTGGTACTCATATAAAAATTTTTATTTTTTAATTTAACGATGTAAATATATAAACATATTTTGTAAATTAGCACGAATTTTTGAAAATAGTTATATTCCATGACTAGTTATCATCCGTGAAAACCCTTAAAATTATGTTTTTAGACCGTCAATTATTAAAAAGATGCCTTTTTGTAGATATTGAAACAGTATCAGAATATCCTACTTATGAAGATTTGCCAGAGACCAAAAGATACCTTTGGGATATTAAAGCAGCTCAAATAGCAAGAAATTCAAATATTGCTATCACAGATCCATCTCCTGCCAACCTCTATATCGAGAAAGCTGGTATTTTTTCTGAGTTTGCCAAAGTGGTGACTATTTCTATGGGATTTCTAAGTTTTGAGGATGATATTCCTGTGAAAATTAGAATTAAATCATTGGCAGGAAATGATGAAGCTCGAATATTAAGTGATTTTTCAAAAATTCTTATCAATCACTATAATGATCCAGAAAACAATAGAATATGTGGCCACAACATTAAGGAGTTTGATATTCCCTTTTTGTGTAGAAGAATGGTCATCAACCAAATCCCATTCCCACCATTGTTAGATTTATCAGGTAAAAAACCTTGGCAAACAGCACATATTTTAGATACGATGGATATGTGGCGTTTTGGCGATTATAAAAATTATACATCACTCAATCTTTTGGCAGGTACGCTTGGTGTTGCTTCTCCCAAAGATGATATAGATGGTAGCATGGTAGGCAAAACCTATTGGGAAAATGAAGATGTAGAACGAATCGTCACTTACTGCCAAAAAGATGTGGTTACCGTCATTCAAGTGGTCATGAAATTTGCTGGGCTACCTTTATTTGATGATGATAAAATTGAGTATATTAATGTGAAGGAATGAAAAATTTGATAAATATTATTATTTATCATCATAATCTACTGTAAATCTGTAAGTTAAAATTCCATTAAATTTTACATCTTAATCTTCAATAGGTTGTAACTATTCTTTATCTTTGCGGCGATGAAGAATTTAAGAAATTTTTGTGTCATAGCACACATAGACCACGGTAAGAGTACACTATCTGATAGGTTATTAGAATTTACCAAGACCATATCAGAACGAGACATGCAAGCACAGGCATTGGATGACATGGATCTGGAGCGAGAGAGAGGTATCACTATAAAAAGTCACGCCATTCAGATGTATTATACGCATACAGATGGCGAAGTTTATACCTTCAATATGATAGATACACCAGGTCACGTTGACTTTTCGTATGAGGTGAGTCGATCTATTGCAGCTTGTGAAGGGGCACTTTTGTTAGTGGATGCATCTCAAGGTATTCAGGCACAGACCATTTCCAATCTATACTTAGCCATAGAGCATGATCTAGAGATTATCCCCGTTTTGAATAAAGTCGATATGGAATCTGCCATGATTGATGAAGTGTCTGACCAAGTGATAGAGTTGATAGGTTGTAAAAAGGAAGAGATCATTTTAGCGTCAGGCAAAACAGGCATCGGAATAGAAGACTTGATGAAGGCCATAGTAGATAGAGTACCTGCACCCAAAGGTGATCCTCAGGCGCCATTACAAGCTTTGATCTTTGACTCTATGTTCAATTCATTCAGAGGTGTGATCGCTTATTTTCGCATTCTTAACGGTACCATGAAAAAAGGAGATAAAGTAAGGTTTTATAATACTGGCAAACACTATGAAGCGGATGAGATAGGCATACTACAGATGAGCCAAATTCCAAAAAATGAACTCTCAGCTGGTAATGTTGGCTACATCATCACTGGTATCAAAGAATCCAAAGAGATCAAAGTAGGTGATACCATCACACAACATGATAAGCCTTGTGCTGAAGCCATCCACGGTTTTGAAGAGGTAAAGCCGATGGTATTTGCTGGGATATATCCGATAGAAAATGAAGATTTTGAAGACCTGAGAGATAGTTTAGAAAAACTTCAATTGAATGATGCTTCTTTAGTTTTTGAGCCAGAATCATCCATTGCTCTTGGATTTGGTTTTAGATGTGGTTTTTTGGGAATGCTACATTTGGAGATCATCCAGGAGAGACTATCTAGGGAGTTTGACCAAGAGGTCATTACAACCGTACCTAATGTGTCTTACTTCTCTTATGACCATAAAGGTAATAAAACGCTGATTAATACTCCGAATGATTTGCCAGATCCTACTCTTTTTAGTAAAGTGGAAGAACCTTATATCAGGGCCCAAGTCATAACCAAACCTGAATATATAGGGTCTATTATGACGCTTTGTATGGAGAAACGAGGTGTTTTGACTAAGCAAACTTACTTAACGCCAGAAAGGGTAGAGTTAAGTTTTGAGATGCCTCTGGCAGAGATAGTATTTGATTTTTATGATAGATTGAAATCCATTTCACGTGGGTATGCATCATTCGATTATCATCCTATTGACTATCGTGCATCAGATTTAGTTAAATTGGATATACGTCTCAATGGCGAACCCGTGGATGCATTGTCATCATTGGTTCATAGGTCCAAAGCAGATTATGTAGGCCGCAAGATGTGTGGTAAGTTAAAAGAATTGTTACCCAAACAACAGTTTTTGATTGCAATACAAGCTTCTATAGGGGCTAAAATTATAGCCAGAGAGACCATATCTGCTTTGCGAAAAGACGTAACGGCTAAATGTTATGGTGGTGATATCTCTAGAAAACGTAAATTGTTGGAGAAACAAAAGAAGGGTAAGAAGAAAATGCGCCAAATCGGTAATGTAGAAGTACCACAAAAAGCATTCCTTCAAGTACTAAAATTGGAAGATTAAATTGTAAAGCAAATCGATCAATGAAAAATGTAATTTTTTTATTTTTATTGACTACATCTATTCTGACGGCTCAAGTCCAAGATATTGAAATCATCGAAGAAAGAGGAGAAAGCACTATATTGCTGTACGCCCAAAATAATACAGAAGATGAGTTGGACATCACTTTCAAGCTGGAAAGTATAGGTTTTGTGCTTAGTGAAAAAAGTCCTATCAATAAGTTATTGGCCCCCAAAGCTAAACAGGCATTGATCACACTTACCGCTCCCAAAGGTGTAGCTTGCGAATATAGTAGCGGTATATCTTATAAAAAAGTAAAAAAAGTAGTGTCAGCATCTGATTCTGGAAGGAAGAATAGAATGACAGGGGTACAAATAAATACCACTAAAATAAACGTATTTACCCAAGATGGGTGTGGAAGATGCGAGTACCTGGTCAAATATCTCGATGATATGAAGATACCTTATGTAGAATTGAATACTAGTATCCATGACCCAAATCAAGCATTGATGTTCGAGAAACTTCAAGAAGCAGGATTTAAAGGCAATTCTGTACAAATGCCGGTTGTTATACACAATGGTAAGACAGAATATAATATCAAAGATTTAGCTGCATGGGCTAAAAAATTAAAATAAAACATTTATAAAACATAACATTAATTAAATAGTAATCATGATAGCAACGATTATCCTAATATTTATCATAGGCTATTTGGCAATAGTTTTCGAACATCCACTCAAGTTGGATAAGACAGTTCCAGCTTTGATGATGGGTGCGCTGATGTGGGGAGTTTTAGCCATAGGTTTTCATTCTGGAGTGTTGAATGTTGTGGATGGACACGATCATGTGTTTAGTTTGACGGGTATTTTAGATGGGCCAAGTATTGAGGCTCAAGAAGAAGGTTTTTCAGGCGTATTATTACATCATTTAGGGAAAATAGCAGAAATATTGATATTTTTGATTGGTGCTATGACTATTGTGGAGTTGATAGATTTGCATCGTGGTTTTGACATCATCAAAGAATGGATAGGCACCCGAAATAAAAAGAAATTACTCTGGATCACAGGAGTCATAGGCTTTATTTTATCAGCCATCATCGACAATTTGACCACTACAATTGTCCTTATCAGCATACTTCGTAAGCTCATCCACGATAGGAATGAACGTCTTTGGTATGTTGCTTTGATCATCACAGCAGCAAATGCGGGTGGTGCATGGTCACCTATTGGTGATGTAACCACTACCATGCTTTGGATAGGTAAAAAAGTTTCTTCTGTTCAATTGATAGAATACATTGTACTCCCTGCTATTGTTTGTTTCGCAGTGCCATTTTTTCTTGCATCATTCAATAAAGTTTTCAAAGGTGAATTGAAGGAACATAAACTGGACATTGACGAACGTGCTGTAACCTTACTCAGTAGTAGGAAAATGTTGTATTTAGGTTTGGCAATGATCATTTTTGTGCCTATTTTTAAAACCATAACCCACTTACCACCTTACATAGGTATGATGTTGAGTTTAGGTATTGTTTGGATGTTTTCTGAATATGTACATCCAGAAGAGAATTTTAATGAAGACATCAAACACAAATATTCTCCGCATAAAGCATTATCACGCATTGAGATATCAAGTATTTTGTTTTTCTTAGGTATCTTGATGGCCATTGCAGCATTTGAATCCGTGGTGGTGGGCAATGTAAGCTTGCTGAGAAGTGGTGCTGATGCCTTGACAGCTGCCATCCCAAATACCAATATTGTCATTATATTATTAGGATTCCTTTCAGCTGTCATAGATAATGTACCGTTGGTAGCAGCTGCAATGGGGATGTTCAATAATCCATTAGACGATCATCTTTGGCATTTTATCGCTTACACCGCTGGGACAGGTGGAAGTATGTTGATCATAGGTTCTGCTGCAGGTGTGGCAGCGATGGGTATGGAAAAGATTGACTTTATTTGGTACCTTAAGAAAATTACATGGTTGACAGCAGCAGGTTACTTAGCTGGTTGTGCGGTGTTTTTATTGTTAGCATAATGGGTTAGGATTTATAGGGTACGATCATAGTATAGATCATGTTTTTTTGATCAAAGTGTGCGAATCTTGCGAATTGCAAGACATTGTGATCAGAATGGGTCGTTATTGTACTTTGTCAACTTTGTATATTTTTAAAAATTTATATCTAAATAAATAAAAGATTTCTCAGTCGCAAAAGTTTCTTTGATATGACATATAATTAAAGATAAATTGGGAGAGAAAAGGAGTTCGGCTTTGCCGAAATCCTTTTCTCTCCCACGTCTCTTCAAACAAGCTTTGTCATTTCGATCCGCCTTGGCGGATTGAAAACTCAAATTAGCGAGTGTAGATATTGTGAAAAAATTACTCAGAAACTTCAGCTATTTAACTTATAATTTATTGATATAAAGTTATTTAAATAAAATGTCGAATCTTCAATTACAATTTATTTTCATTGATCATATCCAACAATTCATCCCGATAGTTTTTACCTATGGGTAGTTGTTTGACTTTACCTGCTTCCATCAGTTCTACCATATTGCCCAAAATGGCAGTGATCTTTTTAATATTGACGATGTATGATCTATGCACGCGTTTAAATTTGCTCATGGGAAGTCTCTCCTCAAGGCTTTTCATTGTTTGGAGTGTGATGACGCGTCCTGTTTCTTGTCTGATGATAACATAATCTTTGAGCCCTTCGATATACAGAATCTCATCAAAATTGATCTTAACTAATTTTTTATCGGCTTTGACGAAAAAGAAATCTTCCGCTACATCATGCTGTACATTTTCATGCTCTAGTCTCTTCGATGCAAGCTTTTCAGATACTTTATTGACTGCTTTAAGGAATCGCTCTAGAGATATTGGCTTAAGCAAGTAGTCCACTGCATTGAGCTCAAAGCCTTCTACAGCATAGTCAGGATACGCCGTTGTAAATATAACGCAGGGTGGGTTGGATAGGGTCTTCAAAAAATCTATACCAGAAAGCTGAGGCATCTGAATGTCCAAAAACATCAAATCAATTGTTTGACTTTTTAAGACCTCATTGGCTTCAAAGGCATTTTCACATTTTTTAATAAGTTGTATTTCGGGTATTTGATTTATGTACGTTTCCATTATTTCAAGTGCTAATGGCTCATCATCGACTATAATTGCTTTGATCATTTTGAATGGTTAAAAGGTGAATTAATTATTTGATAAATTTAAGTTGAGTTCTATGAGATAAGTATTTGGACTTTCTTTTATTTCAAGATGGTGTTTTTCGGGGTAAAGGATATTCATTCTTCTTTTTACATTTATGAGTCCTATACCACCTGACCTTTTCTCAGCTATTTTGGGTATAGAAGGTGATTTGCTATTTTCTACCATCATGACGAGATCGTGCTGTTCAATGTGTAGTGATAGATTGACAAAACCTTTAGACACTTGATTATTGATACCATGTTTAAAAGCATTTTCGATGAAGGGGATCAATATCAGTGGAGCTATTTGTTGCTCATTGATTGTACCAGTCACGTTAAAGTTGATATCCATTTTACTGCCATGTCTTAGTTTTTCGAGCTCGAGGTAGTTTTGCATATAATTGATTTCTTTACTCAAAGTAACAACTTTTTCATTACACTCATAAAGCATGTACCTCATCATTTCGGAGAGTTTTAAAACAATCTCTGGGGCTAAATCTGACTTTTTGAGTGTGAGGGCATACAGACTGTTGAGTGTATTAAAAAGAAAGTGTGGGTTTATTTGAGATTTTAAAAACTTAAGCTCAGATTGTAAGGTTTGGCTTTCTAATTCTTTTTTGTCCCGTTGCTGCACCAACCAATCATTCATGACTTGATATATCGTTGTGGATGTACCTACAAAAAATGTCGTAAAGAAGATGTAAAATTGATTGGAAATATAATGAGATTGTGCTTCGGCGTTTCCAGTAGAGAAAAGAAATAATAAGATGGTTTTGATAGGCGTAAGCAATATGGAAATGGCAGCCAAAGCACCGAAATGCCAATAGAAGTTTCTGTCCTTCAGGTATTTAGGAAACAAGACAAAATAATTAAAATATGCGATCAAAGCATAGAAAATAATAGTGATAAAATCGGTAATAAATGCTTGAAAAAAGCCAAGTTTCGGCACATTGCTCACCATCATTACCAAAAGCAAAGAAACCCAAAATATCAAATGATAAAATGAATCATGTTTTTTCCAAGTGGATATTTTAGATTTTATATTGGGTAAGGTCACATCCATCTGCTACTTTGCATCACTTTGATAAAACAAAGATACATTATTGTTCTGGTAAAACCAATATTTTATTCGATAAAGCGCCACTTAATAAAGACCAAAATCAATGAAAGGTAGTTTTTTGGTTTTTTTTCTACATTGATATAAGTAATTTATGTAAAACAGCTTGTAATGCCAACTATAGCTATTTTCATTAGAATGCCAAACTATTATGGTTCTTTATTTTTTAACCTATTTTTACATATTTATTTTTTTATTATGAATATAATTTATACTTTTAACCCGTAAATTACTTTTTTTAACTTTTAAATTTGTTTTACCATGCGTCAAGCTACTTGGATAATTTTTTTATTGTTAAGTGTGGTTTGTACTGGTCAGATCAGTACTATAGAGAATGCCTCCCTTGTGCAGGAAGGAAAAGAGAAAATATGGATTGATCACCTAGCACAGTTGAGGACAGCACAGGCCATAGGTAGTAGAACATCACATACTATATCCTTGCCGATGAATGGCATAATGGAAACATTTGAAGTTATACCAAATGATGTCTTGGATGCTGAAACCATTAGATTATTTCCTGATATATTGACTTTTGATCTGAGATTGAAGGCTGATGCAAAAGTGTATGGAGCCCTGACTCTAAGTACTACAGGCCTTTATGCTGCTATCTTCAATATGGGTAAAATGATCAGTATTTATCCGGACAATAAAAGCGGTGGAAATAGCCATTGGATAGAATATGGCATCCAGCCAGACATTAAGAAAATGCAACAGTTTTGTGGACATGACCATAGTATGGATGAAATGATCAAAAAACCGTCACCGTTTAATGCAGGAAGTAGAAGTAAGATTTCCATGGGCTCCAAGCGACATACTTATGATGTGGCTATAGTGGCTACAGGAGAGTTTTATGTTAATAATGGCAATGCAGATGCAGCCGTGAGGACGGTAGTTGTCAATAGTGTCAATCAGATCTCCGCTATTTTTAAAAATGAATTGGCCTTCACATTAAGGACTTCATCTTCATTAATCCACATGTTTAAAGATCCTACCACAGACCCATTTGATCCAGCGGCAGGAGGTAGAACAGATCAGGCAAGGGAAGCTGTTGCAGCACAATTCAATTCAAGTCAATACGATATCGGGCATGTGTTTCACCAACATGCTAACGGTGATGGATGGGCGAGTGGTGGTGTAGCACTTTTAGGCTCTGTATGTAGGAATACGGGTACACCTGTAGTTAAAGCAGGCGGATGGAGTGGAAGTTTTAGCAATGTAGGCAATGGTTGGATCAGTTTATCTGCCCATGAATTTGCACATCAATTTAATGCTACGCACACATTCAATGGCATCGGTAATAGTTGTACCACAGCCATAGAAAGTGGGTCTCCAAGTGAAGAAACCGCTGTAGAAATAGGCAGTGGTACTACTTTGATGTCCTACAATGGTCTTTGTAACGATGACCAAAATATACCAGGATCTGATGTTTTGGATAATTACTTTCACATCGTCAGCTTAGAACAAATGTACAATTATGTGTACTTTGATATCGGAGGCACATGTGGTAGTCCCGCCAATTCGGTCAATGAGATTCCAGAAGTAATAGCCAATCCATGCAATGCAGTTTATAAAATACCTAAAAACACACCATTTTATGTGGAAGCAATGTCAAACTATAAAGATAATGACCAACACACTTTCTGTTGGGAACAAATAGATGAAGATGGAGATAATAAAAACACACAAGGGAAAGTAGGTACCGATGCTGCCAACGATAGTAAAGCTCCGATATTTAGATCCTATCCGCCTACAAGTGTACCGTATCGTTATTTTCCTGCATTATCGTCGGTAGTTGCAAATATTGTAAATCCTTTTGATATTTTGCCCAATGTAGCCAGAGAGTTAAATTTTAATGTGGCAGTAAGAGATAACAATACCAATGGTGCCGTAGCCAATGATGATATCAAAATTGTAGTAGAAAATAATGGACCTTTTGTAGTAACTAGACCAAATGGTGGTGAAAATATCATGGCAGGTATGTCAGAGGTGATTTCGTGGAATACCAATGGTAGTAATAATCTTTGTTCTAAAATAAGAATTAAACTCTCAATAGATGGTGGACTTTCTTTCAATTTGGTATTGGCTGAAGATGTAAGTTATTCCGCCGGGTCTTACAATTTAACATTTCCAGCCAGTGTTCCAGCTACTACAAGTGCACGTATCATGTTGGAATGTGCGGACTATTCTTGCTTTAGAATATTTAATGTGTCAAAGTCAAATTTTGTAATAAATTCAACCTGTCTCGCCCCTGCCAATGATATCTCACCATTAACGGCAAAAACATTATTACAAGGTGACCCAGGGCTGAACTTAAAATTAAAAAATAATATAGGGAAAATAGTCTCAAATTTTACAGGTAGTGTGAGATCATCGGACATAGCAGGAAGTTTGGTTTTTTTTAACGGAAGTCCTGCTTCATGTACAGTTTCTTCTGGCAATGCTGTCAATGGTGACCTCATATTGTTTACTGTTGACATTACAGGCTCTTACACCATTTCGCATGGTGCTTCAGGTTCCGTTTTGAATTTGTATCAAAACGCTTTTACTGGTACCAATTGCACCAATTTTGTAGCAAGTTCAGCCAATCGACCTTCTGGTTCAGGTGGTATATTCACTGATGCATCTTTGACCGCTACACTGACAGCAGGTAGGTTTTATTATCTGTATATTAGTAGTTTTGATAGTGATGTTAACTCACCAGCTATGCCTTTTAATTACAATATTTCTTTTACAAAGCCTTCGGGAGCAAACATATATGATGGTGTGAAATTGCCAAATGGGTATGCATACACGTATGTAGCTGTGGATAAACTGACTGGAAAAGTAGCTTTTTACAATAATTTGTCAGATTTTCAGGCGATAGGTGCTGGAGCTTATTGTGTATATGGTATTGCTTATTTGGACAGTAATAGTCCTGATACCTGGATTGGGAAATCAATTATTGAAATAATTAATGCTGGAAATTGTATCATTACTAGTATCAATTGCGTGAATTTAGTGGTGCAACCAGCGTGCCGCATCACTGGTATCACAGTGGCAACACAGACACCATGTATTGCATCAACTAATAGTTTTACACAAGATTTGGTCATCACTTACGATAAAGCACCAGCAACAGGAAGTCTTAATGTTGGCGGGCAATTATTCCCTATCACTACCAGCCCACAGACGGTAACATTGGTCAATTTGGATTCAGACGGTCAGGCTCGTGATGTAGTGGCATTTTTTACGGATGCCCAAGATTGTGCTTACGAGCAGGAAAATGTATTTACAGCTCCAGTCAATTGTTGCCCTTTGACCTTCGACCTTGGAAACGATATTAATAAGTGTCAAGGCGAGACGGTATTGCTTTTTGCAGGAGATAATGGCGTTACATATATTTGGAAAAAGGATGGTGTAGTGTCGCCGAGTACTACATCCAAGACTTTTCCTGTATCCACATCTGGAGTATATGAGGTAGAAGTCACCCATGCTACGGGCTGTAAAAGGACTGATAAGATTACCATAACATTCAATCCACTCCCAAATGTATTATTGGCCAGCAATCAGAAATTTTGTGAAGGGGAAACCTATCAATTATCGGCAACAACCAGTGGAGCACAGACTTATCTTTGGTATAAAGACGACGTTTTAATGAATGTTCCATCTGCCAATTCCGTTGAGATATCTTCATCTGGCGTTTACAAATTGATAGCCGTTAGCGAATTTGGGTGCCCAGGAATGGATGAGACTTTTGTGAGTACGTTGCCTAAACCAATTGTAAATCTATTTGATGATCTTAAGAAATGTGAAGGGGAAACAGTTACATTGGATGCAGGCCCTGACGGCAATGTTTTTAAGTGGTACAGGGATGGAAACATCATTAATAATGCGGATAAACAAACGTACGTAGTTTCGCAATCAGGTACTT
Organism: Saprospiraceae bacterium; assembly: GCA_016714785.1. Classification (GTDB taxonomy): domain Bacteria; phylum Bacteroidota; class Bacteroidia; order Chitinophagales; family Saprospiraceae; genus OLB9. Next base: position 40,154 of record JADKCC010000062.1, read on the forward strand.
ATAGCGTAGTAGTCACCAATGAAGCATTATGTAAAAATGATGACGAGATAAAGGTAGATTTTTTTGCTAGTCCTATAGTCAATGACTTCCCAACTCTAATCAATATTTGTCAAGGAGCTCCTAGCAATATTACAGGTGTAGCAGCTGATTATCAAACATTACAATGGTATTATGACAATAATCCAATATTGGGCTCAAATTCATTAAGTCTAACAATTACCAATTCAGGGTTGTATGCTTTAGAAGCCACAAATTTGGCAGGTTGCAAAACACGAAAACCTGTTCAAGTTGAAATAAGATCTTTACCTACATTAGATTTGGGAGGCGCTACTTTGGTTTCATGTGAAGGCAATAATGTAACACTAGATGGAGGGCAAGATGGTACCACCTACAAATGGTCTAAAGATGGAACGGTTTTGGCAGATAATGGCAGAATATTGACTGTGGCACTTGCGGGTTTGTACAAAGTTACAGTAACTAATCAGTTTAATTGTGTAAATACAGATGAAATAACGGTTAGTTTTATTCCTGGTCCATCGGTAGCACTTAATGGTGACGCAACGATTTGTGAAGGAGAAAGTCATGTAATCGTAATGACTACCAATGCACCAAATCCAGAGATAAAATGGTTTAATGCCTTAGGGCAGATACAAGGAGAGATAGGCAGCACGCTATCTGTAACAGAAGCTGGCACTTATCGTGTCAATGTAAAAGGCGGTACACCTGCATGTGATGTAGCTAAGACAGTTACCATAAGTGTTAATCCACGACCAGCTCTAAATCTTGGAAATAATCGAACCCTTTGTGATGGCGATACTCCACCAGTATTAAATGGAGGACCAGGCAATACATCTTTTATTTGGACACTCAATGGTGCACCGTTGGCCATGACCCAAAATGTTACGGCATCATCTTCAGGACTTTATGTAGTAACTGTTAAAAACTCCTTTGATTGTGAACGTACCGAACAAGTACGAATTACTTACGAGGCTAAACCAACTTTGAGCATGGTCAATGATAGTTATGATCTTTGTCAAGGCAAATCATTGGCTATAGATGTAGTATCAGATGGAACCAAGTTTGAGTGGCAGAAAGCTGGTGTTGTGATACCTGGGCAAACGACAAAATCTATAATTATTACTGATGCTGGAAATTATAAAGTATATATTACCAATGCAGCAAATTGTAAAAATGAAAAGGCTTTTACTGTAACATCAAGAGCAAATCCAATAGTGGATCTTGGTGCTGATTTTACACTATGTCCTGGGGAAAATAAGACACTCAATGCAGGAAACCATACCATGTATCTATGGTCAGACAATAGCAGTTTGCCTACATTACAAGTGAATGCAGGTGAGCCAGCAATTGTAAGCACGAAGAAGTATTTAATTACCGTTACCAACCAATTTGGATGTATTGCCAAAGATAGTGTAACAGCCACTTTATACCCTGTAGTAAAAGCCAATATTGTTGCGGATAAACCAGGTGTGTGTAATGGCGAACCCGTAAATCTGACCGCTTCAGGTGGATTAGTGTACTTATGGACTGATCCAACGGGCAATACATTATCTAACACAAATCAAGCAATCACTGTAGCAAGTCCATTGACTACCACTACTTATATTGTGGCCGTTTCAGATGGTATATGTCCCAATAACAAGGATACCAAATCTATAGAGATTAAAGTTTTTGAACCCAATAATATTACGGCTGGTGTGGATACATGTGTCATAATAGGTAGAACCATAAAATTAGGCGCATCTGGTGGATCCACTTATCAATGGGATAATACCAACTTGATAGAAGGTCCATCCAATATAGCCAATCCCGTTGTAAAACCATTAGTAGAAACGATATTTGGTGTTACCATAACGGATGACAATGGTTGCGAGTTTACAGATGAAGTGGTAGTTTGTGTCAAAGAAGATAATTTCAAAGCAGTAAGTATAATTACACCTAACGGAGATGGTAAAAATGATGAATTATATTTTGGAAATTTGAATGATTATCCTGATAATACTTTGAAGGTATTTAACCGGTGGGGAAATTTGATTTTCGAAGCAGAAGGTTATCAAATCAATGGTGAATTGTTTAATGGGTACAGAAATGGAGAACGATTGCCAGCTGATACCTATTATTATATACTCACCTTTGATAATCAGGTAATTAAAAGTTCATTGACTATATTATGGGATTAATTAATTAAAAAATTTAAAGAAAAGAATCATGAATAGGATAGTAAAATCTTTTGTAGTTTTGATGCTTTTATCATTTCAGATGATGGGGCAGCAAGTGGCCAATAGTACACATATATCAGAAGCAAGAACGTATTGGAATCCTGCATATACAGCGATAGGTAATGATATGATATTTGATGGATTTTTTCGAATGCAGTGGATAGGCTTTAGCGGAGCTCCATTGTCTGGATTTGCTTCATTTCAGTATCCATTGCTAGATTATAATATGAGTGGTGGAGTATTGTTGAATTTTGACAAAACGGGACCAGTAAGCAAATTGGGTGCGCAAATTAACTATGCGTATAAACTCAAAGAAGTATTGAGTAGATACGGGCAATTGTCTTTAGGGATCTCTGCCAATTTTCAACAATATTCTTTCAACGGTACAAATGAAATTTTCAATCAGCCCGATGACCCTTTGATATTCAGAAATAGGAGTAGTGTTTTTTTTCCATCCCTTGGAGGTGGTTTCTTTTACACCAGCAATATACGAGAATATAAAGGCAATACTTTTTTCTTAGGGGCAGCCATGAATCATATTTACACCACTCAAGTTTTAATCAATGATTTTGACCAAGTGAGACAAAAGCATTTTCACTTCAATGTTGGGGGAAGGTTTTATAATTATGATACCTACTTCGAGCCAATGATTACTGCCAATTTGGTTAAGCCAGATATTATAGATGTTTTGTACAGTTTGAAGTTCGAAAAGGAAGATACCTTTTGGGCAGGATTAGGATTTTCAGGTTCTGGTATTATGGCTTTACAAGGTGGAGTGATCATGGATAGATTTGGTGGAAACAGGTATGCCAAGTTAAAGTTGGGTGTATTGGCCAATTACGGTGTGAGTTCTGCTCTGGCAAATACAGGAGCTGGTTTTGAATTTTATGTTGGGTACAATTTTGATATGAAATAAGCATGAATCAGTTTTTCGTAGCAAATACTTTGATGAGTGTATTCATGATAGGTGCAAGTTTTAGACAATCAAGTTAACTTAAAGTCAGTTAACTTAATAAATAATGAGATAAGTGGAACAAGAAAATATCATTATTTCAAGTGTTGCCAAAAAAGTCAAAGAACTTCTCAGTAGCGCGGAGGCAGGACACGATTGGTTGCATATAGAGCGTGTGTGGAACAATGCGATAGTAATTGCCAAAGAAGAGTTAAGTGCGAATTCATTTATTGTACAACTTGCCGCATTACTGCATGATATTGCCGATGCCAAGTTTAATGATGGTGATGAATCTTTAGGTCCCAAAATAGCAAAGCAGATCATGGATATGTATGGTGTCGATCCTAATATCCAACAAGAAGTGGTACTCATCATTGAAAATATGTCTTACAAAGGTGGGTTTACTATATCTGATTATCAATCTGTCGAATTGGATATTGTGCGAGATGCAGATAGGCTTGATGCGATCGGAGCTATAGGAATAGCCAGAGCATTTACTTATGGTGGTTACAAAAATAGACGATTATACGACAAAGATGTCTCACCCAAAACGTTTGAGTCAAGGGAAGCTTATAAAAAACACGACGGACCGACTATCAATCACTTTTACGAAAAATTATTGAAACTTAAAGACTTAATGGCCACGACTAAAGGAAGGCAGGTGGCTATTGAAAGACATCAATTTATGGAGTTATATTTAAAGCAATTTGCTTACGAAACAGATATTAACCAAAACATTTTAGAAAAAAAAATAATATGATGGCAGTTTTTTATTTATTTTTGCGACATTTAATATTATTTTAAGATAAATATGCGTTTCATTCACGTCATTACCTTCAATAATATCATCTTATTCATATAAAAAATTGAGTTATGTACAGTACAATTGCCCTTGAACAAAAAAATAAAAACAAAGGAAGAACAATATCTTTCGTAATCCATATATTATTATTGTTGATAGCTTTTTTGTATTATCTACCAACTACACCAATTGATGAAGAAGAAGACAAACCACCTTACGCAGTAAAAGTTGATTTTACATTTCAAGAAAGTTCTTTAAGTAAACTGGCACATGATGACGAAGGAGCACAGCGTGCCAAATCTGAAAGCGCACCTGCGGAGGAAAAGCAAGAGGAGACTCCAAAACAAGAAGAAGTAACAAAACCAGAAGAAATAGAAGTCACTAAGCCAACGGTGGTAGATGTGCCAAAACCTGATATTAAAATGCCGACACCCAAAGTAATACCTACGGACAATGAGGTAATCACAACTAAAGCGCCTGTAGAAGAAGCACCTGTTAGGATTTCTGAACCAACACCATCTACTAAATCTGAGCCTACTAAAACGACTACTACTAGTAGTTCGGGTGGAAAGACATCGGGATCTACAACAGGAACATCCACCACCAAACCATCTACCGTAGATGGGAAAGCAGGTGGGACTGGCAAAGGAGACTCAGGTACAGGAGCTGGCAAAGATAAAGGAAATGATGGAGATGCTGGTATGGGCAACTCAAGTGATGGAACTGGCGATTATGATGGCTCTGGGGATGGTGTGTTTGGTAGAAAGGTTATTTATAGAGACCAAAGTGTAATTAAAAAAGCTATAACTGTAAGCGGAAAAATCGCTGTCAAAGTCTGTATTAATAGAGCAGGGATAGTTTCATACTTGGAACTATTAAACAGTGAAACTACAGTAAGAGATAAAACAACATTAAGATTGTATCTTCAGGCAGCAAAAACCTATAAATTTCAACCAGATCTAACCGCGCCTAAAGAACAATGTGGAAAATTGAAGTTTATTGTAGATAATTCAATCAATAACAAGCTAAAGTAAAATATTAGCATTTGATTTAAGAAATAGAGGTAAAGATGAGACTAAAGATAAACTTACTTCTTTTAGCTGTTTGTATTTCATTTTTCATGGGTGCCCAAACTACTGATAGTTTATTAGTGAATGAGAAATTACCTTCTATTATTGAGGAGTTAGAGTCATTTGATGGTGCCAAACTTGAAAGAGAAATAATCTTTGGTAATAGAGATGGCTTAGAAAAATTGCTCAATATAGCTGATAGAGTGGCTTTGAAACTTTGCATTAATAGATTGGGAGTAGTAACTTTTGTGGAATTGATAGCTGATGATACCACCATCAAGGACAAAAATGTTTTAAGAAAATTTATGAAAGCAAGTAGAGCATATAAATTTACTCCTAAGCAAAGATCAAAAAAAGAAGAATGTTTTAGATTGGTATTCCAACAGAGATAGAATAGTATGAAAATAAGACTACCGATATTTTTATTTCTGATTATTTATGCTTGCCATTCTCCATCTGAGTTTAGAAGTGACGATGTTAATCAAGATAGGTTTACATATTATGATGGACCATCATTAACATGGGGAATAAAAGATACAACTGTTTTGAATGTGGAATCAAAAGGTGAACTTAAATCACGTGCAATAGTTCATAGAGATTTGTCATTTGATAAATATCTAACAAAAGTGAGAGGTACAATAGCAGTAGAAGTTTGTTTTAATCAAGAGGGCAATGTCACTTATGCCACTTTGATTCCTAAAGAGACTACTCTTAAAAATTATAAAGTGATTAATTCTACTTTGTTAAATTTAACATACAGATAACCAACATATTGTAAAATTTTTGTATATTTGTACTGTCGTTTTTTTGAGTGTAAAAATTTCTTACCTTTAGGAACAGCAGTAACAAAAACGACTTTTTTAAGAACACAAAACAAAACCTTTATGAAATTTTTCAGGTCGTCAGGGAAGGCGACCTATGTTCTATGTTATTGATTATCAATCTGTTTTAAAATTAAAGACAGCAGATCTTTTGCGAAAATGCTATTAAATATCTCGAAGGTTTGTTCTGCGCCGAACGCTCCAAACGCAATATAGAACGAATGGTAGAAAAGTCTAAAGGCGAATATCAATCCCAACAACACTTCATTTCAGATTCTCCCTGGAGTGCATCTGATCTCATGATGGAAGTGGCTAAAAAAGTTAATAAAGATTTAGGTGATCGAAAACTGCAAGCACTCAATATTGATGAAAATAGTAACAAAAAATCAGGTAAGCACTCTGTTGGTGTCTCCAGACAATACAATGGCAATGAAGGTAAGATCGAAAATTCACAAACAGGTGTCTTTGCGTCATTAGGGAGTGGTGAGAAAGTCTGTTTGGTTAACGCACGTTTATATCTTCCCAAGGAGTGGACAGATGATGAAAAAAGGTGTATCAAAGCAGGCATCCCAAAGAAAGCCATTAAATATGCGACTAAGGTGCAACTTGCCATGGACATCATAGAAGAATTAGACAAACATGGGATAGAATATGGATGGATAGGTGCCGATTCACTGTATGGACAAGGATATGAATTTGCAAACGCCCTAGATAAAAAGGGTAAAAAGTTTGTATTGGACATAAAGGTAAATCAACATATTTATCTTACAGAACCAAGTATTGGTAGATAAGCGAGTGACAAAAAGGGGAAGAGATCATTAAGTTAACCAATGAACGGAAATCATTAAAAGTAGAAGATTACTACAAAACGTTGACAAAGAATGACTTCACCAAAATAGAATGGCGTAAAGGAACTAAAGGGTGGCTCAAAGCTCTGTTCCACATCCAAACTGTTTGGATCTGGGACTCAAAGACGGAAAAAGCTCAAAAGAGAACGCTGATCATAAGAAAGGATCGGAATAAAATAAAATATTCGTTGAGCAACTTTAAAGAAGAAGAAAAGAGCATTGAAGAATTTGCTTACATCAGGCCAAAGATATTGGATAGAACGATCATTTCAAGACAATATAGGAGAACTTGGAATGGCTGACTACAAGTAAGGAAATACAATTCATGGAATCACCACATGGCGTTAGTGATGATGGCAATGCATTATATACTCAAAAACGGCTAGAAAAGAAAGATGAAATCCACTTCTCTCAGTCAGAGATGTTAGACTACAAACTATTGCAATCCTATTGTCTCAAAAGTGGAAATTGAAGAAGAAATAAAGCAGATGCTTTATAGGCACATACAGCGGGAAAAAGATATAAATCGGCGGACCAAAAACGATGAGCCAGACAACCTATTTGAGTCCTTTGATGATAATCCCTAATTTAACAAAGTAGAATTAATGAGTATTTTAACTCAATAAGACGTTATAAATTACAAGGTGATGTCAATGCCCCAGCACAACAATGCGGTAAATTCAAAATTGAAATACATAAACAATAAAATATAATGACAAGATTAGCCATTATTATAATTCTATTAGCTTCCATTTTTGCATGCCATACTACAAAGCCAAAATCAAGTAATAATTTGTCAGACAATAATTTGAAAGCTCCTAACAATTATGATTTATTGACTTGGGGCACATTAGATACTCTATCGGGTGATATACCTAATGACACATTAGGGCCATTTTTACGGAAAATCATCTATAGAGACTTAAGTGCAGTAAAAATACCAATTAATTTTTCTGGAACAGTTGTATTTAAAGTTTGTGTTGATAGAAGTGGTTTAGTTACTTATGCTGAGGTTTTGCAGGATGGAAGTACCATTAAAGACAAAAATACTTTAAAGACATATTTGAAAGCTGCTACAGGATATAAGTACACGGCAGACCCTACAGCACCCAAACAACAATGTGGGAAACTTAAATTTACAATTGATAATTCGGTAAAAAGGAGTCGCTAAACCTTATACCTTTTACTAACCAATCAGGTTTAAGAAAATTACTAGTCAGAATGAATCTAACTTACACCACCAAACTTATCCTATGTACACCAGGTTGGTATGGTTTAGATATCAAATATTTTACGTGCTCATAGTGGCTTTGATTTTCTACAAAGTCTATAGTATTGAGATCAATGATCAGAATAGGGTAGGAGAGAATATTTCTGAAATATTCAAAATAGGAATTTTGTATTTGGGTTAAATATTCTGCTGTAATATGTTTTTCGTAATCTCTGCCACGTTTACTGATATGATGCATCAATATATCTACATTACGATGAAAATAAACCAATAATTCTGGTTTGGGTAAGGACTGATTGAGTACATTAAACATCTTTTGAAAAAGCCGGAACTTTTCATTGGGTAAGTTCTTACTAGCAAATAACAATGTCTTGATAAAAGTGTAATCGGCCACTGTAAATTCGCGAAATAAATCTTGATTAAGAAGACTTCTCTCCATCTGTTCATGCCGTTCTGTCATAAAAAATAGCTCTACTGTAAAAGCAAAACGCTCAGGGTCCTTATAGAAAAGTGGCAGAAATGGATTGTCTGCAAATTCTTCTAGGATCAATCGGCAATTGTATTCGTCTTTCAGCATATTGCAAAAGGTCGTCTTGCCAGCACCGATATTGCCTTCTATGCAGATATAATTATATGGAAATAAATCAGAGATAATGATGAGTATTTAAAATGGCAAAAGTAGGTTAAATTTTTTTAAATTGTTGCAGTAGATTTAATCTTCATAAAGAAAAACTTCACCTTCATCGGTACATTCATCATACAGCTCATCGATGCTTACTTTCCTTATAGGATCTATAAAATCACCTGCAATCTCTATCATCGGTACCAAAACAAAATTCCGATTGTACAATTGTGGATGCGGTATGGTCAATTCTTCCGACTGTAAAATCATATCATCACAATACAATATATCAATATCAATATTTCTTGGGCCCCATTTTTCCGACTTTTGACCACCCAATTCTGTTTCTATGGATTTTGTTATTTTAATTACTTCACTTATTTCAAATGGAGTTTTAACTTGTAGCGCCAAATTGATAAAATTATCTTGTTCTTTTAGTCCCCATGGTTCTGTTTCATAGAAGGACGAATGAATGATGATATTACCCAATTTCTTTTCAATGGCAGCTATGGCAAGATCAAGCATTTGTTTTTTATTGCCTTGATTGGATCCTAAATGAAGATAATAAGTGTGCATAATTAAGATTACTGTCACAAAATTATAAAAAAATGGCGTATTGAGATAGCTTAATCCCAATTATGTATTTTTAGTGGTCATTTTTATCTCAATATATTCAATATTATGAAATTGATGATGTAAACTTCAAGCGATTTTGATATGTACTCTGTATAAAGGTGAAAGTTAACTTAATGCTCTTGATTGCATTTTGTGTATGTGGAAATAAAGGCATAATTAACTCAATTTCATTATTTTAGATATTGAATCTTAGATATTTACAAAAGTTGGATTTATCAAAAAAGCAATATTAATAAGATATTCAAAAGGTGCGGAGAAGTATGATAAAATAAAAATATGAAAAAAAATATTATATTATGTTTTTTATAATATGTTTTATGTTATGTTTGCAGCGTCTTGACAAAATTTGAAGTTTTTTATTTTGAGATCCTAGTGCAGAGTGCTGTAAACCAAAAACAACGAGACTAAAATATCCCCAAAGAGGTCATCCCAATAACCGAAGATTGTCAGGTGGCTAGGATCGTTTTTTGACTCGTCTCAGTTTCATATAAACACATAAAATGTATATGAGTGAGGTTTACAGTACTCTTTTAGCTATCTCATTAAACGGGGAAACAAAAAGGCGTAGCTAAAAGCCACGCCTATGAAAATCGTCTATTAAAAAATTTGTCTAAATGGTTTTACATCATTTGAGTAAGAAATCTATAATACTCTGACTTCAAGGTTCCGTATATATTTCTTTGAGTATCCATTCTATCCCTCAATTCTGTATGGTCATCAAAATGGACTCTGTTGATAGCTACTGGATGATCTTCTGCATCGTGTGCAATTTGGTTTTCATGTTTTTTAACATCTTTTTTTAGAATGTCAATAACTTCATCGTGGAGGATAAATTGATTCTGAAAATGTTCAATTTTACTCCTAATTTCATTGGAAGTATATCTAACTACTACTTCTCCAAGTCTTTTGGTAAAAGATTTGATCTCTTCTTCCCAGAATCTCAATTCACTCATCCACTGCACATGCTCGAAATGTAAGTCTGATAAATACACTTTATCTTTAATCATCATGGTATTTTGATTTTATGATTAGAAAAAAATTACTTATAATTGATACTACAAAACTAATGGGATCTAAAAGTTGGACTTATGATGAATGTACTTAATAAATGTGATATAAATCATGTTAATGATTGCTATTGACAACATAGTAAGATTAATTATGTGTATTATGCGTGAAACTAAAAGCGATGGAATACACTAAATTCATTTATAAAATATGGGATATCTCATGTAGAAAAAAAAGTATTTTGAGCATGTATTTTTTTGCTTCGGCATCTTTGCTTATCTTCGCAGTCGAAACCAAGTTAACACAAATTTTATGCTTAATGTAAATTCTGAAATCGGAGCCCTTCGACAAGTAATCATACATAGACCCGATGAAGGTATAGCACGTATTTCGCCTAAAAAAGCTGAAGAGTTACTATTTGATGATATCGTTCACCTTCCTCAGATGCGAGAAGAGCATGATATCTTCAGGCGCGTGCTTCAGCACATTATTGGGAAAGAAAATGTATTGGATACTCAGCGGCTGATAGAAGAAGGCTTTGAAGCAAGTCCTGACATAAAGGAAGAACTGATAGAAAAAATAGTGGATTATGAGGAGTTACCGCCCTCAGACAAACAGTTTTTAATGTCGCTTGACGCAACGTCTTTGACCAAACTACTCATCACAGGATACCATCAGGATGAGGATCATATTTATTTTGACCCAATACCCAATTTTATCTTTACAAGAGATATAGCTGTTGTCATCAAGGACCATATCATTATCACCAAAGCAGCAAAATCAGCACGTTATAGAGAAAATCTTTTGACAAGGTTTATATTTTATGCACATCCTTTTTTCAAAAAATTGGACAAACAAGGCAAAATCATCAATTTGAACCATCTGGATAAGTTTCCTCCATCCAAGAAAGGCGAAGTGGTCTCGCTAGAAGGTGGTGATGTGATGATGCTTAACGATGACTTTGTCCTAATAGGATGTTCAGAAAGAACAACAGAATACGCCATAAGATGTGTCAAAGATGTGTTGTTTGCAAAAGGCTTGATATCTAATGTAGCACAAATAAATATACCAGCGGATAGAACGTGTATGCACATAGATACTTTGTTCACACTGATAGATCACAATGATATAGTATGTTATAAACCGACTGTTTTTGATGGAGTCAGTTCAAACGTCAAGGTATTTCGTAAAAATGGTGCAGAGATAGTCTATGATTCTGTTAAAAATTTTTTTACACATGAGATCAATCCACGAGCCAATTTTATCTTTGCTGGTGAAGGTATCACACCGTACCAAGAACGTGAACAATGGACAGATGGATGCAATTTGGTATCTTTAAAACCTGGTGTTGCATTAACTTATGACCGCAATCCAAAAACTGAACTTGCATTAAAAGCTAATGGTTACACCATCATTCATGCCAGAGAGTTACTGCAGAAAATAAGTGATGGTACAATAGATCCTTTGAAAATAGAAAAAACAATCATCACCCTTCCATCCAATGAACTCTCAAGAGCCCGAGGTGGCTCGCATTGTATGACATGTCCATTGGTTCGAGATAATATCTAATAGCTAGTATTAATTATTCGAATATGTATAGCTTTGATTACAAAAAGAGAGTACGATATGGCGAGACAGACATGATGGGTTATCTCTATTATGGTAATTATGCTCAGCTTTATGAGATAGGAAGGGTTGAGACCATGCGTAGTTTAGGTTTGAGTTACAAAGATTTGGAAGTCCAACATGGGATTATGATGCCTGTAGTACATGTGGAAGCAAGATATCTTTTACCCGCAAAGTACGACGAGGAGCTCACTATCCGAACTATTTTGAACGAATTGCCATCCAAGATGATCACGTTTGATAATGAAATATTTAATGATCAAAAACAAGTCATTCATAAAGCAGTAGTTAAACTTTTTTTTATTGAGATGGCTACGGGTAAAAAAGTGTCATGCCCTGCTTATATGATGGAAAAGATAAAACCTTTATTTTGAAATGGAACAATGATAAGATTAGACAAAGTTTCTTTCGGCTTCCGCTGGTTAGAAAAGTTTTGGCATGGTCCAAAGTCTATAGTCCACCAGGTTTTTCAGGAGTGACCATTTATGAAGTTATTACCTTTGTTATCAAAGAAACACAGAAAGACAATCTTACAACTAGAGCAAATTCTATCTCATTTTCTTTGTTTTTATCTATTTTTCCAGCTATTATTTTTCTATTTACGCTACTACCGCTATTTCCTGTGGTGCAAGATTATACTGCTATGCTTAGTGACCAGCTAGTAGGTGTGATACCAAAAAGCGCCCATGAATATATTTTTTCTATCATTTATGACATTACAGCTATCAAAAGAGATGGCTTATTGTCATTGGGAGCGGTATTGGCACTTTTTTTCTCATCCAATGGTATGATGACACTCATGTCAGGATTTGACAAGGCGTACAATGATACATTTAAACCCCGAGAATGGTGGCGAACAAGATTGGTGGCCATAGCATTAACAGTTGTACTTTCATTGTTGTTAATCATTTCGTTGATTATGATGGTGGTAGAAGGCAAGGTGATGAATTATGTTGCCAATGTTTATCATGTCTCCGAAGTTATTTTAACTTTAGTTAGCATCTTCAATTGGTTGTTTGCTGTTTTTATGGTATATACAGGAATAAGTCTTATTTATACATTTGGACCATCCATGCATAGGCGTATTCCGTTTATTAATATTGGCTCTATAATGGCTACGATGTTGTCACTTTTGACATCCTTAGGTTTTAGTTATTTTATAAATAATTTTGGCCGTTATAATGAAATCTATGGTTCCATTGGAGCTTTGATTGTAATGATGGTTTGGATTCAATTCAACTCTTTTATTATGTTGGTGGGTTTTGAATTGAATGCCAGTCTCGCAGTGCATAAAACACAACGATATTTAAAGAAAAATAAGATCATGGAGCAGCTTTGATTTATGGTGAAATGAAAACCAAAATTTTAGAAATAAATTTACTTTAACAATAGAAATATCAAATCTCACTGACCAAAATGTCTATTGCTTAGAAAGGCATCATCGGTCAATGTGTGTAGGAAAGCTACCAAGGCACTTTTTTCTTCTTGACTTAGGTTAAGTTTTTTAATATGCGCACTTTTACTTGAATGGTTTTTTCCACCTTGATTGTAGTGTTCTACTACCTCTGTTAATGTCAGCATAGAGCCATCGTGCATGTATGGAGCAGTGACACCTACCAGCCTCAACGAAGGTACTTTGAATCGGGCCAAATCTTCTACCTTATTTGTCAAACGCATTCTACCTACATCGCTGTAAGTGTCATAAAGTCCATTGTTTTCGAAAGCATAATTGGTAAAATTAAAACCACTATGGCACATACTACATTGGGTGCGTTCACTATAAAAGAGTGCCATACCCTGACTTTCTAAAGCAGTAAATGTGCTTTTTCCATTAATAAATTGGTCATATTTGCTGTCTCCAGATATTAAACTGCGCTCAAAAGTACTGATTGCTCTTGTAATGCTGTAAGCATCCAATGATCTGCCATAAGCTTCTTTGGCCATACTTTGATACAAGCTATCCTTACCAAGTCTATTTACCAACTTGACCATATTGAAGTCAAACTCATTATGCTCAGCAATGGGAATCAAAATTTGCATCTCTAAAGTAGGTACGCCTCCTTCTCGTGTATAATAGGGATGATAGGCTACATTGGCCAGAGAAGGTGCATTTCTCGTGGCAGGTCTAGACAAAACTCCAGGTGTCAGTGCCAATTTATCAGCAAATCCGTATTCTTGGTGGTGACAGCTAGCGCAACTTATACTACTGTCTATAGAAAGCCGTGAATCATAAAATAATTTTTTGCCCAGATTCCATCTTTCTAGAGTGAATGTATTGCCATCAGGGTATGTGATATTGGGAAATCCAGATGGTATGAGTATGTTTTTAAATGCTTCTTGGTTGGGCAGAGATTGGTCATCACTTTGACAACTTAGTAACAAAATGAATATAAGGAGCATTACAATATTTAAAAATTTACCACTCATAAACGAACGATACTGCTCCGACCTATTATTTTTTTATTTTGAATTAATTCAACAAAATAGGTACCTTTATCTTGCAGTGTTACAATGTTGCTCACCGTAAGATTTTCAAGTTGCTTTACTTTGCGGCCCATTATGTCTCTGATGACCAATGTCGATTGATAGGTTTGGTCTTCAAGCAATGTGATGATGACCTCATCCTGATGACTAGGGTTGGGGAAAATTGCTATAGATGACAAGCTAATATTTTTTATATTAGAAGCCGTCTTAGTTTCGGTAAATATTTGGTTTTTAAAGTTGTTCATTAAGGCCTTTACATCTTTATTGGCACCATGATAGATCACAGTTTTGGTCAAATCCATATCATTCATTGCATTGGCATAGTTGGCATCCAATGCTACAGTCAATTGGTCATTTATTATTTGACCTTTACAAGGAATAGCTACATGAGTCAGTAAATTATCTCCAAAAGCATGCAATTGGTATTCATACAGTAGGTCAGGTCCATTATTTCCTTCTATCACAACAAATTTGTACCCGGCTGCCCAGCCCCAATGCATATCAGGATCTTTTGGCGCCAATGGATGATCAGATGGATATTGTGTAGGGTCGGCATGATTGGTAATGGAGTCAATTCCAATATTGAAGGTGATAGAATCCAATTGATTAATGTCATATTTTCCAAGCAGATGATTCACAGTTTCATTTTTGTTAACCAAGATGTAGTAGTTTTTGATTGATGATATCGTACCATTATCATGGTGCAATTTTATATTGGATAAATAGTAATCTATCCTACTTATCTTATAATTTTGATCGCGATTATTTTTAGTCATTTTTCCAAATGCAAAGGACTCTTCATTCAGCAAATGATTGATCTTGAGATACACATCTTTTTGTCCGTGGAGGCTTGGATTAATGAAATTTGAGATTAAAATAATAAGAAAAACAAACTTTTTCATGATTTAACTAATTTTAGATGAAGATAGAATCTTGTAATTATGAATGGATAAATACACCCATTTAAAACGTTGTTTGATTTTGAGAGCGTATAAACACTTTCTAAAGCATAAATTTTAATACTAATTTAATTAGTATCGTATAAAAGACAAAAGTAATGTATTTTTTTAGTTACAAAGTATAGTATCCAGTATTAACTTACTACTAAGTAATTTTTTTAGAGAATTAGCTTAAAATGGTAACGCCAAACAGATGTAACATTAAACAAACGTCTAGGTTGAAAAAAATATAAACCAAAATTACGCACTATAATTTTTATTTTAAAAAAATCCTTCTACCTTTGCGGCGTGAGGGGCATACGACTAGCTCCTTCCGAACTCCCCCAGGGCAGAAATGCAGCAAGGGTAGGAAGTTGAGCAGTGCGGTGTGTTTCCTCACATTTTTTTTTCTACACACATCTACTAAAATAAACCCATCATGAAATTTTTTATTGATACGGCCAATCTTGATCAAATCAAAGAAGCTATGGACCTTGGCATATTGGATGGTGTCACTACCAATCCTTCGCTTATGGCCAAAGAAGGTATTTCTGGAGACAAAAATATTATAGCCCATTATAAAAAGATTTGTAAAATAGTGGATGGCGATGTGAGTGCAGAAGTGATAGCCACTGATTTTAAGGGTATGATCAACGAAGGCGAAAGACTTGCAGATCTTGCAGACAATATTGTAGTCAAAATTCCTATGATCAGAGACGGAATCAAGGCCATTTCTTATTTTAGTGAAAAAGGTATCAATACGAACTGTACGCTCGTGTTTTCAGCAGGACAAGCAATTCTTGCTGCCAAAGCTGGTGCTACTTATCTATCTCCATTTGTTGGGAGAGTAGATGATGTGTGCTGGGACGGTATGAAGTTGATAGAAGAAATCGTTTCTATCTATTCTATACAAGGTTATAGCACAGAAATATTGGCTGCATCGATTCGTACACCTTTACACATTGTACAAGCTGCCAAAGCTGGAGCGGATATAGTTACATGTCCACTGAGTAGCATATTGGGTTTACTCAATCATCCACTTACAGATAGTGGTTTGGCCAAATTTTTGGAAGACCACGCCAAAGCCAACAAATAATAAGAAACAATCGTTGAAATTTTATAGAAAATGCCGTTAAGTTTAATTGAACTAACGGCATTTTTAGTTTGAAAGTGAATCACATTAAAAATATTTGTATCCCCAAATCTATTCTTAAAGAAAATTGGATTGCAAAATTTTATGATTTATAAGATACATTTTCAATGCTTTAAAATCTATACTTTTCGCAATTCAAATTTTTTTTACAATAAATCATAAAGGGCGAATGAATGTTGCAGAATTAAAGAAAATACTTAAATCTAAAAAGAAAGCAGAGTTGGAAGAACTTGTATTAACTTTGTACAGGCACATACCAATGAAAAAGATTGAAATTGAAGGTATTGATAAGATTTTTTCTATTGAGCCAGCAAATATAAATAATAATATTCATGATAATTTATTGAATGAAAAAGCACTTCTGAAAGAAATAAACACTTTTAACTCAAATTTTTTAGCAGGAAATTACGGTCTCCCGAATAGAATCATTTCCAAAGACAAAAGAAGTAAGTGGAGATTTGAAGTGATTAGATTTTATAAGGAAGTGGTAAAAATATTTCCTAATGCCACAATGAAATTAGAGCTTGCAGAAAGTTTTGGACAGTTGTATAATGCAATGGTAGAAGGATGTAGTCGATATTTGTGCTCATCTGAAGATTGTTTTGCATCGGTGCAAAAGAGTCAAACAGTGTTTTTCATCCAAGTTATTCAATTTAAAAAGGAAGTTTTATCAGGAGAAGCATTATATCGGCAACTAATGGAACATATTATGGTCGATGGTTTGTCTTATGATACGTTATCTTCTGAATTATATGCTGCCATGGCAGATTCTTTTGCATCTCCAATGGCTTTGGAAGATTTGGCGGTAATTAGTAAGGAGTATTGTAAAAATACTTATGAGAAATATTCTCAAGCAAAAATTAAAGATAAGTATGCAAGTAGTTACAATGTTAAAAAACTCATAGAAGGAGTAGCTATTATATTACTTAAACTAAAAGAAAATCAGGATGCTAAGGAAATCTTTTATCAATTTTTGAATATTGTTAAAGACAATAATGAGATGTATTATATTATGGTACGGACATTTAGAAATTATTGTTATAAACCAAATGTGGAGATATTAGATATATTAAATCATGCCTTGGCTGAGGGTATAAATATGAGAAGCGATCTAACTTTGCTGCATCAAAAACTGATTGTAAACCCAAATTTAGATTTATCTGATATTTGCTTATAGTCAATCCTATGGCAAGGTGCATGATAAAAAGATGCTTTACCATAATTGAGAAACAGCTCACTGAAGGAACCAGTAGCTAATCTTTTGGCATCAAATGATACAAATTTCACTTTCTCATTTCGGGCTGTAATAGAAAAGCCATTTTAGATATTAATGAAATAATGAAAGTTTAATGATTGATAAAGTAAATTATGAGAAATGCAATCATTTTTATAATATTGCATCGTATTTAAAAAATCATATCATTTAAACTAGTAAAAATTAAAGGAGCATCATGACAAGAATCGTTTTTTTATTATTTATTTTGGTTACTTTCATAGGAGAAAATGTAGCTCAAAACAGGAAAAAGGGAACTTCAAAGAAAAAAACAAAAAAGGAAATAGTTATTGAGATGGAAAATACTTCCAAAAAGATCAGGAAAGTCAACTTATACTTGAACTTTATGAAATATAATATAAATTCCATTTCAGAAGAATATTGGAATAACTATTCATATAGTTCTTCTGTGCAAGATGATGATATTGTTTATCACTACCAAAATAAAATCAGGAAGACTGGAAGTTTTAGCAATTTAGTAGGTTTTGGCGGAGGCATTAGAACTTATGCTATTATTTCATCAAAAGTGAAATTTGACTATGGACTAGGCGTTGATTTATTGAGCTCAATATATGATTCGAAGGTTGAAGTCATTGATCAACATTTAGTACGAAAAGAAAGGATTATTACAGAATTTATATATATACCTGGAGAAACAGAAACTTTGGAAGTATATCCTTGGATGGTTTCACCAGGGAATAACTTCTATCAAACATCTGATAGAGAAGAGCATAATTTAATTATGTTGGTTATCCCATTGGAACTAAGATACAATATTTACAAAAACTTTGATGTGACCGGAGGACTAGTGACCAGATTGCCAATATTTGAAAGGAGGGCATTTGAAGTCATATATTATGATAGCCCATTTCAAAGCACAAGGACCATAGCTGATAATGGCCCACTAATCAATAGGTTTCTTGCTTTTGGCTCTATCGGTGCAAGGTTTCAGTCCAATAAAGGGTTCACGGTTGGCCTAAGTTATCAGCATTTGTTAAATTCTCTCATTATGAAAAATTCTGAATTTTTAGAAAAATATGATTACAACAATAAAAATTTTACCGGTAGCCAAATAAATTTGTCCATTGGTTATTCATTTTGACCCATTGTTGTGATTTGGGTATGTGCTTTGACCTTTGCTGAACGAACAGAGGTATGCCAATAAAAATAGAATAGGAAGTGATGAAAAAATACCGGTATCTGCCACAGCGGAATTTTTAAGTTGGAACACCAGTTATTGGATGTGCATTGCTTTTGACTACATGTTAAGGATGGCTTATCTTATGGCAAATGATTGTTTTTGTCCTTGAGAGCATGCGAAATGGAGATTTTGATGCTAGGTTTTATTACTACCAAACTCGGTACTTTATTTAAAATATTAACCTTAATCTTATTTTTAATCTTAACCTTAACCTTATCTTCAATCTTAAGCCAATCTTAAGTCCTTTTTTTTAGCTAGTATGATGGTCTGACCTACCTTTGTGGCATAAAATATCTTATCCATGATCGAGCACATTATTCGATTTAATCTTCACAACAAGCTTTTGGTTTTTTTATTTGTCGCCATCATGTCTGGATTTGGTGTATATGCATTGATGAATATTCCTATCGGTGCTGTGCCTGATATTACCAATAATCAGGTGCAGGTGATCACTACTTCGTGTAACCTTGCCAGTTAGCAAGTATAAAACTCCCTTTAGTAAGAATAGAATTACTCTTAGCTAATATGGAATTACCTTTAGAAAGTATGGAAAATCTGTTAGCAGAAATACAACCACTAACCATCTATCTTAGCAGATTTTTGAAAAGTGTAATTAACTTATGCTTGGTCTTCTATTAATACAAACACAATTCACTTTTGGCACCTTGTGAGATGTGAAATTTAAATATGAAGGCGTTATAGTCCATTCTGTTTATTTTTTCACCTACTTCAAAGCCCAATTTCAAGCCCGCTTCACAGTCTTCCTTAAAGTGTACGCCTAATAAGATTCTAGAGTAAGCATTTTCTATAGCAGCATCTTTTAGAGAATCGAATTTTCGATTATTGCTTAAGAATTCAGGTCTATTTTGATGACTTTTATCCGTAAATCTATATTGGCTTCCAAATTGGCCTTCGAGTACCTTACTTGCTACTGCGCCTAAAACCGAATGCCCAGAAGGGTAGGAAGGGAAGTTAGGATTTTCATGCAATGGTTGCCAATGAGGATCTATATGTGTTTGTATATAGTCAGATGGTCGCTGTAGGTTGTATGAATATTTGTACATCCAACAAATTACTGCGGCATCATAGAGACCAACCCCTAGTTTAAAATATAGATGAACCATGTCGTTAATCTTAAGGTTTTCTTCTTTAACTAGTTGATTTGCAATAGAAATCCATCTGCCCGCTGGAGAAAATGTCAACCCTCTGACATCATCACTCCAAAACTCAGCAATCCATTTGTCCTCTTTTGACAAATTGTATGATTGAGAATATACAGCTAGAGCTTCTTGTTGGATGGATGATTCAAATGAATTGGAATGGTGATAAGGTGACAATAATATTTGAGTAATTTTTGGTACAACCAAGGTAGATTTCATTCCCCATAAAGGCAAAACTGGGTCTTCATTTTCAAAAAGGAATGAATCTTTAATAGTTGTTTTAGTCATCTCATCCATATTATTTAGGTGGCCCAAATATGGTTTTACATGATTATTGATTTGATGAATGATGGACTTGGATAGTTGATTTATAGCATTGTAATCTTCTGATGGATAAGATGTTTTGATGTGATCTTTATGATTTTGGATGTATAGATCACTACCTTCGATTTCTTTAAACATATCAGTCATTAAGGCCGCATACACTTCATTTACTACTAAAGTAAATTGCTCATCCTTTACGCGCTGATTCTCGTCAAATGCATCTAAAGTAAATTTGCCAGCGATAGCTAATGTGACAATGTTTTGTGTAGATTTGGGAGGATATGCATATAGGTCTTTGCTTTCCAACCGTAAATATAGTTCATACCATTGTATGATATTGGCGACACATTTTTTATTTGTACTATCTTCACTGTTATCTGTTTTATTGAATGAAGATACCAACAATAAAAATACAGTTATAAAGATCAATCTGGGAATATTGATGCACATTTTAAGCAAAGAAATATTGTTTTTTAACCCATTCATGGTACAAAGCTATATCAATTAAACCAATGTTTTCATTAGATTTTACTTAGAATTAAGAATCGTGTTTAAAATAAACGGTGAAGATGTTTCCTTTATCAGATTCTGTAATGGTAAGCCTTGCATTATGGATTTTTAGGATGCTAGCCACCAATGATAATCCTATGCCAGAGCCATTGATTTTGTTGGTACTCGTACTTCTGTAAAATGGTTTAAATATGTTTTCGACTTCTTTTTGGTTTATTATTGGTGCAGTATCGCCTATACCTACTGCGGCTTCATTATTCTGTGTCATGTATAATTTTAGAGATGCCTTATGATCTGGTGAAAACTTACACGCATTTTCCATAAGGTTTGTAAACGCTGTTTTTAGTAATGCTTCGTTGGCTATGATTTCAAAAAGCGCAGCATCTCCTGGGAAATCATCTGCATCTAGACTAAAGCTGTAACCCGCATTATTCTTTTTTACTTGGGCTTTAGATTGCCATACTATTTCATCCAACCTTACGGGGCCCAATAGTATTTTGTCTGATCCCGCAGTAAGCCTTGCTAATTGCATAAGATGTGTCGAAGTCTGTTCTAAGCCTGATGCATCATTGAGTATGGATTCTAGACATTGCTTATACTCTTTTTCTGTCCTATCTTTTGAAAGCGTGACCTGGATGGAAGCAATGATGGAAGCAAGTGGGTTTCTCAGTTCATGTGATACATTGGACAAAAAGCCCTTTTGTACATTAAACGCTTCTTCTATTCTATCTAGCAACTTATTGAAAGAAATGGCCAATCTCGATATCTCATCTTTGTTTTTGCCTGTATTGATTCTTTTTGTCAAATCGGCAGGCAATATCTCATCAAGTTCGTTCATGGTACTGACAATAGGACGCAGTGCCTGGCCTGAGAAATAATAACCACTCATAGCTACAACAATCAAACATAAGAAAAAATTGATTATCATAATATTTCTCAATCTGATCAATTCATCAGACATAAAATGTCCTTTGGCAATGACGATGAACTCTTTGTTAGCATTGGTTTTATACCTTATACCCACTGCATCATACGCGCCCATGCTAAATTTTTCTTCTCCTTTTTTGGCAATACTTGACAATTGAGCGGTTGGAATATCGGGCTCTAAATGAAAAGCAAATAGTTTTTTATAGTCTAGGCTATATATTATTATGTTTTCCTTAGCAGGGAGATTGATTTCATCGCTTACTAGATCATCTTCCGCAAAAGTCAAATCAGGATTGTTTTTTACTACCATAGTTACAGTCATTAAGGCCTTGGACCGTAATGTATTGTAAAATTCAGAGTAGAGATGATTACGGAAATTGAGGTATATAAATACCAATGAAAATAAGAGTAATAGAATGGTGATTCCAATGAATGAAAGACTTAACCTAGATCGTATTTGCATATCTATTAAGCAGGATTAAATATATATCCAAACCGAAATTTAGTCTGAATCATTTTAAAATCATAACCTTTATCCAATTTATTCCTGAGATAATTTACATACACTTCAACCACATTGGTGCCCGTATCAAAATCTACATCCCACACTTTTTCAGCAATTTCACTTTTTGTAAGTAATTTTCCTTGATTTTTAACGAAATATTCCAACAGCCTAAATTCCTTTTTGGTCAAATTTAGATTGTTACCATTCCTATATGCTTCTTTTAGGTCAAAATTAATTAATAGGTTTCCAATATTTACTTTATTTACATAGCTAGCATCATTTGCATTCCTTCGGTTTAAAACTTTAACACGAGCCAAGACTTCGTCAAACGAAAATGGTTTACCCAAATAATCATCACCTCCAGCTTCCAATCCCATTACTTTATCTTCTACAGCATCCATCGCTGAAAGGAATAAGATAGGTGTTTTCATCCCTTGTTGTCTCAATTGATAACAAAGATCTATGCCATTTAACAGTGGAAGCATCACATCTAGGATAATGACGTTATAGCTTTTTGATTCGGCCAATGCCTTTCCCTTCAGACCATCAGTAACGGCATCTACGATACATCCATTTTCTTCTAATCCTCGCTTAAGTGACTGTAAGATTGCAAATTGGTCTTCTACTACAAGTATGTGCACACGTTTATATTGTATCAATAATGAGACAAATATAGAATCATTTTATTGCCGCCTTGGTATAACTTATTAATTCTAATAATTTTCTAATGAAATAAATGCTGATTGAGGGATGGCCTGACTGTACTTTTGTGCTAAATTAAACAATATCAACATGGACTTAAAAAAATTTAATTACCTGTTTGCATTTATTGCAATATTTTATTTCGCATCTTGTTCCAAAGATAGCTCAGCTGATAGCAACGCAAAATTTAAAACTGTATCAGAATATCCCAATGATGTCATCTATGATTGGAATGAGGTATTCTTACAAATAGAAAGATATTCTGCAGGTTTCAGACCAGGACCAGCTCCAAGAGCAGTGTCATATCTAGGCCTTTCGGCTTATGAGGGCGTAGTGGCTGGTATGCCAGAATTTAATTCATTTGATGGATTTTGGGCTGGGTTTAATGTGCCTGCTGCTGATGCATCTAAAGAATATTGTTGGCCATTGGTGATCAATGCCTCTTATGAACACCTTATGCCTAAGTTTTTTGGTAAAGCTACGCAAGACCAATTAAATCTCATCAATACTACAGCAAAAAGAATCAATAACGACTATAAAGCGCAAATAACTTCTGAAGTATATAATCGATCTATCAATAGAGGTCGTGAAGTTGCTGAAGCAGTTTGGGCTTATTCTAAAACAGACAATGTGGGCCATGACCATTATTTAGATCCTTTTCAACAATATGATTGGCAAGCAGCATTTAAAAAAGATGGTGATTGGGTACCAACCTTCCCAGGTCCTGGGCTTCCAATGGGTGGTATTTGGGGCAAGGCACGTACTTTTAGCTTAAAAGCCGATCAAAAGTTGTGTAAAAAGCCTATTCCATATAGTACTGACACCAAGTCACATTTATATGCACAGGCAGTAGAAGTTTATTCACAAAATACGCCAACATTGACTTATGAATCAGAATGGGTAGGTGAGTTTTGGAGTGACGACTTGGTCAATCTTACTTTTAGCCCAGGTGTTAGATTTTTAGCAATCGGAGATCAAGTATTAAAAACTGAAAATAGCAACTTAGAGACAGCAGTGTGGATGACTGCGATGATTGGCATGGCATGTAATGATGCAGGTATCGCTTGCTGGAACTCAAAATATTTCTATAACGTCGAGCGTCCAGAGTCTTATATACAAAGAGTCATAGACCCAACTTGGGATCCAGCTTTAGAAAATCCATTAACAGGTGAAGAAGGAATCTCACCTTCATTTCCAGCTTATCCATCAGGACACTCTACGATGGGAGCCGCAGGAGCAGAAATCTTAGGTGACATTTTTGGTTACAGTTATAGTATGACAGACAATTGTCATAGAAATAGGGTAGAGTTCGAAGGTACGCCACGTTCTTTCACTAGTTTTTATGAGATGGCTTTAGAAAATGCATGGTCTAGAGTGCCACTAGGTGTACACTTCAGAATGGATTGTGAAGAAGGTGTAAGATTTGGAACAGAAATAGGAAGGGCAGCACATAGACTACCTTGGAAAAAATAGAATAATAAGGTTAAAACTGTCGGTTTGGACATACTATAAAAGTTGAGAAGTTAGTGAAAGAGTTGTTTCTGAAAATGGAGCAACTCTTTTTTTTTCGATTCAAATGTTTTCTTGTATTTACATTTTGAATTAAATAGGTTATAATGCTTAGTGAAACTACAATATTACCTCAATTACAAGTACAAAAAGATTTATAACACCATACGTTTCTAAGACGTACCTCCAAAAAGAAATTTACGCCATATTACCTATGATACTTTTATGCACTTGGACTGATACTTTAATGCATCAGTGGGAACTAGTGGGAACTCAGTGGGAACTCACTGGGAACTCACTGGGAACTCAGTGGGAATGTGGTGGGAGGATATACGGAACGTGTACGGAGCATGTACGGAGTTGATACGGAGTAAGTACGGAGTATCTATGGAGTTGTCTCGTCCTAAAATAGCTACATAGGTTAATTCAATTATCCTACGATAACTTTACACTATGTAAAATTAATCCTAAAAAAACTATACAATTAATTACTTACTTTTAATATTTAAAAATATTTGTATTTGTATTACGGAATACAATTTCATAAATGGCAATTTTGGACAAGAGACATTTAGATGTGACCCATGTCTTGTCCTGCAATAGCTGTATGACTGCTTTTTTTAAGTTGTATTTACCGCTTGAATGTAGGATTTAATTCAAAATATTTAAAGTTGGGACTACTTACCTACTTTCTAAATGCCAGTAAGCCATTAATTATCAAATAACTGCTGATTGTTATCTTCTTAACCTTAACCTTATCATCAATCTTAAGCCAATCTTAAGTCCATATTTTTAGCTTGTATGATGGTCTAGCCTACCTTTGTGGCATAAAATATCTTATCCATGATCGAGCACATTATTCGATTTAGTCTTCACAACAAGCTTTTGGTTTTTTTATTTGTCGCCATCATGTCTGGATTTGGTGTATATGCATTGATGAATATTCCTATCGGTGCTGTGCCTGATATTACCAATAATCAGGTGCAGGTGATTACTACTTCTCGTAACCTTGCTACCCAAGATGTGGAGCAATTTATCACTTATCCTGTGGAGTTGGAAATGGCTAATCTTCCTGGTGTGAAGGAATTGAGATCTGTCTCAAAGTTTGGGCTTTCAGTGGTGACGATTGTGTTTCAAGATGATATGGGTACTTATCTGCCACGACAGTTGATTGCAGAAAAAATAAAAACAGCTTCTGAAAAAATACCTGCTGGATTTGGTACGCCTGAGATGGGACCTATCTCTACAGGACTTGGTGAGATCTATCAGTATATATTAGATGTAAAACCTGAATTTAAGGACAAATATACGACTATGGATCTTCGTACCATTCAAGATTGGGTGGTCAAAAGGCAATTGTCAGGTATTCCGGGCGTGGTGGAAGTGAATACTTGGGGCGGATTTCTAAAACAATATGAAGTGTCCATCAACCCTGAAAAATTACATGCTATGAATGTCAATATTCAGCAGATATTTTCGGCATTGGAGACCAATAATAGTATCTCAGGTGGTGCATACATCGAAAAGACCAATCAGAGTTATTTTATTCGTGGTGAAGGTCTAGTTGGTTCGTTAGAGGATATTGAGCGCATTGTGGTGGACAATAGGGGAGGCACACCTATTTTGATTAGGGATGTAGCTAGTGTTAAGTTTGGAGCAGCTAATCGTTTTGGAGCGATCACTGCTAATGGCGAAGGCGAAAAAGTACTCGGTCAAGTCATGATGCTCAAAGATGCCAACTCTGGTGAAGTCATCAATAATGTTAAAAAAAGAGTGGCAGAGATTCAATCTTCATTGCCCGAAGGTGTGTTTATCAATGGATTTCTGGAGCGTAGTGAGTTGATCGCAAAGACGACCTTTACCATTACGGAGAACTTGATTTTGGGTTGTTTGATCGTTATTATGGTGGTTGTTTTATTGTTAGGCAATTTTAGGTCAGGCTTGGTGGTGGCTTCTGTCATTCCATTGAGTTTGCTTTTTGCATTGTCTATGATGTACATCTTTGGTGTAGATGCCAATCTGATGAGTCTTGGTGCCATAGATTTTGGTATCATCATCGATGGTGCAGTCATTATTGTGGAGTATATCTCTTTCCAAATGATGACTAAAACGGATCAAATCAACTTGCTGACACAAGATCAGAAACAAGGTTTTATCGATAAAATCACGCATAATAGTGCCCATAAAATGATGCGTTCTGCAGTATTCGGGCAGATCATTATCATCATTGTATTTATCCCGATTTTATCGCTTTCCGGAGTAGAAGGCAAGATGTTCAAACCAATGGCGATGACGTTCTCATTTGCATTGATCGGTGCGATGTTGCTTTGTTTTACGTATGTTCCGGTTGTGTCTGCCTTATTTATAAAAGGTGTGAAAGAAAATCCAAAAAACATATCTGTGAGAATGATGGCTTTTTTGACCAAGCTATATACACCTACGATTACTTGGGCATTGGAATACAAAAAAACAGTCGTAGGACTTGCCGTTGGTTTTTTGATATTGACAGGGATTTTGTTTTCTACGATGGGTGGCGAATTTGTACCTACCTTGGACGAAGGAGATTTTGTGATCCAACCTGTATTAAAAACTGGAACTTCGCTTTCTAAAACCATAGAAACGACCACGATGATAGAAAGCATCCTCAAAGAATTTCCTGAAGTAAGTCAGGTGGTCAGTCGGATCGGTGCTGCTGAAATACCCACAGACCCAATGTCTATGGAAGAAAGTGACATCATCATCAAACTCCATCCTATCAAAACGTGGACTACTGCCAAAACAAAAGATGAATTAGCAGATAAATTTACAGAAGCATTGACATCCAAAATTCCGGGTATCGAATATGAATTTACACAACCCATAGAGATGAGATTTAATGAGTTGATCACAGGTGTACGTGCTGATTTGGCCATTAAAATATTCGGCGAAGATCTTACTGTACTCAATAAAAAAGCGCAACAAATCAAAAAACTGATAGACAATGTGGAAGGTGCATCAGACATCGTAGTAGAGAAAGTAGAAGGATTACCACAAATGGGCATTGTTTATGATCGACCTAAAATAGCAAAGTATGGTCTTGATATTCAAAATATTAACGATATCATGTCCATGGCATTTGCTGGTAAAACATCAGGTAATGTATTCGAAGGTGAAAAACGTTTTGACTTGGTGGTACGATTTGACAAAGAAAAAAGAAGCGATATTGATGATATCAAACGTATATTTATTCCACTACCTAATGGTGGACAAATCCCCCTAGAGGAAGTCGCTAAAATCAATTATACCGAAGGTCCTGCTAAAATTTCTAGAGATAATACACAAAGAAGAATCGTTATTGGTGTCAATGTCAGGAATCGTGATTTGGAGTCAGTCGTCAATGATGTACAAAAAATCATTCAGTCCAAGGTAGATCTACCTACAGGATATAGTGTCAGTTATGGTGGCCAGTTTGAAAACTTACGTTCTGCCAGAGCGAGACTGATGATTGCTGTTCCTATCGCGTTATTATTGATTTTTGTCTTATTATATTTTGCCTTCCAATCAGTCAAAGATGCCTTATTAATTTATACTGCGATTCCACTTTCTGCTATCGGTGGCGTATTCTTGTTGTGGATGCGTGACTTACCATTTTCTATATCGGCAGGAGTCGGATTTATTGCATTATTTGGTATTGCCGTGTTAAATGGTATTGTATTGATAGAACATTTTAAAGAGTTAAAAGCACATGGTATGACCGATATCAAACAAAGAATCATATTAGGGACACAACAGCGATTAAGACCTGTTTTATTAACAGCAAGTGCGGCGGCTTTGGGCTTTTTGCCTATGGCGATCTCTACCAATGCAGGTGCGGAAGTACAACGACCGTTGGCTACTGTCGTGGTCGGTGGTTTGATCACGGCTACTTTGTTGACTTTGATTGTATTGCCAGTGTTGTATGCGATTTTTGATAAAAAGTCTAAAAAGATGAATGTCCAACCCATGATATTGATCTTAATATTGTTTCTGTTTCCATTTTTAGGACAGTCACAAAAGCAGAAATTGACTTTGGAAAATGCAGTTGCGCTGACCCTACAAAACAATGCAGCATTAAAAAGCAGTGCCTTGATGACGGAACAATCCAAGACAAAGATATCGACGGCATTTGACCCAGGTAAAACCCAATTTTATTTTAGTTACGATCAGAATAATTTGCCTTTACTCGCGACCGCAGGTCCTTTGCGAGTATTCGGTATTCAACAACAGTTTTCGTTACCTACAGTCTATCGAAGCCAAAAGAAGTTGTACCAATCGGAATATGCTTATCAAGAAAAATATCAAAATCTGCAAGCGATATTTCTAGAAAAGGAAGTCCAAAAAGCATTTGAAACCATACAATATCTTCAAGCTAGTTTTGATAATTTGAAAGTGGTGGATAGTCTTTACAGTCAGTTCGCAACTATAGCGGCTTCAAGATATCGCAATGGCGAAACCAATCTAGTAGAAAAACTAACCGCTGACACTAAATCAAAACAAATAAAAACAGAAATCTCGCAATTAAGCAATGCCATTCAAGTAGCTTATAAAACATTGAGCGGTATCATGCAAACCACAGATAATGAATGGTTTATTGAGAATGATGGCAATTATATGGTTAAAGATATTCGATTGGAATCAAAGTCATCTGTTGTTATGCTTGAATTGGTGGGATTAAACGAAAACATAGCTTCGCAGGCTTACCAATTAGAAAAATCGAAGATGTATCCTGATGTGCAATTGCAGTTTTTCAGAGGTAGTAGTCAAGGTACGGGAAGTCTTTGGGGCGGACAAATTGGGCTAGGTATTCCATTGTTTTATAAGGCTCAAAAAGCCATGATATCGTCCGCATTATTGTCCAAACAAATCTCTCAATCTTCAAGTGAAAATGTGAAAAGGGTTTTGACATCGAGGCAACAAGCATTAGAAATTGAGTTGGAAAAATTAATGGTTCCAATTAGATTTTATAATGATGAAAACAAAAATATTATGGACTTATTAATCAAAACAGCATTGACTTCTTATCAAAATGGAGAAACCGGTTTTATGCAATATTTACAAGCGATAGAACTTTCCAATCAGATAGTGAGACAATATTATGATGATATCCATGCTTACAATATGACCTTGATAGAAAAGGAATTTTTAAATTTAAATTGATCATGTCATTTGTTTTGCCACGAAGGTTTTTTTTTGCCACAAAGGCACAAAGGCACAAAGGTTTTGTTTTTGTCATTTAGGTACTAAGGCACGAAGGTTGTTTTATTTTGCCACTAAGATACTAAGGATCATAGGTTTTTTTGCCACTAAGGCGCGAAGACACGAAGGTTGTTTTAATTGGGAATGAAGGCTTTAAGGCAAAGGTTATTTTATTTTGCCACGAAGGCATTAAGGCACAAAGATTATTCTATTTTAATATGAAGACATTAAAAGAAAGGCAGTTATTAAATTCTTAGCGTCTTTTAGTCTTAGTGGCATCACTTAATTGGATTTAATAAATTAAAAATAAATTATATATGTATATCAAATATTTTCTAATCATTTTCGCAGGTCTATTCCTGTTTTCTTGTAAATCAAGTTCTAATGAAACAGCTGAGTTGCTTCCCGAGCAGGTGAGTGATGATATAGTTGTATATAAAGCTCAGTTTGATGGGCTGAAAATGACGCTTGGTGCAGTATCTGAACATACCTTTGACCAAGTGATCGCTGCTACGGGCAAAATAGAAGTGGAGCATAACGCTAAAGCAACCGTCAGTTCGCACATCGGTGGGTTTGTACAAAATATGTCTTGGAAGATCGGACAGAAGGTCAATAAAGGTGCTTTACTTTTTACGTTAAGCAGTACAGAAGCTATAGATATCCAACAGAAATATATGGAATCTAAAGCTCAATTGGCTTATCTAAAATCAGAAGCTGAGAGACAAGAAATCCTTGCCAAAGAAAATGCTGTGGCCAATAAAAATGCGATGAAGGCCAATGCAGATTATAAGGTCATGATGTCCACTTATCAGAGTTTGAAGGAAAAAATTAAACTAATGAATATGTCCACCAAAGATATCGAAAATGGACAGTTCAGTTCCACTATCCATATCTATGCGCCGATTTCAGGTTATATTTCGGCGATACATGTCAATAAAGGTGGTTTTTTAGCAACATCTGATATTGCCCTAGAAATCGTCAATGCAGATGACATTCACTTAGTTTTAGATGTATTTGAGAAGGATGTGATGAACATTAAAACTGGACAAAAAATAAATTTTACGATACCAGAAACAGGAACCCAAACGTATCAAGCCACTGTATTTATCATCGGTAAAATGATTGAAGGCGAAAAAAGGACCGTAGAAATTCATGGGCATTTGGATAAAACCGATACAAACTTATTGGCAGGCATGTATGTAGAAGCCAAAATCGTTACAGATAGCGCCTTAAAACCTGCGATCAACCATGATGCATTGGTAAAAGTTGATGACAAATATTATGTATTGGTCATGAAAAAACAAGAAGGTGAAAACTATTATTTTGCTAAAAAAGAAGTAAAAATTGGGCCGGAAAAAAGTGGATTTGTAGAAATAGAAAATAATGAAATTCCTGCTGATGCAAAAATACTGACCAAAGGTGCTTTTGATGTAATGACGGAATAAGAGTATGTTTAAATTTTTATTGCTTTATAATCAATATCTTATGAACCTGACTTCAAAATAATCGCCTCGTTTAGTTTACTAAACTCGTTAATTCTTTTATTGTCAGAACCATAACCTATTGATTAGCAACTAAGAAATTTTTTTAAACATACTCTAATCCAAAACAATAGTTATCTTTGTATGATGAATATTTTAGTAGTAGAAGACGAACCAGGAATACATAAATTTCTAAAGCAAGGCCTTGAAGAAGAAGGTTATGCCGTAGATGTGGCAGATGATGGTCATCAAGGATTGGCATTAGCGACTGGCAAGTCTTATCATATTATGTTGTTAGATTGGATGTTGCCAGGAATGTCGGGCCTAGAGATTTGTAAACAATTGAGAGAGCGTCATATAGATACACCGATCATATTTTTGACAGCCAAAGATACCATCCAGGAAACGATAGAAGGTCTGCAAGCTGGCGCCAATGATTATATCAAGAAGCCATTCAGTTTTGAAGAATTATTGGAAAGGATACGTGTACAGCTTCGAAATGTAAAAGTATCGACGGAAAGTATCATCATAGAAAATATTAAAATTGACTTAAATGCACATCAAGTTTTTAAGGATGAAGTAGAGATACATTTGACCCAAAAGGAATTTGAATTACTTGTTTTTCTAATACGTAATCAAGGTAAAGTATGCACAAGAAAGGATATCATTGAACAAGTGTGGGATATCCATTTTGATTATGATACAGGAGTGATCGATGTTTTTGTCAATGGTATCCGCAAAAAATTGGATTTAGACAAAGAGACCGGTTTTTTGCAAACCATTCGCGGTATCGGTTATTTAGTACGATGACATATTGAAGATTTTGCTTTAAACCTTTAACCATTCAACCTTTAACCATTCAACCATTCAATCATTCAATCATTCAACCATTCAACCATTTAACCGTTCAACCTTTAACCATTCAACCTTCAACCATTCAACCATTCAACCATTCAACCATTTAACCATTTAACCATTCAACCATTCAATCATTCAACCTTCAATCATTCAACCATTCAATCATTCAACCATTCAATCATTCAACCTTCAATCATTCAACCTTTAACCATTCAACCATTCAATCATTCAACCTTCAATCATTCAACCTTTAACCATTCAACCTTCAATCATTCAACCTTTAATCATTTATAAGTGTCACTTTCATTCAAAAATAAAATATCATTGATGTTCTTGCTCGCCACGGGTGCGTTGGTTGGTATATTACTGGTCAGTGTATTTTTCCTAGTCAAAGGCAAAGTACTCGGTGATTTGGATGAATTATTGAAATATGAAGCATTAAAACATACGGCAGAACTAAAGGTAGATGATGGCACCATTATGTTTGCCAATAAAGCGGAAATGCTGGAGCGCGAACATAGAGAAGCAGATGCCAATCCGGTCTTTGTTCAATTGGTAGATATCAATGGTAAAACAGTAGATAAATCACCCAATCTCAAGGAAGCTATATTAACATTTGATCCAGCACATCAAGGCAATATCCAAGGTCAATACACGCTGAATAATCGACGGATTAGACAAACCCAAGTGGTAGTAACCCTAGAAGGAAAGTCGTATGGATACATAGTGACAGCAGTTTCTTCAGAAAATGCAGAGCAATTAATAGCATCTTTGAGAAATCATTTTTTCTGGTCTTTTCCTATCATTTTGTTGATCTTGTTTTTGGTGACTCGGTTTCTGGCAGACCGCAGCATTAAGCCTATCAAACAGATCATCTCCACATCTAATAACATTACTTCTCAAAATCTAGATGCTAGGATACCACTGCCAGAACAAAAAGATGAATTATACGAGTTGACAACAGCCATCAATGCACTTTTGGGTAGAATTCATAAAAGTATAGACCGAGAAAAACAATTTACATCTGATGCTGCCCACGAACTCAAAACACCTTTGGCCGTACTCAAAGGTACGCTAGAAGTGCTTGTCCGCAAACCCAGAACATCAGAAGAATATCACGAGAAAATTCAAGACAGTATCAAAGAAATAGACAGACTGAATGATATTACTGAACAGTTATTGATACTCGCAAGGATAGAACACGATCATGCCATGGAAGTAAAATCCATAGAGCTCAATGAATTTATTGCTGACATATCTACTCGATTTCATCATTCCTTTCAGACAAAGTCGATCCATCTTCATCATACACCTTCAGATAAAATACACATCAAAACCAATACCAAACTGCTACAAATGGTCATAGAAAACTTACTATCCAATGCTATAAAATACAGTGATCAAGGAAAAAATATCTACGTTACCGCAGGAACGCAACATGGAAAAACCTACTGCACTATCCAAGATGAAGGTTTTGGTATTGCTACAGAAGAAATCCAGAAAATCTTTAACCCATTTTATCGTGCGCACGCTTTAACACGGAAAGGTATCAAAGGCACAGGTTTAGGTTTATCTATCGTTCAGAAGGCTTGCGACCAATTGGGTGTAAGTATTGATATACAGAGTAGGATAGGAGAGGGCACAGTGGTCCGATTAGAATGGATGGGATAACGGATGAACCTAAACAAGTTAACATCCTTTTTTTAACTATAATAAGAAGCAGCTTTTATTACTTCTCCACCACCATCACTCATAGTAACAGAATATACAAAACCAGGTAATATTGAGTAGGCTCCATGTTCCCCATTTTTATTAAGGGCCAAAAATCCAACTTGAAAGGTTTTTGCTTTTTCAGGATTTATTTTGACTAGCCTTTCTATGGCCAACTTGCATGCTTCTGTCGGATTTTTGCCCATCCGCATATATTCAACTACAAGGTGAGTGCCACATATTCTTATTACTTCTTCACCCTGGCCTGATGAAGTAGCTGCACCTATTTCGTTATCGACGTATAATCCACCACCTATGATGGGCGAGTCTCCCACACGGCCGTGCATTTTGAATCCCATGCCACTCGTAGTGCATGCTCCAGACATATCACCATGACTATCCAATGCTACTAATCCCATCGTATCGTGATTGAACTCACCGTTGCTCAGTTTAGATGGTGCAGCACTTCCTGCGCCTTTTGACTGGGTTTGTTCGATGTTGATGGTAGGTTTGTATTCTGATTTTTCGAGCCACTTTTTATATTCTTTGCTCGCATCATCTGAGAGGTTAGGTGCTTCGGCTTTGAATCCATTTTCCAAGGCAAATTTTTTGGCACCTTCACCCACCAGCATGACATGAGGTGTCAATTCCATAACCTTTCTGGCTACACTGATTGGGTTTTTAATGTTTTGTAGATATGCTACACTGCCGCAATTATATTTTTCATCCATGATGCAAGCATCCAAGGTCACAAATCCATCTCTATCTGGATTACCACCTAAGCCTACACAACAATTGATGGTGTCTTCTATTGAATTAGCACCTTTTTCTACGGCATCTATGGCTTTACCTTTGTTTTTTAATATTTCCCAAGCCACTTGATTGACAGCTAGGCCACTATCCCAAGTGGATACGACAATTGGTTTTTTTTGTTCATTTTTTTGTTCTGCACCACATGCATTTATTATGGTAATGGCAGGAATTATTGCGGTAGTTTGAATGAGAAAATTACGCCTTGATGTTTTCATTATTTTTACACTAATTGAATATTTAAACAAAAGTAACCAAATTTATATTTTAGCATGAATTTTTAGGTTAAAATATCATTGGGTGTTGTACTTTAAAAAATTAAAAAGTATCCCTGTTTTTTGATATCGCCCCAATGATGTATATTTGCGGCTCTAAATCGAAAATCATGTTTGAAAATTTAAGTGAAAAGCTCGAATTTGCTTTTAAGAATCTGAAAGGTGAGGGAAAATTAACGGAACTCAATATTGCCAACTCTATCAAAGAGATACGAAGAGCTTTGGTAGCGGCAGATGTTAATTACAAAATCGCTAAAGAATTTACGGACAAAATTAAAGACAAAGCATTAGGCACTGAAAATGTGCTCGCAGCTGTTAAGCCGGGAGAGTTGATGGTCAAAATCGTCCAAGACGAAATGACAGAACTCATGGGTGGTCAAGCTGCCGGCATTAATTTAAAAGGCAATCCAGGGATTATCCTCATATCAGGTTTGCAGGGTTCAGGTAAGACTACTTTTACAGGAAAACTAGCTAAATATCTTAAAGATAAAAAATCAAAAAGGCCATTATTGGTTGCATGTGATGTGTATAGACCAGCCGCTGTGGACCAACTTTCTGTCTTAGCAGAGCAAGTAGGTGTTCATATATATAAGGAGCCTGAAAATAAAAATCCTGTTCAGATTTCGCTCAATGCAATCCAATATGCTAAAAGTAATAGTCATGATGTCGTGATTATCGATACAGCAGGTCGATTGTCAGTGGATGAAGAAATGATGCAAGAGATCGAAGATATTAAAAACGCTACCAGCCCTTCGGAAATATTATTTGTGGTGGATTCTATGACAGGGCAAGATGCTGTAAATACAGCAGCTGTATTTAATGAGCGTTTAAATTTTGATGGTGTTGTATTGACAAAATTGGATGGTGATACAAGAGGTGGAGCGGCCTTATCTATCAAATATTCGGTAGGCAAACCTATCAAATTTGTGAGTTCTGGAGAGAAGCTCGATACACTTGATATCTTCTACCCAGATAGGATGGCTCAACGTATCCTTGGAATGGGTGATATCGTGTCGTTCGTAGAGAAGGCACAAGAACAATTTGATGAAAAAGAAGCTGAGCGATTAGAAAAGAAGATAAGAAAGAATAAATTTGATTTTAATGATTTCCTTGGTCAGCTCAATCAAATTAAAAAAATGGGGGATGTAAAGTCGCTCATGAATATGATACCTGGTATGAGTAAATTGACCAAAGATATCAATATTGACGATAAAGCCTTTGGAAAGGTTGAAGCCATCATCCTATCTATGACACCAAAAGAGAGAGCTAATCCTGAGTTGCTCAACATGTCAAGGAAGAAGAGAATAGCTACAGGCAGTGGCAAAAATATTCATGAAATAAATATGTTCATTAAGCAGTTTGATCAAATGCGTAAAATGATGCAAATGATGAGTAAGGGTAAAGGTATGGATAGGTTTATGCAAGGAATGCCAAATATTAGTAAAAAATAGACGCTAATTAAAAATTATAATTTTGTAAATTGGTGAATTTATTTTTTGTGAAAAAAATATAAATATTTAAGACTTTAGTAATGCGATAATTTTTTATCTTGCGCAATATTTTATTTCTTAACTAACACCTTTTTAATATGAAGCACTTTTTACTTACCTTTTTGGTTGTTTTTAGTTTTTAAATGTAAACTATGGACAGCTACTCCAGTGGTTCCACCGCACCTCAGTTTGTCGTAACTGATTTGGATGGAAATACACACGATCTTTATGATTACCTAAACAGTGGTATCAGTGTTGTGATAGATGTATCTGCTACATGGTGTGGACCATGTTGGAGTTACCACAACAGTGGAACATTAGAAAATTTCTATAACACTTATGGCCCAAGTGGTACAGGAGATGTTATGGTCATTTTTGCAGAAGGAGATCCTAGTACCAACTTAGCTTGTCTTTATGGACCATCTGGCTGTGTGGGAGGCACACAAGGCGATTGGGTGACTGGTACACCATATCCTATTACGCATACTGGAGGTCCAACTATTGCTTCTCTTTATCAGATAAGCGCATATCCTACCGTATTTATGATTTCTGCGGGTAATAAAAAATCTTATACAACAGGTGGTGGCGGTGTCTCAGGTACTGTTTTAAACAATTATGTAATTCAATCATTCAAATTGGCTGCCGATGCTTCGGTGACGGATGCGGTTTGTGGTGGTGACGGCGCTATTACGCTAGATGTTACGGCTGGTTACGGCAATAAAACGTATGCTTGGAATAATGGTAATAATACAAAAGATATCTCAAATCTTCAACCAGGCTATTATATTTGTACCATCACAGACGCCAATAATTATCAAGTGGTGACTGACCCTATTATAGTAGGTGGTGTATTGGCACCACTAGAAGCATATCCATCAGCTAGCCAACAGCCTACTTGTTTTGGAGATAGCAATGGATCAGTGGGTGTTTTGGGCGTCTTCGGAAATGGAGGTTACTCTTATCTTTGGGATAATGGTCAAACTACTCCTACTAAAACAAATATAGCAGCAGGCCAACACTATGTTACTGTCACGGATGCACAAGGATGTGCTTTTGAAACTTTCGTAGAATTAGAACAACCTACACAGGTAACAGCTTCAGTTTCAGTACCTCAGATCCCTTGTGGTCAAACTTCTGGCACTGCCACGATTACTGCAACTGGTGGATCTGGACAGTACAGCTATAGTATTGGAGCAGGTACACAGTCAAGTGGTGTATTCCCTGGATTAACACCTGGCACTTACAATTACTCCACTTCTGATATTCAAGGA
Organism: Saprospiraceae bacterium; assembly: GCA_016714785.1. Classification (GTDB taxonomy): domain Bacteria; phylum Bacteroidota; class Bacteroidia; order Chitinophagales; family Saprospiraceae; genus OLB9. The sequence continues at coordinate 77,802 of JADKCC010000062.1, forward strand.
TGTGAGACATCTGGAGAGTTTACCATCAATGCCATCACTGGTCCAACAGCAGTAGCTGCTGCTTTAGGAACAATAACTTGTGCCGCCACTCAGACTCAAGTATCGGGTACTGGTTCTGCTACTGGTGCATCTATCGCTTATGCATGGACTACTCAAAATGGTACTATTGTTTCAGGTGCTGATCAGTTGGTAGCAACGGTAAGTGCTGGAGGTACTTATGTACTGCAGGTGACCGATTCAGCAAATGGTTGTGTATCGACATCAACAGCTACAGTAAATGCAGACATTGCATTGCCAAGCCTTTCAGTTACCAATGGAGAGTTAACATGTGTAGTTAATTCCGTAGAACTATGTGCGACAGCAACTTCAGGGCTTACAGTTACTTGGAATGTGAATGGTCAAAATAGCCAAGGATCTTGTGTGACTGTCAATGCAGCAGGTACCTATCCAGCGTCAGTCACAGCTGCCAATGGTTGTACAACAACCATGAATGCAGTAGTTTCTACATCTGGAGATTTGCCTCAAACAGCGATTGCAGATCCTGCCAATATTACTTGTGTTCAATCTGAAGTGACATTACAAGGTAGCGTAATGGGCAATGTGTCTGACTTTACTATACTTTGGACTACGGCCAATGGAAACATTGTGTCGGGTGCCAATACTTTGACACCTGTGGTCAATGCAGATGGTTCTTACAATATGCAAGTGACTAAAAATTCAAATGGCTGTGTCGCTAACTCAGTTGCAGTAGTTGACGAAGTCATTAATACAGCAAATGGTGCATACCAATATACTTTGAATGCAGGTACTTTTGCTGGTATGGCTGCAGCATCTGGCTCAACTACCACTTATGCGTGGAATTTTGGAAATGGTATGACGAGCACTGAAGCTAATCCAAGTGTTGTGTTAGCACCAGGTACTTATAATGTGTGTTTGACAGTGACTACTGAGTGCGGAAGCAATACAGTATGTCAGACAGTGGTGTATTCTACAGTATTGGTTGCTACAGCTACCAGTCAGAATGTAGTATGTTTTGGTGATAATAATGGTCAAGCTTCTGCCAGTGTTTCAGGAGGTGCAGAACCTTTTGTATATGCTTGGACAGGACCAAATGGATTTACATCTAGCCAAGCTACACTTAGTGGTCTTGCACCAGGAGTTTATACCGTAGTGATAACGGATGCTACGAATGCTACAGCTACTAAGACGGTCACAATAACAGAGCCAAGTGCCATCAAAGCAGCATCAGTAAGTATTATCAATGATTCAAACAGCAAAAACCTAGGTGCGATCAATCTTGTAGCGGAAGGTGGTACTGGGAATTTAGCATATTTATGGTCAAATGGTGCTACTACATCCAATATTTCAAATCTTGGAGCGGGTAGTTATACCTGTGTAATTACAGATGGTAATGGATGTAACAAATCCTTTGGACCATTCACAGTGGAAGATGTAACAGGAACTAATGAAACACAATATGTAAATAATTTTTCTGTGTATCCTAATCCAACCACTAATTTGCTCAATCTTGAAGTGAATTTTGTTAAATCAGCTTCTGTTGCTTTGACATTGACCAATGGTATCGGTACGAAAATAATGACTCGTCAATACACTGGTAATATCAATGACCAATTGGATGTTACAGGATTGTCTTCAGGTATCTATTTTGTAGTGATTACAGGTGAAAATTTCAATGTATCTAGAAGAGTAGTTGTCCTTAGATAAGGATTACAAAAATATAGTATTATAAAAGGGAACTGTTCTGAAAAGGGCAGTTCCCTTTTTTTGTATGTAAATAGATCATTAATGAGTCACTCCAAAAAGTCGGAAAATCAATAAACAGTCCTTGGTAGGACTTTTCAAATAATACAGATATTCAAATATCATCATTTATGTCGGGGCGTGGCTTTGTGATTTCCTATATGCCAAACATTTAAGATCACAGGACCACGTCCCAAAATAAAAGGATTGTAACTGATGGTTATGAAGATATCAGCGCATTGTACCTTATTTTACTTTATCAATTTAGTATTTTTAAAAATTTGAGTTATAAAATGGGTTTCTCAGATGCAAACGTTTCTAACCAATAGAATTAGTGTTTTAATGGGAGAAAGGGAGTTCGGCAAGGCCGAACTCCCTTGCTCTCCCACTTTTCCTCATCAAACATCGTCATTTCGACCCACCTTGGTGGTGAGAAAACTCATCACCGAATCAAATGTTACAACTCTGGAACTAAACTACGCGATCACGAAATCAAATGCTACAACTCTAGAACTAAATGTTACAACTCTCATCAGAACTAAACTACGTGATGACGCAATCAAATGTTACAACTCTAGCACTAAACTACGCGATGACGAAATCAAACTACGTGATGAGCGAATCAAATGTTACAACTCTAGCACTAAACTACGTGATGACGAAATCAAACTACGTGATCACTGAATCAAATGTTACAACTCTAGCACTAAACTACGTGATGACGAAATCAAACTACGTGATGAGCGAATCAAATGTTACAACTCTAGCACTAAACTACGTGATCACGAAATCAAATTACGTGATCACTGAATCAAATGTTACAACGGGAGTGTAGAATACTTTGTGTAAACTCCCAGGGGGAGTTAGGCTTTGGGACAAAGGGGGATTGCTATGGGGCAATCCCCCTTTGTCCCAAAAATTTTATATGTTTGCAGTGCTTACCCTGAACACATTTTTAACCTAACAACTTTTGCAATGCAAAGTAACAACATTAATTTTGATTTGACATTTTTAAGAATGTAAAGGACATCAACGACTTCGAAGTCGCCATGAATGGTATTTACAAAATTGGTATTCAACACCTCCTCAACTCTGAGATGAGTCATTTGCTGGGGTATGACAAACATTCCATAAAAGGTAATAATTCCGGCAACTCCCGAAATGGTTCTTATGGGAAAAAGGTCAAGACAACTCAAGGCGAGATCGAAGTCCAGGTCCCTAGAGATCGTAATAGTGAATTTGACCCCTTGGTACTCCCTAAAGGGCAAACCACAACGGCTAAGTAGAATCTGTCATCACTTCCCTTTACGCTAAAGGTATGAGTACTCAAGATGTAGCAGATCAAATCGAACAGATATACGGTTTTAACGTCTCTAAATCATTTGTTTCTGATATCACCAATAAGATGCTCCCTTCCATCCTAGAGTGGCAAAACAGGCCCTTAGAGCCCATTTATTACATCACCTGGATGGATTGTATTTGTTTCAAAATACGCCAAGATAACAAGGTGATCAATAAAAGTATCTATTTAGTTATTGGTCTGAAACCTGATGGATTTAAAGAGATCTTAGGCATTTGGATAGCCGAAACGGAGTCCGCATCATTTTGGCTCTCCGTACTCTCTGAATTAAAGGATCGTGGCGTAAAATCCATCTTAATTGCTTGTACGGACAACCTTACCGGCTTTACTAGTGCCATTCAAGCATCCTTCCCAGATACGGTAACTCAGCTCTGTATTGTCCACCAAATACGTAACTCAGTAAAGTTTGTACCATGGAAAGATAGAAAAATATTCATCGCCGATCTGAAGGAAGTTTATGGAGCTATTAATCTCCAAAGTGCCTTAGTCGCTTTTGAAAAATTCAAAACAAAATGGAACAGTAAATACAGTTATGCCATTAAAAGCTGGGAAAAAAATTGGGATAATCTCATCCCTTTATTCAATTACCCGCCTGAATTAAGAAAAATAATGTACACCACCAATACAATCGAAGGGGTAAACCGAGCAATCAGAAAATTTACCAAAACAAAGACCATTTTTCCAAACGACCAGGCTGCTTTAAAATCAGTTTTTATGGCAATTGACCAAATTCAATCAAAATGGACAATGCCAATTCGTGATTTTGGTATCATTCATAATCAAATTTCTATTATCTTTGATAATTTTTTAGAAAATGCCTAATTTTTCTTCTCTTGAGTTTACACATTATTTTCTACACTCTCGTTACAACTCTAGCACTAAACTACGTGATGACGAAATCAAATGTTACAACTCTTGAATCAAGTAACGTGATTAGCGAATCAAGTTCAACAACTCAGCTAGGCGTAGTTTGCAACTACGTCTGTGTATTGCCATGGCTGTGCCGTAAATCAGCGACGTAATGAATAGTTTAAACGAAAGCCACATAACAAATCTAAAAGTTGTGTGGCTTTTGCTGTTTTACAACGCAGCAATATTTTCTGGATGAAATCCTTAAACTTCTTCTTAGCAAGGAAGGTGTCAGTCATTTTATTTCTATTTTGTCAAATTAGTATTTTCAAAAACATGAGACTAAAAATGGGTTTCTCATCAGCCTTGGTCATTTCGTATCACAGAGCGGTGAGAAAACATATTTTATTCAAATAGGTCAACGTAGAACTAATGTTTGAATTTTCTTTACTTAATGCTAGAGTGTTGAGAAATTTATCAATTTATGCTTAGTTATATATGGTAATGAAATATTCAATTATTGAGTTGTGTATATCATGCCCACATTATTACCATCCCTTATGATAAGATTTCATATCTTTGAGCTTTAAATGTTAATCAGTATGGTTCAGCTTGGACACAAAACATCCCTTAGAATCGTTAAAAAGACGGATTTTGGGTATTTTTTAGATGGTGGAGAGAGGGGAGAAATCCTTATGCCCAATAGGTATGTGACACCAGAAATGGTCATAGATGATTATGTAGATGTTTTTGTTTTTTTGGATGGCGAAGAAAGGATAGTGGCCACTACAGAGACACCTTATGCGCAAGAAGGTGAATTCGGTTGGATGAAGGTCAATAAAATTGAGACCGTTGGAGCTTTTCTAGATTGGGGCGTTAGTAAAGAGCTGTTGGTACCTTTCAGTGAGCAGAAGATAAAGATGGAAGAAGGTCGCTATTATCTAGTCTATGTATATCTCGATAAGTTGACTGATAGATTGGCCGCTACGATGAAAGTGGAAAAGTTTCTTGACAAATCTCCTTCAGATTATAAAGTTAATGACCAAGTGGATCTTATAATTTGGACTGCAACAGAGGTTGGGTATAAAGCCATCATCAATGGAAAACATCAAGGTGTGATCTATAGGAATGAAATTTTTAAACCCATACATACAGGCCAAAAGATGGTCGGCTATATTAAAAAAGTAAGAGAAGATGGTAAAATAGATCTCGCACTTGATCCATTGGGGTATGTCAAAATCGATGCCCAAGCCCAAAAGGTATTGGATTTACTCCATAAGTCTAAAGGAAAGTTGCCTTATAATGACAAAACTGATCCAGAAGTAATCTATAAGATATTCGGAATGAGCAAAAAAGTGTTCAAACAAGCCATTGGTACCTTGTACAAACAAAAACAAATCACTATCACAGATCAAGGTATAGCGATAGTGGTGGAGTAATGTTACTTTGGGATATGTGAAATCAATAGTTTTCAATAAGCACAAAAGGTTGAATGGGGAATAAACACGCATGAAGTCAGTGGCTATTTGATTGGCTTAATAGGCTATAGTGCTTGAATAATACCTTGTTTCACCCAAGATTTACCATAAAAGTAGGGAAATATATACGAAAAAGTAGGATTAATTATAATGTACTTTCCTTGAAAAAGAATACCAACTTTGTATAAGTAATCTTTCCCTTATTATTTTGGTGCTTTTGCTTTGGTGTATTGATCTGTCATTTCTTTAGATATGGCAGAAGGCACCACTTTTATGAAGGTTTTATTGTCTAACTCTAGTGTTATCGAGTGTTCGTCAATTTTGTTGATTTGACCTATGATGCCACTTGCTGTTACTATTTCATCTCCTTTTTTTAGTTCAGCTGTAAAAACACCTTGTTCTTTTGTTTTTTTTACCTGCGGTCTGATAAAAAAGAAATAGAAAAATGCCAACATTAAAGCTGGAAATATAAATCCTAGTGCATTGTTACTAGAAGATTGAAGGGCGAAAGTCAATAACATTTGTGCGTAAAATTGATTAGGTGGCAAAGATATGGTTAAAAAATGGAAATAAGTTTTAACTTTGGCAGTAATTAATAGTCTAAAGCGAAATATTTGTATTTATGGATGATTTGATGTTGTGGATGCAACTGAAAAAGGGGGAACATCAGGCTCTGAAAAAGATTTATGATCAAAATATAAGGAACCTAGAAAACTATGCTTTAAAGTTTACTCCCGACAGTAATTTGGTAGAAGATACTATTCATGATATTTTTGTACAAATATGGCAGAAAAGAGAGACATTGGGAGACACTGACTCTATCATAAAATACCTTTGTGTCACTTTAAGGCGTGAAATTATCAGGCGGATTGGCAAGGCACAGAATATTGTAGGGTTAGAACATTCAGATCATAAGGAGTTGGATTTTACCCTATCTATAGAGGATGCAATCATTCAGGGGGAACGTGCTGATATGAATTCGAAAAAACTTCAAGAGGCACTTAAGTCATTAAGCTCTAGACAAAAAGAAGCGATTTTTTTGAGATATTATGAGTCAATGGAGTATGAAGATATATGTTCGGTCATGGATATCAGCTACCAATCTGTCCGTAATCTCATCTCAAAGGGTATCATAGAGTTAAGAAATCAATTTACAATTTGGATTTTTGTCGTATTTTTTCTAAACCATTAAAATTTAATGAATTAAATAGAGTACAACCTCAATATTTTGTACTTTTATAAATATAAAATCCTTTTCGCGTATGGCACATGAAGATTTACACAAATTTCAACAAGATTTAATACAAGATAGCTCATTCATAGCATGGGTAAAATCCGAATTTGATATAGACAATGACAGATGGTCTGTTTTTATTGATGAGCATATAGAAAAAATGGATGAGATCAATAATGCAATTAGATTTGTAGTAGCTTTGGATTTTCATGATGAAAACAAAATTGATACCAAAGCACTATGGAGTAAAATAGAATCTGAGACTAAACCTGATATTAAATCAGCGAAAATTGTCAAATTTAAACCATGGAAGATGGTAGCGGCTATTGCTTCAATTGCTGTTGCGATATTATTGATATTCAAACCATTATCCCATGGAGATTACCTGAAAACTTATAAAGCAAGTATTACGCAGAGAATAAAAGAACCATTTCCTGACGGATCTGCAGTGACACTCAATCCAGGTAGTGAGGTTACTTTTAATTCTAAAAAATGGGAGCAGGAAAGAAGGGTTTCACTCAAAGGGTTAGCATTTTTTGAAGTTAGGAAAGGAGCATCTTTTGTTGTAGAAACTGACAAGGGCAAAATAACTGTATTAGGCACAAGTTTTAGTGTGGATACAAGAAATCAGCATTTTGAAGTAATTTGTAAAACGGGTAAAGTATCTGTCTTGAGTAGTTTTGGCCAAGAGACGATATTGGAACCAGGAGGCGTTGCCACTTTGATAGGTGAACATCTGCATACACAAACCAGACCAGAAGGAGCCATCGGCCTCGTATCTTGGTTGGATGGCACCTTTACTTTTAATGATGTAGATTATGGTGAAGTCATCGAGGAAATCGAAAATCAATATGGTGTAAAAGTGAATATGGAAGCTAGTTTATATACTTTAAAATATACAGGATTTTTCAAAAACAATCATTTGAATGATGCATTGTTTTCTATAACCTGGCCCCTAAAACTCAAGTATAGTATCAAAGGCACCGAAGTATTTATTGTTAAAGAATGAAATAGGATCTTATTAGACAGTTGAATTTTTTTACACATTGTTTTTGCATCATTATTTTATTGGCATTGACCAATAAATCAGATTTGTCTGCGCAAAAGCGTGAAGAAAAAATATTTGTAATACCTCCAAAAGCCAACTGTGCTGAAGCACTCGAACTTTTCAAAACGCACTTTAATGTTTTGCTTGCTTACAATCCAGCCTTGTCGTCTGTCCCTTCCATAGGTCAAAAGACTTTGAGGGCTAAAACTTATGCTGAGCTATTTGCAAAATTGTGTTTATCGTTTTCTTTAGAATATATCATTCACCAAGATGATACCTATTTAGTAAGGTCAAATTTTGATGATATTGTTGCTTCCGACAGTTATGTAATGCACATCAATATTATAGATGAGTTGTCAGGCAAACCTATAGAATTTGCAACGGTGTATGATCCATCTAAAAAATATTTTGGATTTACAGATGAGTACGGAGATTGTTTTATAAGAATGCCTAAACAATTAAAAGGTACAAAACTATTCGTGCACTCACTGGCGCATTATGATAAAGAAGTCTCCATCCCGAATGATGCTCTTTTTAAAAATGTAAAATTGAGTGCTGATCCCATCAAAATTATACCTGTTACCATCAGTTCCATCAAACGGAAGCTGAGTTTTATCAAACAGCAAGGTATATTTATTGACTCTGCCATGATACAACAACTCAGTAATAGTTCGGTTTTCAACAATGATGTACTTAGGACCGTGCAAATGTTGCCTGGTATCAACAACACAAATGATGCCAGCGCATCTGTAAGAATAAGAGGTGCCAACGAAGAAGCCACATTGTTGATGTTGGATAATATGCCGATTTATAAAGCAGATCATTTCTATGGCATTTTCGGAACTTTTAATAGTTTTTATGTAAACGATTACACCTTGTTTAAAAATAATATTCCAGTAGAATATGGAGGTAGAATAAGTGGTATGCTGCGAATGAATAGCAGTTCAAATGCGACAAAGCCTCAACTAAAATTGGATGCTAATTTGCTCAATACCAGCCTTATGGCAGATATTCCCCTAAGCAAACATCTGTTGTGGAAAATGGCAGGAAGGACTACTTATACCGATTTGGTCAAAACTGAATTATATGACTTGAGTCAACGAGAGCGTTTGGCAAGCGATCCAAAATCACAGAGCTTGATTGTATCTAGGCCTTCTTTCAATTTTAAAGATTTTAATACACGATTGGTGTTCAATAAGGGCAAGCATTCATTGGATTTTAATAGTTTCCTTAGTGGAGATTTGTTTAAAGACCAGTACAATATTTCTTTTAAAATCAAACAAAATACTATAAATGAAGAATTTTTCAAACAAGAAACCACTTGGAATAATCAAGCATTTGGTGTCAACTATAGTTTTACGGGTGATGCCATTGTTTTTAAAAGTAACATTTATGCCACTGAATTTAAAAGTGCATATAACATCAATAGCACGCTTACAAGGAAAGAACCTGGCGGATTGGTCAGAGATTCTGTAGCTATACTAAATCAAAATAAGATTGAGGACCTTGGTGGTAAAGCATCCGTCAAAGTTAACGCATGGAAAGGATTGGAGCTTGGTGTGGAGCATATCATCCACAATAATGCTTTGTTGATAGAAAACGATGTAAATACTATTTTTGAGATCAATAAGTCGGCAAGTATATCATCTATGTTTGCGACGATGGATTTTGGACATAAAACCAAATTGTATTTTGTACCTGCATTGAGAAGTAGTTATGTACATTTTTTGAACAAAGCTTATGTCTTGCCGCAATTTTATTTGAGTTATGCATTATCGTCATCTTCTACAGTAAAGGCATCAGCAGGGAGACATCTACAAGTTGTTAGGCTATTTGAACATGAAAATCCATTGGGCCAACGACAACAATTTTTTGCTTTGAGCAATGGGAAAAATATCCCTGTCGGTATTGGGCAGAACTATATGATTGGCTCTTGGTGGTCATCAGGTCTGTGGACATTAGATTTCGAAGCATATTTTAGATGGATGGACGGAGCAATCACTCACGCTACCAATATTCCGGGCTTAAGATTGCCAAGCAATATGGTATCTCCTTCATCTTTTAGATTGTTCACAGGTGAGAGCAAAGTCAAAGGAGCGGATTTTAGCCTTATCTATGATAATGAGAGTGTGTTTAGTATGCTTACTTACACTTTGAGCCAATCAGTAAATCGGTTTGTTGGCATATTTAATCAACAATTTTTTGCAGCTCCCGAAGATAGTAGGCATCAGATAAAGTTTTTTAATGCTTTTACTTGGCGCAATTTATCTTTTTCACTCAATTATGTAGGAGCGACAGGAAGGCCATATCTTGATCTTTCGGGTTTGGATAATAAAGTGGACAGAAGAAATCTGGATTTGGACAAATACATTAAAACATTGCGAAATTACCACAGGATAGATTTTGGGTTACAGTATAAATTTAAACTAGCTGGACAAGGAAGTAAAATAGGATTTTCAGTATTTAATGTTTTGGATAGAGCTAATGTCAAATATCTTCAGTTTGTACACCAACTGCCACCACTACCAGGTAGCCAAAATACGCAAAACACCGTGCTAGGCTCTGAAGTCACTCAATTGGGAAGAACATTTAATGTTAGCTTTTCTTTGGAAATAAAGTAACAATTGTCTTTAGCTACATCTCTTTATTAGCTTTCGAAATAATGACTTTTTAGTTCTAGAATAAAATATATCTACCTATTGTATAACTTTATTGGTAAAAAATGTGTTAATTTGTCTTTTACAACATTGAAATCCCTTAGTTCAAGTAAGCGTCAGGATTTAGTTTGATCTACCAATTATAAATTTACTAACATTTAGAGATTTAGTTTTTTTTGGAGTAGATCACTTATGACCTAGAGCTGCTATCTAACGAATTAGTGTTTGAATCATTGGATATGAAACTTTATATTAAAATAGTTTCAAGATGTTAGGATAAAGATATAGTCTTATGAGATTTATTAAAAGAATATGGATAGTATTAGTATTGTTGTTTCCATTTGTTGCAATAAATCAGGATGTCCTCAGTCCTAGTGCATATAAAAGAAAGCAAATATTGTGGGAAGGAGAGAAATATCTAGGCATGAGGTATCGTAGCAAAGTTGGTAAAAATATATTTGATTGTTCAGGGTATGTGAAATTTTTAATGTCGGTTGTAGGTAAAAATGTAACAAGGAGTTCTGTATCTCAAATTCATGATGGAAAACGAGTCAAAGAACTAAAAGATGCCCGCCCTGGAGATATTTTGGTATTTAGAGGTAGAAATCCTCGTAATAATAGACCAGGCCATGTAGGGTTAGCCCATCACTGGAGCAATGACACCTTATATTTTATCCACTCATCAGTAGCCAAAGGCATCACTTATGACCACATTTATGATCCATATTATGCTAAAAGATTTTTGCAAGTCAGAGATGTAATTGGTGATTAATGGGATGTTAGAGTATCAGTAATAAGGAAGTCAACTCCGAAATGCAAAAAAATAGGGTGCATTTCATTTTTTCGCAAATAAATAAAAAAGAAGTATTAACTTTGCGCTAGAACCAATAAAAAATATCATCATGACAAAGGCAGAATACTTAGCAGTATGTAGCCAACGTTGGGAGGATATACAGAACCTAAGCAACCTTAATAGTTTATACGAGATTGAAAAACAATTGGATGAGATATGGACAGATTTAGGAGGTAAAATTTTAGAATCTACCATCGGAAATGTTCCTACCAATCATCGTTTAAAAAAAAACTTCAAACCAAATTTGGGGAGATAGAAGTTAGTACCACAAGTGACTTAATTAATGGATTCACCGGTCAGAAGATTTCACACTATTTACAAGAGAAATTATTGTATATAGGTCAAATGGATTGTTACGAAAGGGGGAGCGAAATTGCTCAGATGTTATTGAATATCAAAACAAATGATACAGCCATCTATCGGATTACGGATAAAATTGGGGAACAAAGTCTAGCGATTTCTGAAAGTGAAAATTTTAGAGATCCTGTGCAGTTAGAAGAAGGAGAAATTTTATATATAGAGCAGATGGCAGTATGTTACAGACAAGAGAAGCTGGGTGGAAAGAAGCTAAATTAGGAAGAATATTTAAATCAAGTGCTATTTCTAATGAGAGCGAAAACAGAAATAATATAAATTGTAGCGAATATGTAGCAACATTAGGCAATCATAAAGAGTTTGCGATTAAAATGTCAGCCATAATAGGTGATGCCTACGAAAAATGGAAAGAAAGGCTAGTATTTATAAATGACGGAGCGAGGTGGCAGTGGAATTGGATAGATGTGTCATATCCGCAAGCTACTCAAATTCTTGATTTTTATCATGCGATGGAAAACATAGGAAAATATGTAAGTTTCAGTGTTACAAAAAGTAAACGAACGGCATATATGGAAGTAATAGGAAAGACTTTGAAAGAGAATGGTGTAGACGAAGTGGTAAAGATGTTGGAAAAAATACCTAGAAAATCAAAAACAAAAGAAGAAAAATACCAAACGCTCTTAACGTACATCAGCCACAATAGGGGGAGAATGGATTACCCTAAATACATACAAAAAGGACTATTAATAGGGTCAGGGGCAATAGAGTCGGCGCATCGAACAGTATTACAAAAACGAATGAAACAATCAGGACAAAGATGGTCAATAAAAGGATTGAAAAATATTATGAGTCTGAGAGTGTTAAAGATGAGTGGCTATTGGGATAAAATAACAGATCTAGTAAAAAATGCAGCTTAGCGAAATTTTGGAGAGTGTAGAAAATAATGTGTAAACTCAAGAGAAGAAAAATTAGGCATTTTCTAAAAAATTATCAAAGATAATAGAAATTTGATTATGAATGATACCAAATCACGAATTGGCATTGTCCATTTTGATTGAATTTGGTCAATTGCCATAAAAACTGATTTTAAAGCAGCCGGTCGTTTGGAAAAATGGTCTTTGTTTTGGTAAATTTTCTGATTGCTCGGTTTACCCCTTCGATTGTATTGGTGGTGTACATTATTTTTCTTAATTCAGGCGGGTAATTGAATAAAGGGATGAGATTATCCCAATTTTTTTCCCAGCTTTTAATGGCATAACTGTATTTACTGTTCCATTTTGTTTTGAATTTTTCAAAAGCGACTAAGGCACTTTGGAGATTAATAGCTCCATAAACTTCCTTCAGATCGGCGATGAATATTTCTATCTTTCCATGGTACAAACTTTACTGAGTTACGTATTTGGTGGACAATACAGAGCTGAGTTACCGTATCTGGGAAGGATGCTTGAATGGCACTAGTAAAGCCGGTAAGGTTGTCCGTACAAGCAATTAAGATGGATTTTACGCCACGATCCTTTAATTCAGAGAGTACGGAGAGCCAAAAGATGCGGACTCCGTCTCAGCTATCCAAATGCCTAAGATCTCTTTAAATCCATCAGGTTTCAGACCAATAACTAAATAGATACTTTTATTGATCACCTTGTTATCTTGGCGTATTTTGAAACAAATACAATCCATCCAGGTGATGTAATAAATGGGCTCTAGGCCTGTTTTGCCACTCTAGGATGGAAGGGAGCATCTTATTGGTGATATCAGAAACAAATGATTTAGAGACGTTAAAACCGTATATCTGTTCGATTTGATCTGCTACATCTTGAGTACTCTACCTTTAGCGTAAAGGGAAGTGATGACAGATTCTACTTTAGCCGTTGTGGTTTGCCCTTTAGGGAGTACCAAGGGGTCAAATTCACTATTACGATCTCTAGGGACCTGGACTTGATCTCGCCTTGAGTTGTCTTGACCTTTTCCCATAAGAACCATTTCGGGAGTTGCCGGAATTATTACCTTTTATGGAATGTTTGTCACCCCAGCAAATGACTCATCTCAGAGTTGAGGAGGTGTTGAATACCAATTTTGTAAATACCACATGCGACTTAAGTCGTTGATGTCCTTTACATTCTTAAAAATGTCTGTAAAATCAAAATTAATGTTGTTACTTTGCATTGCAAAAGTTGTTAGGTTAAAAATGTGTTCAGGGTAAGCACCGCAAACATATAAAAATTTTGGGACAAAGGGGGGATTGCCCCCGGGGGCAATCCCCCCTTTGTCCCAAAGCCTAACTCCCCCTGGGAGTTTACACAAAGTATTCTACACTCCCAAATTTTGAAATGCACCCAAAAAATAAAAGCCAATAAGATTGAGTCCACTCCTAAAAGTCTAAAATGGCGGAATGCCACTAAGATAATAATGTTTTTAAAGTATTGATTATTAAATATATGTAGGTTTAAATTTTTTGTGTTTTTGTGACTTTGTGTTGATTTCGGAGTGGACTTATACGTATTACTGTAAAGATAATTATGCAGCACTTCTTACTTTTTGTCAAAGTTTAGAATAAATTACAATATCCACAATAACAAGCAGAAAGACTCTCATGCATACATGCTTCCTTCTGCTGAGTGTCTTAGTATTTTGGTCAATATGAAATAGGTTTCAAAGTTTGATCTGAAGTAACCAAAAGGTGCCTTGTCAACCATGCAGCAATTTGTGCTTCTTCTAGACATATTTCTTTGATAGTCTCAGAATTCCAATTTTTATTAACGAAATTCGTATCAAAATGCCCTGTCACAAAGTCTGGATGTTTCATGACATAAGCCCCAAAGTCTAAAGTAGTGGCAATACCTTCTATTTCAAAATTTTGTATAGCTTCCAGCATTTTGTTTATCGCCGCTTTTCTAGTTGGGCCATGCACTGTAAGCTTAGCAAGCATTGGGTCATAATAGATGGGTATCTGATCACCTTGTTGGTATCCATTATCTGTCCTTACACCTTCGCCCATAGGTATTTGATATTTTTTAAGTGTATTGATACTTGGGGCAAAGTTGTCGTAAGGATCTTCAGCATATACTCTTAATTCTATAGCATGGCCATTTATATTTAGGTCATCTTGTGTGAAGGTTAGAGGTTCTCCTTGGGCAATCCTTATTTGTTGTTCTACTAGGTCCAAACCAGTGATCATTTCAGTAACAGGATGTTCTACTTGAAGTCTAGTGTTCATCTCCAAGAAGTAAAAATTTAGTTGGTCATCTACTAAAAACTCAACAGTACCAGCGCCTTCGTACTTAGCAGCTATGGCAACTTTTACTGCTGCTTCGCCCATTGTTTTTCTTAGTTCTGGTGTGAGGATGGCGCTTGGTGCTTCTTCTACTACTTTCTGATGTCTGCGCTGTATAGAACATTCTCTCTCGAAAAGATATACTGTATTTCCAAATTTATCTGCCAAAACCTGAATCTCGATGTGTCTTGGATTGGTTACAAATTTTTCAATAAAAACAGCGCCATTGCCAAAGGAAGAAGTTGCCTCATTAATGGCTAATTGCATCTGATCTGCAAACTCATCTGCTGAATTGACTAATTTCATACCTTTGCCACCACCACCTGCGGATGCCTTGACCAATACTGGAAAACCCACTTCTTCTGCTATTTGCTTAGCTTTAACAATGTCATCAATGGCATAATCCGTACCAGGTACCATTGGTATGTCAAAAGCTTTTACTGCATCTTTTGCTGAAAGTTTATCGCCCATTATATCCATAGAGTATGCAGATGGGCCTATCAGTTTAATGTTGTTTTCTTGTAGTTTTAATGCGAAAGTGGAGTTTTCACTCAAGAAGCCATATCCCGGATGGACAGCATCCACATTATGTTGTAAGCATATATCAATGATAAGATCTTGTTTTAAATAGGAGTCAGAACTAGGTGCTAAACCTATATAATATGCTTCGTCAGCCATCTTAACATGTAGCGCATCTTTATCTGCTTCAGAATATACAGACACGCTGGTAATACCCATCCTTTTTAGGGTTCTAATTATTCTACATGCTATCTCTCCTCGGTTGGCTACCAATACTTTTTGTATCATTATTTTTATTTCTTTGTAAATTGAAATGGTTGGGCTAAGGTAATGTTTCTAACTGAATTTATTTATAAATATTTTTAATCTGAGCTATTTTTTTTTTGAAGGCTAAACTTTACGTTGATTTATAATTTGTCTTTTGATTTCATGGTCGTGTTATATTATAGTAGTATATGTGTTAAATTTAAATTATTATTTTGAATGAAGGTGTTTATTGTGGAATTACAGTATATAATTTGGGTCATATATTTGTTTTTTTATGTGTTAAAATTATATATATGTAAATATTTTAGTTTTATTACGTATATTTGCAGCAGCATTTTCAATAATCCCCAATAATGAGTCATAGATTTGTTAATCAATAATAAGAACTTATGAAGTACTTATACACATTTTTATTATTAGTCTCGGGATTTACTATATACAGTCAGTGTGGATTGAGTAAAACCTACTCCATAGAAGATCTGGATAATGAACAAGCGGATACAACCAATGTTTCAATATTGGTAGATGGCGCTGCAAACAACAATTTAGCAACTATTCAACAAGGAGTTTGTGGTGTACAATTGAAATTTAGCCATCCATTTATGAAAGAGTTGTTTATAGAATTGATAGCTCCTTCAGGTCAAAAAATTACACTAGTAGGTGGAGATATTGTAGCTACAAATACACCTTTTATTACCTGGGATGTAACTTTTGTAGAATGCAGTAGTGCTGCAAATCCTGACACTGGTTTTGAGCCACGATGGGAAAATGATCAATTATGGCAAAGTTTTTCTAATTATAATGGCCAATATTACCCACATTTGGGTTGTTTGGAAGATTTTAATAGTGGTACTGTTAATGGTAATTGGACCATCAGATGTATAGATTTTGTAGATGGAGGCAAAGGTAAATTGCTTGACGCAAAAATATTATTTTGTCAAGACCAAGGCGTCTCATGTGGTGAGTGTACGCTAGATCCAGGTGTCATCCACAATCAAGATATTTTTACCTGCCAAGGAGATACAACATTGAATGTAATACTTGATAAAACTTATCCTTTAAATTTATATAACCCTTCTGATTATGACTATACTAATGTGATATTTAATGAAAATAAAATATTCGAATATACCAATATAACAGATTTTCGCTCTTATTCAGCAGGCCGTTATACAATATGCGGATTACAAGTTTCTAAATTGCAGACCAATTTGCCGAATGTAGGCATGTCATTTGATCAATATACCTTGGATAAGTACTTTTTTGAGTTAGGTGCATGTGCAGCCGTTTCTACCGAGTGTATGGTAATTGATATCTCTACAGCCAAAGATCCTGTTACGATTGATGCCTATTTGTGTCAAGGAGAAAATTATATAATCGATGGAAAGGCCTTTGATTCGTCAGGTAGTTATGAAGTGTTAATAGAAAATGGCGCTTGTGATTCCCTAATCCAACTTAACTTAACAGTGATAGATATTCTTGCGAATATCAAGGCAGATAGAGACTCTATAAGTTGTAATGGCAATACCATAGCATTGGAAGGCAGTAATCAAGGCACATTCGTAAATGATTTGACCTACCGATGGTTTACCAATGATGGTATGCTCGCAGGTGATCCTTCATTTTATATCATAGATGCTGTGCAAGAAGGTCATTACTACCTAGAAGTAACAGGTATAACGCCACAAATCACCTGCAAGGATACTGTTGTAAAAGAGATTTTCCCGGACCGTACGTTTCCTGTTATAAATTTTGAAAATAAAACCATCAATTGTGCCAATGATACAGTGCTGATTAAAATTAACATATCTAGAGCCACACAAAACATTCAATGGTCTTCAAAAAATGCTTCAAATTTTATTGAGACTACAGAAGGAATAAGAGTTTGGGCTCCTGATGTTTATTATATTTCTGTATTGGCGGACAATGGTTGTAGTGTACTTGATTCTGTAGAAGTGCTGGAAGACAAGTATTTTGAATTGCCAATTTTTACGTCTGATACCTTAGATTGTAGAGTAGATTCTGTCGCTATAAATGTATCATTACTAGCAGAAAGAAATTATACTTTCAGTTGGGTTAATGTAAAAAGTGAATATAATAATTCGCCCAAGCCCTATGTTTTTTCTGGAGGTACATATTTAGTCACGATCACGGATACTGATAATGGGTGCTCAGGTATTACCAGTGTTGAAGTGCAAGAAAATCGGATTACTCCTGAAATATTGTCGCTACAAGTGGACACGATCAATTGTAACTTTCCAGCAGTGATTCCTGAAATATCAATAGATCAGCCTGTATCAGAATACTTGTGGTCTGGATTGAATTTTACATCTACCGATGCGGCGCCATCTATTACAAAACAAGGAATATATGATGTAAAAGTGGTAGTTGAAAATACAGGTTGTGTTGCCATGAGTCAATTTGAAGTATTTAAGGATACATTATTGCCAAATATTATCTTTGAGGTGGATAGCTTAACTTGCAACATTGATTCCCTTCAAATATTTATGAATTCCGATAAAAACCTTTCTTTTATATCTTGGGTAGGACCTGAAAATTTTAAAAGTAACGACGCACAACCTTTTGTCAAAACACCTGGATTATATGTAGTTACCTTTTCTGGTTCTAATGGATGTTCAGGCACAAATGATGTTCTAGTGCCTTATGGGTTGGATATTCCTGAGGTTGTCTTGCCTGGCGATTCTTTAAAATGTGGATTAGATACCATCAAAATAAGCGTATTGCCAAAGAATTTGACTTATAGTTACTTTTGGTCAGGGCCAGGCCTTTTAGAAAATAATGTGATGTCTCCATTAGTGCGTGAAGCAGGGCTTTATTCAGTAACAGTTACAGATGATGTCACTGGTTGTACCGCTAAATATTATACAGAAATAGTGGATGATCGTAATTATACAGTAGCTCAAATAAATGTCGGAACTTTAGATTGTGCCAAAGATAGTGTCCAGATTATTTTGTTCAATACCGATTTATTGTCAGTAGTTTATACGGGGCCAAATTTTTATTCTGAATCTTTTTCGCCGTTTGTACATCAAGTAGGCACTTACCATTATACCATTATCAATGCGAAAAATTGTAAAACATCAGGAAGTATTGATGTGATAAGTAATGATGAAATACCCATTTTAGACAAAGTATTCAGTCCGTTCAAATGTGGACAAGATTCCATACTTTTGGAGGGTAAATCTAATCTAGCAGGGACCAATTTTACTTGGTCCGGACCCAATGGATTTACCAATTCAAGTATCAATGTTTATGCCTTTGATAGTGGAAATTATACATTAACAGGCATAGCTCCCAATGGGTGTAAATCTTCCATTGAGTTTGAAGTCGGGTATGATACGCTCCCTCCAATATTTGAGATCTTGCCATTTGGTGAGTTGACTTGTATGCAAGAGACCATATCACTTTCCACTAATTTTCCAATTGATGCGGGACAGATATTATGGACAAATGGTTTCACTGGTCCTTCACTAGACGTAACTACTTCTGGTACTTATACTGCTACTGCAATTGGAAATAATCAGTGTACTAGTACTCAAACTGTAATCGTTACTGAAAATAGGACTTATCCTACTTTTACTACAACGGCATCTGTAATTAACTGTAAGGATTTATTATCTACAATTGCTGTAAAGCCAACATCTGCCTACTCGTCCATTAAATGGCGAAACGATATAAACCCAACATCAGTGGCGGATGGCACTCTCATTAAGAACACATCATTTCCTGGACTTTATCAGTTTAATGTGGCTAATCTTGAAGGCTGTGTAGTGGCAGGTAGTATAGAAGTTGTGACTGATGTGGAAAAACCCACTGCTTTAGAGATATTTTCAGATACGATAAGTTGCAATAACTTGAGCATTGATATAGGAGTGCAAATCAGAGATAGTGTATTGGAATATCTTTGGAATGGTCCAGATTTGAATGATTTTAAAGGGAGTAATTTGCTTAGAATCAATGCAGGAGGACAATACTATTTAAAGGTTACAGGAGCAAATTATTGTGCTTCAAGTTTTGTTTTTGATATAGTAAAGGATGATGATATACCACAATACAGTTTGTTTTCGGATACGCTAACTTGTGATAAAGGTAAAATAAACATTGGTGTCAACCCATTGACACCCAATTTAGAGTATTTTTGGTCGGGTCCAAATGCCTTTATGAATAATGTAAGAAGTCCAAAAGTATTCGATCCAGGGTTATATATTGTGACAATTACAGGTGAAAATGGGTGTTTTTTGATAGATAGTATTACTGTTTTCCAAGATATAGCGGAACCAACCGTTGTAATTGCCGACACTTTATATCTTCCTTGTGATTCAAGTGCTATTACATTGTCTGTAAGCTCAGATACCCAAATATTGAGGTATAACTGGATATTTCCAGACGGATCACTAGTAACTACCCAAAAACCTACCACTAATTTAGTAGGAAATTATAGAGTTCAAATAGCTGGGCAGAATGGTTGCGGAAGTAAGAGTACGAATTTTTATGTGACGATAGATAAAACACCTCCAGGATTTACTTTCCAAACAGATACCATCAATTGTAGCAATCCAAATGCAACATTAATAGCTCAAAGTCAAGTGCTGGATGTATCCTATTATTGGAAGAGTCCTTCTGGTACAGAATTTTCTACAGATATAGTGAATACTGCGGAAGGAGGCACTTTTTTACTCATCGTTTCAGATAAAAATAAGTGTAAAGATTCGATTTTCGTAACGGTACCTGTGGATACGTTGCAACCTACTATAGATATCATCAAAGTAGGTGAAATACAATGTACTACTAAATTTGTTACATTGGATGCAACTACTTCGGGTTCAGGCAATCAGGTTTTTGCAAATTGGAGTACAATAGATGGCAATATCACTGACAGAGTTTCTGCGTTCATAATAGCCTTGGATAAAGCGGGAACGTATAAATTTGAATTAAATAATTTATTGAACGGCTGCAAGAATGATACATTAATTGTGGTGGCCGATTCTCCCCAGCAATTTACGTTATTGGAAACTGAAGCCAATGCGCCATCATGCAAAGAGATACAAAATGGTAGTATTGCCATTACGACTTTAAATGGAGTACCTCCATTCACAGTTGAGTTTAGTGGCATCAATCGGGGTAGCCAAACTGAATTTTCAAATCTGAATGCTGGGATATATGATTTAATAGCAACAGATAGTTTAGGTTGCAAGCAACAGCAAATGGTGACAGTGCCAGAAGCGTTTGATTTGAATTTGCTGATAGACAAAGTCATAGAAATAAAATTTGGAGACTCTGTATTATTAAAACCTATATACAATATCGACCCATCAGGGTTGGCAACATTAAGATGGTTTAAAAGGGATTCTTTGCTATGTGATGGGTGTACAGAGCTTTGGGTTAGACCTTTTTTAAACTCATTTTATAATATTGAGTACTCTGTAAATGGATTTTGCAAAGAAGAAGTAGCTGTTTTAGTAAAAGTCTCTAATGACATCGAAAAAGCAATTCCCAATGTGTTTAGACCATTATCAAATGATGGTAATGATTATTTTTTCATTCCACAGGTTCGTGGCATCGAGCGGATAAATTCAATGTTTATCTTTGATCGATGGGCAGAAAATGTATTTAAGGCAACGAATATTGCATCAGGCGATAAATTGGCAGGTTGGAATGGAACTTTCCGAGGTGAAGCTTGCCAGATGGGCATTTACGTAGTTATAGCCGAATTATTATTATCCGACGGAACTATATGGACGTATAAGGGTGATGTTTTGTTGATATATTAAAACGGTTAAGAGATATTCTTAATATTACAAAAGATAAAAAATAAGGGTTTTCATGTACATTTAAAATTTAATTTGGGTGTATATTTGCGCTTATAAATATTTATACTTCTATGTTAAGGGGAATCTTTTTATTATGTTGCTATTTATTGTTTTTTTCTAAAGTTATTGGTCAGCCATGGATCTTGGAGGATACAAACTCAAATAACTTTTTTGAACTGACCGCTGCCTTTGATAAGTACTGGGAAAATAAGGAAGTTGAAAGAGGTCATGGTTACAAACAATTCAGAAGATGGGAGTGGTTTTGGCAAAACAGGGTGAAAGAAGATGGCAGTTTCTATCCAGCTGGTATCAATTTGGAGAATTTTGAAGCCTATAAAAGGCAAAATAGAAAGTCTAATCGCAATATTCAAGCCAATTGGCAGTCGGAGGGACCCAATTTTACTATAGGTGGTTATGCTGGCATAGGTCGTATCAATGCTTTAGCTTTTGATCCTATTAACACAAATAATATTTACGCGGGTGCCGCAGCAGGTGGACTTTGGAAGTCAACAGATGGTGGAAACTCTTGGATTACTACCACTGACGGTTTAGGTTCAATAGGTGTATCTGGCATTGCCGTGCATCCTACAAATCCGCAAATTATTTACATAGCCACAGGAGATGGCGATGCAGCAGATTGTTTTTCTATTGGTGTTTTGAAATCTACAGATGGTGGTGTTACTTTTTTGCCTACAGGTCTCAACTGGTCTCAGCAAAATAATAGAGTTATCCGTAGAATTCAGATAGATATTGATAATCCTGAAATCATAATGGTTGCAGCTTCCAATGGCATACATCGATCTTCCGATGGTGGCAATACTTGGTCTCATCTTCAGGTTTCAATCAATTATTTTGATTTAGAAGCGAAACCAGGTGCCAATCAAACAACATGGTACGCATCTACGGCAACAGCTATTTTTAAATCTACCGACGAAGGCCTTACTTGGTCATCTGTTTATTCCATTACAGGAAGTAATAGGATTAATTTGGCAGTAACCAATGCCAATCCCAACTATGTTTATTTTGTTAGTTCTTTGTCTAGTAATAGTGGATTTAAAGGTTTGTATCGCTCTACCAATTCAGGTACATCTTTTTCACAAAGATCATCTACACCCAATATTTTAAACCAAACATCAAACGGTTCAGAATCAGGTGGACAAGGTTGGTACGACCTTGCCATAGCAGTAGATCCTACCAATGCTGAAACAATCTATGTTGGTGGTGTCAATACATGGAAGTCAACGAATGGCGGTACTTCCTGGTCTTTAAAAACCCATTGGTCGGGTGCTTCAGGTGTTCAAACCGTACATGCTGACAAACACGTATTAGAATTTCAAGGGTCAATGCTTTGGGAAGGCAATGATGGAGGAATATATCGTAGTCCTGATGGTGGTGCCAAATGGGAGCATAAATCCAATGGCCTGCGTATAAGTCAGATGTATCGGATAGGTGTATCTCAGACTAGTTCCAAAGTCATAGCGGGATTGCAGGACAATGGGACTAAATTGTTAAATACTAATGGCAAATGGGCAGATGTCCTTGGTGGAGATGGTATGGACTGCGCCATCAATCCTTCTGATGCGAATGTAATGTATGGTTGTATTCAGTATGGAGAATTGAATCGCTCAACAAATGGTGGAACTAATTGGACCAATATTAAAAACAATATTTCATCTTCCTTAACGGGTGCATGGGTGACTCCATACAGGCTGAATGCACAAAACCCAAGTAATATTGTAGCAGGATATGCGGCGATTTATTCTTCTACCAATCAAGGCACAGCTTGGACAACGATTGGCACTACTGCTCAAGTGGGTACTGACAATAAAACAATCTTAGAAATATCTGCTTCTGATCCTACTACCATATATACTGGGACATCATCATCTCTATGGAAAACAATGGATGGTGGCACTACTTGGGCAAGTATTGCATCTCCTGGTTCTGGCATTAGTTCACTCTTTATTCATCCTACTGATTCTAATAAATTATGGGCAACAAGGAGTAATTATACAGCTGGAAATAAAGTATTTCATTCTACCAATGGTGGAACTACTTGGGTAAATATTTCAGGAACATTACCTAATTTGCCAGCAAATACTGTTATCTATCAAAACAACACCCAAAATGGTATTTATGTAGGAATGGATATTGGTGTTTTTTACAAGGATGACACCATGTCAGATTGGGAACTTTTTTCAGATGGTTTGCCTAATGTCGTAGTCAGTGAGCTGGAAATAGATTATACCAATGGATGGTTATATGCGGCAACTTTTGGACGAGGTTTATGGAAAACAGAAATAACAACCGATATACCTGTATGTCTTTATCCTGTGCATATCAAAGTAGATGAACTCTCAACTTATGAAGCGAAACTGTCTTGGGAAGAAAACTCTGGCAATAATTACTACTTATGAATTTGCATTGACAACAAGCAGTACGCCACCATTAAGTGGCCAGATTGCCAATGGTTTTAATGCTTCATTTTCAGGATTAGTAGCCAATACAAACTATTATTTTCATATACGCACTGTTTGTAACGCTGGAAATTCTTATTGGATTACGGAAGGGCCTATAAAAACTTCACCACAATGTGGACAGGCATTTTATGATACAGGAAGTAATACAGCTAACTACAGTGATGAAGAGTTGAACACATGGACCCTTTGTCCTACGGACCCATGCCATAATGTTAGGGTTAGTTTTACAACTTTTGATGTAGAAGCCGATTGGGATGCTTTATACATTTTTGAAGGCCCTAACATTACGTCACCGCAGTTTATGAGTGCAAATCCAATAACCGATGCAGGTTTTCCAGCAGGAGGCTTTCATGGGAGCACACCTCCAGGCACATTTACCTCTACACATTCTACAGGTTGTTTGACTTTTAGATTTTTATCTGATGGTTCAGTAAATGGTACGGGATGGACTGCAAATGCCAGCTGTATATTTAAAAACCCTATGGTAACCAATACCAATGATTCAGGTTCTGGTTCATTACGCCAAGGAGTAGATTGTATGCCAGAAAATAGTGCGATGACTTTCTCGCCAAATTTGACTGGCCAGACTATTGAACTTGCTGGCTCTATCAATATTGAGAAAAATCTTAGTATCTTGCAGACAGCATCAACTGCCTTTGATGTAGTAGGAGCGGCAAATCACCACGTATTTTATGTGGCGAAAAATAAAGAGCTTTATCTTAGAAATATAAATATATACCCTGCCAGTGGAATCAATGTCAGAGCCATTTATAATTTGGGTATTTTGACACTAGATGAAACCCATATTTTTGAATCTTCGTTGAATTTGGGTGTAGGAAGCACAATAGAAAATTTAGGTTCTATTCAAGTGTTAGGTTCATCTTCTATAAAAACATATTAGCGCTACTTTATAATCCTAGAAATTATCATGAAACCCTAAACAAGTTGTAAAAAAAAATGGCCACTTCCCCCAAAGTGACCATTTTTTGATCTTTCGATCCCCATGAACATTTACCAAAACTTTTCGATAATCAGATTACTCAAGCCTGATTAACACTTTTCTTTATAATAACCATAAACTCAATCCTTGTATTTTGTGTTCCAATAGGAGTCAAACTATCGGGTTGATTTTCTAATCTCTGTAAAAATCAACCCGAAGTCCGATTTGTTTTTAATCCCATGAACATATCCGAATTTCTCGGCCCGATTCTTTAACCGGATGATCGCAGAGTATTTTTACTCCCTTTCACATTACAAAGATAAGTACACTAGTTACCTAAAAAAAATACAAAATTACTATATAATAATATATTTATTATTATAATCTATATAGGATATGATATCAGTTGATTAAATGGATTTATAGCTCAATTACCTTACCTTGAACCCTTTTTTTCTTCTTCAGGCAATATTTCACAATTATCCCAATATCCTGTGTTTAGCGTTTGGGCGTATTCATTAGGCAGATGATTAACTTCCATTAAACCTGCGGCAGTTAGGTAGTCATATTGCAATCTATGAAAAGAATACGCGATGTCTTCGTCTTCACTTTTATCTAATATCATGAACCATGTATCCGTAGTACCATCATTGGCTGGCATGCCGATCACACCTGCATTCAACCAAACTTTATCGTTCTTTTCTTCCGAAAAAGGAATACCACAATGTCCGGCCAAGATGATATCGCTATGTGTCTCATTGAAACTTTGCTCTTTGATTTTCCAATCCGTAGAGCGAAATATAAATTGTGCGATCTCAAGTGCGCTACCGTGTATAATAGTCACTCTTTTTTTGCCAATATTAAAACGGATATGATCTGGCAGTGTTTCTAAATAGTTGGTATTTGCAGTAGTAATATTTGATAAGGCATAAGGATACCATTGTTTTGAAAGTAGATCGCATTTGCCACCTTCAGAAAAATTGCATCCACAATCATCCTGTCCAGCCAAAAGATTTTGTTCTACATTTCCTTTGATACTTTGTATTCCCCACGATTGCACGAAATCTATACATTCGGCAGGTTGGGCACAATAACCGACGATATCTCCTGTGCAAAAGATATGATCCGATGCAATTTCTAAATCGTTAGCTGCTTTGTACAAGGCTTCTAATGCTTGTAAATTGGAATATATGCCACCAAATACCAGG
Source organism: Saprospiraceae bacterium (assembly GCA_016714785.1). Classification (GTDB taxonomy): domain Bacteria; phylum Bacteroidota; class Bacteroidia; order Chitinophagales; family Saprospiraceae; genus OLB9. The sequence goes on from JADKCC010000062.1 coordinate 103,873, forward strand.
ATTTTACCAGAAATGGGGCCTAAATCTTTAATGTCTATCGGCATGTTTTTGGAAGTAAGACGGTAACATAAATCCCAAAAAGCAGCAAATGGTTGCAATAATATTCACAAATAGTAAATCAGCATACTTCCTAGATGTCCACAATAGACTTTCTGGTATGGTTATAAAAAGCATCCCCATTCCGAATAAAATACCTATGCCAACAGATAGATAATAGGATAAAGCTGGTGCCTTCCATTGCCAAAAAAGAAATATTGGTGCCAAACCCAATACCATAGTGCCGCTGACTGTAGTAGCCGACAATATTTCAGGATTGAAAAATACAGGTATCGTGCCTAGGATGGCAAAAATTGCCATTGTCCACCTCGCTTTGGGAACGGAAAGACCTTTACTTTTGAGTATGTCTATTTGTACCAATTTGGCAGCAGATGTGAAAGTAGAGTCGATGGTAGATGCAGCCGATGTAACCATAATGAGATTCATTCCTAGTAAAACTGGAATGCCTATAAACTTGGCCACTTCTAAGGCTGGTGGAGATCCGATACCTTCAATTTTTCCAAAAACACCAACTAAACTGGCCAAAATAATACAAACAATGCCGATGAGCGTTGCCAATAAAAATGACTTTAATGTGGTAGATGGCGACGACAAAAAACCTCGATCTGTCATGATAGGGTCATGCCAAGGATAGCTAAAAACCTGAATAATGGCTACAAAAAATAGATTTAGCCCCGTACTCATGGACCATTCGCCACTGTTTGTAATGGCAACGAAACCACCTTCGGTCTTTGGTAGTATGATGGTCAATACAAACACCAAAAGCATAACAAAAAATATCATCTGTATTACATCGGTTATAATGGATGACCTCATTCCACCTTTGAGTGTATAGGCAAGTGTAGCCAAGGTGAACACGATCAAAGCAGTAAAATAGCTACCACTTCCTTGGGGACCGAAATAGCTGCCTACGATCATAGTGTTGGACCAAATTTCGTTGAGAAGTCTAAATCCAATGAGTATAGAAAATATCCTCACTGCATGCAATCCATACCTGTCCTGTAAAAACTGATGAATACTCGTGATGCCACCAATAGTCCGCATACGATAGATGATGATCCCTGCCACCAGAAATGAAAAATAATACCCTGCATACGCTACGCCGCCTACAATACCATAAGCATAGCCTAAATCAATGGCGTTGGTGATGGACTTTGCAAACAGCCAACAAATTACCAAACTACTGGTCAAAAGAAAAACATTCGGTTCTTTATCGTTTTTACTGCCTTTGAAAAAATCACTAACCTTATCGGAAAAAGGTGATATCCAAAATAAACCAATATTGATTAGGATAAGCAAAATCCATTGCCACGTTTCTATACTCATATACAAACTACTATTTGTGAATTTTAATTTTGCTTATTTGTCCCACCAAACGGGTACATTAATACTATTGTTAGATGTATTGACGGCTACTTTTTGATATTGTTCGCCGTTGAGTGCTGCTTCAGATGCAGGGTAGGGCATCCGCACAGGTATTAATTGATTGTTGAGACTCGCAGATACGGTTTTTAATGCAGGATACCCTGTCCTTCTGTATTCAATCCAACCTTCATATCCATTCATGATATTATTTATCCATTTTTGTGTGATGATTTGCTCCAATCCATTGGTTGGATTAAACATAACTTTTGGTTGATTCATATAATCGGAAGATAAAGCTATATTCCAATAGGCAAATGATTGCTGGATGCCCACTTGATACCAATCTTCTGCCTTGCCAGAAATATAGCCTTTGATGCAGCTTCTGCTAATAAAAATGCTGTCTCTGCACTATTCATAACCACTGCTTTTAGTTGGGCTGCTTCTTCTCTAAATATTCTGCCTGTCAATGAATAATTGCTTGTGGAAATAGACAATTTTGATGCATCAGGACCATTTAGCAATCCTTTATAAACATTGGCATCAGCAGCTGTAGGTCGGAAATATTTAGTTTTTCTTGGATCATTTAATGTTGTCAAAATAGAATCTATGGTTGCGGACATCATGAATAAATTATAATCACCCACTTTGGCTGTGGACATCCTGAAATTATTGGGTGGACCCAGAGTGAAATTATAAAATGCGTTATCGTCTGCCGATGTAATCAATGGTTGATTGCTTAACGAATTTAAAGCCTGTTTTACATCTACTACATTAGAAATTCTCATTAGTGCTTTGAGCTGTAGTGAATTAGCCAGTTTTATCCACTTTTGCAAATTACCATTGTAAATAATATCACCTTGCAGTTTGATAGCGCCATTGTAAGTTTCCATAACAACTACTGCTTGTTGTAAAAGAGCGATGATTCCATTTCCTTTTTGATAAATATCTTGTTGGGTATCATACGCTGGTGAAGTGATTCCTGCTTGACCTTTGAGCGCCTGACTATAAGGGACATCGCCGTATAAATCTGTCAAAGCCATAGTTGTATACGCTTTAAACACCAATGCTGGTCCTTCATACACTGCAAATGCTGGGTTATTTTTAGCTTTGGCCAATAGGATTTCATTATCTCTAAGATTCTCATAGATGAAATTCCAAGGTTTTCCGCCATATTGTGGCTCCGAAAGACTGTGTCTATCAAACAAATTGAAATCTATAGCTGTAAAATATTGCCCTAAAAGATTGCCAGCTACAAATCCTTCAAAAGCCATATTGTCCAAGTAATTATACCACACTTTTCGCATCAAAAAATCTGGTTGTACATCCACAGCTGTCGTCGGATTGATATTGGTCTGTTCGAAATCTTTGGTGCAAGACCATATTGTTGAAAAGGCGAGTAATAAAACGATTAATCTTTTATATGTAAACATTTTGTATTGTATTATTTATTGTTATTCAATATGATACTATAAACTTAAACCTAGTTTGATACCAAAGCTTCTAGTCGTAGGGTAACTCATGTCTTCTACTCCCGATACTAATTTTTGCCCTTGGAAACCAAATTGTTCGGGATCAAAATGTGGTGTATCGCTAATGGCAAATAAATTTCGACCTATTACGGAAATAGTGAGTTCGTTTAGCTTTTTATGAATGCGACCATTTTGGAAAGTATAGCCCAACATGACTTCTCTTAGTTTGACATAACTACCATTGTAAGTATTGTTTTCTTCGTGATTGCGATCATAATACATCCTATAATAAGTCTCAGCAGGAATGGCCTTTGTGTTTTCTGTCCATATTGGGTTTTCGGCTGTGCCCGTATTAACGACGCCTTTTGTAATGATACCTTCAGTAGGTCTATATTCGGTTTCTATCAGTTGTCCTCCCACAGCAGCCAATGCTAAGGTTCTAGACACAATGATACCACCTTGGCGCCAATCAATTAAAAATGAGCCGCTTAGGTTTTTGTACTTGAAGCCATTGTTCCACCCAAGCATAAAATCAGGATTATAATTTCCGAGCTTTTTAAGGTTGTTATCAGCTATATATTGACCGTTGCTCCCTACAATCAGGTCGCCATTTTCATTTCTTTGATATCCAGTTCCCCACATATCGCCTAGTCTGCCTCCTTCTTGTACCTGATACCAAACCGTTTGATTGACATTATCATAGATACTATTATAAGCAAGGGTAATGGTCTTAGCTTCGGTTGGGAGCGATTCTACTACATTTCTGTAAGTCGAAAAGTTGAAAGTAGATGTCCATCTGAAATCATTTTTAATAACAGGCACTACTTCAGCAATTATTTCCCATCCTTTCGTCCTTATTGCACCACCATTGATGCTTTGTTGGTTATAACCGGTAGTATTGGATATCGGCAATGAGATGATTTGATTCTTATTAACAGAGTTAAAATAAGTAATGTCTGTTCGTAATCTGTCTTGCCAAAATCTCAGATCAATACCGAGTTCATAAGTAGTGATCTCTTCAGGTTGTAAATTAGCGTTTGGAATATTATTTTGTTGACTGAAAGTAGGCTGTCCATTGACGGTGGTTCGGGCTACAAAAGCACTGTTGGTCTGAAAAGGGTCTGTGTCATTACCTACTTTGGCAAAGCTAGCTCTTACCTTAGCAAATGAAATATAATCAGGTAAGTCTGTTACGGAATTTAAGACCATGGCAAGAGATGCTGAAGGATAAAAAAACGACGTGTTGGCTACAGATGTACTAGTAGCAAGCGCACTCGACCAGTCATTCCTACCTGTGATGTCAAGAAACAAAAAATCTTTGTAACTTAGTTTCATTAAACTATAGATACTGTTTATTTTTTTATTGGCCACTCTAGTGTAATACTCTAGTGGTGCGGCTGCATTGGTCAACGAATAAACACCTGGTTGCGCAAGAATAGTCGTTTGCAATTGGTCTATGCTTGCTTTTTGGTCCATTTGATTGCCACCCAAAGATAAATCAAAGCCAAAGTCTTTATAATTTTTTTGATAATTTAACAATATATCGGTATTGATTTCTCTAAAGAATACCTTTTGTTCGGCATAAGCCCCATTTTTAAAACGGTTAGTGCTGAATGCTCTTCGGAAGTTTCTTGATTCATCTTGTAAATCCATGCCGGACCTTACTTGCATAGAGAATGCATCGGTCAAATCATACCTGGCCGTAATATTACCCAAAGCCCTATCTTTATCAAAGGCGTTTCTATTTTCATATAGTGTAAAATATGGATTGTCAAAAAAAGTATAGTTGTAGGAGTATTGTTGCACATTTTCTAAACCTGGTTGCCAATAATCTTTGAGTGGTGAAATGTTATTGGATCTACCAAACCAAGCTACCAATGCATAGTTAATATTTTCAGAGCCATATTTAGTCGCTGGTCTATTGTCGCTTTTTGAGTGGATATAGTTTAGATTAGAAGAGATGTGAAGCTTGCTTATAGGTTGAAATGTCAACGATGCTGCCACTGTTTTCCGTTCAAAATTAACACCAGGAATGTATGATTTGCTATTTAGGTCCGTTAATGAAAGGCGCATGCTACTTTTTTCTCCCGACGCAGTTACCGAAAGATGATTGGTCAATGTGGTACCTGTTTGATAAAAGTCCTTTAAATTGTCAGGATGGGCCACAAAAGGCGTCGCATTTGGTGTAAGATCTTTATACAAGGCCGTATCTCCAGCTCTAACTTTTTGACCATTTGCAAGTGTGACAGGACTATCATATTGCACGATATTTAGACCTTCACTAAATGCAGGTCCATAACTATAAGTAATATTATCATTGACACCTCCACCCAGACCATCTTTATAGGCATATTTACCACTATTGCCCAAGCCGTAAAGATTCTGAAATTTCGGTAGTCTGAAAGGAGTATCTGTTGTAAATCCTGTATTGAACTGAATACCAAGGCCTTTGGTCTTCTCACCTGTTTTGGTTTTTATCACGATTGCTCCATTAGATGCTCTCGATCCATACAGTGCCGCTGCAGCCGGACCTTTGAGTACAGAGATGGATGCGATGTCGTCAGGGTTGATATCCATGGCACCATTGCCAAAGTCCACTTCCATAAATCCATTGGCATCATCATTGGTATTATTGACTACAGTATTGTTATTAATGGGAATGCCATCCACGATAAACAATGGATTTGTATTGGTGAATGAAGACTCACCTCTGATGTTTATTTTTGTGGATGAACCTACGCCCGTGGAGCCGCTTGTGATGGTCATACCAGCTACTTTGCCAGCTAAATTGTCTAGGAAATTGGGAGATTTTACTTGGTTGATCGATTTTCCATCCAATTGTTGAATGGCATATCCTAGACTTTTGGATTTTCTTTCGAGACCCAATGCAGTTACTACCACTTCGGAAAAATAAACACCGGGAGCTAAGAATATTTCTAGGTCGGATTTTTGCGTCACATCCATCTCTACCGTTTGATAACCGACAGATGAGATGATAATGTTTTTAGTAGTTGGAGTTATGTCCAATTTAAATTTGCCTTCTATGTCTGTAATCGTGCCATAGCTTGATGATTGATCTGTGGTGATCGTAGCGCCAGGCAATACATCTTTGTTTTCGGAGTCATAAACGATGCCTGTAATGGTTTTTTGCGCCTTCGTACTTAAAGTACTACCCGTCAAAAGTAAAAGTATAAGGCACGTATATATATTAATATTTAAATACATGTTAATAATTGATAATTAAGTTAGTAAGGAAAATTTACTAACAGTTTTCACTAAATGGATTTTAAAAAATTACTTAGAAAGTGGCAGAAGTCATTGGTGGTCCACGAAGGAGTAAGGTGGTTGGGTAATTTCTTCGGCAGTATATTTCGTCTTTAATAAATGTTATGAATGTTTTTCCAATGTTAAGTATCGAAACTATAATTTGTTTAACTCGCTTGTTCAATGACGGTAACACTGCTTGCCAATCAAGTATGTTATTTACATCATTTTTTACAGGCAATAAATGAAAAGAAGTATATAGGAAAGTATCAAAATATTGGTTGAGTGAAGAAAGGGTATCTGCACATTGCCATGATAGTTTAGCAAATATTTCCCTATCAAAAGTGGCAGTACTCATTCCTATTAAATAAGCACCATTTTGTTTTGTCGGGCCGACGACACTGCCATTTTCTTTTAATTTTGCTGCAGCAATTTTGACATCTGACACAGTCAGCGAAGGACAATCATTGCCTATTGCGATTACATATTCGAATCCTTTAGCAAATAATTGGTCAAAAGCATTAGCCAATTTACATCCAAAAGTTTGGCCTTCTTGTTTGGTTTCATCAACAATATAGTATGGGAGATCTGTTGATTTTGCTAGTTTATGTACGCTAGTATATAAATAATTTGAAGCTGCTTCGTTGGATTTAGCTGTGTGAGCGATGAGCTTAAAAGTAGATTCCGCTTTAGCTGTACGACTAAATATTAAGAGTGCAAGGTCATGTGTATGTATCGAGTCAGCCAAATTTACAATCTACTTGTTGTCGGGCAAAGATAATATAATTTAAATACGAGTGGTAAGTTACTTTTGGATTTGTATTGTTCAATATAATTTGATAGTGACTGTGTAGTGAAGTAATTTCGATCAACTATTTTATTTTGGTCTGAATCTTTTGTTGTATCTTTGCGGCCAATTTTGAAGATATAATATGGCGATGGTATATTTGACCAGGGTCGAAAAATTTAACGCAGCACATAAGTTGTGGATTAATGCCTGGACAGAAGATGAAAATTTTGCTTTTTTTGGTAAATGTGCCAATAAAAACTGGCATGGACACAATTATACTTTATATGTTACAGTAAAAGGTACACCTGATCCTGTGATAGGATTTGTTCATGATGCTAAAAAACTGAGTAAAATCATCCGAGAGGTAGTGACCGATAAATTGGATCATTCCAATCTAAATTTGGACATTGATTTTTTGCCAGAAGGGATGATGCCTACTACTGAAAATATGGCTGTTTTGATATGGGAACAGTTGGAGCCACATATTCACGGCTGCACATTACATTGTATCAAATTGCAAGAAACTGATACCATTTATGCCGAATATTACGGCGAAAAATAAAATCTTATGGCTTACAATAAACAGGATATCTACGACGATGCGATCACTGAATCCATTGCAGCAATGTACGGAAATATGATCGATGCGTTGGGTGAGGAAAAGGAAAGGGAAGGTTTGGTGAAAACGCCTGAGAGAGCTGCCAAAGCCATGCAGTTTTTGACTCAAGGCTATCAGCAAGATGCGGGCGAAATCCTACGCTCAGCATTGTTTAAAGAAGACTATAACGAAATGGTTGTCGTCAAAGACATTGAAGTTTATTCCCTTTGTGAGCACCATTTATTACCTTTTTTTGGTAAAGCCCATGTAGCATATATTCCCAATGGCTATGTAGTAGGATTGAGTAAAATACCTCGTGTTATTGATGTGTTTGCTAGGCGACTACAAGTGCAAGAACGTATGACACATGAAATATTGCATGCCATAGATGATGCATTGAAGCCACAAGGTGTAGCAGTAGTGATAGAAGCTTCGCACATGTGTATGATGATGCGTGGCGTACAAAAACAAAACTCTTCTACTACGACATCCGCTTTTACGGGTGCTTTTAGGAAATTAGAAACAAGAAATGAATTTTTAAGTTTAATTACAGCAAAATTAAGATAAAAAGATAAAGAATATACGTATGACAGCTTTTGTATTTCCCGGTCAGGGCGCACAATTTGAAGGTATGGGATTGGATTTGTTTGAAACCAATGAAGCCGCCAAAGCCATTTTTTTAAAAGCAGATGAAGTACTTGGGTTTGAATTATCCAAAATTATGTTTTACGGTACTGCTGAGGAATTAAAACAAACTAAAGTGACACAACCTGCGCTTTTTGTACATGCTATCGCTACATTAAGAGCCAAAGCAGAGACAAAACCCGATGCCGTAGCAGGTCATTCTTTAGGTGAATTTTCTGCGTTAGTTGCCAATCATACATTGAGTTTTGAAGATGGATTGAGATTGGTCTATGCTAGAGCGATAGCCATGCAAGCTGCTTGTGAAGCGGTACCAGGCACTATGGCCGCAATCTTAGGTCTAGAAAATGAAGTGGTAGAAACAGTCTGCGAGAGCATAAATGATGTAGTCGTAGCAGCAAATTATAATTGTCCTGGGCAATTGGTCATTTCTGGATCGATGTCAGGCGTAGCCAAAGGCATGGAAAAATTGACAGAAGCTGGCGCAAAACGTGCCATCCAGTTAGAAGTTGGTGGTGCTTTTCATAGTCCATTGATGGAACCTGCTAGAACACAACTTGCAGATGCGATCATGAATACGACCTTTCATGCACCTAGTTGCCCTGTATATCAAAATGTTACTGCATTGCCCGAGACTGATCCTGAAATGATCAAACTTAACCTAGTATCTCAACTCACAGGTGCTGTCAGATGGACACAAACTGTAGAAAATATGTTGAAAAATGGTGTCACATCATTTGTAGAAGTAGGTGGCTCTGGTAAAGTCCTTTCAGGATTAATCAAAAAAGTAGATAGAGCCGTAGAAACCATAACCTTATAATATGGCTATAAAAGCTGGAAATATCTTAGTAGCAGAGCCTTTTATGCTTGACCCAAACTTCAAGCGATCTGTCATCTTGATCTGCGAACAAAATGATTTAGGCACCACTGGATTTATCCTTAATAAACCATTGGATATCAGCATACAAGAGCTTGTGCCGGACTTTCCAAAATCCAAAGCTGCTGTACATGTTGGCGGACCTGTATCCGTAGATAGCCTATATTTTTTACACAATGTGGGCGACATGTTGGACAATAGTGTGGAAGTGTGTCCAGGTGTATATTGGGGAGGAGATTTTGAAAAACTAAAATTCTTGATGGAAAATGGCGTCATCAAAGACAATAATATAAGGTTTTTTGTTGGATATAGTGGTTGGAGTCAAGGACAGCTAGAAGAAGAAATGCAAGAAGCATCATGGTTGATTGATGAAATGGATGCCAACTATTTATTTAGAATCAAACCTTTCGTCCTTTGGCAAACGGTGATGAACAATCGTGGTAATACTTACACTGTCATAGCTCAGATGCCTGACTCTGTTAGTTTGAATTAAGTGTATAATCAAGCTTTTGGCTAAAAACAAAATGTGTCATTTGATCGAATTCCAATATGGAATATTAACGGTAAATATATAATTGAATTGAGATATTTATTCTGAAATGAAAGCAAAATGCCTAAAGAAAGTGCATCTTCGCTTGGAAGCTACGACGAACTTGTATCAAAGACTTTGAAGTCCAGTGACTATTTGTAAAAGACAAGATTTAACTTTTGATTGAAGTTTGTTTTAAAGCTTTGCCTATGTTCACATCTAATGCCTTGTGGGCTAAAGGTGTGGTATAATCATTCAGCGATTTCATAGCAAGTTCTATTTGGTCCTTGATATTGGACTTTACTGCTTCCTTGAGTAGATTGTTAAATTTGATGGTCTCATTGATTTCAGATGTTGTGAAGATATCTTTGTTTTGAGCAACAAATTTTTCGGCTGCGAGGATGACATTATTGGCTTCGTTTTTAGCTTCTAGTAAAGCTCTTATTTTGATATCTTCTTCTGCATTTTTTATTGAATCAATAAGCATTAGGGCCATTTCTTCTTCAGAAATTCCATACGTTGATTTGATCTCTACAGTAGTTTCAACACTAGATCTAAGCTCTTTTGCTTTTACAGTCAAAATCCCATCTGCATCCAAATTGAATTGTACCTCTATTTTTGGCAGACCAGCAACCATAGGAGGTATGTTTCTAAGGATAAATTCTCCCAATTTCCTATTGTGTTGGACTAAATCCCGCTCTCCTTGATATACAGAAATACGCAGATTCGTTTGTCCATCTATAGATGTTGTGTATTGTCTTCCCGCTCGGTGAGGTACTTTAGAATTTCGACTTATTATGGAGTCCATTAAGCCTCCGACAGTTTCTATGCCCAAAGAAAGCGGTGTAACATCCAATAATAAAATATCTTTTCTATTGCCAGCAAGAATGTCTGCTTGTATAGCTGCTCCCAACGCTACCACTTCATCAGGATTCATACTGTCATCGGGTATTTGGTCAAAAAAAACATTCAATTCCTTTTTGACTAGCGGTATTCTTGTTGATCCTCCTACCAGTATAACTTTGTCGATATCACTGTTAGAGAGATGAGTATCTTTCATGGCTTGAGCACATGCATCTATAGTCTTTGCTACAAGTGGTGATATCAATTTTTCAAAAGTTATCAAATCTAACTGTACTGTATATTTATCTATGATGGCAGAATATACTTGATTTGTTGTTACCGTTTTTTTTGCATTTTCAGCTGCCAATCTTAGGCTTTGATTGAGCGAAATATCGTCATGGAGAGTTTGATCCGATATGTGATTGAGCGAAGACCAATATTGCATAATGGCTCTATCAAAATCATCACCACCCAGAAAAGTGTCACCAAAAGTTGCTAACACTTCAAATATGCCATCTTCGATGTGCAGGATGGAAATGTCAAAAGTACCTCCTCCCAAATCATACACCGCGATGTTACTGCTTTGAGATTTATCTAATCCTATGCCATAGGCAAGGCTAGCTGCGGTAGGCTCATTGATGATCCTCAATACATCCAACCCTGCAAGCTTGCCAGCATCTCTTGTGGCTTGTCTTTGAGCATCATTAAAGTAGGCTGGTACAGTAATTACTGCTTTGCTAATCGTGGTTTTAAGATGACTTTCTGCAGTATGTTTGAGTGATTTTAGTATTTCAGCTGAGAGTTCCAAAGGGGTATAAAACTTTTCATCTACTCTGATTTTGACTAATGCATCTTTATCTTCATCTATTATTTCGTATCCAATGCTGGATTTCAACATTGCAATATCTTTATAAGATTTGCCCATTAACCTTTTGACAGAAAATATGGTTCTTTCAGGTTGAGAGATTAGATATTCTTTAGCTTTTTGACCAACTACTATATTTCCATTTTGTTCGAAATGCAGTACTGAAGGTGTTAAGGTATGTTGGTAATCTTCATTTTTTACAGTGATTGGCTGATTATTGGAGATGTAAGCGACCAAACTATTCGTGGTGCCAAGATCTATTCCTACTATAATATCTTTTATTGGTTCTTTGGATATGTCTCCTGATTTAATATCTATGGAAATCTTCATTTATGCGATCAAATTTTGCTGCAAAAGTACACAATTGTAACGTAGTAGTTTTCAATATGTTTTTAAAAAAAGGGATATATGAAGTTAATGCTTAGATATTTTTAAATAAGAAGGTCTTCGAGTATGTTTATGATTTATTGGCTTAAAATCACTAACACATAATATGTATAACCAACTTAATGTGGATTATTTTAACCGCTCAATTTCTTTTTACCATAATATAACCATTAAAGGTTGATAAGTTTGAACCGAATTTATATTTTTACACCATAATATGTTAGTAATGTATTCTCCTAAAAATTAAAGATGATAGATTTAGAATTTAATAAAAATGAAGACGCCATGTTATTAATGGTATCTGAAGTGCAGCATAAATTAGAAAAAATTGCTTTGGGTGGCGGCAAGGATAGGATAGACAAACAGCATGCAGATGGTAAGTTGACAGCAAGGGAACGAATCAAGCAACTGATTGATCCAGGTTTCGATTTTTTTGAAATAGGTGCTTTTGCTGGCTTTGAGATGTATAAGGAACATGGAGGTTGTCCTGCAGCTGGAGTTGTGACAGGCTTAGGCAAAATCGAAGGGAAATTATGTATGATTGTTGCTAACGATGCAACCGTCAAAGCAGGTGCATGGTTTCCTATTTCGGGCAAAAAAAATCTACGAGCTCAAGAAATAGCGATGGAGAATCGTATTCCGATTATTTATTTGGTAGATAGTGCAGGTGTATATTTACCGCTACAAGATGAAATATTTCCAGATAAAGAACACTTTGGACGAATATTTCGCAATAACGCAAAAATGTCGTCTATGGGTATTACTCAGATAGCGGCTATTATGGGTAGTTGTGTTGCAGGTGGTGCCTATTTGCCGATTATGTCAGATGAGGCACTTATTGTGGATCGCACGGGCTCTATTTTTTTAGCAGGCCCTTATTTGGTTAAGGCTGCTATAGGTGAAGATGTAGATCAAGAAACACTAGGGGGAGCGACGACACATTGTGAGATTTCGGGTGTTACCGATTACAAAATGCCAGATGACAAGACTTGTTTGGAGACTATTAGGAAGTTGGTTTCTAAAATTGGTGCTAGCGAAAAAGCTGGATTTGATAGGAAAGCATCCATAAAGCCTAAGATGAATCCTGCTGAATTACCAGGTGTTTTCCCTTACAATCCAAGTAAACCATACAATATGCTAGAAATCATCAATCGGTTGGTCGATGATTCAGAAGTGACACTGTATAAGGAAGATTATGGAAAGTCTATTTTATGCGGTTATGCTCGAATAGATGGTTGGGCAGTAGGCATAGTAGCTAATCAGAGATTGGTGGTAAAAAATGCTGCCGGTGAAATGCAGTTCGGTGGTGTAATATATTCTGACTCTGCTGATAAAGCTACACGGTTTATTATGAATTGTAACCAAAAAAAGATTCCGTTAGTATTCTTACATGATGTTACGGGGTTTATGGTAGGCAGGAGGTCAGAACATGGTGGTATCATAAAGGATGGTGCAAAGATGGTCAATGCTGTAGCCAATTCTACCGTGCCGAAATTTACTGTAGTCATCGGAAATTCTTATGGTGCTGGCAATTATGCCATGTGTGGTAAAGCGTATGATCCTAGATTGATTGTAGCATGGCCTTCGGCCAAGATAGCTGTAATGGGAGGCACTCAGGCGGCCAAAGTGCTAACTCAGATACAAGTTTCTGCCTTGAATAAGAAAGGTGCAGCTCCTGATCCTGATGGTGAACAAAAATTATTTGAAGAAATCAAAAATAGGTATGAAGACCAAACCACACCATTTTATGCCGCAGCAAGAATGTGGGTAGATGCCATCATTGATCCTAGAAAAACGAGAGATTTTATATCAATTGGCATTGAGATGGCAAATCATGGTGAAGTAGAGAAGTTTAACCCAGGGATATTACAAACGTAGTAAGACTTTAAGTTTTTGATAGTTTGTGTTTTCGTCCATTTATCCTACCAAATCACAATAATGTTTTAATATTATTTTCACTATTCTATGGTAAAAAGGTCCTTGTTCTTAATACTGAATAGGGAAATAAAGGGAGTATTGCTATTCCGAACTTCCTTTATTTCCCTCAATCGACTTGTTTAATTTACCAGATGGTCTAAGGAGGCTTAATTTGTTTTTCCTGGTATGGTTAAAACAAAATTTACTGAGAGTGCAGTAGAAAAATTTAAACATTGGTGGATGCGATAAAAAAGACTATTTTAGCAGTTCGTATTTATAATCTATGATCTTTAATATCCTTTGACCTGTCTTAGGGTTAAGATTTTTTAGATATAGGTCCACATCCACTGTTTCAGATTCTTCTTTTTTGCCACTATCAAAAGTTACGTGGATAACTCCCTTTTTGCCTGGTAAAATTTTGTTTTTAGGATAGTCCAACGTTGTACAATCACAACCTGAAGCAATGTCGATTTCTATTGTCTCAGTACCAGTGTTGGTAAATATAAAATCAAATTTCTTGATCTCTCCTTTTTTGACTTTTCCTATGTTCAAATGCTCATTTTCGAATGTCATGTGGACACCTTTGATTTGTGCGGCTACCGCTTTGGATGAATGCTGTGTGGCTGGAGCTACTGTTACAGCTTTTGTATTTTTTGTTTTTGCTTTAGTCGTTTGAGCTGTAAGAGCGAAATTTCCAAATGTTACAATACCAATTAAAATTAATAATCTAAAACCTTTCATATATTATACTTTTAAAGTGATTAATGACTTACTATAAGACGGCACAAAGGTCAAAAAAGTTTCTGTTTTATCCTCTTATAGATTTGTTAAAGTTTTAATAATGTATAATTGATAGCATTTTGTGATGCTTTGTTGTCTCATTTTTAGAGTATGTTTAAAAAAAATAGTTCTATCATCTAAAGTATGCAATTTTATAAAAAGTTACTTCTAGTGATCTTATTTGTTAATGATTTAGTGAAAAGGATATATCTTATCCAATCTCTGAAAAAAATACGGGATTATTAAACAAAAAAAAAAAAAAAAAAAACATGTTTAGAATTAAAATTTTTTTTTTTTTTTTTTTTTTAAAAAAAAAAAATTTTTTTTTTTTTTTTTTTTTATTATTCAAATTTAAAAAATAACCTCTTTTTTTTTTTTAATTTTAAAATTTTTTTTTCTTTTTGGCCGCCCCCCCCCCTTTTTTGTTTTTTTTTTTTTTTTTTTTTTGTTTTGTTTTTTTTTTTTTTTTTTTCTCCCCTTGGTTGGTCTCCCCCCCCCCCCCGCCCCCCCCCCCCCTTTTTTTTGGCCTGCGGGGGGGTTTTTTTTCTGCCCCCCCCCCCCCGGGCCCCCCGCCCCCCCCCCCCTCCCCCCTTTTTTTGCCCTTTCTTTTTTTTTTTCTTTTTTTTTTTTTTCTCCTCCCCCCTTTTTCGGGGGGTTGGTTTTTTTTTTTGGCCCCCCCCCCCCTCCCTTTCCCCCCCCCTCTCCTCCCCCCCCCCCCCCCCCCCCGGGCCCCCTGGTTTTTTTTTTTTTTTTTTTTTTTTTTGTTTTTTTTCCTTTTTTTTTTTTTTTTTTTTAAGTTTTAATTTTTTTTTTAAAATTTCTTTTTTGTTTTCCCTTCCCTTTGGCCCCCCGCGGGGCGCGTGCCGGGGGGGGGGGGGGGGGTTTTTTTTTTTTAAAGGGGGGGGGCCCCCCCCCGCCCCCCCCCCGCGCGCCGGGGGGGGGTGGGGTTGGGGGGGGGATGTTTGTTTTTGGGGGGGGGGGGGGGGCGCCCGCCCCCCCTTTCGTTCCTTTTCCTCCCGTCCCTCCCTTGGGGGGGGGCTTGTCCTCTTTGGGGGTGGCGGGGGGGGGGGGGGGGGGGGGGAGGCGCGTGAGAAAGCCCCGCGCGGGGGGCGGGGGGGGGGGCCGGGCCCTGGGCGCTTGTTTGCTTTTTGTTGGGGGCGGTTTGGGGTGGGCTTTTCCCCCCCCCCTCTCGTTTGGGGCCCGCCCGGCCTGAAAGGGAGGGGCGGGAAGGGTTTGGGCCCCCGGGGGGGGGGGGGGGTGGGCTGCCCCCGGGGTTTGGGGCTGGGCGCTTCCCTTTGGGGGGGGGGGGGGCGGGGGGGGCTCCGGGGGGGGGGCGGCGGGTGCCCCCTGCCTTCCCTCCTTTCCTTTTTTTTTTTCCTTGCGCGTCCTTTGGGGCGCCCCCCCGGGGGGGGCGGGGGGGTGGGGGCGGTGCCCCCCCGTCGCCCTCGCCCCCCTTTTTTTTTTTTTTTGGTTTTTTTTTTTTTTTTTTTTTCTTTGCTTGGCCTCCGCTGTTTTTTTTTTTTTTTTGCCGCTGCTTCCTTTTTTCTTTTTTTTTTCTTTTATTTTAGGTATAAAATAATAATCCCGTATTTAAAAAATTAAAATACTGAAAACTAATGTCTATTGTAAAACTATTTTTTTAGATACTACATTTCTATCTTCTTTTATGGTGACAATGTGCATACCTGGCAAAAAAGGTACACTAATGGTTTGTGTGTTTTGCCCATCAATATTTGATGTTGCAAGAACTTTTCCACTAATATCAGTTATTTGGATGATGCTATTATTGAGAAATTTTTCATTTTTAAAACTTAGGATAATATTGCCACTTTCGCTTTGATAAACATCAAAATCTTTATCTGCTTTAGAAATATCTGATGAAGTAGATACTCCAACTACGTTGACTAAATTGGCGTTAAAGAAGCGGTAGTTATTTCCAACTTTTGTCCAAATCACTCCAGCTATTTTATATTTTTCAGCAGCTGCTGTCAAACCCATAGCACTTCCATTAAGGGTGAATGTAGTACCTTTGTCTATTTTTCCAGATTGAAGTGGATTGTTAAAAACATTAGTTAAAAGGCTTTTTCGGAGTACGTTTTTATGCAGTTGAAGACCTGTTCTGCTTTCTTGTCTATTGAGCACATCTTCTAATAGATATAGACCAAAGTAATAATCTCCTGATTCCAATTCTGTTAAAAATTCTATTTTAGCATCTACACTTAGTAATTGTGATATTGGGTCCAAAGTCGCCTTTATACCAACTCCCGCCAATGTGTTTTCGTTTTTTTTATAATCGATTTCCCACTGAGTCTCTTCAATCTTGGTGGCAATATTATTGGAGTTTGCATTGATGTTGACGCCATCTACGAAAAAGAGAGGTTGACCTGACCCACCAAAATTTTTATCAAATTCAACCGATGTGGTATTCATCAAATCTCCGCTGTGATGTACTGCCATGAACAAAACATTTTCATCTGCATATTTGTCAAATATTTGTTCTTTCATAGTCCATCCCCATGTACCACAATGAGGGCACCATGTAGCGGTCCTTTCATGAATTAAAATCCAGTTTTTGGTATTGACATCTTGTGCTTGACCGATAAAATAATTACAAACTAGGAATAAAAATATAACAAACTTTTTCATTTTTATTGATTTAATATTTGGTAAACTAAATTTATTTTTGTATAATACATTATAAATCATCTAGATGCGAATTATTTATAATTCCATGATGATCCTTCTTTTCCATCCTTGATCTGGATGTGCAACTCATTTAGGGAATCTCTAATTTTGTCAGATGTAGGCCAATCTTTATTTGTTCTAGCTAGTTGGCGCAATTCTATAACCAACTGCATTAAACCATCCACTGGACCAGCATTGGTATCTGACTCATCTTTTAACCCCAATATGTCAAATAATATTGCATGAAATGAAGTTTTTATTTTTTCGATACAAGATGAAGATACTTCTGTCAGTGCTATTTGGCCTTCTTTTAGGCTATTGATGACGGTCACCAATTCAAATAATCGTGCTAAGGCTCTTGGTGTATTAAAGTCGTCATTCATATCGCTATAAGCTCCATCAATGATTTCATTTATTTTGCTGTCTAGTGGCGCATTTTCGATAATGTTACTTTGCAGGCTACCAAGTGTTTTGTTGGCTTCCATGACTCTTTTGAAACCTTTCTCAGCAGCTTGAAGGGCTTCGTCAGTTAAGTCATTGGTAGATCGATAGTGTGATTGCAACATAAAAAATCTTACTACCATAGGACTATAACCCTTGCTGACATGTGGACTGTCTCCTGTAAATAATTCAGTAGGGGAGATGGTATTGCCATCACTCTTGGACATTTTTTTACCATTCATCAACAACATATTGGTATGCAACCAATAATTGGAAGGTTGGCAACCACATGAACCAATATTTTGAGCTATTTCATTTTCATGATGTGGAAATTTAAGGTCATTGCCACCACCATGGATGTCAAAATGATTGCCTAAGTATTTGGTACTCATAGCGCTACACTCTAAATGCCATCCAGGAAATCCTACAGACCAAGGTGAATTCCACTTCATGAGGTGTTCACCTGAAGCTTTCATCCATATTGCAAAATCTGAAGGATGTTTTTTTTCGTCTTGGTTTTTGAGATTATCACGGGATTCTGCTATCAATTCTTCAATCACACGACCTGATAATTTTCCATATTCCCCTGTTTTTTCTGCAAATTTTAGTGTGTCAAAATATACTGAACCATTTCTTTCGTAACCAAAACCATTTTTGATGATTTCGTGTACCATTTCTATCTGTTCTAATATATGACCTGTGGCACGTGGCTCTATACTTGGTTGCAAAGTATTAAATATCCGCATCATGTCATGGAAGCCATTGGTATATTTTTGGGCTACTTCCATAGGTTCGAGATTATCTAGTCGTGCTCCTTTGGACATTCTATCTTCGCCATCATCCAACAAATGGCCTACGTCAGTGATGTTGCGTACATAGCGAACTTTATATCCTAAATAAAGTAAATACCTATAGATCACATCAAAACTGACGAAAGTTCTACAATTGCCAAGGTGGACGTCATTATATACGGTAGGGCCACAAACATACATACCGATATGACCTGCATGGATAGGAACTAATTTTTCCTTTTGTCGTGATAAACTATTATAAACTACTAAATTATTCTCTATCATATTTGTTCTGTTTTACATTCCTTAAGGAATTTACAAAAGTGGCACAAAGATAATAAATAGTTGTAATATGTAGTGTTAACATTTTGTTAGTAAGACTCCTAAATGTCATCTTATGATAGACATTAGGTGAAAGTTTCATAAATGCCAATCAAAAATATAGGTTATTATCATAGGTTAAGTGCATGTTCCATTTTAGTTTGTAATAATTTCGGATCTGCTTTGCCTCCAGATTTTTGCATTACTTGGCCCATAAAAAAGCCAACTAAGCCCTTTTTTCCTTTTTGATATTCTTTTACTTTATCGGGGAATGAATTGATCACATTTAAAATAAGGTCATCCAAAAAACTTTGGTCATCACTTTTTATTAATTGCAGTTCTTCCGCTATATTTAAAGGCTTTTGTGAAATGTCTAAAATCCATTTTGGAAAAATATGTTGGTAGGCAGCAGATTTTGATACTTTATCACTTTGCAATAGTGCCACAAATTGGTGCAGGTGTGTTAAATCACCAAGCTCTGCTAAAGACTTATTTTCTGACTTTAGATAAGGGAGTACTTTATGAATGAAAAGTTCTGCAAGATCTTTATAATCATTGATTTGGGCACTCAGTGCATAAAAAGCATTGGACCATTCCAATTCTTCTGTGAGTAGGTCTGCATCTGCGTGTGATAGCTGATATTGTGTTCTTAATGTTTGATGTCTTTGTACGGGAAGAGCTACCAACTGTTTTGATATTTCAAAGATATAATCATTGGCTATCATGATGGGTGGTAAATCGGGCTCTGGAAAATACCTATAGTCGTTTTCCGATTCTTTTTTGCGCATTGGTCGAGTCACGTTTGCATCAGGATCGTACAGCATGGTAGTCTTATGTATGGTGCCACCTTGTTTCAAAACAGCTATTTGTCGTTGAGCTTCGTATTCAATAGCCAACTTAGCAAAACGCTTAGAATTCATATTTTTAATTTCGCATCGTTCGCCATAAGTAGTTGCACCTTTGAGCATTACGGATACGTTGCAGTCACATCTGAAAGATCCTTCCTCCATATTACCATCGGATATACCCAAATATTTGACAGCTTTTTGTAGTTCCGCCATAAAATCACTTACTTCCTGGCCAGATCTGAAATCGGGCTCAGTTACTATTTCAAGCAAAGGTACACCTGCACGATTGATGTCCACTAATGTAAGTATCTCGTGCAAGTCATGTATTGATTTACCTGCATCTTCTTCCATGTGAATATGGTGAAGTCTTATAGATTTTAAATTACCTTCACTCAAGAAAGATATTTTCCCGCCCGTACAGTATGGTGCTTTGTCCTGTGTGATTTGGTACCCTTTGGGTAGGTCTGGGTAAAAATAATTTTTACGGTCAAAATAGCTGTATGGCTTTATATCGCTTCCAAATGCTAGACCTAGCAATATCGCCTTGTCCAGATGATTTTGATTCATTTTGGGTAGAGTGCCAGGATGTGCCAATGAGATTGCACTTATATTGGTATTGGGTAATGAAGCGTATTCATTAGTATCGCTACAAAAAGCTTTAGATTGCGTCAATAATTGTACATGGATCTCTAGTCCGATGACGGTTTCGTATTGCATGAAGATGATTTAAAATAAAAGGAAACTTACTAATCCTGTAAGAATGATTAAAAATAGATTGGTAATGATATAAACCACTGCACTTAAGCCCGACTTTACTGTGGTTTTTATGAAAGTTTGTTTGTAATATTTAAATAGTGAAATGATGAAAATAATAGAAGGTATTAAAAAGAAACTTATACTTAAATTTACCTGAGTACTTTCGGCATTTACATCAAATATTTTTTGTGAAAAAAAGATGATTAAACCATTGATTACAAAAGCAAGAGAATGGACATTGAGTAAGAATATCAAATGTTCTACATAAGGTAGTTTTTTACGCCAATAAAGCAATTTGAAGAAACCTGCCAAAATTAAGATAGTCAATAAAATTGCCCAAATTAAATTGCCCAATACATATTGTATGGTTTGGTCGGGCTCCTTCAGAGATTTTACAAGTTGTTTGGCTATTAATTTATCAATAAAAGTTGTATAACCATATTTCTTATAGATGGTGTCAATATTCATCTCAATGATATCTTTTCCTTTTAATTTAAAAGGTGTCTCGTTGAAATATAAATTGGTTATGGTATCATTTGATAATTGCTCTCCTTCTTTAAATAGGGTAGTGTCTATTTTTTGGATGATAGGAAGATATTTTAAAGTATCTACACTGTTTCTGATAGATTTATATTGAATATAGATTTTATTTTTTTCATAATTGGTATAAAGATCTTTGGTAATGGCATTGTTGGATAGATCGAATGAAGAAATCAAAATACTAAAATGCAATACCATGGTGATCAAAAATATACGCACTGGATTGAGAAAGGACTTCTTTTTGCCATCTACATAAAACTCAGTCAACTTCCAAGGTGCCCATAAATACCTAAATGTCTTGAATGCTGAATTATCCAAATTTGTCAAAGAAGACCACAAATTAGTAAACAGTTCAGTCAGAGTGAGTAAGTGAGCGTCGGTTTTTTGGCCACAAGCACTACAGTATTTATCTCCATCACAGAGGGTATTACCACAATTTAAACATGTTGGGCTAGGATCACTCATCAGATACTTAATTAACGATGACAAAGGTACATATTCCTATTCATTGCGCATAATATAAACTAAAGCATACATAATATTTTCCATTTTGGTGTAGAAGTAGAAATTATATATTACAAATTGGTATAATGTTTGCCTTATATAATTACAAATATAAAATCTTTCAGATATAAATAACATAAAGATAGTATTTAGCTGAAAATCAATATTTTATAAATAAGTTTTAAACACATTATTATTTTTTATAAAGTTTATTTTATTTTATTTCAATCTTGTTCATTCTTAAAACACAAAAAAATGAAAAATTTTTTCACATTTCTGGCTCTGTTTTTTGCAGTCGCAATATTGCCTGGCAATACACTGTCGGCAAAAAGTGTTTCTGCAAAAAAGGACATCACACATTCAGACCAAAATTATGTGCTAAACCCAAATAAAAGCTTTGAAAAGTTCTTTCCTTGGGTCACAAATGCTGCTGTCATGATGCCTTGTCCTGTTACACTCAATTATCAACTTGGATTTGGAGAGTGTGGAGTAGTGGTGCCTTCATTCGGTTTTGCATTTCCTGATATTACAGTAAATGATATACCTTTTGTAAGCAACACTAATCCTTCGTTGATCAACAGTACGGTGTATTGTTCTTCTGGACAAACCAAATATTCGAGGCCTTATTATAATAGTAGTCCGACCGATTTGCGTATTAATAGGGTGAATGTTGGTGTATATAGGTCTTTCAATAGTCCACAAGTCACTTTCAATTTTTATAATGCGGCAGGTGGATTTGTAGGTGGTGTAACAGCAACTGTGCCAGATATGTCGCAAGGTGTTTTCAATTATACTATACCAGCTGGTGTGAATATCAAAATACCTTCTTTATCTAATTTTAGGATGGAAGTGGTGACCAATGCACCACATATTAGCGTATTTAAGATTGGACGTAATGATGCTGCACATGTGGCTGGATATGCTGAAGCACAGATACAAGGAGCAGATTGTCCACTTACCCTTAATCAAGAAATTGACCCACTTAATCCTGGTATTGCGCCTTCATCTATAGTCTTCGGTTTGATGGGTACACCTGATGATTATAAATATGTCAATTTGAACAATAATTTTAAAGAAGGAGATTTTTTCCCCATTGGATCACGAGTGATGAGTTACATCGTGACTGATGCTAATAATAGCAGCACTGCTTGTGCCTTCAATGTCAATGTATTAGAATACAATAATATTACTGGTACTTTGGCTTGCAATGACTTAGTGCAAGTATCATTAGATGAAGATTGTGAGACGATAGTGACACCAGATATGTTGCTTGAAGGCAATGAGTATGGTTGTTATGATAAATATACGGTTCAAATCATTGCTAATAATGGTGCAGTATTGGGGAATAAAGTAACCAAAGCGCAAATAGGCCAGAAGTTAAAGACACAAATAATAGCTCCTAATGGCAATAGTTGTTGGGGCGAGATTTTAGTGCAAGATAAATTGGGGCCCAACTTAATATGTAAAGATGTTTACGCAACATGTAGTACTGATTTAGAGCCAGGATCACCATTGTCCAAAAGAGTGCCAGTAGTAGCGAATATAGTGGATGGCACTATAGGGACTCCTCTAACGCCTGTTAAATCATTTACTATTCCTGTAGCTCATTTGCAAGGTACTACCATCTCTGATTTAAATGTATTTATTGATATCGAGCATAGCAGAGTCTCGGATTTGATGGCCAATATTACATCTCCAGATGGTGTGACGGTACCTTTGTTTTTTGGACTTTCATGTCCTGGTGAAAACCTTATGTTGACATTGGATGATGAATCTGCCAATACGATTACAGCACTACAGAGTACATGTGATGCTACTGTACCAGCAGTTGCGGGCAATTTTAAATCGTACAATCCTTTGTCTATATTTGATGGCAAACCATTGCAGGGAGATTGGAAAGTTACTGTGTATGATGCTGCAGGAGGTGGAACTGGAGTGGTGAAAAATATCCATTTAATATTTAGTCAAAACGGTGGGCAAATACCTTTTCCATTGGATGGAACGAATTATGCTTATTCTTGGGTAGAAGATAATACTTATTTGGTATTAGGAGCTGACAATTGTGGTGCAGCATCGCTTTCTTATGTAGATGAAGTAATTGAAGAAGATTGTTCCAGTATTTATTCAAAAGTTATCAGAAGATGTTGGACAGGTAGCGATATATTAGGTAATATTTCACAGCCTTGTTGTCATTATATTTACGTATATCGTAATAGCCTTTCTACCTTACAATTTCCACCAAACTATGATGGATTAGATGGCATACATTTTCCTCTCTCATGTTCCACGTATGGTACTACGATTCCGCCAACGTCTGTGACAGGTATTCCTTTTGGGGACTTGTGTGAGAATGTACAAATCGTTCCTCCAGTAGATGTAAAGATAGATCTGTGTGAAAAATCATACAAACTACTCAGGACACACAAAGTGATAGAATGGTGTAGTGGACAAGTCATCGTGCATAATCAGATTATCAAGGTAATAGATGATAAAGGTCCTGGTTTAACTTGTCCAATTGATGTAACAATTTCTACAGATGATTATGATTGTTCGGCCACTTATTTAGCGCCTAAACCCAGAATATTTGATGAGTGTTCTGACGATCTTACTTATCATTTATCTTACAATAGCTTTAATAATGTAGATTCAGAATATGTAGATCTTAATGTTGACCAAATAGCAGGCGAAATTCAGGGATTGCCCGTAGGCGATAATTACATAAAATGGACTGTTACTGACGAGTGTGGCAATGCAAGTAAATGTACATTTAAAGTTAAAGTAGTGGACTTAGTAAGGCCAAATGCTGTTTGTGATAGAACAACTGTAACAGCCATAGGTGGTAATGGTAAGGCAGTAGTTGAAGCTTTTACCTTTGATGATGGTAGCGTAGATAATTGTGGTATATTCAAGTATGAAGTAAGGAAATTGTCAGATAGATGTGGATTTGGTACCGCCAATTTTACGCCTACAGTGGAGTTTTGTTGTGCAGAAGTAGGAACTACTGTGATGGTAGAGCTTAGGGTTACAGACATTCACAACAATAGCAATACCTGTATGGTAGAAGTTACTGTTCAAGATAAATTACCTCCTTACATTACTACTTGTCCTGCCGATATAGTATTGGATTGCCAAGCTGATTACACAAATTTGGATGTGACAGGCAGACCTTTATATGTAGATAACTGCGGTGTGATAGATGTCAAAAAAACAAGATGAAGTAAAAATCAATCAATGCGGTGTAGGTACTGTAACACGTACATGGACGGTAACAGATAGACAAGGTTACAAAAACTCTTGCGTACAAGTGATTTCTTTGGTAAATGATGATCCTTTTTATTATAATATTTATGATGTTACCGATCTTAAAAATGATATCACTTGGCCAAAAAATTATGAGACAAAAGTATGTCATTCAGTGCTTGACCCTACTTCATTGCCAGAAGGATTTGACAAACCTACATTAAGAGACGATAATTGTAGTCTCGTGGCAGCACACTACAAAGACCAAGTGTTCAAATTTGTGGATGGTGCATGTGAAAAAGTATTGAGAACTTGGACTGTTATTGATTGGTGTACTTACAACGATACTGATCCAGTATATGGCGAAGGATGGTATGAACACATTCAAATCATTAAATTGCAAAATGATGTTGCACCTGTATTCATAGGAGCGACTGGTACAACATTGGATGGCTGTATAGATAGGACTGTACCTGTATATGGAAATTGTGAAGGTGATGTGGACTTTTCTATGGATGCTATAGATGATTGTCCAGAAGATAATACTAATTTGACATGGTCTTATGAATTATTTACAGAGACAGGTACTACACCAATTGCTATTGGCAATACCAAAAGATTTTTCCGTAAAATGGCTATTGGTAGATACAAAATCAAGTGGACTGTACAAGACAAATGTGGTAATAGAGCTTTTTGCTCTCACATTTTGAATGTTGTTGAGAATAAAAAACCATCGCCTTATTGTATTTCTTCATTGACTACAGCGGTCATGAATTCTAATGGTACCATATCTATCTGGGCGAAGGACTTCGATAAAGGATCATTTGACAACTGTACACCTCAAGCT
The DNA here is from genome assembly GCA_016714785.1 of Saprospiraceae bacterium. Taxonomy (GTDB): domain Bacteria; phylum Bacteroidota; class Bacteroidia; order Chitinophagales; family Saprospiraceae; genus OLB9. Next base: position 129,229 of record JADKCC010000062.1, read on the forward strand.
AATTTGTGGTTTACATTTTTTGGAGCGACGCCAGTGGATACTTTGCTTAATGTAGAGCATTATTTCAAAGGTAATGGCCAAAGAGCAACACTTGCTGAATACAATGCTGGTACTGCTCAAATCTGGATACCTGCTACGAAGACATCCGGTATATTGTTTGATTGTGCTGACATACCTAATGGTATTTCTCAAGAAGTTTCACTGGATATGACTGTGACAGACTTTGCTGGCAATCAGGACTATTGTACGATTACATTGGTACTTCAAGACAATGCAGGTGTTTGTCCTGATACCAATACATCAAGCATAGCTATTCAAGGTGGTACTGCTTCATCAGGTATTGGGCTGTATGGTGCAGATATCAATTTGGAAAGTAACAAATCTGAGTTAAGCAAATCTATAAAAACAGATGTCAATGGTCAGTATAGTTTCACTGCATTGCCTAAAGGATATAATTACAGTATCAAAGCTTCTGACAATAGAAATATTATGAATGGTGTTTCTACTTTAGACCTTGTAATGATTCAGAGACATATATTAGGATTGGCAGACCTTAATGATCCTAAAAAAGTAATTGCTGCTGATACTGACAATAATGGTAGAATCACGGCGTCAGACTTGGTAGCATTAAGGAAATGTATTTTAGGTATTACTAACGAATTTCCAAATGGACAAAAGTCATGGAGATTTGTTACCAATGACTTTGTGTTTAGCAATCCAAGTAGTCCTTTCCCATTCAATGAGCAATTTGTGTATAATGGCTTGAATGATAATAAAGTGGGACAAAACTTCCATGCGATCAAAATAGGTGATGTCAATAGTTCTGCAACGGTCAATGTTCAAGATATTAATGTAACTTCAAGGTCAAACCAAAACCTAGCATTATTGACAGATGTCTCTACAGCAAAACAAGGAGAATGGTTAGATTTGCCTGTGTATGCAGGACAGTTTAATGATGTATATGGATTCCAGTTTACCCTTGAGTTTGATGCGAATCAAGTTTCTTTTGAAGGATTTGAAGCAGCAAGTATGGCTGTAAATGAAAATAATTTCGGATTGCATCTGTCTGATAAGGGTATCGTTACCATGAGTTGGAATGTACAGGAGCCGACAAGTTTTGATGCAGGAAGTTTACTATTTACCATCAAAGCCAAAGCTAAAAACACTATTAATAGCAAACAAATACTTCGTGTATCGTCCAAAGTGACTACATCTGAAAGTTATATGGCTGATTATAGTGCATCTGGCGTAACCTTGGAAAGTAGAAGTACTGAATATGCAGGGTTTGAGTTAAGACAAAATACACCAAATCCATTTAATGGGTTGACCACTATTTCATTCACATTGCCTGAAAAATCTCAAGCAACGATCACGCTGACTGATGTGACAGGAAAGGTAGTAGAAGTAATCTCTGGTGAGTATCAGAAAGGAGACAACGTAGTAAATATCAATGCTACGGAATTGAATGTATCGGGTGTGCTATTCTATAGAATAGATAGCGGACGATATACCGATACCAAAAAGATGATCATCATCGAATAGTATGTAATTGTGTTTAGATTGAAATAGTTTGAAGCCGCTACGGAGTAATTTCTGTAGTGGCTTTTTTTATTTTGTGGTAATTGATGCTGCTTTGTAATATTTGAATAAAATTAGTTTTCTCCTCCAGTTAAACTTTAATCTTATGTCATTTTGAAAGAGCTTTAACGACTGAGAAACCCCTTTTTTAGTCTCAAATTTAATTTGACAAAGTTGGATTAGATATATGGCAATAATTTCATGGTAGTACAAAGTCTCGGATGGTAGGACACTTAGTTGTTGGTCTATGACCGAAATTTAAAATTGGACACTCCATACTGAGTAGCACAGCTTAAAAGGATATTTTACCAACCAATAATCTTACTATATTAGAAATTAGGTAGTGCCTCCAATCTGGCATAAGGGAAAGAAGCAAACTTATTTACTTCGTGATAACTGTCTAAACCCGAAATGCAAATGGTTCCTGCTCGATTCAAATCTAGTCCATGGTTGGGATCAAAATAAGTGTCATCCATATAGATATACTCTACTTGGCCAATGATTAGGGTGGTACCATTCAGTTTGATATCTATTTTTTCTGCTAATGACAGACCAATTTTTATGTGGCTTTCAGCTACAAAGGGAGCTGCAAAATCATTCAAATATTGTGGTGTAAGCGCACACTTTTCAAATTCTGAATGCGCTCTTGGGAAATCAGCAGAGGTGAAATGTGCATTTTCGGCAATATCTCTGTGGATATGATTGATGGTATAAAAGCCTGTTTCCAATATGTTTTCCATCGTATGTCTTTCGCCGACGAAGGGCCTCATGACAAAACCGAGCAAAGCTGGATCTGATCCTAAGTGGACTACAGAACTGATGATGGCTAAGTTGGTTAGTCCTGTTTTACTCACGGTTCCTATTAAGGTAGCTGGTTTGTAGCCAGTTATACTATTGACGAGTGTCAACCTCGTGATCATATCCAAAGCTGCTAAATCTGTTTTGCTATATTTTATCATGTCAAACGCTTTACAAAATGAAAATGAATATAAAAAAAAAGTACTGTAAAATCACACTATAGATGCTATAAATAATATACTTAATTTTATATTGTTATAATTGCATTTAATGAGTTTTCTCTCCGCTGCAGCGGAGAGAAATGACGAAGTTTGATGAGGAGATGTGAGTTCGGCTTTACCTAACTCCCTTTTTCTCCCAATTAAACTTTTATTAGTTGTCATTGGTAGAAGTTTTGGTGACTGAAAAATCCATTGTTAAATCCCAATTTTTTGAAAACATTACGTTGAAAAAGTAGTATTAATCTACCCAATCAGCTATGAACAAATTAGTATCACGTGTGCCTCCATTATGTCTATTGGAAGCAAATATGATTTTTTTGCCATCATAAGAAAACATAGGAAAAGAATCGAAGGTCTTGTCAAAAGTGATCTGTTTTAGACCTGTACCATCCAAATTGATCATGTAAAGATTGAATTGATATCCTCTTGGTGCTGCGTGATTGGACGAAAAAATGACTTTATCCCCTTTGGGATGAAAATAAGGTGCCCAATTGGCTTTTCCGAGATTGGTCAATTTACGAAGGTCACTACCATCTACATTGCACACATAAAGCTCCATATTGGTAGGCATTACTTGACCTTGAGCTAGCAATTCTTTATACACTTTTACATCTTCATCAGAGGTAGGACGAGATGCTCTAAATATAAGCTTTTTGCCATCAGGTGAGAAAAATGCGCCACCATCATAGCCGAGTTGAGAGGTGATTTGTTTTACGTCCGATCCATCTGCTTTCATGGTGTAGAGTTCTAAATCACCACTGCGTAGCGAGGTAAACACGATCATACTTCCATCTGGCGAAACGGTAGCTTCCGCATCATAGCCGGGAGCATCGGTCAGTTTTTTGATGATATTGCCTTTGAGATCACCATGATAGATATCAAAAGTCTCATAAATAGGCCAAATATATTTACCATCGGCTCTGCGCTCAGGTACATGTGGGCAACTAGCATTCGCTTCGTGTGTGGATGCAAAAACGATGCTCTGATTGCCTTTCATAAAGAAACTACAGGTAGTTCTGCCCTTGCCTGTACTCAATAATGCAGGTGGTGCCAGTCTGCGTTCCCACTTTTCTAAATCAAAATAATAGATTTGATCACATTCTGCTCCCCACTGTTTGTTGGTGGCTTGAAAAACAACTTTTTTGTCGTCAAAACTCCAATAAGCCTCTGCATTGTCGCCGCCAAAGGTGAGTTGTTTTACATTTTTAAGATGGACTTCTTGTGCATATCGGAGGGAGTCTTCGGCAGGTGTGAGTTGACGATTGAGAACATTACTTTTGGTAGTAGTGCACGACGCACCAATCATACTCCATAGGATAATTAAACAATAAACTCTAGATATCATATCTTTTTATATTTTGACTACTGGGCACAAAAGTAAGATTAATACAAGGGAGTAGCATCATATAGTTGGAAATTTTATTGGCCAAAGTCTCAACTTGGAGACAATAATATTGCTTACGGAGCAGATGCTTCATCCTTGACATTATTTAAAAAATCTTTGGTAGCTTTTTTGAGCTCTGCAAAAGGCAGCGTAGCCAGAGTGGTGTTTAGTACAGTTTCACTACTATTGGGACGCAATTTTTCTAAAGGATTTTGGCTAGGGTAGTGCACATTGGGTTCGGGCTTCCAGGCCAATAAGTCATTGGGTTCACATACTAAGATGCGACAAAGAGCTTCTATATGATCTAGTCTAAAAGAGCGCGTATTGCTACTAAGCAAATTGAATGCAGTATGATGAGTAAAACCGGCTTTGACCAAGTAACTATAAGGTCTCTCTATACCTCGAGCAGCAAAAATGGGTGCAAGATTTAAGTATAACATAAAGATAGCGTTTAGTTTTTGAATATTAAGTCCATAATCAATGGATAAATCCACTTTGATCTTCCATCTTTAAAATAAAATCAAAACAATAACGTCAAAAAATGCAAATCTGATGTAGATATTGGAAATAATCTTGTTAATATTGTAAACAATGATTCAAAAAGTTAAAACTATATTGTAAAAACTTAAAACGCTGATTTAAATAATTAAAATGATATTGTAAAAACCTAAAACGCTAATTAAAGAATCTAAAATGATATTGTAAAAATGTAAAATGCTTCTATAAATACTTAAAATAATTGTATTAATAATGGAAACGCTTATACAATAATATAAAACAATCATTCAAAAAGTATAAATAATTATTCAAAAACTGGGATGTAATTTGTAAAAAGTGGGATGTAGTTGAAGGTGGATGAAGATGGCGTAATCAAGACGACTTCCTGCATAATGTAAAACTTTTATTGATAAATATTTAGTCCAATGATTTGCAATTATTTCATAAATGTAATTCTATGATTGGACGCAATGCTATATAAATCAATACATTAGGTTGTGTTGGTAGCCAAAAATAATGGATTTATCATACATTTATTGAATGAAAACTGTAATTATGACTTTGAATTAATACCTGTATTTTTGTTTCATTAAAAAACGGTTAAAAAATCATAAGTGACTGCGAAGACTTATCCATACATTGATACTTTTTTTTCTAAAAAACCTGAGAGGTGCTAGGATTTTTGTTTGTCTTTTAAATAGTTATCACAGATTATGAAAAACAAATAAACAGCTTTGCAACAGATACCATGGAATTCTAGTTGTAGAAATATGTATATTTGGCTTTGTAAAAAGATAAAGATATGTGATAGCGGGAGGATTGGCAGTATTTTGCCATGAGCATCTTGAAGTGCCAACAGCCTCGGTTAGCCGGAAATGTTGGGGCGAGTAATACTTTCAAAATATCATTTATTATGAAAAATTTAGTTAAAATCATTTTATTTTCAAGTGTAATTGCGTTGTCTGTATTCAGCTGTCAGAAAAGCGAGAATAAGCAATTAAATACAGAATTAAAGGAAATTGAACTAAGAAATAGCGATCCTTGTTTTAGCAATCCTGCAGCAAGTTGTGATTTTGGAATTTTTACAAATACAATTACATTGCCTGGGTTTAGTGATTGCGATTTTGTAGTATCTGTTCCTTATTATTACTGCTATGGAGGATCAGGTGTGGCAAATTACATTTTCTCAGATTTCAATATTGTAGAATATCAATGCTTATATGGGGGATATGAAGATTCACTTGCTTATCATTCGGCTAATGGTACTTTGGCAGAATTTGAGACAAGGTTTAATCAGCTAATGTGGGAAGCAATTACCAATGCTTTTTTTTCAATTATAAATAATGTTACTTATACTGCAACTATAACTTACAACACCAGCAGTTGTGCAAGAACATGTTATTCTGTAGTGGATGTAAAGGAAGGTGAGTATTCAGCAATCATTAAAACCAAAATTGGATGTGGTACAGGTTGCTGTAAAATAATACGAAACTATAGAAAGATTGATGGTGTATGGAAGCTTCAATCGATAGAAGATGCTTCTGATCCGGCTAGTTGTTTTGATGATGAAGAAAATTCATGCCCATTTGGCACTATTTATAGTACTAAGTGTAGGCAACAGTGTGATGATTTATTATTTTAATATTAACCTTGGTATAGTAATAATCCAAATAATGGGTTATTACTATACCTTATTAAAAGACATTGAAATGAAAAATATTTTAATTTTAATTATATTTGTTTTAGTTATTTCTACTCATTTGTATGCTCAGGATTTCACGAAAGTGGAATATTTTGGAGTGCATCAACCAATATGGTCATATATATCTTATGATAGCAATTTTGTCAACCATCCATTTGACCCATATTCCTCACACTATTCTGGAAAAATTACAGTAGATATTAAAGCGGTTAATAATCAAATTATTATTTTAGAACAAACTGTGACACCTGCTAATTTCCTTGGTTTAGACGGGTGTATGGTTCACAGTATTAATAAAAACTCTGGTTTGCCAAATTGGGTGTATTCTGACAATTATTATTCTGGAAAGCGACATAGAGAATATTTCTTAGGAAGCTTGCTTAATATTAATCAGGAATCAGGGGAAGTGTCCTTTTCCTCAATAAGAGATAATTCTCACATTTTGGAAGATAGACCTGGTCTTGATTTTACGGGTCGTCCCTCAAAAAGAATTATTTCGCTTAAAAATGGAAATGAAATCAGCAATCTGTTTAATGATGATTTAGCAGATACACTTTTCTACCCAATTCAGAATTTAAATGGAAGAAACTCGAAGAGTACATTTTTTGCACAAACAGAAAGAATATATAGAGACACATCAATACAGCTAATTGTACGCTTTTACGAATATGAGCAAGGTTGCGAAAACTTTTACACTAAAATAGATTCATTTATATTTGATACGGGCATCAATGAAGATTTTCCGCCTCTTGCTTCGACCCCATGGATTGATCATCTTGACGGAGAAAAATTAAAATATCTGTTTTATATTAATAATCCATACCAAGATACCATCTCTATTGAAAAAATGTACCTAAAAGAATTGGCATTTGAGGACGGTAGAGTTAGAGAAATAGCAAGTATAGATATGAGTGATTTGATTACTTTTCCTAATTATTTAGATAATTTGCCGCGTACAAGTAGCTTTCAAGGGCATACATTTATAACACAAATAAGAAGATTTCCTAATTGGGATGAGTACTTTATGTTCGCTTGGTATGACCAAGATTATAATCAAATGTCACATATACTGAACTTAAAATATAATGACAAAACATATTACAATATATACCCAATCAGCGTAAATCAAAATGAATTAAAGTTTTTTTCACAAAACTACAATGGGAATTTAATAGAATTGACTTTATTTAGTCATGCTAAAAACAGTAATACATTAGATTCAATAACTAGTATAGTAATAGATACTAAAGGAAAAAATTTCGGAGGAATTTTTGATTTTAAAATTTTAGGTGTCGATGAAATAATACTTCAAACGCGGTTTTCATTTGACAATAGTGCAACTGGAAGAACAAGCAACTATATGCAATACTCATTATTTGAAATGCCAGGCTATGGAATTACAAAAACAATAGAAGATAGGTTTTCAATAAAGGAATTAAAAATCACTCCTAACCCAACGCATAATCTCATAAAAATCGAATGTGAGGGCATACAAAATAGCAGTATAATTCAACTGTACGATCAAAGAGGGCAATTAGTCAAGGAAATGAAATTTCAAGATGAAATTGATGTGTCGGATTTGAGAAGTGGAATGTACTATCTAAGGATAATGGACAATAAAAATGTATATGAAATTCAGCGGTTTGTGAAGATATGATGTGATAATTTGAACCTGCGACAACAAGCGATTTTACGACAGCCGCCCCTATCGGGAGCGGCCGTCGTAAATCGCATCCGTTAAAAACATTATAGTAAATACTTAAAAGAGATTATAAAAAATAAAATGCTTCTATAAACACTTAAAATAATTGTATTAATAAAAGGCTCTATGTGGAATAGTGGGTAAAATATATAAATAGTTGTAACTTAGTGTTATGAATAGTGAGGAAATATTTAGAATGGCCTTACGAAGCTGACCCCCTGCATGGCGTTTAAGTTGACCCCTTAAAACTTCATAGCAATGGATGAAGCCACAAATGTGTTCTTGTCCTTTGGTGTAGTCGATTGTTCAAATATGGCATCTTTACTGCTTAGGTATCTTAGCTCCAATCTACACACAAGATTCGACGAAGGATGATAATCTACGTTGTAAGAAATTCCAGCTGTTTTAAATCCAATCGGACTTGATGTGGATATGATGATAGACGATGGATCGTGATAATATTCGCCACGCAATGCAGTATTCCATTGGTCACTGATCTTGTACTGTAAGATACCGACAGGGCTCCACCAAGCTACATAGTGGGCACTTTTAACTTGTTCTTGCTGGTAGCCAAAATCAAATCCTGCGATGATCCCTACTTTGTCCGAAAACCAAGACTGTAGATAAAGATTATTAAAATATCGCATCCTTCGTTGTGCATCGGCATCATCTGTACCTACAAATGTACTCCAATTGAACAACGTTTTATCCGTTGGTTTATACACTACTTGGGTACCGAATGACAGTAAATTATTGCCTTCTACTCGCTGAATACGTTGCCAGCCATTACACACCAATGCCAAAATGGTCCACTGTTGATTGACTTCATAACTCACTTTTGCGCCTGATAAAAAATAAGGTGAATTTTCAGCCAATAACGATCTAGTCAATGTCCAATTATCAGCCGATATAGCAGACTCAAATCCTATATGAGAAGGAAAGATGCCTGCATCCAACCATATTTTTTTATTTTTACTTAAGGCGATACCAACATTAGCTTCCAATATATTTTTAATTACACCTTGCTCTGCGGCATAGTTATCAATGACATAAGTGCCCGATTGTAATGCTAGATTTGCCCTATAATGATCATTTGTCACAGCCGCTTTGATAAAAGCTAGATTAACATTAAACTCATTGTGCCTGTTGTGATTATATAAAAAAGGCTGTCTAATGTTGCCCTGAGGCTTACTAAAATCATAAGCATAAAATATATCCACAAATCCTGAAATATCTACTTGCCATTTTTTATTGAAAAGCGAATCTTGACCAAAAAGATTAAAACCAACGAATATTAACAACACACTAAAACTTACATTTTTCATTAATGATCATTATTTTTATTACCGAAAATATTTGACAATTCTGATACCTTTTCTTTTTTGGACAAAACTACAACAATATCTTTTACAAAGATTCTGGTTTCGCCTTCAGGAATGATAATTTGATTGTTTCTTTTTAACAAAATAATCCGTGAGTCCTTAGGAAGCGTTCGATCTTTATTGAGTTCTTTGATGAGTTTATTGGCAATGGTAGAGTTTGATTTTAGTATTGTGTAAAATGAATATTATCAAAAGAACTTGAATTAAGACTATGCTTACCCTCAATAACTTATTTCAAGATCCACAGATTTAATTATGCATTTTTTTTTAGAAAACACATCAACGACGTGGATAATTTGCGAAAAAACCTATTTTTGTGTATTAATATGTTAATCGATTCAATATGGAAGATAAAATCCAAGCATTTAGACAACCATTAGTAACAGCTACAGGCATCATTCTTGGATTTATTCTGAACTTTGCATCCACTTTTGTAAGAACTGGAAAGTAAAAATGAGTGACGTACTGGCGTACTCAAAAAGTATCTTAGTTGGAATCATTTTGTCTTATACTCGTATTATATGGGATACTAGAATGCAAACCCAAGAGATCAAGTGATTAATTACTATCAAAATACGCTATATTTATTCATTTTTGGCGTAAGTGTATCCTTTGCAGGTGTCATGATGGATATGTTTACAAATTTTATGATTGAATAGTTAAAAGGACAAACTCTGCATTGGTCGCAGATTGTATCTGCGATCTATATTCTGGTGCAATTCATGACATTTTAAACTTAGGTTTAAATTTCTCAAAAATGACAATACAAAGATAGTATAAAATTTTTATTCATTAGCTATATAGTTAGATGAAAAAGCGCATCACCGGTATTGTTGTGATGCGCTATGGATTGTTATGGTATAATAACGCATTAAAAATGCTTAATGTATGGGATATTTATAACTTAATATCATGAACCAAAGAATCTATTTTCCAAACACCATTTATCTTACTCATATAGTAGTTTTCGTAACAAGTAATCT
>JADKCC010000063.1 GCA_016714785.1 Saprospiraceae bacterium
CTTGGTAGCATTAAGGAAATGTATTTTGGTATTTACTAACGAATTTTTTAGGGACCAAAGTCATGGAGATTTGTTACCAATGACTTTGTCTTTAGCAATCCAAGTAGATCTTTCCCATTAAACTGAGCAATTTGTGTACAATGGCTTGAATGATAATGGAGTGGGACAAAACTTCCATGCAGTCAAAATAGGTGATGTCAACAGTTCTGCAACGGTCAATGTTCAAGATATTAATGTAACTAAGGTCAAACCAAAACCTAGCATTATTTGACAGATGTCTCCACAGCAAAACAAGGAGAATGGTTAATTTTGCCTGTGTGTAAAGGACAGTTTAATAAGGTATGTAGATTCGGTTTACCCTTGAGTTTGATGCGAAATCAAAGTTTCTTTTGAAGGATTTGAAGCAGCAAGTAGCAAACGTAAGTAAAAATAATTTCGGATTGCATCTGTCACGATAAATTATCGTTACCATGAGTTGGAATGTACAGGAATAGGCAAGTTTTGATGTATTGGGAAGTTTACTATTACCATCAAAGCCAAAGCTAAAAAAACTTACTATTAATAACAAACAAATACTTCGTGTATCATCCAAAGTGACTACATCTGAAAGTTATATATGACTATAGTGCATCTGGCGTAACCTTGGAAAGTAGAAGTACTGAATATGCACAGGGTTTGAGTTAAGACAAAATACACCAAATCCATTTAATGGGTTGACCACTATTTCATTCACATTGCCTGAAAAATCTCAAAGCAACGATCACGTGACTGATGTGTGACAGGAAGAGGTGGTAAAGTAATCTCTGGTGAGTATCAGGAAGGGACAACGCTAGTAAATATCAATGCAGGATTGAATGTATCGGGTGTGCTTTTCTATAGAATAGATAGCGGGACGATATACCGATACCAAAAAGATGATCATCATCGAATAGTATGTAATTGTGTTTAGATTGAAATAGTTTGAAGCCGCTACGGAGTAATTTCTGTAAGTAGCAAGCTTTTTTATTAATAGTAATTAGTGCTGCTTTGTAATATTTGAATAAAATTAGTTTTTCTCCTCCAGTTAAACTTTAATCTTATGTCATTTTTGAAGAAGCTTTAACGACTGAGGCCCTTTTTAGTCTCAAATTTAATTTGACAAAGTTGGATTAGATATATTGAACGTATTTCCTTTAGTGATTACAAGTCTCGGATGGTAGGACACTTAGGTTGGTCTACAGCCGAAATTTAAGTTTTTTGAATTGGACACTCTCCATACTGAGTAGCGGGCAAGGGATATTTTTTACCAACCAATAATCTTACTATTATTAAGAAATTTTTGGTAGTGCGAAAAACCCCCCCGTCTGGCATAAAGGAAGAAGCAAACTTGTTTTTTTTTTACTTCCCGTGATAACTGTCTAAACCCAGTACAAATGGGCTTTTCCTGCTCGATTCAAATCTAGTCCATAGGCCCTTTGGGATCAAAAATAAGTGTCATCCCATATAGATATACTCTACTTGGCCAATGCTATTAGGGTGGTACCATTCACGTTTGATATCCTTCTTTTTTCTGCTAATGACAGGACCAATTTTTATGTGGCTTTCAGCTACAAAGGGAGCTGCAAAATCATTCCAAATATTGTGGTGTAAACGCCCACTTTTCAAATTCTGAATGCGCTCTTGGGAAATCAACGAAATTAGAAATGTGCATTTTTCGGCAATATCTCTGTGGATATGATTGATGGTATAAAGCCTGTTTCCCAATATGTTTTCCATCGTATGTCTTTCGCCGACGAAGGGGCGCACTGATTAAAACCGAGTAAAGCTGGATCTGATCCTAAGTGGACTACAGAACTGATGATGGCTAAGTTGGAGTTAGTCCTGTTTTACTCACTGTTCCTTATTAGGTTAGCTGGTTTGTAGCCAGTTATACTATTGACGAGTGTCAACCTCGTGATCATATCCAAAGCTGCTAAATCTGTTTTGCTATATTTTATCATGTCAAACACTTTACAAAATGAAAATGAATAAAAAAAGTACTTGTAAAATCACACTATAGATGCTATAAATAATATACTTAATTTTATTTTGGTTATAATTGCATTTAATGAGTTTTCTCTCCGCTGTAGCGTGAGAAATGACGAAGTTTGATGAGGAGATTGAGTTCGGCTTTACCTAACTCCCTTTTTCTCCCAACTTAACTTTCATTAGTTGCCATTGGTAGAAGTTTTGGTGACTGAAAAATCCATTGTTAAATCCCAATTTTTGGAAACATTGCGTTGAAAAAGTAGTATTAATCTACCCAATCAGCTATGAACAATTATATCACGTGCCTCCATTATGTCTATTGGAAGCAAATATGATTTTTTTGCCATCATAAGAAAAACATAGGAAAAGAATCGAAGGTCTTGTCAAAATGATCTGTTTTAGACCTGTACCATCCAAATTGATCATGTAAAGATTGAATTGATATCTCTCTTGGTGCTGCCGTGATTGGACGAAAAATGACTTTATCCCTTTGGGATGAAAATAAGGTGCTTAATTGGCTTTTCCGAGATTGGTCAATTTACTTAGGTCACTACCATCTACATTGCACACATAAGCTCCATATTGGTAGGCATTACTCGACCTTTGAGCTAGCAATTCTTTATACACTTTACATCTTCATCAGAGGTAGGACGAGATGCTCTAAATATAAGCTTTTTGCCATCAGGTGAGAAAAATGCGCAACCATCATAGCGGAGTTGAGAGGTGATTTGTTTTACGTCAGATCCATCTGCTTTCACGGTGTAGAGTTCTAAATCACCACTGCGTAGCGATAAACACGATCTTACTTCCATCTGGCGAAACGGTAGCTTCCGCATCACAGCCGGGAGCATCGGTCAAGTTTTGATGATATTGCCTTTGAGATCACCATGATAGATATCAAAAAGTCTCATAAATAGGCCAAATATATTTACCATCGGCTCTGCGCTCAGGTACATGTGGGCAACTAGCATTCGCTTCGTGTGTGGATGCAAAAACGATGCTCCGATTGGCTTTCACAAAGAAACTACAGGTAGTTCTGCCGCCCTGACTCTCAATAATGCAGGTGGTGCCAGTCTGCGTTCCCACTTTCAAATCAAAATAATAGATTTGATCACATTCCTGCTCCCCACTGTTTGTTGGTGGCTTGAAAAACAACTTTTGTCATCAAAACTCCAATAAGCCTCTGCATTGTCGCCGCCAAAGGTGAGTTGTTTTACATTTTAAGATGGGCTTCTTGTGTGCATATCGGAGGGTGTCTTCGGCAGGTGTGAGTTGACGATTGGAGTACATTACTTTTGGTAGTAGTGCACGACGCACCAATCATACTCCATAAGATAATTAAACAATAAACTCTAGATATCACATCTTTTTATATTTTGACTAATGGGCACAAAGTAAGATTAATACAAGGGAGTAGCATCATATAGTTGGAAATTTTTTATTGGCCAAAGTCTCAACTTGGAGACAATAATATTGCTTACGGAGCAGATGCTTCATCCTTGACATTATTTAAAAAATCTTTGGTAGCTTTTTGAGTCTGAAAAAGGCAGCGTGGCCAAAGTGGTGTTTAGTGCAGTTTCACTACTATTGGGACGCAATTTTTCTAAAGGATTTTGGCTAGGGTAGTGCACATTGCTTGGGCTTCAGGCCAATAAGTCATTGGGTTCACATACTAAGATGCGACAAAGAGCTTCTATATGATCTAGTCTAAAAGAGCGTGTATTGCTACTAAGCAAATTGAATGCGTATGATGCGTAAAACCGGCTTTGACCAAGTAACTATAAGGTCTCTCAATACCTCGAGCAGCAAAAATAGGTGCAAGATTTAAGTATAACATAAAGATGGCGTTTAGTTTTTGAATATTAAGTCCCATAATCAATGGATAAATCCCACTTTGATCTTCCATATTTAAAATAAAATCATAACAATAACGTCAAAAATGCAATCTGATGTAGATATTGGAAATAATCTTGTTAATATTGTAAACAATGATTCAAAAAGTTAAAAAATTATATTGTAAAAACTTAAAACGCTGATTTAAATAATTAAAATGATATTGTAAAACCTAAAACGCTAATTAAAGAATCTAAAATGATATTGTAAAAATGTAAAATGCTTCTATAAATACTTAAAATAATTGTATTAATAATGGAAACGCTTATACAATATATAAAACAATCATTCAAAAGTGTAAATTATTATTCAAAAACTGGGATGTAATTTGTAAAAGTGGGATGTACTTGAAGATGGATGAAGATGGTGTAATCAAGACGAATTCTGCATAATGTAAAACTTTATTGATAAATATTTAGTCCAATGATTTGCAATTATTTCATAAATGTAATTCTATGATTGGACGCAATGCTATATAAATCAATATATTAGATTCTATTGGTAGCCAAAAACAAGGGGTTTGTCATACATTTATTGAATGAAAACTGTTATTATGGCTTTGAAAAAATACCTGTATTTTTGTTTCATTAAAAAACGGTTAAAAAATCATAAGCGACTGCGAAGACTTATCCATACATTGATACTTTTTTCTAAAAACCTGAGAGGTGCTAGGATTTTTGTTTGTCTTTAAATAGTTATCACAGATTATGAAAAACAAATAAACAGCTTTGCAACAGATACCATGGAATTCTAGTTGTAGAAATATGTATATTTGGCTTTGTAAAAAGATAAAGATATGTGATAGCGGGAGTGATTGGCAGTATTTTGCCAAGGCATCTTGGAGTGCCAACAGCCTCAATTAGCCGGAAATGTTGGGCGAGAATGGCATTTAAAAATATATTTATAATGAAAAATTTAATTAAAAATCATTTTATTTTCAAGTGTAATTGCGTTGTCTGTATTCAGCTGTCAGAAAAAGCGAGAATAAGCAGTTAGCTACACAATTAAGGATCAATTAGAGCGAAGGAGCGATCCTTGTTTTACCGAGCCTCCGCAGGATTGTGATTATTGGAGTTTTTACGAATACAATTACTGCTGGGTTTAGTGATTGCGATTTTGTAGTATCTGTTCCTTATTATTACTGCGATATAGAGGTCAGGTGTGACAAATTACATTTTCTCAGATTTCAATATTGTAGAATATCAATGCTTATATGGGGGATATGAAGATTCACTTGCTTATCATTCGGCTAATGGTACTTTGGCAAGAATTTGAGACAAGGTTTAATCAGCTAATGTGGAAGCAATTACAATGCTTTTTTCAATTATAAATAATGTTACTTATTCTGCAACTATAACTTACAACACCAGTAGTTGTGCAAGAACATGTTATTCTGTAGTGGATGTAAAGGAAGGTGAGTATTCAGCAATCATTAAAACCAAAATTGGATGTGGTACAGGTTGCTGTAAAATAATACGAAACTATAGAAAGATTGATGGTGTATGGAAGCTTCAATCGATAGAAGATGCTTCTGATCCGGCTAGTTGTTTTGATGATGAAGAAAATTCATGCCCATTTGGCACTATTTATAGTACTAAGTGTAGGCAACAGTGTGATGATTTATTATTTTAATATTAACCTTGGTATAGTAATAATCCAAATAATGGGTTATTACTATACCTTATTAAAAGACATTGAAATGAAAAAAATATTTTAATTTTAATTATATTTGTTTTAGTTATTTCTACTCATTTGTATGCTCAGGATTTCACGAAAGTGGAATATTTTGGAGTGCATCAACCAATATGGTCATATATATCTTATGATAGCAATTTTGTCAACCATCCATTTGACCCATATTCTCACACTATTCTGGAAAAATTACAGTAGATATTAAAGCGGTTAATAATCAAATTATTATTTTAGAACAAACTGTGACACCTGCTAATTTCCTTGGTTTAGACGGGTGTATGGTTCACAGTATTAATAAAAACTCTGGTTTGCCAAATTGGGTGTATTCTGACAATTATTATTCTGGAAAGCGACATAGAGAATATTTCTTAGGAAGCTTGCTTAATATTAATCAGGAATCAGGGAAGTGTCCTTTTCATCCAATAAGAGATAATTCTCACATTTTGGAAGATAGACCTGGTCTTGATTTTTACGGGTCGTCCCTCAAAAAGAATTATTTCGCTTAAAAATGGAAATGAAATCAACAATCTGTTTAATGATGATTTAGCAGATACACTTTTCTTACCCAATTCAGAATTTAAATGGAAGAAACTCGAAGAGTACATTTTTTGCACAAACAGAAAGAATATATAGAGACACATCAATACAACTAATTGTACGCTTTTACGAATATGAGCAAGGTTGAGAAAACTTTTACACTAAAATAGATTCATTTATATTTGATACGGGCATCAATGAAGATTTTCCGCCTCTTGCTTCGACCCATGGATTGATCATCTTGACGGAGAAAAATTAAAATATCTGTTTTATATTAATAATCCATACCAAGATACCATCTCATTGAAAAGTGTACCTAAAAGAATTGGCATTTGAGGACGGTAGAGTTAGAGAAATAGCAAGTATAGATATGAGTGATTTGATTACTTTTCCTAATTATTTAGATAATTTGCCGCTTTATTACAAGTAGCTTTCAAGGGCATACATTTATAACACAAATAAGAAGATTTCCTAATTGGGATGAGTACTTTATGTTCGCTTGGTATGACCAAGATTATAATCAAATGTCACATATACTGAACTTAAAATATAATGACAAAACATATTACAATATATACCCAATCAGCGTAAATCAAAATGAATTAAAGTTTTTTTCACAAAACTACAATGGGAATTTAATAGAATTGACTTTATTTAGTCATGCTAAAAACAGTAATACATTAGATTCAATAACTAGTATAGTAATAGATACTAAAGGAAAAATTTCAGGAATTTTGATTTTAAAATTTTAGGTGTCGATGAAATAATACTTCAAACTGGTTTCATTTGACAATAGTGCAACTGGAAGAACAAGCAACTATATGCAATACTCATTATTTGAAATGCCAGGCTATGAATTACAAAACAATGAAGATAGGTTTTTCAATAAAGGTAATAAAATCACTCCTAACCCAACGCATAATCTCATAAAAATCGAATGTGAGGGCATACAAAATAGCAGTATAATTCAACTGTACGATCAAAGAGGGCAATTAGTCAAGAAATGAAATTTCCAAGATGAAATTGATGTGTCGGATTTGAGAAGTGGAATGTACTATCTAAGGATAATGGACAATAAAAATGTATATGAAATTCAGCGGTTTGTGAAGATATGATGTGATAATTTGAACCTGCGACAACAAAGCGATTTTACGACAGCAGTTCCTATCGGGAGAGCGGCCGTCGTAAATCGCATCCGTTAAAACATTATAGTAAATACTTAAAGAGATTAAAAAAAATAAAATGCTTCTATAAACACTTAAAATAATTGTATTATTAAAAGGCTCTGTGGAATAGTGGGTAAAATATATAAATAGTTGTAACTTAGTGTTATGAATAGTGAGGAAATATTTAGAATGGCCTTACGAAGCTGACACTGTTTTAAATCCAATCGGACTTGATGTGGATATGATGATAGACGATGGATCGTGATAATATTCGCCACGCAATGCAGTATTCCATTGGTCACTGATCTTGTACTGTAAGATACCGATAGGGCTCCACCAAGCTACAAAGTGGGCACTTTTAACTTGTTCTTGCTGGAAGCCAAAATCAAATCCTGCGATGATCCCTACTTTGTCCGAAAACCAAGACTGTAGATAAAGATTATTAAAATATCGCATCCTTCGTTGTGCATCGGCATCATCTGTACCTACAAATGTACTCAATTGAACAACGTTTTATCCGTTGGTTTATACACTACTTGGGTACCGAATGACGGTAAATTATTGCCTTCCTACTCGCTGAATACGTTGCCAGCCACACACCAATGCCAAAATGGTCCACTGTTGATTGACTTCATAAGCTCACTTTTGCGCCTGATAAAAAATAAGGTGAATTTTCAGTTTCTCAATAACGATCTAGTCAATGTCCAATTATCAGCCGATATAGCAGACTCAAATCCTATATGAGAAGGAAAGATGCCTGCATCCAACCATATTTTTTTATTTTACTTAAGGCGATACCAACATTAGCTTCAATATATTTTTAATTACACCTTGCTCTGCGGCATAGTTATCAATGACATAAGTGCCCGATTGTAACAAATGGATTTGCCCTATAATGATCATTTGTCACAGCCGCTTTGATAAAAGCTAGATTAACATTAAACTCATTGTGCCTGTTGTGATTATATAAAAAAGGCTGTCTAATGTTGCCCTGAAGTTTACTAAAATCATAAGCATAAAATATATCCACAAATCCTGAAATATCTACTTGCCATTTTTATTAAGCGAATCTTGACCAAAGATTAAAACCAACGAATAGTAACAACACACTAAAACTTACATTTTCATTAATGATCATTATTTTTATTACCGAAAATATTTGACAATTCTGATACCTTTTCTTTTTTGGACAAAACTACAACAATATCTTTTACAAAGATTCTGGTTTCGCCTTCAGGAATGATAATTTGATTGTTTCTTTTTAACAAAATAATCCGTGAGTCCTTAGGAAGCGTTCGATCTTTATTGAGTTCTTTGATGAGTTTATTGGCAATGGTAGAGCCCTGATTTTAGTATTGTGTAAAATGAATTTCATCAAAAATACTTAATTAAGACAATACTTATCCTCAATAACGTATTTCAAGATCCACAGATTTAGTTAAGTATTTTTGCGAAAGCTCCAATCATCGGCGTGGATAATTTTGCGAAAAAAACCTATTTTGTGTATTAATATGTTAATCGATTCAATATGGAAGATAAAATCCAAGCATTTAGACAACCATTAGTAACAGCTACAGGCATCATTCTTGGATTTATTCTGAACTTTGCATCCACTTTTGTAAGAACTGAAAGTAAAATGAGTGACGTACTGGCTTACTTCATAGGCTTTAGTATCTTAGTTGGAATCATTTGTCTTATATTTGTATTGTATAGAATACTAAGAATGCAGTACCCAAGAGAACAAGTGTTTAATTACTATCAAAATACGCTATATTTATTTATTTTTGGAGTAAGCGTATCATTTGCAGGCGTCATGATTGATATGTTTACAAATTTTATGATTGAATAGTTTAAAAGGACAAACTCCGTTGGTCGCAGATTGTATCTGCGATCCTATATTTTACGAATTTGCAATTCATGACATTTTAAGCTTAAGGTTTAATAGTCCACAAAAATGACAATACAAAGATAGTATAAAATTTTTATTCATTATTGCTATAGTTAGATGAAAAAGCGCATCACCGAGGTATTGTTGTGATGCGCTATGGATATTATGGTATAATAACGCATTAAAAATGCTTAATGTATGGGATATTTATAACTTAATATCATGAACCAAAGAATCTATTTTCCAAACACCATTTATCTTACTCATATAGTAGTTTTCGCTTGTAGAGTAATCTAAACCTACACCTGAGCCTGGACGTTGGAAGAATTCATCGGTCCTCCTGTGTACGATAAATTTTTTACCATCATCTGACAAATATTCAAATCCAATACTTGTGAAGTATTTAAAATTATTATTTCTAAATTCTCCTCTATCTTCTAATAAAATAAATTTCAGTCCGTTACATTCAAAATATTTATCATATAATTTGAAATTTGCACTATTAAAAGCAACTTGAAGAATAAAAATGTAAACTAAAATATTTATAAATACCACAAGTTTTGAGTTAAACTATCTAAGTGAGAGGATGTGTCTCATGAATGGAGTAATTAATTCAGGAAATTATGGCTAGTAAATCAGCCTTATTGTTACTAAGTGTATTACAACTACTCAACTGCCAGAATGTAAAAAATACTATAATCAGTCGCATTTGTCAAAAGTAAAATTGTTAGGAATTTTTAAAAAGTCAGCCCTCAATTTCTCATACTCTAATTCTGAAATTAAATTAGTAGAACAGGCATCTTTTTCATCCGATGGTCGCAGATTGTATCTGCGATCCTATATTTTACGAATTTGCAATTCATGACATTTTAAGCTTAAGGTTTAATAGTCCACAAAAATGACAATACAAAGATAGTATAAGATTTTTATTCATTAGCTATATAGTTAGATGAAAAAGCGCATCACCGGTAATTGTAGTGATGCGCTATGGATTGTTTTGGTTTACTTACATATTAAAAATGCTTAATGTATGGGTTATTTATAACTTAATATCATGAACCAAAGAATCTATTTTCCACTCGCCATTGATGTTACTCATATAGTAGTTTTCGCTTGTAGAGTAATCTAAACCAACGCCTGACCCTGGACGTTGGAAAAATTCATCGGTAAATCTTTTGAATCTAATTTTTGAGCAATCATCGTTCAAATATTCGATTCCAATAAATGTATAATAAAGAAATTTATTGGCTTTGAAGTCATCCTTATCTGTAAGTAATGTAAAACTTATTTTTCCACAATTAAGCTCATCCGCTAATATCTTCATATAAACATGTTCTATTGGCTTTGATTTAAAAAATATTACACTTATCTGTTCATTTAAACTATACTCATTCTTGACAGTATCAATTTTAAATGGATGCTTTTCGTGGATTGTTGTTATGATGCTACAAATAGTTTCAGGGATAGAATTACAATCTCTAAGAGAATTTGATCTTCTATCACAACCAGTGGAAATAGCAATTAGGTATATTAAAAAAATTAATCGCATGAAGAAAAATTAAAATTGTTTGTAATATTTGAAAATTTATCTTCTAGTATTTTGTAATCTTCAAGTGATATTATATTTTTAGAACATGGATCATTTTTATTCCAGATCCCTTGTATAGCTAAATATTTATAATCCTCCTCGTTACCTTGTTGACCATTAAATTCCCATAGGCCTTTAGCCAATTTATCGATCCATTGCTCAAGCATTAAATTATGTTGATCATTTAGTATATTTGAATTACAACAAAGCTCAAATAATTTCTTAAATGTTTCTTCACTTGTATTTTTATTTACATTATCAGGCCACTCTCCGTTGGTCGCAGATTGTATCTGCGATCCTATATTTTACGAATTTGCAATTCATGACATTTTAAGCTTAAGGTTTAATAGTCCACAAAAATGACAATACAAAGATAGTATAAGGTTTTTATTCATTAGCCTAGTAATATGAAAAAAGCGCATCACCGGTAATTGTGGTGATGCGCTAATCCATTTTACTAATACCTAGTTTTCTGTATATATTTCGGATATTTTTTGGATAGGTCAATACCGCTATTTGACATATAATTCTTACGATAAACCCATATTTTGATATTTTGTAAATTCCCAGATTTATCTATATTGAAAAGAAAGGAACCTAAATAAGAGAAATCTAGGCTTTGATTTTCAATTGTTATCGACCATTTATAAAATCGCTTGTATTTTGTAATGTTCGATATAATTATTGTAAAACAAGTATTTTCATCAGGAGGAAATATTCTTAAATCTAAATCTTCTACGTGCACAAATCTATACACTAATGGAACTACTACTATGGAGTCAAATCCTTTAATATAAAAATTTGAACACTTATCAAAATTCCATTTGTACACAGACTCAATCTTTCCCAAATCATATACATAACTCCCACCACCTCCTATTGTATCGACGACAATAGTTATTTTTTGGTTGCATGGAGGTTCGTCAATGATTACTAATTGATTTATCATCTTTGACAGCAACTCACAGTCCGTCATTTTATTATTTATAAACTTGTGGGATGAACAAGATGCTAAATGCAATAAAATCAAATAACCTAAGCATAATCTACTCATTTTAACATTATTCTCCACCTTCTTAAATTTGTAAAGATTCAAATATAACATAAGATGAAAAAATATGGAACTTGGCGCATGAATAAATCATATTCAGGCACTATAATTATAATCCATTTTACTAATACCTAGGTTTCTGTTTATATTTTGGATATTTTTTGGATAAGTCAAGTCCACTTTTTGAATTCTGGTTTTTAATATAATACCAAATATGAAGATTGGAGATGTTTCCATATTTATCAAGATTAAAAAGAAAACTTCCACCATATCTTTCAATTGTTACATTTTCAATTCCAAAACTCATCTCATACCAACTTTTGTATTTGTCAATATTTGTGACATTAATATTATAACAAATATTTTTTGTTGGAGGATGCATTCTATGATCTACCAGGTCTCCATGCATTAGCTTATAAGCTGGTTGTAATATTTTAATAACTGTATTGTCTTCGATCTTAAAATTATTACAAGAGCTAAAATCCCATTTTTTGTAAACATATTCTTTTGATAACAACTCACAGTCAGTCATTTTACTAATCTGCAACTTCTGCGATGAGCAAGAAATTAAATTTAGTAATAGAATGCTTACTATCAAAATTTTAAATTTATACATTTTATTAAGCTTTTAATTGCAACCATTAAATTGTAAGGTACCTTGACCTTTGACATTGTTGTTAAAATTATCTTGCAATTCTGGATATTTGGGAGGAAGTCATACAAGTGCCTGGTTTCTTCTGGGTAAGCACCCAATAAACCTTGCCATGCTATCCTATATTTTACGAATTTGCAATTCATGACATTTTAAGCTTAAGGTTTAATAGTCCATAAAAATGACAATACAAAGATAGTATAAGATTTACATTCATTAGCTATATAGTTAGATGAAAAGCGCATCACCGGTATTGTTGTGATGCGCTTCTGGATTGTTTTTGATTTCCTTACGTATTAAAAATGCTTAATGTATGGGTTATTTATAACCAATATCATGAACCAAGAATCTATTTTCCAAACACCATTTATCCCCACTCATATAGTAGTTTTCACTTGTAGAAGTAATCTAAACCAACGCCTGACTAAAGACGTTGGAAAAATTCATCAGTAAATCTTTTGAATCTAGTTTTGAGCAATCATCGTTCAAATATTGATTCCAATAAATGTATAATAAAGAAATTTATTGGCTTTGAAGTTAAACCTTATCTGTAAGTAATGTAAAACTTAGTTTTCCACAATTAAGCTCATCCGCTAATATCCACCATATAAACATGTTCTAATGGCTTTGATTTAAAAAAATATTACACTTATTTGTTGTTTAAACTATACTTTCATTGCTTGACAAATCAATTTAAATGGTGCTTTTCATTGGATTGTTGTTATGATGCTACAAAAATAGTTTCAGGGGATAAATTACAATCTATAGAGAATTTGATCTTCTATCACAACCAATGGAAATAGCAATTAGGTATATTAAGAGAATTAATCGCATGAAGAAAAATTAAATTGTTTGTAATATTTAGAAAATTTATCTTCTAGTATTTTGTAATCTTCAATTGATATTATATTTTTAGAACGTGGATCATCCTTATCAGATCCCTTGTATAGCTAAATATTTATAATCATACTCGTTACCTTGTTGACCTTAAGATTCCCATAGGCCTTTAGGCAATTTATCGATCCATTGCTCAAGCATTAAATTATGTTGATCATTTAGTATATTTGAATTACAATAAAGCTGGAAAATAATTTCTTAAATGTTTCTTCACCTGTATTTTTATTTACATTATCAGGCCAC
>JADKCC010000064.1 GCA_016714785.1 Saprospiraceae bacterium
AAAATAATGGCGTCAGGTTGAATTTACCACCCCCGATATTTTGGGATAGAAATCATAACTCCATTTAAATCTGAAATCACTAAATTTTGAAGATCATTGATTGGGGGATGCATATAATTTAACAATAACCATATTATTGGGCTGTGACACTAAAATATCCCGAAATTTTTCTAAACATATAGGCGCTGCATTAATGATTAACTGCCGACTATTGAGTAACCACTGAATGAAATCGAAAATTTTTCATCTTTTCCTTTAAAATAACTAGCTTTTCAACTTCATACAAGTTGGCAGGACAATATGTTTGGTCATTTTGAGATTGATAGGCAACTATTGTTTGTCCAGTGCCTGAAAGTGCACATTGACCAAAATCAAATGCTGATAATGTAAAACCACATGCATCATGGTGGATTTGACTGTCAACAAATCTTGATTTTTTAAAAACAATATTTGGCATTTGTTGCTTGACATCCTGCCCACCTTTATAGCGGATTCAGCCAAATTATTGCCGCAAACATCACTGATAGCAATAGACATATCAACATTGGATGGTACATAAAAACTTACATTTCCATCTTGATCTGGCTGCACTTTTTTGTTTTGTAAATCGTTCATTACAGATAATTGGGCAAACGAAACACCTTTTTGAACCACATTAACAACTTCTGGGTATTTATCCGGGTGGCAGGAGTAAATTGGACCAATAATATCATGAATGTTTTGGTCTATATTAGTAATGATTTGACTGTTTTCCTTTTTTGAAGGTGTTTCTATCCATTTTAACTTATTTATATCTAATCTAGCAACGATAATATTATTTTTATTGATCATCAATTGCAATGATTTATTTATATGCAACAGCAAGCCATCTATAGTCTCAAAACAAATTGCACTTTAGTATCATCGATTAAAATCCTCTTTGAAGTTTTGTCAACAACTCCCATATTGTCCAATAAAGGATGAAAATCAATATAAAATCGAACTCTACTTTGATATAAGGTTCCATTTGTGTATGAAAAAGCTGATTCAGGTATTGCAAGCTTGATTTGATTATTTACAGACAATTCGGTAAGATCCGAGCTGTTAAAGATTTGATGGCTATTTTTTCCGTAAAGTGATAGTCAAATTACTAAATTGATTAGCTGCTTTTGCAGTAAAACAGTATTGATTAAAATATCCATTTTTACTCATCTTTATCAAAGCACATCTCCAAAGCATAGTTTTTGAATTGTTGAATAAGAACACACCATTCTCTGCTGTATAGTCTGTGAAATCACCAATAGAAACCTGAACATTTTCTAAGGCAGCACCATTAACATCCGTTGTTTTGCCTATAAAATGACTATCGAAAAATGTTTCGCTTTCTTCGATGACATCAATAGAGTTATTACATCACTATCTTCTCGTTGACAAGCAACCAACATTAATATACATATCAAAAATATAATCGCGTCATGGCATTTCGTTTTTAGTGATATGGTCCACAAAAATAACACACTTACCCCTTTAATACTACGGTTTGGGGATAAAACGTTGCCTGAGCATAATAATTGGTAAATTTTTATTTGCGCATCATGTTTATCATGATGTAGAAGTATGCGATTATAGCTTAAAAAAGCCATTAAAAGTTTTGACAGCTGGTCCAATTAGCCATTAATATCGAAAAAAAAATGCCTCCCGATTTGTGTTCAAAAGAAACTTTCAGATTTCCTCCTTTAGTTATTACAGAATATTCTATATGACCATATACATCATTTTGCACAGCATAAGCAATGTGGCAGCAGTTACGCCAGTACCACATGAATAAGTTTCATCTTCCACACCTCGTTCATAAGTCGCTATTTCTATGGGTAGGCTTATTTTTTTACAAAATTAACATTGATGCCTTCATCCTTATAAATGGGAGAATATCGTATAATACTACCAGCTTGTTTTACATCGTTAGGGATAAATTCGCAAAATGAAATATAATGTGGAGAACCAGTATTTAATTGATAAGTATTGTCAGATAGTGTTTGATAACATTTTCAACATCAATCATTTGGAGACTTACTGTACGATTACCTTTGTTCACCTTTGCTTGATCTGTGCCATCTATAGCATCAAAGACCGTACTTTCTTCAAAAATGTGCAATTGAATTGCAAACCGAACAATGCATCTACCACCATTACCACTACCCTGTAGAAGCTTCCTCCCTACCATCGGCATTAAAATAGACCATTTTAAAATCGTTTTTTTTTCTGATGCCTCAAGCAGTATCAAACCATCTGCAACTAATCCCTGAATCTTCTGTCACATAAATGGGCTATTGAGCGTTCATCATTATGTGTACAATATATTGCTGTTTGCGCTGATCGATTAAGACAAAATCATTTCCAGCACCTTGATATTTTTCAAAAATTATTTCCATGGACTATTTTTAATATAATTTTAAGATATATAAATTAGATTATAACGTTATTCAATAAAGGGTATTACAATTAAATTGAGTACAATACCAGACCCAAAATTAACATTTTTGAGTGGGTTTAAATAAATAAATCCTATATTTGCCTTCTATATTAATCGTACTTAATATATAAATTGAAGATAGACAAGTTACATATCATTTACTTTGCTTTGTTCATTTGCAATTTCAGCAGGATCCATTTGGATATAATGACTATTTTTTTTAATCCATGGAAACATTTTCAACTAATCAAAGAAAAGAAGTTATTCGCAGTGGCCGAAAATGACATACTTTTTTCGGATAGATTTAATCATTCATTCAGATCGTCACAACTCTACAGATTTTGTAACTGCTGCAGAAAGGTCGGAAAGCTGTCAGTTTTTATTAAATCCAATGGTCAATCCAATGCAGAAACAAAATGCAATGGCAGTCAATTCAGGCTCTGGAGTCATCCTTAGCAGTGATGGATATATCATCACCAATCATCATGTGGTCAATGGTGCATCAAAGATAGATGTAACTTTGTACGACAATAGGTAGTAAGTTCACAAAGTATTGGGTAATGATCCAAGTACAGATATTTCACATTATTGAAAAATAGATTTTACAGATTTTGGATTTTTTAGTTTTTAAGTATCTAGATTCCTTGCTCATTGGAGAGTGGGTGATGGCTGTTGGCAACCCTTTCCGTCTCCAATCGACCGTAACAGCAGGGATTGTAAGCGCAAAGCTAGGAATATAAATTTGTTAGAAAACCAAGGCATTGAATCATTTATTCAAACGGATAGTGGCAGTCAATCCTGTAATAGTGGCGGTGCACCCATTAACTTCAGGGGCGATTTGATGTAAACATGCACCGCCATTCAAAGCAATTCGGGAAAGTATGAAGGATTCTCTTTTGCAATACCCGCCAATCTTGCCAAAAGTAGTTGCAGACATTAGAGAGTTTGGTGTGGTACAGAGATGATGGTTAGGTATTGAGATAGAAAATATGGACAACTACCTAGCCAAATCGTTAAAATTAAATGAAGTGACAGGTGTTTATGTGGCATCAGTGTTTAAAGATGGTGGCATGCGTACGATGCCGGATTAAAAATGATGATGTTATACGCAGCGTGGGGAATGTTAAGACTAATAACACTGTTGAATTTATGGAACAATTGGCACAGTTCAGACCCAGACTGTTTGGGTTAGTTTATTGTTTTATAGGAAGGTAAGCTTTAAATATTAATGCTACGCTTCGTAATCAACTGAATTCTACCGACTTGATAGGTATTAGAGACGATGCATTATTGAAAGCAATAGGGCTAGAACTCAGGGATGCCGACAAATACGAAAAGCTGTTTTGCACCTCAAGTCGTGATCGTAGTTAGTATAAAGAATGGCTCTATTATCAATATGACTAAATGGAACCAGGTTATATCATTACTAAAATCAATAATCGAGAGGTTACTTCTGTCAATATGTTGGTCAAAAATATTATCTGAAAATGCTGGAAAATCTATAGTTCTTGATGGCTTTTATCCCAAAATTTCCAGGCGAATAGCTCCATATACATTTGTTTTGCCTAAATGGAGTTTTTCTAATCCTTCGACTTAAAGCAAACTGAATGAATAATCTCATAGGCGACTAAACCCAATTGACATAATAGTTTTTTATCAATTAATAATATTAATTTTATAGCTTCAATTCAAATTCTGAGTACTCGTACTTTCAATTATCTATACCAAAAAATCAGTATTATGTCTGTCATTGAAATTAAGGTTTGTCAAAAGAATATGGATCACAAACTGTTGTTGATCAGTTATCTTTGAAGTACGTCCTGCGAAATTTTTAGGTTTTCTGGGTCCCAATGGCGCTGGTAAAACAACAACGATGAAAAAATGCTATGCTGCTATACACAACCTGATGGCGGAACAGCTACAGTAGCAGGGTACGATATACAAACTTCACCATTGATGGTCAGAAAGCAACAGGCTATCTTAACAGAGCACAAACCCTCCTATCAGGCGAAGATGTATGTAAAAGAGTTTTTGCAATTTGTGGCGAGTATCCATAAGATAGAAAACAAAGCTAATCGTGCATCTGTGCGAAGTGATAGAATTAACAGGTCTTGGTCAAGAGCAAAACAAATTAAGATATAATACATTTTCTCAAAGGTTATAGACAGAGTGGTAGGATTAGCGCAGGCCATCATTCATGTATCCTAAAGTTTTGATTCTTGATGAACCTACCCTTGGATTAGATATGAATCAATTCGATTGATATCCGACATTTAATTAGAGAATTAGGCAAAGAGAAGACAGTTATATTTTCTCTCACACATCATGCAAGAAGTACAAGCGCTCTGCGATAGGGTAGTCATTATTAATAAAGGAGAATTCAAAGCAGACGAATCTATTGAGAAGCTACCCAAAAGAATGTCTGGCGATCAAGTCATTTATGTAGAGTTTGTAATAATCTAATGTTTCCACTTCTACCTTTTAAAATGATCAAGGAGTAGAAGAAGTCACACTTGAAAATGGTGTATATATTTTCAGTGCTGCACATGATGCAGACATTCAGGAAGAGATATTTGAAACTGCTGTATCGCAAGGATTGACCATTATTGAAATGCACAAGACAAAGCAAGTATTGAAGACATTTTTAGAAAAATTGACAAAATCAGTTATAGATGCTTAGTATTTTAGAAAAGAGATTCACACATTTTTTAGTTCTCTTTATTGGGCATAGTGATAAGTGTGTTTCTAATATCCATTAGTTTATTTATGCGGGTATTTGCAGATACAAGCGTGTTGGATTACAATTCTTGCAACGATGGATCGTTGTTTTCTATAGCACCATTGGTATTTTTATTTTGATACCAGCTGTCACAATGCGGTCATTTGCAGAAGAAAAAGCTAATGGAACCATTGAGTTTTTATATACGAACCGCTAACGACTATTCAAATCATAGGTGGTAAATTTCGCTAATTTTACTTTGGTGATATTTGCTTTACTCACTTATCTATTATTACTCTATTTATCAATTAGGATCTCCTATGGAGGAATTTTGGATTCAGGGGCCAATAGGTTCCTTACATTGGTTTGTTTTTCTTATCTGGACGCATTTGTTTCTATAGGGATGTTTGCATCTACATTAACTAACAATCAGATATGTAGCTTTCATTTTAGGAGCTTTTTTATGTTTCTTTTTCATTGGGCATTTACTTATTGTGGCTCGATTACAATATTTACCACTTCATTAGACTTGTTTATTGAAGATTGGTATCAATTATCATTACGGTAGTATTAGTAAAGGGTTGATAGACACAAGGGATATTATGTATTTTATTTCCGTGATTTTTGTATTTTTACATACCTTTAATCACAGTTATGGATACTAGAAAATAAATGACTGCTAACTTATGATCAAGAACAGGAATGCACGCCAATGGTTATGATTTTTTTAAACGAATTCCATCTGATATCTAAAAAATATAAAAATTAATAGATGAAATTTAAAATTTTGGGTTCAGATATGCCCAGCTTATTATAGTTATTGCGATAGTATTTATTATTAATATCTATCGCAGCATTTATATATACACAAATTTGACCTTACAGATGATGCAAGATTTACCTTAGTAACAATACAAAAACCTAGTGGATGCTTCTGATGATAATATAACCATTAGAGTGCTACTTGATGGTGAATTTCCTGCAGGATTTAAGCGATTACAATCATCTACGAGAGACATTTTTAGCCAAATTAAGGGACACAAATCCTAAGATTGTTTATGAGTTTGATGATCCAACAGCAGGTCAGCACTAGAAATAGATAGGAAGCGTAAACAATTAATTGAAGACAATATCATACCTATCAATTTGGGTTATTCCCGATGGTACACAATTGGTTCAAAAGGCAGTTTTTCCATTTGCTATCATCACAAGAAGACAAAAAATATATATAAATCTACTAGAAAGGAAGCAAAAACCAGGTGATGATGAAGATATTATTTTAAATAAGTCTGTAGCGCTGTTGGAATATAAATTTGCAAATGCGTTTCAGAAAATGCAGTCCAATAGGTCCAAAAACGTTTTGTTCACGCAAGGAAGGAGAGTTGGAAGAAAGTCAGACTTTTAGACTTGAGAATGAAATACGTAAATTGCACAAGGTAGGCAGAGTAAGTCTTGATACATTAATGAAATTGGATAGTACGATTGATCTAATAATCATAGCATCCCCAAAGACAGAAATGTCCATCCAAACCAATTCAAATTAGATCAACTGCCTCCGTGTCAGGAGGTAAAATAATTTGGATGATAGACAAATTTCAAGTTTCTTTAGATAGTATAAATAAGTACAAGTTTTATGTACCATCTGATTTTAATCTTGGTTTTGGATGACATGTTTTTCAAATATGGCGTTCGCATTATGCCTGATTTAATCTTGGACTTGGAGTGTAATCAAATACCGCAAGTAATTGGAATGGCTGGTATAACCACAAACAAATTATTTCATGGCCATACCACCTAGCAGTTGTTCTGATAGTGAGCATCCTATCGTGAAAAATATAGATAGAGTCAATTTCTTTTACCTAGCTCCATCGACACTTAAAAACAGAAGGAAATGTAAAAAAACAATATTACTCAAAGAAGCTCGAAGTACTCTAGAGAACAACTTTTCTCCTGTTAGATTGTCATTTGAGATGCTAAAAAAGTGGCACCTGATCCTTCAAAATATAATGATGGTAACAAACCGGTAGCTATAATCTTGGAAGGGGAATTTGAATCTTATTTTAAAAATAGATTGACACCAGAGTTTGAAAATACATTAAAAATTATTGGTGTAAAATTTAAAGAAAAAAGTGCCAGTACTAAGCAAATCATAATTAGTGATGCTGATTTTTCGAAAAATCTTGTGAATACGACATCTGGTGAGACAGAAGATATAGGATTTAACAAATGGGAACGTAGGTTTCAGGGAATAAAGATTTGCACCTTTAAAATATGTAGAATCTTAGCTTGAGAAAATAATATTCTCGA
Organism: Saprospiraceae bacterium; assembly: GCA_016714785.1. GTDB lineage: Bacteria > Bacteroidota > Bacteroidia > Chitinophagales > Saprospiraceae > OLB9. The sequence continues at coordinate 7,479 of JADKCC010000064.1, forward strand.
GGCACGCTCTAAAGAAATTAAATTAAGACTGTTGATGGAGTTAAGACAAAGAATGAAAAAACAAAATGGCAATTTATTAATGTAATTCTTCCCGTTTTAATTTTAGTTATTTTGGATTCCTATATCAATATTTTAGAAAGCGAAAATATGCAACATTTAACAACTAATTAAATAAAATGAAGTAAGGATTTATGTTGTATTTTCCTTAATTATATTGGTAAGTTTATCTTTACATTTGGCTTGCATACGTTGTTAAAAATTGCCAAATTAAGAATAGGAGTGAGAGTAGGTTTTTAATGCAAAACAAATCACAATTTTCATTTCAAACTAGATAGTGTTGTGTACATCTTTTAACAATTGAGTTTAAGAATCGCATCAAATTTTTAACAAATATTACAAAAAAAATATAAATATGAAACATTCGATTTTGTTAGTTTTATTGTTGATATTATTATCTGGAGCTGCATATTACTTGGTACAAAAAATGAAACTAGTAAAAAGGTATTGTTACTGCAGATAGAGGTTTACTGTAGAAAGATGGGAAGATATTGACAAAATAGTCATTAAGCATGTTAAGCTGCAGCCATTGATTTTCACGAGAGTTGGCAAAAGCTGGATGTTGGATGGAAAATACGATGTAGATCCAGCAGTATTCATCAACATCGAAAAAGTACTTCTGAACATGCGTCTTCAATATATTCCACCAGCAGCTAGTACAAATAACACATTTTAGAAAGTATTAAAACATCTGGCATACAGGTTGACTTATATGATGGTGACGATCTGCCGTTTAAGATGTTTCATATTGGATCGGATGTATTAAAAGGAGACGGCACCTATATGGTCATGGCTGGCTCTTCTCAACCTTATGTTATGCATTTGCCAGGCTTATCAGGTGGATTGCGTTCTAGGTTTGAACAACCTGCTAAAAACTTCCGAGATAAGTTTATTTACAAATTTCCATCTGATTTAATTGAGAGTATTCAGTGGTGTATCCTTTGGATAATTTTCATCCTTCATCTTAGAAAATAAAGGTAAAACATTTTCGGTGACGCCAATATTGTATTTGGTAAAAAAACCAACTAATCCAATCAATATCAGGACATTGAATGCCTATGTAGCGCAATTTGAAATGATGGGTACTGACGGGATAGTTGCAAATTCTCAGAAAAAGATTCTATTTTAAATATGGAACCTGTTTGTAAAATAACATTCAAACTCAAAAATAATAAAACAGTTAGTTCATAATATCTACCCTTATGATGACATAATGGAAGAAACAGTAAAAGTAACTCGTACTCAAAAAGAATTATTGCTACAAAATAGAGTTTTTATACTGGACAGTAAAAACGATCTTCATGCAACCCAAAAAAGAGTAGTAGGAGGTATGTTTCTAAGTTATGATGACTTTTTAGAGGTACAGAATCAGCTAGTATATTAGAATACACTAAGTATGGTATCTATATAACTTCAGAATAATTGTTTATTTATAATACTGCCTTTTCACAATTAAAAAACTAGGCTAGTACGATATTTTATTGACGATATTCTTGGTTTTCCATTTTATACAATACACATTCCTTCAAAATTTGATAGATTTGGTGTGTATTCAGATCAAAACGGACACTTTTTTGGAGACGAAACCGAACGAGTTCTATCATTTCAACGGGCTTTTTTGACTTGGCTTCGAGATGGAAGCGTTGAAGTAGATATAGTTCATTGCCATGATCATCACACTGGATTAATACCTTTCATGATGAAATATGCTTATGAATTTCAAGCCTTATCCAATATTCCAACTGTTTTTACAATTCACAGTGAACGATATCAAGGTGCATTTAGTTGGAGTAGGCGGTACTTATTGCCACAGTTTGATAGTTGGAAAAGTGGTTTGCTAGAATGGAATAATGTCATTAATCCATTGGCATCAGCGGTGAGGTGCGTAAATAAAGTTACTACTGTTTCACCCAATTACATGAATGAGCTAATGTATGATTCTATGGGTTTAGAACAGCTCTTTAGAACAGAGTCTTGGAAAAGCGTTGGCATACTCAATGGTATAGATAATGAAATTTGGAATCCAGCTACCGACCCTATGATTGAGTACCATTATAAGAATGACATTGTGCAATTTAAGGCTGAAAACAAAAAAGTACTTTGTCAATTAGCAGGATTAGATCCAAGTTTGCCAGTGTTTGGATTTATCGGAAGATTAGTTTTGGAAAAAGGTGCAGAGTTCATAGCGGGTTTAATAGACACTTGGCTTTCACACCACAAAAATGCAAACTTCATCATTCTGGGTACTGGAGACAAAAGTATAGAAGGGGCACTACGTGCTGTTGCGCAAAAACACCCAACTCATGTAGCTTGCATGCTAGCATACAATGAAAGTATTTCTCACAAGATCTATGCGGGAGCCGATTTCTTACTTATGCCTTCTCGCGTAGAACCATGTGGACTGAATCAGATGTTTTCAATGAGATATGGCACCTTACCAATTGTAAGATCTACTGGAGGTTTGAGAGATAGTGTCAAGGATATCTCCCAAGAAGAAGGCGGAGAGTAGGCATTAGGTTTGACAACATGGATTTTGATCAAATGATGCATGCCATCTGGCGCGCGTATGATCTCTACCAACATCCCGATTGCAAAAATAGGTGTGTGGAGCAAGCTATGGCACTTGATTACTCTTGGGATGCCTCAGCACAAAAATACAAAGATATTTATAACAGTTTGATGTAAGAGTTTGTATAAACTTTTAATACCTGATAATCAATCTTTTCAATTGATATCTAAAGGCTTCATAAACATATCCTATTGTGGGCAATTGTGAAATGTGCTATCTTCTTTTTTTCTGAAGCATGTACTCCAATCCATTTTTACCTTGTAAGCCACCGGTGTGCAAGTAAAGAATAGTAGTTTTTGGCGCAAATCTACCATTGGCTATCATATCCATAAGTGCGTACATATTTGCCGTTATATACATGATCTAAAGCAATATCTGTTTCTTTTTCAAAGGATGTTATAAAATCCAAAAGCGACTGATCCCACTTGGCATAGCCTCCAAAATGATAGTCAGTAAGGACCGTTAATTTATCTTTATTTTTTTCTTTGACAAGTTTTAATATTTCATCATACAGATGCTCCGATTTTAAGGATGAAATGGCAATAATCTTAGAAAGCAGTGATGACGATGACATTAATCCCGCAGTGGTTCCGCCTGTGCCTGCTGCCAATACAATGATGTCTGGTACTGGCATATTAGCAACAATAACTTCATCTATGATCTCTGCTACACCTCGGAGCGCTAGTTCATTAGTACCACCTTCTGGTATAATGATTGGATTTTGGTAATTTGATAGGATATATTGGACTTCTGGAGCATTTTCTTTGAGCTGATATGCTGTTCTACCTATGGGATATAGTTTCATACCTGTGGACATGCAGTATTTTAACGTAGGATTATTTAGATCTATTTCTCCACGAATGATGGCAGCACTGGGTATATTTAATGCAAAACAAGCAGCAGCAGTTGCATGTATATGATTAGAAAAGCACCACCAAACGTGATTGCGCAGTCGCAATTTGTAACTTTAATTTTTTCTAGATTGTATTTTAGTTTCCGCCATTTGTTGCCAGATACCAACGGGTGTATAAGATCGTCTCGCTTTATATATAGATTTATACCTTTAGCTACAGTGAGAGTTGTCTCAATAGGATAAACAGGACTTAGGAGATTTACATCTAAGTGCGATACCACAGATTATTGAAATTTTATTCTGATAAGAACGGACATGCCTTGAGCATTTTCACTATCCATTGTGATGGTGCCGTGCATGTAATTTACCCTAGATTTAATATTTTCAAGTCCCATACCTTTTCGGCGAAGATTATTCTGTTCAAAACCAATACCATCATCTTCATATTGGATCACCAATTCATCATCTTCGGTATTGATTTGTATTAAAATCTCATGAGCTTGCGCATGTTTTAAACTGTTATTGAGCAATTCCTGAATGATTCTATAGACAGATAAGGAGATCATCTTGTCTATTTTTCTGGCATTTCATAGTATTGGAAGTCTATATCTGGATATCCTTCGCCTTCAAATCTATTGACTAAATCCTTTATAGCTGGGACTAAGCCTAAATTTTGAAGAGATCCAGGCTGCAAATTACGAGAAATAGTGCGCACTTCTTCTACAGCAATATCGAGCAATTTATGCGCTTTATCATATTCTTTCATTTCTAGTAAGTCTGCTTTTTTTTGAACTCACTTGATCAAATTGCAACTTTATTGTACTTAATAATCCGCCCAAACTGTCATGTAAGTCTTTGGCTATGCGTTCTCTTTCTATTTCTTGCCCTTCGATGACGTATCTCATACTGCTCATCTTGATGTTGTCTTCGAGTTCCCTTATTTTTTGATGATTGATTTCTTCTTTTTGTTCAGTGATGATTTTAGTTGTACTGATTCGTTGATCATAAAATTGAATAATAAAATAAATAGAAAGTAAAACCACAAACAACCCAATAGCTAATACATAGAGCGTACGTCGTTGAGCTGTATTTTTTGCAATTTCGTAATCTTTTTCTATCTTGAGTAGTTCAAAACTTTTTCTTTTCTTTAGTGCCATATTTCAGTGCTAAGTTGGTAAAAGATTCCAATCTATTTTTATTAAGGATGCTATCATTAAGCATAGTATAGCTCATCAGGTAGGTATAAGCTTTGTCAAATTGTCCAGCTTTATTATAAACATCACTTAATTCTTTGTAGATAAATTTACGCAATTCGCTAAAAGGTTGGTAGGGTAGTATATTTAAACTTTTAAGAAGGTATTTTGATGATTTATTAAAATCATTTTTAAGTTTATTTATGTAACCGATATGAAAAAGACTTTTAGCTGACAACTCTCTACTATTGAAATTAGAACTGATATTGAAAGCATAAAAGGCAGTAACCAACGCACTGTCCAATTCAAAACTATTCTCAAAGGAAGATATTTTGTCGAATAATATTCTGATTAAGAGGGTAGTATCATTCAGTTTTTATTGATACTCATGGTCTTAGCAAGGTATTGAATAGATAAGTCATGATCACCACGTGCTTTATATGTTTGATTTAAATCAAAAAAAACCTGTGCAAGTTTATGAAGATTATTATTTTTATCGTAAAAAGTAGCCAAATTTTGAAGCAGTTGTATAGCTTCTGTGTAGAATCCTGCATCTGTATATCGCCTAGCAATAGCGTGATTAGTCTCATTTATACCTTCAATATCTTTGGTAGCTTTAAAATGATCTAATGCCCAGTTGTAATATTTTAAAGATTTTTCATACTCGGCAAAAACATCTCCTTCATAGTCTCCCAATTTAATATAGACTTCTGCCAGTGTTTTATTATCATTATTGTTTCTGGCTAATTCTAGTAATTTATTTAGGTCTTGGTAGGAGTAAGTACTATCTCTATTGAACTGTGCATAAGTCAGGTCAGTATTAGTGAAAATAAAAAATATACAAACAAAGATTTTAAAATACAAAATATCTTAGAATATTAAAAAGTGTAAATTTAGTAGTTATTTTTGAAATTTATAGTTTTAAGAAATGTTATTGTGATTGTCAATAGCAACTTAAAAAAACTTGAAGCTAAACGGACAACCTTGATTCTTAGAAGAGAAGATGAATTCCTAAAATAATAAGGACATTCATAACATTAAGATTAAATGAATTGAAGTGAAAAGAAAAGCTTTCAACTTTCTGAAAGCTTTTACTTTTAATGCAACAGTCAAATCCCAATGAGTATTTACAACTTTATATAAAAGGACTATGCCTAATAAATTTCGAATTATGGACCAATAATTAAGATCAATATTCGAGCTGGGTGGGTAATTTGGGGTCTTAATTCTTTTGAAACACCCAAAATCTGTTAAAAATTACCAAATACCTTCACCCAACTCGCCTATTGCTCATTCCGTAAACCTAAAAAAGAGAATATTTATCTGCGAAACTTTCTTTAAGGTTTCGCTCAATATATTTTTAAAAGGAGCATAAAAAAAATAAGCTAATTTTATTCATGCTCCCTACCAAGACTCATGTTGTAGGTGGATGTATGACAAACTTCTTTATCACTCATGACCACGCGGACGAAGTTGAGATTTTGGGTATCAGGTGTCAATTCACTTTTGATTGACCATTTATGACCTATTAGACTCACTATTACTAATAGGATGGTCACTAAATTTCTGATATCCAAAATCTCCTTCCTCATCGATTACTTCTTTATATTATATCACATTTTAAGTGTGATTATTTTATCAACTTTTGACATTACAAAGGTGCGAACATTTGAAAATCTAAACATCATTGAAAACACCGATTTTTAATTATGGGGGTTTACCCGAAGTTTTATAGGTAAAAACACAGTAACTTTGTATCTTGAAATTATTAATAATCAAACCGTTTAATATAACATTTATGATAAATATATTAATTGCAGACGACCACACTATGTTTGTAGATGGTATGGAGTCTATTTTGAAATCTGAGCCGGACTTTTTTGTTGTAGGGCGAAGTTATGATGGTCCATCAGTAATTGAGTTTCTAGCAAGTAACTCAGTAGATTTGGTGCTTTTGGATGTTAATTTGCCAGGTATGAATGGTATAGAAGTGTGTAAAGAGATAAATGCCAATCACACAGATGTAAAAGTACTGGCTATATCAATGTTTAATGAAGAGAGTTTTGTTTCAGAGATCCTCAATCATGGCGCAAAAGGATATATCCTTAAAAATACAGGACGAGATGAGTTGCTCAAAGCCATTAGAACAGTTGCAAATGGCGAGTCCTACTTTTCAAAAGATGTCACAGAAACAATCATGAAAGGGTTGATGAACCAACGAAAAGCATCTGCCAAAAGTGCCGCTTTTTTTCCAAAACTATCTAGAAGAGAAAAAGAAGTTTTAAAACTCATCGCTCAAGAATTTACCACCCAAGAGATTGCAGATAGCTTGTTTATCAGCTTAAAAACGGTAGAGTCACATCGCAGTAGCTTATTGTCCAAACTCAACGCAAGGAATAGTGTAGGATTAGTGAGGATTGCTATGGAAAATAACTTACTAGAAGGGTAGTATTGAAATGATAATAATGCAAGCCCTATTTATTAAGAACAGAAAATAGTCCTTATTACCTAGTATATTGAATAAAAATAGAAAATTTAATCTTCGCAAAAGAGAAGCAATAGCTATTAACACAACATTCATAAGCCAAGAAAGTAAATGGCTAAGTTATATTTTTTAATATACCCAACTATGCAAATAACAGTGTTACAAACACCATCTTATTTTATGTTTATACCTTATATATTGTAAAGATAAACTTAATATTTGAAAAGTAGGAGGCTTCCTAAAAAGCTTATAAATATTTAAAAAATAGATATATCAGACCAATGACTACAAGCGTAACGATAATCGCAACTTTAAAGAATTTTTTTTCTTCTTTAATATCTTGAGCTGATAATGCTTCTTTTCTTGGGGATGCTTTAACTTTATATTTTGACATGACTTGATATTTAAATAAGGCACTAAAGTAGTTATTTTTATTGAATTTTCAAAAAATACAGTTCAAAAAATGCAGGCTTATTTCTATCTTGTTGATATATAATAGAATAGATTTGGTGTCGTCCAAAGTTTTTACTCAAAATACAAATTTCACTACCTTTGCAGAGATTAAATATGCCAGAATTGGTTGCTAAATCAAATTTGAAAATCCATTTTGCTTAGCTAAATGGTGTTGTTATATTTCTTATTAAATTTGCTAATCAACAAGAGCTTGTCTTATATTAACTAGTTTTATTAATAAAGCTTCTAACTGTGCCAGCGGTAACATATTGGCTGCATCAGATTTGGCTTCGGAAGGATTTGGGTGCGTTTCTAAAAAGATACCATCAGCACCAACAGCAATGGCTGCTTTGGCGATAGTGCCGATTAATCCAGGTTTCCCACCCGTTACGCCGGAAGGCTGGTTGGGTTGTTGCAGTGAGTGAGTACAATCCATAATAATAGGTACACCAAATGATTGCATCACAGGTATGCCGCGAAAATCTACCACTAAATCTTGGTAGCCAAATGTATTGCCACGTTCAGTCAGCATTACTTTTTCATTATTACATTCTCTCACCTTATGCACTGCATGTATCATTGATTCCGGGCTCATAAATTGTCCCTTTTTAATATTGACCACCTTACCAGTATTGGCTGCTGCTGCTATCAGAGAAGTTTGCCTGCAAAGAAAAGCGGGAATTTGCAAAATGTCCACATATTCAGCTGCGATGGCGGCTTCTTCGTCTGTATGAATATCTGTAGTGACTGGCAGGTCAAAAGCCTCTGCTACTTTTCTTATAATTTTGAGGGCTTTTTCGTCGCCGATACCTGTAAATGAGTGGATAGATGAACGATTTGCTTTACGATAAGATCCTTTGAAAACATAAGGGATCTTAAGGTCAGAAGTAATTCTTTTTACTTTTTCTGCTATGTCCATTGCCATAGTTTCTGACTCTATGGCACATGGTCCAGCGATAAGAAAAAAGTTATTAGAAGTACGATGACTTATGTTTTTTATTGAAGGAACTAGTGAATATGTCTGCATGATAATAGTTAAATGTAATTAATAAGTGAATGAGCTTAAAGATCTAATAACCAAAAACATATTGTACAATATTTGCTCCCATTTTTAGGGCTTTTATTCTCACATCTTCAGGGTCTTTATGTACTTCTGGGTCTTCCCATCCATCACCGAGATCTGATTCATAAGAATAAAAACACACCAATCTACCTTCCCAAATTAAACCATAGCCTCTTGCTGGTTTTTCATCATGTTTATGAATTTTGGGTACTCCATTTTCAAACTTATACTTTTGATTGTAGATAGGATGATCGAAAGGCAACTCTACAAAGGCTAGTTCAGGAAATACCTTTTCATTGCTACTCGTACAAAAGGATCCATACCGTAATTGTCATCTATATGCAAAAACCTCCAGCAATTAAATAATTTCTTAAGTTTTCAGCATCGGCTGTGGTAAATACCACATTCCCATGCCCAGTCATGTGAACTAAAGGATAGTTAAACAATTCAATACTTCCAGCATCAACAACGGCATATTCAGGATCTATATTAGTACCTAAAAATTTATTACAAAATGCAGAAAGATTGACTAAAGAAGTTGGGTTCGCGTACCAATCGCCGCCACCACCATATTTAAGTAAACCTATCTTAATCGATGGGCCACTAAAGGCAAGAAAGAAAGGAAGGATTAATATAATTATATATTTCATTTTGGTATATTAAGATGAGTTATTAACACAAACTAGGATTATATCGTTTAAATATTTAGTGTAAAAGTACTAAAAGTACTGTATTTTCTCAATTAAGTCTCTTTGACATTTATTTACAATATTGAGTAAGCTCCGAAAAGTATAATTTTGCTACAAAGGCACAAATACACAAAAAAGCCCAAATTCCATATAGTTAATAATCAATATTTTAAAAACCTTAGAGTCTTAGTGGCATTTCATCATTTTTGGCTTTTAGGAGTGAACTCAATCTTACACTTTGATGTTAACTCACAAAGTACTATATTTATAAGATTACTACTAAATGAACTATATAACTTATGGCATTTTAACTCCTGTGTTAGATAGTTTTTTTATTGGTAGTAACCATTGATCTTACGCCATCTCATTTTTTAGTACGCCTTTGATGGCTTCAGAAACGATATTTGCGTGCATTTTTGAATTTCCTTTTTCTCGATCTACAAAAGTAATTGGCACTTCTTTCAGTTTAAAGCCTTTATTCCAAGCATAGTATTTCATTTCTATCTGAAATGTATAACCTATAAATCTGATTTTTTCCAAGTCTAGGGCTTTCAATACTTTATTCTTATAACAGATGAAGCCAGCAGTAGGATCATTGACAGGCAGCCAAGTTATAGACTTTACATATAACGAAGCACCATACGAAAGTACTAAACGATCTTTTGACCAGTTTTTGATATTACCACCTTTTACATACCTACTTCCTATGGCTACGTCAGCACCGTTTTGGCAAGCATCGAGCAATCTAGGCAAATCATCTGGATTGTGACTAAAATCTGCATCCATTTCAAAGATATAGTCAAAGTTATGTGCTAAACCATATTTAAAACCTGCAATATAAGCAGTGCCTAACCTAGTTTTCCTTCACGTTGTAATAGATGAATTTTGAGTCTTTTTGTTGTAGTATTTTTACAATTTCACCTGTGCCATCTGGTGAATTGTCATCTACTATCAGGACTGAAAACTGAGCACCTTGTTTTAACACAGCATCAATGATTGAATGTATGTTTTCAATTTCGTTATAAGTAGGTATGATTACTAAACAAGTGTCCAATTGTTGATCTATTCTTAATTAAAAAAAATTATAACGTTGTGTTGGTAGCTTTTAGCGTCCAATCAAAGAAAATTATTGCAAATATTAGAAAAAATATTATATTTACAAATGTTTTAAGATTAGTTTATGATTTTTTATTAAAATAACTCAATATTTTTTTAGAACAGGTTGTTAAAATCTTTTTGGAAAGGTGTCTTCCATCATTTGTATGATACAATCAAATATGTCTTCAGGATTAGGCTTAGTGAAATAATCACCATCAGATCCAAAAGGTGTGCGGTGTGCCGCGCCTGTTAAAGTAACAGGTTTAGCATCAAGATATTTATATCCATCCCATTTTTCCAAAATTTCTCTCAATATATAAGCCGAAGCACCACCAGGTATATCTTCATCCAGTATAATGAGACGATTGGTTTTTTTGAGCGAATTTACAATCACACCTTCGAGATCAAAAGGCATCAAAGTCTGCGCATCTATCAACTCTACAGAAACATCAAATCCCTTGAGCAAATCTAGTCCTTTTTGTGCTTCTCTGACACACGAACCATAAGTAACCAATGTAATATCTTTACCTTCTTGCAAAATCTCCGGTTTGCCTAATGGTATCGTATATTCTAACAAATTGGTTGGCATTTTTCTTTCAACCGATACCCATTCAAACATTCTACTACGATACCTGGATCATCAGATTTGAGTAAAGTGTTGTAAAAACCTACTGCTTGAACCATATTTCTAGGCACGCATAAATAAATACCTTGCATAGATGTCAAAATCATACCCATGGGAGAACCTGCATGCCATATTCCTTCTAGTCTGTGTCCACGAGTACGTACAATAGCTGGAGCACGTTGAATGCCATTGGATCTGTATCTCAACGTCGCTAAATCATCAGTTAGCAGCGAAAAAGCATAAGCCACATAATCTAAATATTGGATTTCAGCTATAGGCCTTCAGCCACGCATTGATCCCCCCATGGCTTGACCCATAATCGTCCACTCTCTGATGCCAGTATCAAATACTCGTTCGGTACCATGTTTGGCTTGCAATCCAGCAAAACCTTGATTTACATCTCCTATTTGCCCCACATCTTCGCCAAAGGCTATAATATTGGGTTTGAATTCAAATAGTGTATCAAAATAAGCATTCAATATTTGATAACCATTGACAGTTTCTGGCTCTAAACCAAATTTAGGAGCTACCACAGGTATGTTGAGCGCAGAATATTTGGTATCACTATATAAATGAGTATGGTACCTTTCATCACCGATTTTCATTCCCCTCGATATAAAATCCCGAAGCCCATCATTAGCAATATTTAACCTTTTAAGTTGAATGGAAAGTTTTCTTGCATTAGATAATACTTCTGAAAATGTAACATTCACCGTATTATTTAGGTCACTCTCTAGATGTTGAATGGCTTCAGTTTTTGAAACAGATGGAACTTCTTGATAAATATTCTTTAATGTATTTTGATGTGATTTTACACTATTACTATATGTTTTCCAAGCAGAATCCTTAGCATTTTCGTATATTCTATGGCTTTAACCTTTAACGCATCTACTTCTTCTTGTGTTGCAATTCCATTTTCTACTATCCATTCAGCCATCCTTTTAATACAGTCATTATCCTTCTCCCATTGCAGTCTTTCAGGTGTTTTATATCTTTCATGCGATCCGCTGGTAGAATGCCCTTGGGGCTGCGTTAATTCTTGGATATGAATCAAAGCTGGAATATGCTGGTCTCTAACTTTGAGTGATACTTTTTCAAAAACTGCACATAATTCTGGATAATCCCATCCTTTTACCGTATATATCATAATGCCATTGCCATTGCCATCTGGCAAAAAGCCTTCCAAAGCTTTTGATATAGAACCTTTGGCTGTTTGCATTTCAACTGGAACACTTATCCCATATCCATCATCCCAAACAGCAACTAAAAGTGGTACTCTCATTACAGCCGAAGCATTCATTGTTTCCCAAAATATGCCTTCTGAAGTTGAAGAGTCTCCTATTGTCACAAAACTTACTTCATTACCATTGTCAGAAAATTTGCGATGAGAAGGTATATCTAATTTTCTATATTTTTTGGAAGCCATGGCTAATCCCAGTCCACGAGCCATTTGACCAGCAGTACATGATATGTCAGACGAAACATTATACATTTGGGTCTGATCTAGCCATTCCCCATCTGCATCGATCAATGGTGTTGCAAAATGGCTATTCATCTGTCGGCCACCAGAAAAAGGATCATTTTCGGAATCTGCATAAAGCTGTGCAAAATACTGTTCTACGGTGCATAATCCTCTAGCAAACATAAAGGTTTGATCCCTATAATATCCAGAACGCCAATCGCCTTTGCGGAAAGCTCTAGCCATAGCTACTTGTGGAACTTCCTTTCCATCACCAAGTATCCCAAATTTTGCCCTTCCATTAAGCACTTCTTTTCGCCCCAAGAGACTGGCCTCACGGCTTATCAGACATATCCACAAATCATTTAGTACATCTTTTCTGTAATTAGTTTCATCATCTGTGGTGGATGATGATATTTCTAGCGTAAATTGATTATCAGTTATCATACTTTAGAAATTAGGTTGGTTAGGTTATCAAAGGAATTGATTGGCAAAATTACGGAGATTTATTTACATTTTATTATAAAATTTAATTTTGTTTATCAAGAAGTAATTTTTGATTTTACGTTTTATTGTTGGTATTTGCACGAAAATCGAATTAAAATATTTATGGTTTAAAATTATTTAGATTTTTCTTTCAGCGTTATTATTAAAATACTTGAATATATTTACAAAAAAAAATTATCCAAAGAATCACTATCTTTGTACTTCCATAATTAATACACTGCATGTCATACAAATTAACGTCACATTATCAGCCTACTGGTGATCAACCTAAAGCAATAGAGCAGTTGATCAAAGGCCTTGAAAATAATGAAAAGTATCAGGTTCTGTTAGGTGTCACTGGTTCTGGCAAAACCTTCACTATGGCCAATGTAATAGCTGCAGTAGATCGCCCCACTTTGGTATTAACACATAATAAAACATTGACTGCTCAGTTGTATGCTGAGTTATGTGAGTTTTTTCCAGAGAATGCCGTCGAGTATTTTGTCTCCTATTATGATTATTATCAACCAGAAGCTTATATCACACACTCTGATACTTATATTGAAAAGGACTTGCAAATCAATGAAGAAATAGATAAATTGAGACTGCGAGCCACTTCTTCTCTGCTTTCAGGAAGGAGAGATATCATAATAGTATCTTCGGTGTCTTGTATATATGGTATGGGCAATCCTGATGATTACAAAACAGGCATCATTCGTATTGAAAAAGGACAAGTCATATCAAGAAATGCGTTTTTGTATAGTTTAGTACAAAGTTTATACTCGAGAACAGAAACAGATTTTAAACGTGCCACTTTCAGAGTAAAGGGAGATACGGTAGATATCAATCTTCCTTATGTGGATTACGGTTATCGAATAATATTTTTTGGCGATGAAATTGAAGTTATTGAACAATTGGAAATTGAGAGCGGTAAGCGTATCACAACTTTAGAACATGCCGCCATCTTTCCTGCCAATCTTTATGTTGCTCCAAAAGATAGATTGAATCAAGTTATCAGAGATATTGAAGATGAGTTGCACAACCATGAGATATTTTTTGAATCAGAAGGTAGATATCTGGAAGCGCAGAGAATCAAAGAACGTGTCAATTTTGACTTGGAAATGATCAGAGAGTTGGGTTATTGTAGTGGTATAGAAAATTATTCACGTTTTTTTGATGGAAGGCGTCAAGGTACACGACCTTTTTGCTTATTGGATTATTTTCCAGATGATTACCTTATGATCATAGATGAAAGCCACCAAACGCTGCCTCAAGTACGCGGCATGTGGGGAGGAGATAGGGCAAGGAAGATAAATCTTGTTAATTTTGGGTTTAGATTGCCATCTGCTATGGACAATAGACCATTAAGTTTTGATGAGTTTGAATCTGTAATCAATCAAGTAGTATATGTCAGTGCTACACCAGGTGACTATGAACTAGCGCAAACCGAAGGTGTAGTTGTGGAACAAATAGTAAGACCTACAGGATTGCTTGATCCACCTATCGAAGTGCGTCCGAGTATCAATCAAATAGATGATCTGATGGACGAAATCCAAAAGCGTATAGAAAGTGATGAAAAGGGTACTGGTTACTACACTCACCAAACGAATGGCTGAAGAACTTACTAAATACCTAGTAAAATTAAACATAAAAGTAAGGTATATACATAGTGAAGTAGATACGATGGATAGGGTAGAGATCATCAGAGATTTAAGGTTAGGAGAGTTTGATGTATTAGTCGGTGTCAATCTTTTGAGAGAAGGTTTAGATTTGCCCGAAGTATCATTAGTAGCAGTCCTCGATGCGGACAAAGAAGGGTTTTTGAGAAATGCCCGCTCACTTACACAAACCGCAGGTCGTGCGGCTAGAAATAGTAATGGTTTGGTTATCTTTTATGCGGATAAAGTCACTGACAGCATGAACCATACCATTGATGAGACAAATAGGAGGCGCGCAGTACAGATTGCATATAACCAAGAACATGGCATCACACCGACCACGGTATTTAAATCTAGGGAAGATATCCTCAATCAGAAGTCAATCTTAGACATTCGAGGTAAAAAACCCATGGTATATATAGAGCCAGATATACAAGATAGCATTGCTGCCGATCCTGTGATAGCGTATATGAATAAAGATCAACTCACTAAACTCATCAACGACACCGAAGCAAAAATGAAAAAAGCAGCCAAAGATTTAGATTTCATCACTGCTGCGCAGTTGCGGGATGAATTGTTGGCGCTGAAGAAGAAGGTGTGAGGTTTAGGTGGAATTAAAAAAAGGTTTCAGAGTAGGAATTGGTTAAGCATTAAGTGCCAATCATATTAAAAACGGAATCTTTTATAATTTTTATATTTGATTCAGAATTTAGTATTTTGGCAGCACTATTAGAATTATTCTTAAAATTGCTAATATCTTCTTTCCTAAGGTTGTTCAATATATTGGCTAAACTTTTAGATTTGAAATCATGGCTCACTACACCAATATTATAATTTTCAGTCAAACCTTTCATTTCCGAAGAAGGTCCTATTGCAGCTGCCAATCTAGCTTGGATATACTCAAATATTTTGTTTGGTAATGCCATTCCATTATTAAAATTCGTTGGTTCAAGGATATATACTCCCATATCATAACTTGAAATAAACGATACTATATTTTTCATGGGTACTGGATCGATTATCGAAATATTTGGCCTATTTTTTTACTAAATCTACTAATTCCTTATGATATTTTTTTGAGAAGGCACCAACATTAAATCTAATGTAAATCTTTTATCCAAATAATCCATCATGTAAATCATGTTTTCGATTTTTCTGGATCTGATAGATCCACCATGATGTATAAGCTTAATATTTTGGTTATGATTTATGATAGGTTTAGTATCGATATATTCTGTTGCGTTAGTTACTACGATAGGTTGAAGATTATAATTTTTTGCATATTCTAAAGATATACCTTCACAGACAGTAAACATTTTATCAATAAATGAAGTGTACTTTTTCAAAGCATTATGGACAAAATCTTTAAAAAGCAAGTTCCAAATTATTCTATCTTCTTGTTCTCTTGGAGAATATTCATGTGCATCAAATAGCAATTTAGCGTTACTTTTAGCTTTTAATTTTGCCGCTAAAGGTAAAGTCTCTAAATCGTTAGCAATTATTAAATCAAATTTTAGTCCTTCGGTCTTCTTTAAACTTTGTTTAACTACCTTTAAGCTCCAATAATATTGTTCATGAAATTTTAAAATTAAAAAAATTGCCTTTATTAATTTATTTATTAGGCCTTCTTGTTTTGTAATTTCTAAAAAATGAACTCCTTGAATTTCTGGATCCGACAATCCCATGGCATATACACAATATCCTATTTCATGTAAACTTTGAATTTGCCTAAATACTCTTGGATCATTCTTGAGATGAGTAAAAGAAATGATTAAAATGGATTTTTTACTCATAACTCCTTACGTTTTAACAGCATTATCAGCCAAAATGCTTTTTTAGGTGAAACCAAAATATTAACAATATCTAAAAATAAGCTTAAAGGATTAAATTTATATTTATTTTCAAACTCATGTTCACAATTTGGGCAAAATGATTTCCTTGATGTTCCTTTGGTCCAGAACCAAGGTATCCAGGAAGAAGGTGACGTAAATTTATGTTTAATTTTTGCCAATGACTTATTGTACTGTCTTACTTTTAAGCCAAATGTTTTAACATCTATTTTTACGAAATCTGGAAAAGACATTTCTAAAGTTTCTTCTTTAAATGACTATCATGTGTAGATTTCTATGATATACGTATTTACAATTTGGACAACATATCATCCCCTTGTATTGACTCATCATTTGGTACAGAAATCAAAATATATTTTTTAGAAATTCTTGATAACTCTTTGGTGGTAGAATTGTATATTTCTTCAGGTAAATGTTCTAGAACTTCTGATGAAAGTGCCAAATCATAACTATCATTAGCAACAGGAATATTATCACATTCGGCAAGTAATTTTTCAGTTTTAACATAATCTAGTGCAGCACGGCTGCGATCTACACCAGGATTGAGTATTTTGAATCTAACGCATTAGTTATTAAGCCGTTGCCACATCCAACGTCTATAATAGTCTTGACATCATGTGGAATCATTTCGGAAATATACTTTACATTAATATCCGCATTTGTGAAATTTCCCATTCAAACGCTTCATAAAATTTTGCATTATCCATATTAATTTATTGTTCTTTTATCCATTTCTGCATATTTGCTAAGCGCCAAATTAACTTACTATTACTATTATCTCCTTCCATAAAGGATTTGGTTATTTTTTTAGCTTTATTGCTATTCAAATTGGGAATGTCGTTAAAATTCGTATCAACAAGATATTTAAGTTCATTCCTCAACCACTTAACCTCACCTGGAGTTACAAAACCTATTTTGTCTTTTCTTAAGAATATTTTTTCAGGAAGCGATTCTTTCATAGCCTCTCGCAAAATCCATTTAGTATAGCCATTTTTTATTTTATAATGTAAAGGCAATGAAAAGGCTAATTCAACTATCCGATGATCTAAAAAAGGTACTCTACTCTCAATAGAAAATGCCATAGAATTTCTATCTTCATAATGTAATAGATTCGGAAGACTACTCATCTTTATTAATGCCTCATGAAATTGGTCAAATCTATTCATGGATGACAAATTACCTCTAATATTTATTTCCTTATCCATGAAGACATTGGTCAAACCGTATTTAAATTCCGTCTCAAGTAGTTTTGTTTCGTCAAAAAGCAAACTTGCATTGACTTTAAACAAATTTGAACTTTTGTTTGAAGTTTAAATTTTGATATTTTGAATGGTGAATAGCTTCATTTATTAGTTTTCCAAATTTATAATCTGAAATTAATTGAGCATAAAGCCTGTAGTAAGAGTGCATATATCCACCTAGATAATCATCAGCACCTTGACCGCTTAAAATTACTTTTATTCCAAATTTTGCAATTTCTTTCATAATAAAATACTGGCTTATAGGAGATGAGCCTAATAATGGAAAATCATTTTGATAGGTAATCTTATCTAGATGTTCAGCCACATCGGTTTCATTAGGCTTTAAAAAATGTGGTAAAATCTGATCTTTGTATTTTTCTATAACTGACTTTGCAAATGGTCTTTCGTCTATGTCTCCTTTTCCATCATAATAAATAGTAAATGTTTCAATCTTTTTAAGTATGTTTTGCTGAATAATGCCAGAAACAATAGAAGAACTGTCAATACCCCACTTAATGTTGCAGCAATAGGCACATCACTCCTGACATGAAATTTAAGTGATGATAATAGTTGTTCTTTAAATAAATGAACAAGATTTTCCGTGTCATCATCTTTTATCTTTTTGTCTATAATATTCCAATATTTTGTTTTTATTATTCTTTCGTTTGTGAAATTTAAATTTGTAGCTTGCCCTAGTTGTTTTACCTTTTCGAACATTGTTAACTCATCATCATGTATCCAACCTAATTGAATTGCCTTGCTGATCTGTGTCTCATTAAGATTGTTACTAAATATTTTTGTTTTCTTTAAAGCTTTTACTTCTGATGAAAAGTAAAACATATTGCCTTCATGAATATAATAAAAAGGTTTAATCCCAAACCTATCTCTAGAACAAAATAAATTTTTAGTATCCGAATTATAAATAGCAAAAGCCCACATTCCTACAAATTTTAAAACACATAGATCTCCCCATTCCCTATATGCAACCAAAATAACTTCAGTATCAGACTTTGTATTAAATTTATATCCTTTTTCTTGTAGCTCTAATCGAATTTCTTTGTAATTGTAAATTTCTCCATTAAATACAATAGATAAGTTCTTGCTTTGCATTGGTTGATTTCCATCACTGCTTAAATCTATAATACTTAATCTATTGTGAGCTAAATAACAGTCATTAAATTGTAGAAAGGAAGTGTTATCTGGACCTCTGTGAGATGTAGCATTTGCCATGTTTTTTATCATCTCCATCCCAATTTTATTGGACACTAAAGGGTCCAAGAATCCATTAATTCCACACATTACTTTATCTAATTATTTAAAATAAAACACAAAAAAACGCAAATATTTTATTAATTCATAACTTAAGGTTTAAAACTTATTCTGGTGACAAAATTTACTAATAAAATTAGAAATTTTTTTATTTTACAGTGAAATAGTTATAATTATATATATAAAATTATAAATTTGTGCTTTTATTTAATCATTTAACCTATCAATATTATGAAACGATCGATTTTTTATGTTGTTACTTTTTTAAGTTTATTTTCAATTAACCTTTTTAGCCAAGATGCAGAATGCAAAAAGTCATTTGTACAAACAATAGGTTCAGCAGGAATTGATGAAGCAAACCAATTTATAAGCTATGATAATGGTTTTTTAGTTAGTGGTACAGCAAATACTAAATATTTCATCATGCATCTTACAGAAAATGGTGAAATTTTATGGAATTATGAAATTGATATTTTTCCAGGTGTTACAGAAAAGGCAACTAGCATGGTCTTAGATGGCCAAAATTTGGTTGTTGTTGGTAACTCAGCGGCTCAAAATGGTTCGATTTTCAATTTTGTTTTAAAATTTGATATTTCTAATAAAACTATTGTTTGGTTAAAGATTTATCCAGCTGTAACATATTCTACATCAGTTTTTACTACAATATTGCATGAAACATCAGCTGACTCATATTTTATTTTAGGTCAAACCCAAGAAAATTCTTCGCCTGGTTTAGGATGTGACGCTTTATGGTTGAAAGTAAACAAATCGTCTGGAGATGTTACATCTGCTAAGAATGTAAACTTAGGTAGTTGTGAAACTTATACTGGAGCAGTTCTAGGAACTAATGGATTTATTTATGGAGCTGGTAGGTTTAATAATGCAGGAGGTGGTCAGGATAAGTTTAGAGGTAGCCTAACAAAACTTGATTTAAACGGAAATGAAATATGGTCAAAACTGTACACCAAAAATATAGATAATGATGACGCAAGATTGTATTTTCAAACAATTGCTGAAGATAATGGCTCATTGATTTTAGGTGGGCAAGGTGATTTGACAGGAACTTCTACATCTGTTGTTGATGTCTTGGTAATGAAAACTAACTTGGAAGGTGAAATAATTTGGCATAAAGAAGTCAATATTCAAGGTGCTAGTTCAGAACTTGCTACTAAACTTGTTACAAAAAATAATTCATATTATTTAATGGTAAATTCATTATTCGCTGGTAATAATGAATATTCACTATTGAAATTTGACGTAGATGGAAATTTGCTTTGGACCAAAAGATATGGAAGGCAAAGTTTTGATAGAGGTAATGACTTAATCATTACAACAGATAATATTTTTGTTGTTGGTGAGACAAAAGGAGCTGGCTTTGGTGGTGACGAAATACTTATTATTAAATCTGATCTCGAAGGTAATGGCTTTAATGAAGGATGCAATATTTTAACTCCTGTAATTGCCACAACGAAAAATACTATTTCAGCTTTTCAGGCCATTGCAAATACAAATGAGTACAATATAAATTTTCCTCTTTCAGCAAAGACAGTACCTGTAGTTCCATTGAATCTTCAAGTCTTGGATGTATGTGCAGTAAGTTGTGTCGATACGTGTAAGAATGGTGTGATTGCTCATACTGTACCTGATGCAGCACTTGAAAATGTTTTTGTTGAATGTAATGGGGCTAATCTCTTTTAAAGTGAAAATGAAAGTTTGTAATATAGATAGTGTAACACTTTTAAGCACTGTACCGTTTGTTGTTTACGATAAAAATCCGACACTAATTCAAGCAAATATTATTTATGAATCCGTACTTGGTAAGGACGTAAAAAGTAATAATTGTGAAATAATTGAATTTAATTTAGATCTACTTCATAACGAAGACTATTATATAGTCGTGAATGATAATGGAGGTAAATCAACACCATTTAGCTTAAATGTTGATTTTCCAAGCACTAATGTCTTTGAATGTAATTTTGAAAACAATATCTTAGGCTTCATGACCAATAGTATTGACTCAACTTTTATCACAAAAACATTAATTACTGGAGAGTCAGTCCAAATTGGCCAAGAAACATACTCAACTGAAGGTAATTATGTTCAGAATTTATCAAATATTTTTGGTTGTGATAGCACGTTATTTATTTCCGATAAATATTATAAATGCTGATTTAATATATGATTTTAACAAGTGTTCTGCGATCGTTGGGTCAACAAACATGGATTATTCTGAATTTACATCAACTCAAAATAGTAGCATACAATGTGGTCAAATAATTTCAAGTAACATTAATAGAGCAAACCCTACAGAAAATAAACATTCGTGCACTCCTGGGATAAATAACACATTGGCAATGTGTATTGAAAGTAAAATGGATTGTACATATAACGCTGGGCATGAAAGAACAGTTATATTTACCTTAGAAATTACGCCAAATTCAGATAAACATATCAGGGTAAATGAAATAAGATTTTTTGAGAAATCACCACTAAATTATGAATGGATAAATGGCCCAAGTGGGTTGAATAATTATCCAACCAAGTTCGGTTTTAGAGTTTTAAAAAACAATATTGAAGTTTTTAAAGATGAAAATATTACATCTTTAAGAGATTGGAATGAAAGAAGATTTAATTTTGATAATATAACTGGAGTTTTATAAAAAAAGACCACATTTAGATTTGAATTCTTAGCATACTGTCCTGTTTGAATTCTTCTACAGTCAGTGTTTGGGATATGGAAGATCTCATCTGTTTATTCTTCTTGTGTTGAAAAAGAAAGTAGGATGTTGGCAGGTAAAATTAATGCGTTTAATGGGAAATCTTTAGACAATATTTCTATTGTAAAACAACAAAATTTAGACATTGAAAATAAACTTGCTAATTCTAACGGAAGTTTTTCTTTTGATAATTTTGAGCAAAAAAGATGAATGTGAAATTTCTGTAGTAAAAATGACGATTTTAAAATGGAATTAGTACTCTTGATTTGATCTTGATTCAAGGAACATTTGGGCTTAGAGACTTTTGATACTTCAAGTAAATATATTGCTGCAGATGTCAACAATGATACTAAAATATCAGCTTCTGATTTAGTTGAATTAAGAAAATTGATTTTGGGAATAAATGAACGGTTTAGCAACAATAAAAGTTGGAGATTTTGTTCTGAATTGCCATCTTTTAATCCTTCCAGTAAAATTATTATAAACGAAAAATATAAAGTTGGACAAGGTAGTCTTGATATTACTGATTTGAATTTTAAAGGCATTAAGATTGGTGATATTAATAACGATTCCAATATTAATGAACAACCTGATAACAGAACAAATCAAGATTGCGAATTTAAATACTCATTGCAAAAATACGGAAATGTGTACGAATTAGAAATTTTTTTTCTAATAGTGTAGATGTTTTTTGTTTTCAATTAACCTGATTTAATTTTGAGTTCATAAATATCTATGATCAATCAGTTCTAACTAAATAATTAAATTACGAAGATAATATTTTAAATATTTCTTATTCTTCATTTATTTCTGGTATCCCTTTTGACAAATCAAAACCAATATTTAAAGCTATTTTGAAGTCAAATGAATTCTTACCTCGATTTAATGGGTTAAACTTAAGCTTTTATAATGAGGTTTACGGGATGGATCTAGAACCTAAAACTGTTTTTCTAAATCATTTTGATGAGCCAAAGTTTATTGAATCTATTGCATTAATCCTAATCCCTTTTGACAACAAACAAATTTGGAATATTTTTCTTTTGAACCTAAAGAAATTAACATTCAGATATTTAATATTTCTGGTACGTTGTTATTTTCTGAAAGAACTCAAACAACTTTTGGTCATAACAGAATACAAATTTTATCGAATCATTTTGGGAATTTACCAGGTTTATATTTTGTAAAGTTATTTACAAATGATGAGTCTCATGTTGTAAAATTAATTGTCAAATAATGACTGTTTTTTTAAGCCTTTCAAGTTTCTTGATATCTTTGTTAGAGATACATGAATTGGCAACTGAATGAATATATAGACAAAGCCACACAACAAATCAAGAAAAGTTGTAGGCTTTTGGATATTACTAAACGCAGCGATATTATTCAGAAAGAAATCTTTACACTTCTTTTTGCTAAAAATTTAAAAACTTGCATCCAAAATGTTAAAATCTAAACAAATAATAGTAATTTTGACTAACTATTACATTTTTATAAAATATTAATTTTGAAATATCTTACATCTTTAATAATTTCTTTTAGCATCAGAAAGAATTTACGCCCAAACTCCTTCCAAAATATGGCATTTTGGCACTAATACTGAAATGACTTTACTTATTACCCACCAAGAAAAATTAATAATGGGAATCCATTCTATTCATGAGGATTGTGGTGTAACTTAACTGATGAAAGCGGCGATGTTTTATTTTATGTGGATGAAAATTCCGTTTATAATAATAGAAATAATTTTTCCATGAAAAATGAATGGATTGATAGGTAATACAGGGTCATCTGCACAGTCTCCTATCGCGTTGCAGGAATTAGTAAACCCTGAGTTGGTTTATATATTTTGCGTAGCTGACCATTTTCGACAACAGCATAATAGGACAATTACGATATTCCGCAGACAACGTGGCGACAATGGGCAAGGCAAAGTGTTAAGCAACAAAAAAATATCAAAGCTGGCACAATTTACGGAGCGTCTTGCAGTCCGATGATGCATGTATAAAACAGATATTGGATACTAACCAGCGACTACAACACTCAAAATGTTAAGGCATTTGAGCTGACAGCAAGTGGTTATACAACGCCGGTAGCTTCTTATATGGCTGATAGTTCAAGTCCATCTTATATAGGAATGATATCATTTAACCACCAAAAAAAAAAATAGCCATTTATGCCTTTGGCTTTCGGGAGATTTCAGGGAATCATTTAGCTGGGATGGATATGAATACTGGTGGTCCAAGTAACCCTAGGAAGATACTTGATGGTGATATCTATGATGTTGTGTTTTCGACGAATGGTAAGTATCTTTATGCCACCGATATTTTTGCAGGATGTGTTTGTATAAATTTGATTTTAAATAGATCTAATGATAAAGTCTTATTTGAAAAAGGTGCATATTAGCTTTTAATCCGCAATAGAAGAAGGCCCAGATGGTAAAATTTATTTAGCTATAAGAATCGATAACTCCATTGGTCAAATAGCGAAATCCTGATCTCGAAAATGAAGAATTTAATGCTACTTTTCTTCAATATTCCACATCCTACCAAAGTAGGAGCAGGTACTCCAAGTAACTTTTTTTTTAAACAAATTATTAGAGAACGAAAAGTTCAAAAATGGCTTGGCAAGATACAATAGTATGCGATAGTATAAATATTAATATTGTTTGGATTCGGGGTCTAGATCAAACAAAATGGTCGGACGGAAGCTTGGGGAGAAATTTGATAGTAACAAAAGCAGGTAAGTACTACTATTACTTTAGAGATTGTGGTATTTTATATACGGATACTATAAATATACAATATGAAGAGCAAATTAACAGGATAGAAGACTTTAATGATGCTTTTATAATGGGACTCTTTGTTTTAACAACAGATAGAAATGGATGCCACTGGAATAATGGTGAAATATCAGACAAAATTATAGTACGAAAAGAAGGCTTATATTTTGCATCCTACCTAGATGGTTGTTACATTGAGATAAAAAGATATGACATAAATATTGATACCTTCTTAAATTCTCACTCAATCAAGGTGAAAGGCCTGTATTGTACATAGCAGTTCATTGTCATCAATATTTCAGTACCTTTCAAATTGTTTGATGATCAAAGAAATGAAATTGAGTTCATAAATAATCCTTTCCTTAATGGGAATTATTTATTATTGGTCAAAATACTGTGGGATCATTGAAAAGCCATTTAAAATTGCAGATACATTTCCTGATTTCAAAGATTCACTTATCGTTTGTACCCTTCAAGAATTTCCATTATTGGTAAACAAACGTATCATCAACAATATGGGAGGTCGCTTATATTTCCAAACAGTTTACAGAATAAATGAGCCCGGCATTTATTCCTATTATTTGAATAAATAAGTTATAAAGTACTAGCAGCAAATCACGTTTTAATGTCTAATAAGGTAAAGTATTACTAAATATTTTTTCACCCTAATGGAGCTGGAAATAAATGATTATTTCCCAGGATCAGAATTTTTCTGTCTATTTTTCATTATCTGGCCTGGATAGGTGGGGAAATTTTGATGCTTCTAGTTGAAATGATGATTGGGATGGAATGATAGTATAAATCATTACGGAGAGTGGAGCTTCTATACTTTCATCTTAAGACCAAAAGTTGTGAAAATATAATAAATGAATTGATAACTTTAATTAAGTAATTACAATAACTAATAGAATTTATTGAATGTAAAATTATTTGTATATATTTCTTTATGTTTGTAGTCAACTATTTTCACAGAAAATTCCTTATTCCATCAAAAATGGTCTCCCATCCAATACCTGTTCATTCCATAAAATTACATAAAAGGATTTATTTGGGCTACCACTGGGATATGTGGAGTTGTAAGATTTGATGGTAGCATCGTTCAAACTGTTTACTTTGATAATGGTTTAGCATCCAATGGACAATTTCGCGATGCTTTAGATAGCAAGGATAATGTGTGTGGCTATACTGCTTAAGGCTATTTCGAAAATAGATCAAATGATGTTGTTAATAATTTTGGAAGTAATAAATTTTATTTTAATCATTTTTAAAATTAATCAATTTGATGAAATATTTTTCTAAATGGCAAAAAATTTTCAAATAATATAGAAATAAAAGTACCAAAATTGCTAACGATAGCTTATATTTTATCACAAAAGATGAAAGCCCAGTTTGGAATAATCACCATAAAATACTAAAAAATTCTATCTTAAAAAATGATGATAATTCAAATTTTGATTATATTGAAAGTTCTTCAAATTTTGTTACTTTTTTCTAATCAGTTTTATATAATTATTGAAAAGAAATTTCTTGCTAACGGATAAAAAAAAGATACCCTAACAATTTAAAAAATCGGGTCAGGTAATATATACACATATGAAAAACATTATTTTACTTCTAACTTTTAATAAAGGTATATTACTTGTTACCATAAAAATGACAATTGGACACCGTTCTTAATTCTTCCTAAAGTTACTTCAATTCTCATTGATCATGAAAAAAATGTATGGGTATCTACATTGGGTGATGGTTTAGTTAAATATGTTAATCTAGATATTAAAACTGGAAAGGAAAGAATTGTAAAATCAACCAATGCTAAAAGTATCCGGTTATAAAGATTAGTCTTGTGATAGCCAACTCTCGCAATGAAGTAAAGAATTAAGTAAAAGAAACTAAATACACTTGATCTGAATAGACTTTTAAGATTCTTAGAAGTAGATTAACACAGTAATATATATTTTGGGAGTAATGCTGTGTATCGAAATGGTGTAGAAATATTTGCTCCAATATGGATTTAGTCAATGGCATTAAAAGATCTCAACAGCACTACGTACCACCTTGGGATCTAATTTTTTTAAACACGGCGACTTAGTTCTCTCTTTAAAGAACCAAATGGTAGGCCCGTGGCGGATATTAGCGCAGAATGTACGCTATTTTGCTCTTAGAAGGTAAATTCCCCTCATCGAAATCAACAAGGATTGTTTTGGGGTAAGCCAAACATTGATAGTTCTGCACCCAATCTGTTTGAGCTAGGAGAAACACATCTATAAGTGTCATTGGGATTAAAAGAATCAACATGATCCCTTGACCGGCAGCTACAGTAAAGGTAATGGCGTTTACCTACTGGGCGATGGTTGCGTCGTTACGGCATTTCAATAGTGAATTGTTGGATGCCAACATCCATTCTCCGATAAAGATCGATGAAAAGATAGGTCAGGGATAGCTACCAGAAAAGGAGTCAACATGATCCATAAAAATCGTGGGGATTTTACCATGGGACTAAACATACTCAGTTCTCATGGCCTGCCGGATGACTGCGTCAATGACATATATTGTCACGATGATATTTTGTATGTATTATTGCGGGGGATTTAGGTCTTGTTTGGCTGCATCGCCAAGAATTAATTGAAACGAACTTCTCTACCTAATTTCCTCACCACCTGTTCACATTAATTCAATAAAAGTCCAGTATCGCGGCTAATAGCGCAGTCAAGATTCCATTCCTATTTTTTTAACATAATGAAAACATTATAAATTTTTAGCCCGGCATTTCTTCTGGGTGCAATAAAAAGTCAGATTTGAGTAGACTGATCCCTATCTGTGGAAGATTGGTTCATAAACTCTAAACGATAATACTACTTTCAATAACTTAGAACCAGAGCAAGATATTTCTTGGTTAGAGTTATTGATGCGATTGGCAATTTACGGGCAGTTCCAGCCAAATTAAGTTTCCTGTTATCAAAAACATTTTCTCAGCAACTTCGGTTTATATTAATGTTGTGGTTGGCCGCAATATTGGTTACCGTAACGACACTTCAATATTTTAAATACAAAAGGAATAAAGCTGCCGAAGCACCCAAAGTAGAAAAACTTATCTCCGAATTGCGTTTAAAATCCTTGCAGCCACAATCCCTCAATCCACATTTTATTGAACTCTCAATGCCATTCAGCAATTCATTAACACAGAAAATAAAAATCGGCCAGCGACTACTTGACAAAGTTCATCCGTTTGATGAGACTTTATCTCAACGCGTGGACTCGGACAGCCAGTTCATTTACACTAAACAAATAAATTGGTGTTTTAAAACTGTAGCTGTAAAGTCTCGAACATCTAAGGTTTGCCGATAATTTCCAATATTCCATC
>JADKCC010000065.1 GCA_016714785.1 Saprospiraceae bacterium
TGTATGGTGGATGGCATGACTTTTCCCAATGGATTTTATATAGATGACATTTGTTACAGAGAGACTGATGCAGATATACTTGTACACTAGAGTATAATCCTGTTTGTGTGAATGATAAAACGTATGCCAATGGTTGTTTTGCATATATAGATGGCTACTCCGAATGTGAATATTATGGAGGTGAGTGCAGTACATCTACATCAGAAACTAACCACGTACTTCCCATATTTTATCCTAACCCTAGCCACAGGTCATTTTTATACGCAAGACCAAAACATAACTTATACAACCTTAATAAACACAAAATGGTCAGAGTCTCCCATTCGTAGCCCATCCGGAGATATAGACTTAAGCCATCTACCTTTTGGCGTGTACTTGCTATCAGGTATAAAGATAAACTACCTTTTCAGGTAAATTGGTTTTATTGGAGTAGGGGGAGAGTGGTTTAATACTCGCTAACAGGAATTCCATACTTGTTAAAGGAAATTCCATACTCGCTAATTCCATACTTGCTAACAGGAGTTCCATACTTGCTAACAGGAGTTCCATACTCGCTAACGGATGTTTTATACTTGCTAATGGAAGTTCCATACTCGCTAACAGGAGTTCCATACTTGCTAATAGAAGTTTTATACTTGCTAACGAAAGTTCGATACTTGCTAACAGGAATTCCATACTCGCTAACGGGAGTTCCATACTTGCTAACACGATTTCCATACTTGCTAACGGAAGTTTAATACTCCGCTAACACGAATCTACTTTATCGCTACCGGAAGTTCTATACTTGCTACCGGAAGTTCTGTACTTGAGTCCATTCCTGATGGGTAATATTAGTATGATAAGCATACTCGCCTGATTTCTCTACGCCACTTTCTTTTCATTAATCTGTAAGTTTGTTTCTACTCTCCTGGCCTGTCATTCTTTGCTGAATCCATTTTTCGCTTCTGCCCAGTTTTTGCCAGTTTTCTCTAGCTGTATCTAAACTCATTTCTGGGACCCGAATTTCTTGCATTCTTTCATATATGACTTTGCTAGCCATTGTTTGAAAGGTTCAGCTTTGGGAGATGGGATGGATTATCCTGTTAGCTTAGGCCATGCCCTTATCGTACCTAAAAGATTGATAGCTAATTATTTTGTTTTAAGCATCAAAGAACAAATGGCTTGCTGGATGATGGTCAATAAAGTAAAAGCACACCTGCAAAATCGGTTTAATCCAGATGGATTTAATATCGGAATCAATATCCAAGAAGCTGCTGGTCAATCCGTTCCACATTGTCATATTCATGTGATACCGAGATATACTGGTGATGTGGAAGTGTCACGTGGCGGAGTGCGTGGTGTGATACCTGGGAAACAAAATTATTGAATAGGCTTTCTCATCTTGGCAATTAATTCTGGAGATGCTAAAAGAGTACAAAATGTCATATACAGTCATGCGAGTTATTATTTATTGAAAGTACACTTCATCAAAAACACTCCTTCCCATGTCAGTCAGATAGGGATAAAAAAAGCCCATAAACAGCTTTATGTATTTTTCAATAACGTTGTTGTTTTCGGGTGAATCATAGATGGCCGATGACGCAATCCATGCGTCACTGAATATCTTAATCCGCTCGATGAGCCCGGTATATTCTCCCTGATATAGTTCTTGTCGCATCAGATTTTGGTCTGTGGCTTTTTGTATTTCGATCAAGTACATGTCTGCACGTAGTTTTTCCAGATCAAGAAATGTGTTATGAAGGATTTTATTATCTCGCAAAATATGGGGTAGATCAATCATTAGAAAACGATACTCATAAAGAATTGTAAAACCGATTTTTGTACTATGGTATAAACCTTGTAAGGGATGTGAAGCGGCCTGAACCTGCTTATTGAGCCCTATGGCTTTTTCCATCAACTGGTGATGAAGGGCGATGATGATGTCATTTTTTGATGGAAAATGGTAGATGAGATTGCTGTGACTGATGCCAGCTTCAGCAGCGATTTGTCTTAATGATACTTCGGCTACACCAAATTCGGTAAATAAAAGTTGGGCAATTTTTAAAAGAATTTCTTTTTTTTTATTCATTTTAGTACAACTGGTCTAATAAAATAGTACATTTGGCCTAAATTTACGTTAAATTATTTATACTTGCATCATGAAACGAAAACAAATATTTCAATTTAGCAATCAAAAGTGGTACCCGTCATTTTTGAAAAGAGATATGTATGAATTTATGTCCTGGTTTGTAGTTAAAGTAAACGCAGCAAAACCATTTTTACCATTTTTGGAAGAAGTCATCGGTCATACCCAAACTAAAGCCATCATCAACATTGACAGTAAAATAGGTGCTGGGATAGAGACGGTATTACCTCTATTGCCAGAAGGTGCAGAAGTGATTAATATAGAGCTGGAGAAATTTTCTACCCATAATAGAGGTACATATACATTTATCAATTCCTTCCATCAGTTGGATGAAACGAAAGCAAAATATTATTTGAACCAAATAGCTGAAAGTGGAAATTCGGTTGCTATTTTGGAAGGCAACAATGATAGTCTTTGGCAGGTGGTAGGTATGACCATATTTGTACCATTGTCTGTTATACTCAGCGCTCCATTTGTTCAGCCATTCAGAATTACCAGAATGATATTTACTTATCTGATTCCTATTCTTCCTATAATTACCATGCTCGATGGATTTTTAGCCCTGTTTAAATTATATAATCCAAATGATCTGAATGAACTGGTCTCCAATATTCCCGTAAAAAACTATGTTTGGAAATCCGGAAAAGCTGATAATGGCAGGGGCGGAAAGATAATTTATCTGATGGGTTATCCAGGAAATTAAAAATTCTTTACAAAATTAAAATTAATAAACCTTAATAAACCTTAAAAGATATATAAGTCATAAATACTTGTAATTGGATCCTACTTTTGACACCAAGGTACAAGTTTGTTTTTAAAATTGTCATTCATATTCCTATAATTAGGGGCTGCTGAAAAAGTCAGCTATTATTTTTGGTTAATAGTTTAACGGAGATTATCGTTCAAAAAACAAGCAATAGTGAATGAAGAAACAAAAGTGCGTCTATTGCCATAGAAAGCACAAAGGATTAAATATGAAATACTTATGGCAATAGAAAAAGCATTTTGGTTCGAAAATGAACGGTGCTACGCAATTGCCTTTTTTTGAGCTAGACTTTTTTGGTTACTTTTTTGGGCAATGCAAAAAAGTAACTGCCGCCTGGATAAGGCAAAAGCCAACCCAAGGTACACGACTTTTGGACAAAATCAATTAAAAGGTTTGCATTTAATTTGTTTATTATAGACATAATTTTTTATCTATCAATTGGTTGTACCATAGTCAGCAAGCCCTAATTAATCGCAAAATAACCTTCCAAGGTGAGTGGAGCCTACACATCTACCAAGTTCCCAATGACTACAAGATTAAATATAAGTGTGAGTATTATAAGGTTCCCAACAAAGCAAAAATGATTGCCGACATGTGGAAATCGCAGGCAAACAGTTGGATGTATTTATTTCTAATGGTATGATGCACTTTACATGCAGAAGTATTGAATGTACTGAAAACTGGGATACTGAGTTGAATTCCGATCATGATTCAAATGAAGAAACAGATTTTTTAGAAACAGAAGTTTTCGAAGATTTTCTCACCATAATTTTGAAAGAAGACCTAAATTATAAAAAGTTCAAAGATGATGTATATCCTGGCAATGCAGGCGCCATCCACCATGAAATTTTCACCCAAGTGTATTAATGGCGCTTTTGAACATAAAAGTGGTTAACTTATGAAGCTTTTTTAGGACGAGACATAAAAGAATCAGTCAGTAAAATGCACAATTTAAATGGTACCAGCACAATATTTTTTTGGAAGGTCATCTTTTTAAAATAATTTCACCATTTTCCCTATATTCATAAGTATCAAATGTTAATATGACCTATTAGAAAACGATATTTTTAAATTTTTCTCTATTGTTTGGAATAAATGAATATTTTTACATTTCAATAGATGAAAATGAGAATCCTATTTATTTTATGCATTGTCTTGCTTCAATCTTGTAAAGATGATTGTGAAGATCGAGTACCTAAGGATATCAACCCACGTATTCTAGAGGAAGTTGATTATAAAAATTTGAAAAAAATTAATATGGTGGATGAAATGGGTAACTCCACTCAATATGGTGTATTTTACAATTATCAACGACTATTGGCGGATGCCCCATATATTTGTGAAGAAATTTTAGAAGTATATATTAGAAATTCAATCAATGATTTTTCTGTTGATTTTCTCAGTCGAGGCAATGGTAATCCTGATATGCTTCAAATTAGTTTGCCCAATCAAACCAAATTTAGTTCTAATTTGCAGATAATTTTTGATAATGAAGGTAATTATAGTCTCCCAACATATAATACTACCTGTACACTAACTGTACATGATTCTTATGAAGTTGATGGTAAGGCCTTTTTCAATAAGGTTGTCGAACTTTCTTACCCTCCAACATCAGATAATGCCATTAAGCGTTTTTTATATACAAAAGGGTATGGTATTATCAAGATTGAAAATCACAAGGGTGAGTCAATAACTTTTGTAAGATAGCTGCTACAGATAGTTAGCCGTTTTATATTATCATTCCTCATTCGCCGTCATTCGTCCTCGTCTCGTCTTTCTCTCCACCTTCTCGTCATTCGACTCGTCATTCATCGCTCGTCATTCGTCATTCGTCTTTCGTCGCTCGTCTTTCGCCCTTCGCTCACTATCACTACCAAAGGCAAGACCAACTGATCTTGATTGCCGCTGATTTTTACAAAGTAAGTACCTTTAGGTAGATGTTGCGTCTCCAAATGAATCGAGTGATCTCCTTGACCAAAGTACTCATTGTCCCTGATATTGCGTACGGACATACCTGCGGCATCCATGATGTCTATCTTTACAGCAAAACCTGAAGTAAGATGAAATGCTATCTGAGTCCTAGATGCGTGATTTTTAGTGACTGGGTTTGGAAATATTCTGCCAGAAATATGTTTGGACTTTAGGTCATCGACAGATGTGCTGGTTTCATTAAAGATGATGTTTTCGTCTCCGGTTTTATAAGGTACATAAAAGATGGGTAGGTAGTACATTTCATCTTTTGTGCCTTCCCCCCAAGTGACAAATTTTGGTGGTGAGGTAGGATTGGCGGGATTGTTGGTTGTATTATCGTAGGTGGCTGTGGCCCTGATCTTACTACCTTTTTTGGCGTGGATATACTTATTGAAGTAGTAGTCGCCTTGCCAATTAAAATCCCATTCGTTGATACGGATCAAGTTGGACTTTGTACCGTCAGGGTTTTCTAATACGACTTCCCAGTTTTTACCAAGATAATGCATGTGTGGTGAGAGACCGATCAGACTGACATCAAAAGGTACCGTATAAACTCCTTCAAACTTTTTGACTTGATTGGGCAATAAAAAGAAAGAGTTGGCGCCAGTCACTAGGTCGAATGGAAGCATAATTTTACCTTTTACGGTGCGCTCTATGGTTTCATTGTTTTTGGCGAAAAATATATTGACAGTGGAAGAATCTTTTTCATCCACGCTCCAAGGTGCATAATGCATCTGTACTACTATATCGCTATTGGCAGGTAAATCTTGTGCCAATCCGTCAGGGAAGTATCTAGGTTTTTGTCCCGGCACATACCCAGGGAATTGGTCTCTATTGATCACCTCGAAAGCATCAAAATCTGCAAATTCATCAGCCGAAAAGCCATAATCTGGCGTTTGTGCATCATATTGTCTCGCTTTACCAGTTTGGTCCGCAAAAAATAAGGCATGGTGTACTATTTTAGTATTGCCAGGACGTAACTCCAATGCTTTAATCTTTTTATTTTGAATGAGCCCACTTGGCAATACAAAATAACGATACTCATCTTTACCATTACCTTTGTGAGTGTAAGACTTTTTAAAAGTCAGTACCAAGTCTGGCGTACCTAGCAAAGAGTTGGCTGGAAATATTGGGGCTTGTTGTAGATCACTCGCCAATCCTTCTTCTAGTCCTCCTTCTACCCAATCAGCAATATTTTTGATTTGATCTTCATTGAGGTAATTTTCACCCAAGAATCTGCTGAAATTGTGATCTGCTTTCCAAGGTGGCATGATGCGCTCTTCTGTCACATATTGGATGGTGCCTGCCCAGTTTTTTACCTCTTCATAATTGGTGAGACTCATAGGGCCTATTTCGCCTGGCCTATGACACGACATACAGTGATTAAAAATGATAGGCGCTATATCTTTGTTGAAAGTGACCTGTCCAAAAGCAAGTTCCACAACAAAAAAGGTACAAAAGAAAAAGGGTAATATTCTACGCATTATGTTTAAAGGTTTGAAAGATTGTCATTAAAATTTATAAAACAGCCAATGGCTTGGGTAGATTTTATTACTGGTGACCTACCAAAGGTAAGATCATTAAGTACATCACGGAGATAATGGTTTGTTGCTTGCGCTTTTCTTTTGCCGGGTTTATAAAATAAATCATTGATGGCACCGATGTATTCGATTTTTTGTTTTGTTTCATTATAAACCACAGCGGTAGGTAGTATTTCTGCATTAAATTTTTGGGCTACTTTTTTGTAATAATCGGTTTTGGTGGGAAGTGTGATGGTGTACTTCTTTTTAAACTTTTCAATGCCTATTGACTTCGATGCGAAATTGGGAAACAAACCTAAAAAGCCAATGTTTTTTTTGGAATACTCTTGATGAATCGCATTGATCTCAGGAGCCAATTCTTGGCAAATACGACATTCATCCAATAAAAAGAGATATACTGTAATACTATCGTTACTGAAGCTCCGAGTGATACAAAAAGTTATGATTATGAATGTTGCGATATACCGCATGATGCTATTATTGAATTACAAAAGTAATCTTTTTTTTATTTCTTTCACTAAAACACCATAAAGTATCAAGATAATATATTATTGGTGTGGTAGCTGCTATGCGAAATTAATATTTATTAAATTTGAAATATTTTTGTAAATAAAATGTACATGGTTTATATTTAGTAATTAAATTTGCCTGACAATTTATTTCAATATTATAAATTCACTAAAATCAAAACATTTTAAAAATGAGCAACAGAACCAATTGGCTGGCAATCGCCGCAAGTGTAGTCGTTTCTATGGTCGTAGG
This sequence comes from Saprospiraceae bacterium, assembly GCA_016714785.1. GTDB lineage: Bacteria > Bacteroidota > Bacteroidia > Chitinophagales > Saprospiraceae > OLB9. The sequence continues at coordinate 7,166 of JADKCC010000065.1, forward strand.
ATTTCTATGGTATGGTGTCATCTTCGCAAAACAATGGATGGATGGCAATGGTATCACTGTGAATGAAGATGACACAAAATTTTTTAAAGATGGTGTGGAAATGGATATGAGCAATACGCCTATGATATTAAATACACTTTTTATGTTGGTATATGCCCTGATCATCAATTGGTTGCTGGACAAGGCAAATGCAAGAACCTTACAGAGTGGTGCCATGATTGGGTTGGCAATAGGAGTGACACATACCCTAAATGTCATCGTGGGCAATATGTTTGCAGCCAATCCATCCAGTTTGTCGATGGTAGATGGATCATATAATTTAGTAGTATTTACTTTGATGGGTGCTATCCTCGGTGGATGGCAAAAAAAATAAGATACAGTTTTGCTTATTTGGCAAAGGAAAATAAGGTAGTTCAATGCCTAGGTGATGAGAATTGCCATTATATTACAAAGGTATAAAGTGGTTGGCAGCTGTCTGCAGCTTCCAACCGTTGCATACCAATACCCTAAGAAAAGTTGCCATAGAAAAAATCTATATTTTCTCTTTACATCTATTAATAATTGTTGTGCTTGACAATCACGATATAATGGAAAATAAATGAACACATAAAACAATATAAAAAAAACATAATTTTGAAACTGTTTTTAGGTTTATATAACTAAAAAAATTAAACATTCATTAAGATCCTAATATAACATTCACATATATCTGTAAAAAATAAGAACATGATTAAATGGAAATGTAAAAATTGTGAGCAAGACTTTGAAGGCAATTTTTGCAATCATTGTGGACAATCTTCAAATACAAAGGATATAAACTTTAGTAGTGTCTTCTATGAGATTCAATCTGCAATATTACAAATAGATAAGGGGATTCTATTTACAACAAAAGAATTGCTCATAAGACCAGGTAATACCATCAGAGAGTATATTTATGGTAAAAGGGTAAAACATTTTAAACCATTTGCTTACATTTTATTATTGTCCACCATATACATTTTGTTAGCCCAATATTCACACAAGACAACATTTTGGGAAGAAATATTCCAAGGAATGACTGACTCTTCAACCGAAATTAGTAAAGATAATTCAACAGGCAGAACTAACTTATTTGTTGAAATCCTGCAATGGATGAAAAATAATTATGCCTACACCACAATACTTACAATCCCAATTATATCATTGGCATCCTATTGGTCATTTTATAAAGCAAAGTACAATTACTTTCAGCATCTAATCCTGCATGCTTACATGGCAGGTCAGAGAACGGCCATATATTTGATATTAATACCTATAATCTACTTCATTTCTGATCAAACTATGAAAGATGTGTTTGATGTCATTAAAATGATCATAGGGTTTTTATTAAACTTTTGGACTTATTTTCAATTTTTTGACAAAACCAAACCATTCAAAAAAATAGTGCTGATAGGCTTGACTTATTTATTAATTTCAATCATTTTTTTAATAATCATCGTGTTAATTATGGTAGTTTCGGAAGCTCAAAAATAAAATAGTTGAACTCATTATTACTCTTCTTTTAATAATTTTAGTACTCATACGCAAGCAATTTTTAAAAAAAATACGATATTCGTAATTTTTAATAATCTATAATAAATTACTCCATTTTATGTTTTTTTGAACATAAGATTTGTTCTTACGATTTTCTTTATAGATATAGTGACCAATGACCTTTTGGTATTAGATAAAAGACAAAACATAGCCCATCATTGCTCCACCCAATACAACCATAGCACTATTCACTTTCTTAAATCTGAATACTACCATTACACTCAAAATAGCTATAACAATTGTCCGCCAATCGGTAATGGTGTCCTTGCCCATGTCAAAACAAACAGCTACAATTACTGCTACAGATGCTACATTTACAGCATCAAGGAAGGTTGAAAATTGGTGGCTGGTTCGCATTTTTTTTATAAGTGGTTTGAGTAGGGCTACAAAAGCAAAGGATGGTAAAAATATGGCAATGGTAGCAATGATGGCACCTGTCAATCCACTGATCTGATAGCCGATAAAAGTGACAGAAGAAAAAACGGGACCAGGTGTAAATTGTCCAACAGCTATTGCGTCGATTAATTGTTGTCTGGTAAGAAGGCCTGTTGCAACCAATTCGGTATCGAGGAAGGCAAACAGAACATACCCGCTTCCATATAGGATTGCCCCAATTTTGAAGAAAATCCAAAACAAGTTTGCATTGGTGGCAGACACGATGACGGTATTTAATAAGGGTACTATAGCCAATGGTACAAAACTGGAGATTTTGGCTGATTTATTGATGTTGATATAAGCCCATATCATGGCGATAAAACCAGATCCAAACATCAGATATATTTCTGATATTCCCATTAAAGACCCAACAAAAACAACAATGCCTATTGTGATTAATGTCAGTGTTTTTAGCGTTTTTTTGGCTAATGGGAAAATAGCTCCTAATATGATTGCAATTATGGCGGGTTTGATTCCATAGATAAATGGTTGAACTTCGGGAAGTTGACCATATTGTTTGTAAAGCCAAGCAAAAAGGCCTGTGATAAACACAGCAGGTAGAATGAAACAAAGCCCTGCAATGATTAACCCTTTCCAGCCGCCTTTTTCATGACCGATATGGATTGCCATTTCAGTACTATTGGGTCCAGGTATTAAATTTACGGCACCTATGATGTCTAAAAAATGTTGATCCGTAAGCCATTTTCTTTTTACGACCACTTCATCCCGCATCATGGCAATGTGTGCCGACGGACCACCAAAACCAATGATGCCCAATTTCAAAAAAAGGCTGGCAATGTCTTTTGTATCTGCTTTAGTTTCCAATATTTATTGTGATTTTTTGAACACTTCATTTAATTATGGGTGATTACCTGTCAGTTGGTATTTGAACAGTATAAAGCGAGACCTTTTCCCCGGAGTGGCAGGTGTTACAATTGATATTCAGCATATTCCAAATTTTCATCTTGACCATTCTAATACAATTCGTGGTAAAAATTTCCCGTCTCAACCATGACGTGTCAAAACCATTATATTGTTTTTCACTGGTTTTAATTCTTTCATTTTCTGTACCTATTATCCAGTTACCTTCTACCTTCTCTTTTTTTTGATAGCAAGAGATGAGTAAAAGGAGAATTATAATATATTGGGATCATCGCATTAAACCATTATTTCGATTTTCCCACAAAGGTGACACTATTTGAGATAAATACTATAGTACTTTTGAAATTTTTAATTTGGACGTATTCTGAAATTTTATGTATTGTATTAAGGGTAGAGTTTATCTTTTCATTTTGACTTTTGTTTGATGAAATGATTAATCATAGTTATCTTTTATGGTTTCAAGTTTATGACTCCAATCATAAAAGTCACCATATTGGGTACCTATCTTTGCTCCGCAGTTTCCATTTATAATTTTTTGTTTTGATAAATTACTATATTTGTAAAATAAACATAGTTATGCACATTGATACTAATTTACTCATTGCACATGGAGCAGTGGCCAAAAAATATAATAAAGGTGATTTTATCTTTTATGAAGGTGACCAATGTAGATTTTACTTTCAAGTACTAGAAGGATGTGTTAGGATGTGCAATTACAATGATGAAGGTAGGATTTTTATTCAGGGATTGTTTACTTCCAGCCAGAGTTTTGGCGAACCACCTCTTTTTATAGATGAAACATATCCTGCATGTGCACAGGCAGAAACGAACTGTGTCATATACAAATTGTCTAAAGAAATATTGTTTAAATTACTCAGCGAATATCCACAACTACAAATGAATTTTATTATAAATTTTGCACAAAGATTGTATGAAAAATCTTCAGCTAATAAAAATATCATCAGTCCACATCCGGAAGAAAGAATTTTGGGATTTCTAAAAAAATATAAAAAAGACCAAGGTGATTCAAAAGAAAAGGTTATTGTACCCTATACACGACAGCAAATTGCTGATTTCCTAGGACTAAGAGTAGAAACCGTCATTAGAACATTATTAAAAATGGAAGAAGAAGGAAAAGTAGATATCAGAAAACACAAATTGTTTTACTAAATATGGATGCGATTAGGAAAGATGTTTTTATAGGATTTGGACTCATTAATCTTACAATTGTTGCCTTTGTTGGTATGCTGATGAGGTACAAAATTGGTTTTGAGTTTCCATACCTTAGCCAAAAGTATCTTTTGCATGGTCATTCCCATTTTGCATTCTCGGGTTGGGTTACCCATATTCTTTTTACTTTTTTAGTTTTAAGTTTGGGCCGACAAATCAAAAATGCAAAAATATTCAACAATTTAATAGTGGCAAACCTGCTCTGTGCTTTTGGAATGTTGATTGCATTTATTATACAAGGTTATGGCACTGTTTCCATTACATTTTCTACACTTTCGATTTTTATTGGTTACATTTTTGCATATTATTACTACAAAGAGCTACAAGGATGTCAAGGCCACCCTTCACATCAATGGTTTAAAGCAGCTTTGTTTTTCAATATTTTATCATCTTTGGGTACATTTTATTTGGCATACATGATGGTATCTAAAAACATTGACCAACATGCTTATTTGGGATCTGTTTATTTCTATTTACACTTTCAGTATAGCGGATGGTTTTTCTTCACAATTATAGGATTAATCATTAGTAAATTTGCCACGCTCTCGGATTTTGTTTACAAGCCATCTATGTTCTATTTCTTTTTTATAGCATGTTTTCCTGCCTATTTTCTTTCTATTTTATGGGCCAATTTGCCATGGTATCTTTATATATTACCTATTGGTGCAGTCGCTTTGCAGCTTTTTGGATTATATGAACTCATAAAACTGATATTAAGACTTATGCAGCAAATCCGTCAACAGTGGGCAGTTTCGGTGCAATGGCTTCTTGGAATGGCTTTAGTAGCATTGGTCATCAAGATATTGTTACAGACAGGAAGTGTCATCCCTGCGATTAGTAAACTAGCATTCGGTTTTAGATCAATAGTCATTGCTTATCTACATTTAGTTTTATTAGGTTTTACCAGTCTTTTTTTATTGGGATACATGAAACTTGAGGGGCATATTTCTTCCAATAAAAATACGATTCGAGCATTAATTATTTTTACTATTTGTGTCTTTGCCAATGAATTGGTCTTGACATTGCAAGGAGTAGCTTCTTTTGCTTATATCTTAATACCTTATGCCAATGAGATGCTCTTTGTCATAAGTGCTATTATGTTTTTAAGTATGATTGGTTTAATATATTTTCATAAGAAGACGTAGTTTTTGAAGTTTTATGATCACACGCATAAATTAGTTTTTGCGTATAAACGTACTTTGTGCTATAAAATTCAAAAATCATGACACGAAATTTTAAAACCCTCTTAGTTCTTTTGATATTTGCAATATTATCATGCAAATCATCCAATACAGAAACTTCATCTCCTGCTACAACAGAAACAACCGCTGCTACAGATGGGGTAGGGCAGTCTAATGTACAAGATGATGTATCTAATCCCAATATTGTGCAGGTAGCTGTAGGTAGTAAAGATCATACTACACTGGTAGCAGCTGTTAAAGCTGGTGGTCTTGTAGATGCATTGAGCAATGCAGGTCCATTTACAGTTTTTGCTCCTACCAATGCTGCTTTTGAAAAATTACCTGCAGGTACAGTAGAAGGATTGTTGAAACCAGAGAAAAAAACAGACCTTGTAAATATTTTAGAATATCATACTTACGTTGGTTCATTAAAACCTGAATACTTCCAAGATGGGCAATCTTATGAACAAGTTAATGGTAAAAAAGTAGATATCACTGTGAAAGACGGAAAAATCTATGTAAACGGCTCAGAAATCTTGGCTTCGATCAATACCGCTAATGGGATGATCCATGTAATAGGTGACGTATTGTTGCCAAAGTAAGAGCACCTAGTTTTTAGATTTTTATAAAGAAGATTTCTTAAAAATAAAGCCTTGGGTCATTTTTTGATTCAAGGCTTTTTTTATTTAGTAAAATGTGAGCGATACTTAAATATGTTGGCCACAAAAATTGAATCAAATAAAGGAAAGAATTGATTATAACTCATACGAAGATCCAAATAATTTGATCTGCATGATGGTACCTATGCTCTTTGCCCTTTCCTTGATCAATGTAGCATTGTTGCCAACATAACTTTCATCCACAGTTACGAAAAAAAGCATCAACCACCTCTCAAAATGAGCAGTAGTCATTGGATTTCGAGTATGTGCCAATATATGCTTTACCATGGGATTTCCTGTATAATTACCGGTGTGAAAAAGAACATTGTCCCAAAAGTCATACATCAAAGGTAAGTGTTTAGCCCAGACCACGTGTTCAAACATTAGACCTATCAGATCATCTTTCATGACTTTGTCATAAAAGTTGTTGACGATGATTTCGACATCGGCTCGATTTAAAATATCTTTATTCTTCATTTGATTTGATTTTACATGCCGAAAACTTTGTTTGAAATTAAGTTTATCCCTGTGTCAACATACAAAGACTATCTTCATCAGCGTGTACTTCATGCATGATATTCACAGGTATATCTTTGTATTCATATTGGCTCAATGGAGTCGATTCACCTGTCTGTACATACGTCACATGGCCGTTGATCACCATAAGACGTGCAGGTAGATGAGTCTTATGCTGATCCAAGACCATACCTTGCTTAAAACCAATGAAAATGGTCTTCACATCTCCACTTTTGTAATAAAGTCTCGCCACAGGTTTGGCAGCAGACATTAATTTTTCCTGTATTTCCTGTATTATCATCTTATTAAAGGTCTTTTTTATTAAATAATTTTATTGAAATTAAAAATGGAATGACAATCCAAAGCAGCATTAATATCAAAGATACCAGATACCCTGTCATGGTTCCAAACATTTTTTTGAATATAGCACCTGTATATCCCATGAGTGCTGCCACATCCACCTGAAGGAGCACCTGAATTCTTGCCAAATCTATCGGGTTAAGGGCTGAAAAAATTGCCATAGGCTTTTCGATAGGATAGTCGGCATATTGAAACATAAAAAACAGGACCAGACCATCATAAATAAGAGAGAGAAACAACCATAACATGATCGAAAGTCCTATGCCACGCGCCTTGTCTCTCATAAGGATGGAACAAAGCATAGCAATGGATACAAATATGGTCGTGATCATCATACCGGTGATAATGACCGTCATACCTGTCATAAAAGGTACAAACAACAATACGGGAATACCTATGCCTACCAAAAATGATACATTGAGCGCTACGGCAAGACCAATAAACAGGGAAGTCCAGATTGCAGATCTTTTTACTGGTTGACTTACTAGCAGTTCTATAAATTCGGCACTATTGTACATGTAGATATTGGAAAAAATGATGGAGACGAGTGGTACCGTGAGCAAAATAATGTTTAGGAGAGACATGATCCCTTTGGATGTATTGTCTTCAAGGCTGAAGATACTCCAGGAAAACACTCCCAATATCAAGGCGTAAAACAGGATAATGCGGTTTTTTAGTATATCCGCAATCACAAATTTCGTTATCCCCTTCATGCCCTTTTAATTTTTAAGAGTTTGCTGACAGCTTTGGATATCCTCTCTTCACCAGTTTCTTCAAAAAGTGTTCCTACTGACTTATTAAACAAGACTTCAGCTTCCTGCATAAAAATGATATCTGTCAGTAGGTCATCCAATTCACTCAGCAAGTGGGAAGTGATTAGGATGAGCTTGCCGTTTTCACGCTCCTTTATGATCTTATAGCGCAATAGTTCTGACGAAATGGGGTCAAGACCTGCTGTAGGTTCATCCAAGATAAGTACGGGAGGATTAAACAGAAGCGCTAGGGTTGCACTCACCTTTTGGGTGGTTCCGCCAGAAAGTGTTCTCATTTTTTTATCGCCAAATTGGTCAATGCCAAAGGCATCATACAACTCTTTGTCTTCAATGCCCTGATACGCTCTGATGTCTCTGATCATATCTATCACTTGTTTGATACTCATATTTTCAGGATATCTGCCTATCTGAGGCATGTAGCCGATATGATTTTTATAGCTGACATCGCCTTTGATACTTTTACCATCAAAGAGGATATTTCCAGCACTCGGTACAACCATATTAAGGATGCTTTTGATGATGGTGGTTTTGCCGCAGGCATTTGGTCCTATCAGTCCGAAACATTTGCCAGCTTTCAGATGCATCGACACATTTTTCAGAGCATGCGTATTACCAAAGCTCTTAGATATATTATTAAGTTCGATCATAAATCATAGGGTTTTAAAACAGGTCTGTCATCTCTGAAATTTTCAGGAGTAATACTCGGGATCAGCTTTTCTGTACGCTCCAATAATGTGACCATAAAACTCCGGTACAATAACATGGCTATTGGGTTGTTTTCGATGATGACTGAGTATAGACTTAGTGGGTGAAAGGGCAAATCCCCAATCCCATTTTTATCTAGGTCGTAACCTTCATATTTGTCCCAATAATTATCATTAAAAGTATTGAGTACCAATGATCCGTTTGTACTGATATCAAAAGTATTGCCGGCAAAATTGTTTTCTGTGATAACATTATCCATACAATTGGCTTGAATTTTTAGACCCCAACCGTTGCCGCTAAATACATTCTTGTGTATCAACATACGATTGGCCCCTTCGAGAAACAGGGCTGAGGTATTATTAATAAATCTGTTACCTCGTATCTCTGCATCTGATATTTCTTTGAGCAGGATACCATAAGATGCGTCACCTTTACTGTTTTTGAAAGTATTGCCGTACATGATCACATTTTTTGTGTACATTACAGCCACACCTGCGCCATTGGCTTCAAAGTAATTATTGATGTAGGCATCATCATTAGAAAACATAAAATGAAGACCGTATCGGATATTGTATTTAGAAATATTGCACCAGATAATAGAGTGGGTCACAAATTCAAAATAAATGCCATCCCGGTGTCCCTGAATATGATTGCCAATGATCTGCAAGCTATCAGATTTCCAGCAATGGATTCCGTTACCTATTTGTTGTTCTTCTATACCATAAGCTTTCACACGATTATTACGGATGATGCAGTTTTTCCCATACTGAATGTATATCCCAAAAAAGTTGTTTTCCAATAAATTATTTTCAATTACTACATCATTTGCATCATATACCTTGATGCCACCCGGATCATTGAGCGAAGCAAATCCTGAGTTTTGTACTTGAAATCCCTTAAACACTACATCATCTGATTTGATAGAGACCACTTCATATTTTTTATCTCCATCTATGACGGGTTGATCTACACCTATCATCACGATCTTTTTATTGATGACAATATTACCTTCTTTGTAAAAACTGTGATAAACATAAACAGTATCATAATCTTTTGCTTCAAGCAATGCAGGTCTGATGTTTTTAAATGCCTTGCCAGGCCCTACATGTATGATGCGGCAGATGGCCATTTGTGTCATGGTGACAAGTAATAAAAATAAGAGACTGATTTTAAGCACAGAAAATGGCATTTGTATTATTTAATCTTTGAAAAGAGTGTTCCATTCTGTTTTTTCTGCATTCAGTTTTTGTATATGTTCATTCGCTTCTTCTTCAGTCTTGAATGCTGCTATATTGCCAGCCATAGGACTGCGTAGTGTTCCACCTTTAATATAGTGGGCGGTTTCTGCAGGTATTAACTCATTATTGCCGAGATAGTAATGTACGTAATGACCCTTAACATCTTTGTCAGGATTCTCTTTCGTATATTTAATCAGGCATGTTATATCATCAAATTTGAAAATCCTGCCTTTTTGGGTGATCAATTCGGCAGCAAAGTTACCTTCAGCGATGCTCATTTTACAAAATTCGCAATTGTCTTTATGCAAAGTGATAGGCTCAGGACCATTTGGACTGCAAGAAATGAGAGTAATAAGTGGCAGTAACCAGATTAATGGTTTAAGATTTTTTTTTAAAAATCTATTAAGTATCCCTCCTTCAATCGCAGACACCAATCCAATTAATATACCACCGGTCAACATCATCCATCCACCAAGATCAGGAATAGAAAATGCTCCAAAGTTCAGCAATTGTTTAAAGCCTATTAACGGTGGCTGATAAGCCATGCCAGGTACAATGATGGCCGCAGTAGGATCTAGATTGTGGCCATATTCGTATTCCCATCGCCAAAAGTCATACATGGCCAAAATACCGAATAGTGCAAAACAAATCAAAAGAATAAGTACGTTTCTTTTACTTTTAATAAAGGCCGCCAGAATAGTCCATACTCCGAAAAAACCAATAACATAAGGGAGAACAGTAAATTCAATAAATTCTTCTGCATGAATTGTTTTCATGCCTATATAATGATTGAGGCCATTGATGATATCGACATCGCCGCCCATTTTGTTTGCATATATGAGTAGGGCTAAACCTTCAGGATATTGTGGTGCATCCAATTCTATACGCCAGATTGGGAAATAGATGGCTGAAAGGATACAAAATCCAGCCATTATCAGCATTAATACTGATGATTTTGATATGGAAGTCATGATTTTTTATTTTATTTTTTAAAAAGATTGTTTCAGAAAGTAGGAATTGTTGTTATGAAAAACAGATCTTTTTTGGAGTAAAAAGGGGCAGAGAGATGATTCCCGCTGCCCCCTTTTATAGTTATCAACTGTTAAAACCAGTTTTATTGAACAGGTTTTTCAGCAGGAGCCTGCTTTCCTACGTGGAATGTCAAAGGTGTTTTACTGCCTGCTGGCGATACTCTTACATATCCGTGCATTTCTTGGTGTAGAGCACTACAGAAGTCGGTACAGTACATTGGGAAGATTCCTACTCGGTCTGGTACCCACTTCAAAGTGGTGGTTTCACCTGGCATAATCAATAATTCACCATTGTTGGCTCCTTTGACACCAAACCCATGTGGCACATCCCAATCTTGTTCGAGATTGGTCACATGAAAATATACTTCATCTCCCATGCGAACACCTTCGATGTTGTCAGGTGCGAAGTGTGATCTTACAGCAGTCATATATACATGGACCTGATTACCTTCACGCACCACTTTCGATTCTGCTTCTCCTTTAGCGACTCTTGGATGTTTATTTTCACCAATGGGATATATTTTTAACTGACCATTGTTTCTGATTAGATCAGCAGGTGCTGCCTGAGCGTAATGTGGCTCACCAATGGTAGGAAAGTCGAGTATCATCTGCATTTTTTCACCACTGATATCAAATAACTGTGCACTCTGTGTTAATTCAGGACCTGTTGGTAGATATCTGTCCTTTGTGATTTTATTGTAAGCTATTAGATATTTAGGTGATGGTTTTCTGGTATTTCCACCAGGGATACAAAGGTGTCCTACAGAGTAGAATGTAGGGACTCTATCCACTACGGTTAGGTCTTTGATGTTCCATTTGACTACTTCTGAAGATACAAAGAATGATGTATATGCAAATCCTTTTCCATCAAATTCAGTATGCAATGGTCCTAAACCTGGTTTTTTTACTTCACCATACAATGCTTCTTCATATTTTACTACAGGAATTCCTTCATATTCGCCGTCAAAAGCTTTAGCAGCAATCGCTTTCTGAAGTTTATCAAAGCTGAAAACTGGGATAACTGCAGCTAACTTCCCACTACCTACTATGTATTCTCCAGTTGGATCAACATCGCAGCCATGCGGTGATTTTGGACAAGGAATCATATAACATATATCTTTCAGCGCTGCTACATCCAACACAGTAACTTCATTTTTAATGGTTGATGTTGCAGTGTGACTGTGTTCATCCCAAACATTGTGCGCATATTTTACTTTTTGCTTTACTCCTTTTCCAGCCTTTAGATATTCTTCTGCTTTTTTCCAGTTGACCGCCATGATGAAGTCTTTGTCTTTTTGTGATGCATTGACTTCCAAGAGTGTATTGGCTTGTTCAGTATTGTAACAAGAGAAGAAAAACCATCCGTGAGATTTGTCTCTACCACAACGCGCAAGATCAAAATTGACACCTGGTGTTTTCAGTTGGAAGGCAATGTCCATCTTACCAGATTCTTTATCTACACTTACAAAACTGATATGTCCTTTAAAATTTTTCTTGTAAGAATCTATAGGAACATCACCTTCTGCATAATCAGGAGGTACACTAAATCTTGTGCCAGCTACTATATATTCTGAATTTTCTGTACCGAATGGTGAGCTATGATTTCCTGCACTATTGGGCAATTCTATGATTTCTGCTGTCTTAAAAGTTTTAAGGTCTATTCTTGCCAAACGTGGTGTGTTGTTGGCATTACCAAAGACCCATTTTCCATTGATCTCACCAGAAGTTTGCGATAATTCTACATGGTGAAGATCGTCCCAAGGCACAAATCCATGGGAAGTATTGAGCATAGGCTTGGTCTCTTCACTATATCCCCATCCTTTTTCTGGATCGACAGAAAAGACAGGTATTACTCTGAAAAGACGGCCACTTGGAAGCCCATAAACGGACATTTGGCCGCTGAATCCGCCACTGACAAAGTTATAATATTCATCATATTGACCTGGAGCAACAAATGATTTTACGGAGGAGTCACCTTTGACGGATGTTCCTGCATTTTTAGGCCGGCATGACATCATAAATATTGTAATAACAACCGTTATGACTAAGAAAAGAATTTTATTGGATTTCATATTTATTGGTTTTATTATTTTACACCATCATTTTTACGCATAAATTCTAGAATGTTTCTCGCTTCTTCGTCTGCAAGGCTTTGGTTGGGCATACGCACGAGACAAAGTTCCAATTGAGCCTGTAGTTCTGGATCTTTATCGATCATAGGATCCGGATTGGTAATAAAGTTCATGATCCAAAAAGGTGATTTTCTCTGGGTTACACCTTTCCAACCTGGTCCAACTAGTCTTTCTTCAGACATTTTATGGCATGAAGTACATTTGACACCTGCTGCTTTTTCGCCTGCATCAGCCATTGCAGTATTTAATGTAGCATCTATCTTGACGTTGGTTTCGTCAAATTTTCCTTCGCCACGTTTTGGATCATAACTTGTGGCATCAGTCGCTGGAGTTTCAGTACTGGATGCTGAAGGAGATTCAGAAGTTGTTTCTGTTTTTTGATTGCCTCCTCCACAAGCCATAAATAAGCCAAATGCAATAAAGGCCAAAAAAATTTTAAAGTTTCGCATTTTTGATTGATTTTAATTTGACACAAAGGTGGGATGGTGAAGATGATTAATTTATGACTCCAATCATAAAGTCAATTTTTTACATACATATAAGCCAATGGGTGAAAAATCTAATCTAACGTGAATTAGGGTTAGGCATTGCAAATTCTTAATAACCAGTTTTTATTTATGATTTCCCTAACTTATCAAGAGATAACGATGGGACATGAAGGCTTCGTGACTACTCATTAAGAGATAACGTTGTGTCGTTAAGGCTTCGTGATTGCTCTTTAAGGTTTCGCGGTCTTTCGTTTAGGTTTCGTCCCATGTCATTTACCGACATGCACGAACTTTTGTGTCTTAGCGTTTCTGACGAGTTATCATCTTTTTACTTTCCTACTTTCTAAATATATTTCCTATCTTTGGCAGTCATTCAGACTAATTACCATGTTGCCAACAAAAATGGCTCATAGATCGTAAAGGCCGTACACTCAGCATGGATGATATCTTTCATTATCAAAAGATCATTGTAGCCTTGACAGAGACCGACCGACTCATGAAGGAAGTAGATCAGATAAAGATAAACTTCAACTATTGACGTATCACTAAAAGTTGTGTTTCTAGAGCCAACATTGCTGATGTTTGATCAGGCGTTAAATTGCCATTTAAAAGATTAATCGATTCGTATGGATCTGTGGTTAGATAAAAGAGTTGTTTGTCTCCGGTAGCAGTAACTATAAGTTTATATTTTCCATTACTTATGGCCCACATATCATTGTTATCATCCTTAATTTCAGAATATTGATAATTTCTAATAGTGGCGCTACTTGTAAATAAAGATTTAAAACTTTGGCTATCATGTATCGCAGACGATTTTACACCGGCAACTTCTGCAATTGTACTGAAAAGGTCTGTTACATCGATCAAGTTATTTTCGGTACCCGTTTTTTTAACACCATGACCTGAAATAAACAAAGGTACATTGATACCTCCTTGGTACAAGGTACTTTTTACTCTGGAACTCAAATATGGACTTTGGGCGACTTGATTGACAGTACCATTATCTCCTATAAAGATGATGAGCGTATTATCTCTTACATCTGAAGGAATACTATTTAATAATCTACCTATTTGGAAATCCATCGCCTCTATCGCAGCCATATAATATGGAGTAGCATTCATTCCATTGGGTGCCATTTACCTACGATGGCAGTTGCATATTTATTACTGCTATTATCATTAATATATTTCTGTAATGAAGTTTCTGATGGAGATAAAATGTCAGATGCCCCTTTTACATTTGTTCTGTAGCCGTATTTACCCGTGAGTAAACTAGCTCTTGTAGGCGAACAAACAGGATATGACCAAAAATTATTAAAAGTCAATCCTTTCGTTCTAATATCATCAATATTGGGTGTATTTGGTTTAATACTCCCTTCAGGGTATCCTTTAATGGCATCTTTACCCAAATCATCTGCAATAATGAGTAAAATATTGGGGGCAGCACTTTCAGTTGCAGTATCATCACTCGATTCTTTTTTGCACGATGCCCACACTACACTAAAAAGTAATATACCGAGCATTAAATTATTTTTGATCATGAGATTGTTTTTAATTTGTTATTTTATAGGAGTACCTTTATAACAGCCAATGTTATATGGGAAATCATAAGTCCAATGATAGTGGTAAATTTCTATCATCTTGCCATCCCACATGACAGGGTGTTTGTGTCCATGACATTCGTCAAGGTCTTTGGATGACAAGAGTTCGCCATTTTCACCGTAAGGTCCATAGATACCAAACCCATCCAGCATATACCCCATCAGCGCTGAATGCCCAGAAGAATGCGTATGGATATGATTTTGCAGATCTTCTGAAGGAAAATGGTAATGGTACCTTGATGTACCATCGGTGTGTCCACCAAATCTATCCAGCATTTCATGAGCGGCGGCGTCATTGCCCAAAGTGGATGCTCCATGATAAATGGCACTTCCTGTCAACGAATACCCGGCAGGACCAAAACCCACACAGCTCGGCGCTGTAGCTTCAGTAGGCAAAGCATCAAATGATATACTTAATGGTTGTATGGAGATAATATTTGGATTGCGATCGTATAAATAAGGAACCGTCCCAGGTTGTATCGGAAATACTCCTGTCGGATGATTTGGCAAACCATTGCCTGATAAGATCCTTGTGCCAGCATTATCTAATGTAACAGTAAACTCACCATTCCAGATGACGTCTCCTTCCACTTGTGGTTTCCTGGTATAGTCCCAAGAGCCATCAGCATTGGTCCAGTCTTTGGCATCGTTTGCTCCAGCTCCATTGGATGGAATACCACACAGCCACAATGAAAGCGAATCAGGACTCGAACCTCCTTGATTTCTAATGATAATCTTTGTATCGCCTACTCCTCCAAAAGGCAATTTTTTTAGGTCAACTTTGGGACTTTCTGTCGTAGGTTCAGGCTCTGATTTTTGACAACTTATGGATGTTAATAGTATAAGTGTTGCCAATAACAAGTTTGTGAGCTGTCGTGTTTTGGTTGATGTGGACATAGGTTTGAATTTTATAAACGAATAAATAAAAATGTTAAAGTTTTAGATCTATCTCACTGAATAAAATTTATCTTGCAATTTACTATTTAATGGTAACCGAATTTTGAATATTGATATTCCCTGATTGATTATTGACAATAGATTTTAAATTTCCATTCAATTCACAAGATGATAAGGTTAGGGTACCTTCATTTTTCAATAATGGTTTAAAAATCGAATTATTGTAATGATTTAGCTTAATGTTATGCAAAAAGACATGGACGTTTGGTGCCACATTGATCCCATAAGTGGCATTGGTAAAACCACTATTGTTAAAGTTTGCTTTTATCACTACTGGATTTCCTGTTTCGTCTTTGAATGCTATGTTTTTAAATATATTTAATGGAATATTTAGAAAGACTGTATCCACATTGCTTGCAAATCTTATGGTATCTCCATTACCTGCGCAATTCATGATCGATCTCAAACTACCTATACCACTATCATTCTGATTGGTGACTACTAGATTGGTATTATTCATAAAAGGATTGGACCACTTTTCGGCTGTAGCAACGGAAGTGTCTGTCAAGGTGCGAAGGAAGGCTACTAAAGCAGCCTTTTGACTATTCGAGAAATTTAATTGTACCGGTTGATTATTGGCATCCGTGAGTGCTGCTGATAAGGTAGGGTGTGGCTGAATATTAGTATTGTAATGATCGATGACCTGCTCCAATGTTTGCATTCTTCCATCGTGCATGTATGGTGCTGTGAGTTCTATATTCCTTAATGTGCTTGTCTTAAATCTCCCCTGAAAAATAGGGATATTGGGAAATGTCTCTCCAGCTCCAAAGTCGGAAGTAGAGATAATATCAATGCCATTATTTTGGGGTCCGGGATTGGCACTTACAAAAGCTTCAGTAGTATGACATCCGAAACAAGCACCTCCACCATTGGGGATTGTTTGAAAAAATAGCTGCTTGCCTTGATTCTCCTGAGCTGTAAAATTGGGGAATGGTGCTCCAGGTCCATTTACTTGTGCTCTACCTATGTCGTATTTACTTTGATAACTTACTATACTTCTTACAAATTGCGCCAACGCTTTTGAGATTCGATCTGTAGTCACCTCACTACTACCAAATGCATCTGCAAAAAGTGAAGGATAATAATACTGCTCATTGACCCTATCTATCAAAGTGGAGAGCGTTAATCCCATTTCTATCGAATCCTGAAAAGGCATTAATACTTGTTCTTCCAAGGTAGCAGCTCTTTCATCCCAAAAAAACCTTCCCCTTTGATAATATCGGGAATTGATAAGGGTCATAGAGTGCCTCCTTGTTTGGCCTCCTTCAAACCCAGTACTCAATGTGCTAGGATCACTAAAGCCATTGCCTGCTTGGTGACAAGATGCACAAGATATCGTTCTGTTTTGACTAAGATTTACATCATAGAAAAGTACTCTACCTAGCGTAGCCCCTTCATTCGTTAATGGATTATCTGATGGTGTATTGTCCAAACCATTAATAGAAGTTGGTAATGGGCCAGGTGCATTATTCAGAAAATGTGCTGGTAAGTTGATACTATAATCGAGCGGAATAGCTGGCAAATTAAGTTCACTCACAAAAAAATGCAAGCCAGAAGATATAAAAACTAATGATATTATCGCTGAAAAAACTAAAATAATACGACTCATAAAGTTACCATTTATTTATAAAAGAAAAATTATGGTCTTTTGTACTTAAAAAAATAATTTAATTCAAAAGTTTAGCATAATTCAAACGAATACAAGTTGCACAGAAACTAATTTAAAATTCATTTTGTCCACCTTTAGGGTCGGGGTGAAACAAAGTATTTCTAATGGAATCCGTAAAAAATAGATTAAAAAATCATCATCACAAAATAGTGAAGCCATCAAACATCAGGCTTCAGCCATATATACGATCTATCAATTAAAGTTTGTTTTAACCCACAATATATCCAATCGAGTACTCATAATTTATATTTATGCATCTCAAAACTCAAATCATAATAGGTCTTTTCTAATAGCAAATATTTATCAACGGTATTATTATAATAACTTGTTTCCATAAAATATTCGATAGTGGAGATCTGTCCCATCTCAAATGCTTTGTTTAATAAGGATACATTATTTAGTGAGTATAAAACGGTTTTGTACTCATCCAATATTACTTTGGTGTTTTTATATTTGGCATAAACCTGACGCATGTCTAGCTGTTTTTGGTGGATGAATGCATCGAGTTGTTTATCGGCATGCAATCGTTTAGCATCTTTGGCCTGGACAAGATGTCGATTTTCCCATAGAGGAATAGAAAATCCAAAGTGTCCGCCTTGGAAACGCTGTCCCAAAATACCCTGATAATGGTAACCCACTTCCATTTTGGGTAAGGTTAGCGCTTTTACTCATGAATTTCCTGCTGTGCAATAATTTTAGCATATTCAAGATATTTGAGATTGGGATCTTGTACCACGCTTTCTTTTACTAATGTTTCTAATGTTGTACTGACCACTTGCAAATTTCTATCTAGTTGCGAAATGTTGTTTTTTTAAATCTTGAAGCGTAATGTTCAAAGCATTTGGAATGTGTGCTTGTTCATATTCTTCCTTTGATCTCACATCAATGATTTGAATTTTTTTATGCGCAAGCAGGGCTTGTTTTACTTCCTCAACTTCTATGCAGTCTTTGGCTGTATGGATTTGTTCTGGCATACGGAATTTGATTATAAATGAAGATATTATGGTCAGTCCACCAATAAAAAACACTGCATATTCGATCCCAAATAAATCAGCCGTTACACCAGATATAATCGCACCAAATGAGTAACCTAAGTCTCTCCACAATCTGAATGTGCCGATACTTTCTGCTCGTTGGGTCGGACTAGTTGCTTGTGCTATGGTCGATAGGAAGGTAGGATAAACCAAGGCTGTGCCTAGTCCCAAAATGGCTGAAAGAAAGGCCAATACATAAAATGACTCCGTAAAAGGAAACATTAATATGGCTACCCCTTGCAGCAACATACCCCAAAACAACATGGCTTTTTTGGAGTAATGATCTGACATCTTGCCCGTAAAAAGTTGACCAATACCCCATACAGTTGGGTAGTTCGCTGTGATGATACCTATATGTTCGGTATCAAAATGGAGTGACATAAGAATAATAGGCAACAGACCCCAAATCATGCCATCATTCAGATTATTTACAAGTCCCGCTTGGGTCACGGAGCTTAATGTTTTATTGGTAAAAGTAGTCTCCATAAAAATATTTTGCATACTTGCAGTGCCATCCGTAGCACTTTCCTTTTTTACAAAGACCCTAGTATCATTCACCCACAAAGCAGTCAAAATAAACCCAACGACTGCAATGAAGATACCGATATAAAACGGATAAGGTGTCACACCATATTTATTAGCGACATAACCTGTCAGAAATGCAACTACTCCGACAGCAAAATAGCCTGCAAATTCGTTTAGTCCCATGGCAAAACCACGATCTTTTTCGCCTACCAAGTCTATTTTCATCACTACTGTACTACTCCATGTCAGTCCTTGGCTTATGCCCAATAACACATTGGCTCCAATGACCCAATTCCAACTAGGCGCATAGATCAGCATGATAGGAATAGGAATGGCTAGCAACCAACCAAATAATAACAAATTCCTTCGACCATATTTATTGGCCAATCGACCTGTATAATAATTTGCAATCGCCTTGGATATGCCGAAAGCGGTGATAAAAGAAAGTATAGCAGTCTTTGACGCCACGCCAAATTCTAGCTCTGCAAACTGTGGGAAAATGGTGCGTTCCATCCCTATCATACCACCTACAAAGGCATTAACTATTACTAGAATGGTAAATTGTTTCCAATTTTCTTTGAGACCAAGTGTGACGTTTGTGTTGTTCATGGATTTAATTTGAAAACGCAAAGGTCTATCTGTTTTATCTAAAAACACTTATCAAATGATAAGTAATTAAAGGACATCCGCACGTATTCTGCTTAGAGATACGGGTGTTATCCCTAGATAGGTGGAAATGTATTTTAATGGTATTTTTTGCACATAATCTGTAGTTTCCAAAAGTTCTATATACCTTTCTTTGGCTGTTTTAAATTGTAAGCTTTCTACTCTTTTGACCGTATTGACATATTCTTTTTCAATTATTAAACGGAATAATCTTTCTATATCATGGTGCTTATCGTACAGCCTGAAAAGGGATTCTGAATCAATACCAATTATATTCGTTTCATCAATAGCTTGAATACCTTTTGAAGTGGGATTTCCTAAGAAAAGACTTTCTGCTCGGATAATAAGCTCATTCTGAAAAGCAAAATGCTCCGTGATATCGTTTCCATCTTTCAGGTAAAATATTCTTGCACATCCTTTATCTACAAAATACACCGTGCTACATGTACTCCCTATTTTTTGTATCACTTCATTCTTTTGATAAGTCTTTGCTGAAATAATCTGTTTGAGATCATTTACCGCTTCATCACTTATTTTGTGAATGGAATCAAATAATTCAAATAAGACCATTTTGTTAAAAAGTTAAAACCTTGTTAGACTCCACAATCTCTTTGGTCAATTCAGCCATAGTACTGATTTTTGCATCCTCTACTAGTTCGATGGTTTTGAGTCCCCTTGCATCTAGACAACTTCCACACAACAAGAGCCTTGTTCCTTTCTTTGTCGAAAGTTTGAGCATTCGTTCAATATTGTAATAACCATTAGGAGTGTTTTGGTTCGGAATGGCACAGTTAACACCATCAGCCATCAAAAAGATAACTACTTCTGTTTCAGGATAGTCTTTATTCAATTGATTGGCAATTCTTAATGCATTATATGCTTTTTCGCTACCATAAGGAGCATCGTTGATGATGATTAATATTTTCATTTAAATGAACTTTAATGTTTGGTGAAAAATTAATTACGATTTTCTATAATGCTTAGATTTGGTGTTTTAGTATTTTGCAAATGTATTTAATAAATTAGGTTTGACAATATAAATTATTGGCTCAATTTGCCTTTAAGGACATCGACTACATAATAGACAAGTGGCACCAGAAATACGGTGAGTACTAAAGATGAAAGTAAACCACCAATGATTACCCATGCAAGCCCATTTTTCCATTCAGATGCTGTGCCCGAGGCTAATGCAATTGGTAGCATTCCTACAGCCATAGATAGTGTCGTCATCAATATAGGTCTCATTCGTTCTTTACTTGCGGTAATCAAAGCATCTTTAAAGTATATTCCTTCAGCTTTGAGTTGATTAGTAAAATCTACAATCAATATTGCATTTTTTACGACAAGACCCATAAGCATGATTAATCCAAGTAATGCAAATAGGCTCAGATTATTTAATGATAAATTTAAAGCCAAAAATGCGCCAATAGCAGCCAAGGGAATAGAAAAGAGTACGACAAATGGATAAACGAAACTATCATAAAGTGCTACCATGATAAGATATATGAGCAAAAATGAAATGAGCAATACAGACCCCAATGCTCCGAAACTATCATTTTGTCTTTTGATATCACTGCCCCATGTCAGCTGTATATCTTCCGAAAGCGGGTGTTGTTTTAAATAGGCAACCACTTCATCTGCTACTGTACCCGAAGGTCTTCCTAATGCATCTGCTGTTAGGGTCACAGCGGGTTGTCTGTCTTTTCTTTCTAAAAGTGAAGGTGAATTATCTTGCTCTACTGTTGCAAACTGAGCAACTTCTACGGGAATATTCATTGGATTGATGACATATAATTTTTGCACGTCTTCAAAATTTTGACGATCAAAAGCATCTATCCATACCCTGACCGGATACTCAGTACCATTTTGCGTAAGCGTGGCATCATCATTTCCTGTAAAGGCTGTACGTAAATTCATACCCACATAAGCCGTATTTAATCCCAATCTCTGCATTTTATCTTTGTCAGGAATTACTTTAAATTCAGGGCTACCTTTCTCAACAGAGAGCCTTACATTATCTGCGCCGGGTACATTTTCTATTATTTTTTTAAGCACTAGGCCATTTGCCATGACATTTTCTTGACTACTTCCACTAAGTGTGATTTCGATAGGTGCCGATCTCGGTATCAATCCTAAAGCTGCCATAGCGTAATTTATACCAGAAAACTTTTGTTGCAAATCAGTTCTCAGTTTTTTCATAAAATCTTCTGTGGGTGTTTTCACCAATCCCAATTTTTTTAATTCATCTTTATTGATTTTCAGTTGGATGGTAAATTCTGTTTTGTTGGTAGCACCTACCCCAAGGCTACCAATTCCCGTACTTGGTCCACCAACATTACTGAATACTGTAGAAACTTCAGGCTGTGAAAGAATGTATTTTTCAATTTCTTCAGAAATTTTATTGTTTTGGAGTATAGATGTAGTTTTGTCAAACTCTAGCGCCAAGCGAAATTTTCCTTGGTCACCCGTAGAAATAAGTTCTTTGCCGATGATTCCTTGTTTCATAATACCTAGTGTCATTCCAAAAAGAATGAGGACAAATATCGAAAATATTAATTTGTGACTCAGAACCCATTTCAGTTTATCACCGTACCAGATAGTAAAAGTATCAAGCTGATGTTCAAACCATAAAAGGAATCGATTAAACAAATTGGTGGGTTGTAAATCTTCTTTTTTACCAATACGCGAAGCAAGCCAAGGTGTAAGCGTAAAACCCACAAGCAAACTGGTCAATGTGGATGTGACGACCACCACAGAAAATTGTTTTAACATGTCGGCAACGAAAACTTGTAGAAATAGGATCGGTAAAAAAACGACCACATCTACCAGGGTAATAGACAGCGCAGAAAATCCGATTTCCATACGACCATCCATGGCAGCTTTTCTTTTTTCTTTTCCTTTATCCAGGTGTTTTTGAATATTCTCCAGCACTACTACCGCATCATCGACCAGAATTCCTATGATTAAAGACATCGCCAATAGGGTCATCAGATTGAGAGTATATCCTAATAACCACATTACGGCAAATGCTGTAACTAGTGATGTAGGAATAGCAACAATTACTATGAGAGCATTTCTAAAGCTCCTTAAAAACAATAACATGACTAGCGATACAAGGATTACTGCAAGTATCAAATCAAATACTACAGAATTTACAGCAGCTATGGTATTGTCTGTACTGTCATCAGCAATTATAAATTTTATATTAGCGCCAGCGTTTTGCGTCTCTATATTTTTGAATTTTTCCCGTACTAATTTTGAGACATCTACGGCATTGGCATCGCCTTGTTTTTTGAGTAAAAGACCTATACCATTCTTGCCATTATATCGGCTTACGGAAGTCATTTCTTTAGTACCATCTACAACATCTGCTACATCTTTAACATAGATCGGGCTGCCGGGCATTGGCATGGCTATCTGTACGTAGTTGATATCATCCACACTTGAAAACTTTCCGGTCAATCGTACCGAATTGCTTTCCTTATCTGTTTGCACTTTACCAGCAGGTAGGTCTATTCCTGATCTGTTGATAGCTTCTACCACCTGAACGAGTGAAATTCTGTATAGTTTTAGTTTATCTTGATCCACTTTTACTTGGATTTCTCTTTCTTCTCCACCCAACGTTGTTATTTCTGCTACCCCTCTAATTTGTTGAATCTGAGGTAAAAAATCGTCCTTCATTTTTTGAAAGAATTCCGTAGAAGGAAGATCACTCGTGGCACTTACAGACATAATAGGCAAGTCATTGGGCGACACCTTACTCATCACAGGGCTCAGTATATCTTGTGGCAAATCTTTGCGAATATTGTCTATATATCGTTGTGCATCCTGCATGGTTTTGTCTAGATCTGTACCATATTTGAGATTGGCAATAATGATGGAAGCATTGGGTAAAGATTTAGTGACCAGATAATCCACCCCTTCCAAATTGGATAATGCATCTTCTATTTTTCTGGAAACAGATGTTTCTACTTCATTGGGTTCTGCCCCGGGATAACCTGTTTTAATTACCACCACGGGTTGGTTAAAATCAGGCATCAATTCATAGCTCAAATTATTGTATCCAATAATACCGAGTAACGCAAAGACACTAAATAAGACGATAATCAGTGAAGGACGATTGATGGAAATTTCTGTAATATTCATTTTAAACCATTAAATATTTTAAATAAATTGTAAGCAGATTTACAATATTTCAGCCTGCTTACATTTGACTGCGAAACTCGAGATGTGAACATCAACTAAAGTCTTTGCAATCGAATTTTTATGTATGAAAGTGAAAGTATCTGTGGGGTACAATTAGATCTTGCAAAAAAATCCTTTTAGGCTCATTTAGGCAAACACATAATATATGCTACAAACCTTATTTTTTTACAGATACATTGGCTCCCTCAAACAAATTAATAAGACCTCCAACGACTACTACATCTCCTGCATTTAATCCTTTAGTGACAATCGCCTTATTATCTATTTTTTCTGATATGGTGATTATTTGTGTCACTGCCTTTCCATCGACCACCTTATAAATGCTGGCTTGATCAGCCGTACCTGTAATTGCTGACGTGGGTACGATAAAACCTTGCTGCTGATTTTCATTTTTATTAATAAGCTTGCCGAACATTCCAGCTTTTATTACGCTATTATTAGAGTTTTTTATTTTCAATTGTATTGGGAAGCTAGATCCGATATTTGCTTTGCTGCTGATCAACGTAATTTTACCATCAAACTCCTGATTTGATAGAGCATCTACCGTAACCCGATGGGCTTGGTTGAGCTTAAATTTGGACAAATCCTGTTCAGGTACATTGACTGTAAATCTTACACTTGAGATATCGGTGATCTGTAATAGTGGTACACCAGGAGCAGCAAAACTGCCAACTTCGCTCATTTTGGCTGTAACAATCCCATTGAACGGGGCTTTGATGGTTGTTTTTGCTATTTGCTCTTGCAATATTGTTTTTTGTAAGGTTGTGGCCTTGAGTCCCAATATTGCTTTTTCTAGTTGTACACCTTGTATAGCGTCGGCCTTTGATAAAACAGTATATCGTTCTACATCGGCTCTTAAACCTTCTATTTGGATATCGATCGCCTGAAGTTGTAACACCAACAAACTGTTGTCCAATTTTATGAGCGTTTGCCCGGTCTGCACAATATCGCCCACATCCACTAAAACCGAATTTATTTTGCCTTGCGACTCAGCACTTAATTTTGTCTCTCTGTCTGGCTCAAATGCACCACTGTATGTCAGCACATTTTCTATGTTTTTCATTATAACAGTGTCCACATCTACAAACAAAGTTGCATTTTTGTCGTATTGGTACACTTTACTAGTTGTCAATTCTTTGTTGGTTTTTAGTTTCCAAGCAACAATGCCTATCAAAACTACCACTACCAGTATTCCTAAAATTCTTTTCCAATTCATTACTTTGGTATTATATCTTTTAATTAATATTTATTTAGAAAGGGCTATATTTCCACTCAATTTCAGTATTTCCAATTCTGCTTTTAGATACTCAATCATAGCGTTGACAAAGTTTTGTTGAGCTTCTCTCAATGTATTATCAGCCAATAAAATATCAGTAATACTTGCTACTCCTTCTTTTTGTTGCAACAACGTTTGATTATAAATATCATTTGCAAGTGCAATATGTGCTTGGTTTGTTGTCAAATTGTTTTTAGCTACATTTCGCTGGAGTAATGCATTTTGGACTTGTAATTCGCTTTGGGATTGGATTAATGCATGTTGTATTGTATTATTTTGTAATTCCAATTGTTTTTGGTTGATTTTCCTGCTCATTGCTTTGCCGTCATAAATAGGATAATTAATCTGTAGTGCACCAAAGCCAATGGGATAGAAATTTAGAAATCTTTCTGGCTGACCAGAATATCCAAGACCTGTAGTACCGAATGACGCTATGAGTTGAATGGTGGGTAATACTTTTGAATTTTTAAGTGTTGATATTTCATTGCTTATAAGCTTACGTTGAGTTGACGATATTTGCATATCGATGGTAGCCTTGAAATTATACAAGACTTCTTCTTCCATGATTACGGTTTTGTCAAGTGCTAACTTTCTGTCGAGAGGCAATCCCATAGCAAACTTCAACGAATTTAATACCTGGTCAATCTTGATTATGATATTGCTTTTTTGTGTGGTAAGCTGATCTACTTGAAGCTTTACCTTTGAAACATCCGTTCCTTTGACCATTAATTGATTGCGCATCAATTCTATATGCTGTAGGAGTTTTTTAGCATTGATCAAATTAGTGTCAATAAATCCTAACTGATAATACAGCACTTTAGCATTGTAATATAAAAATGAAACATTATATATCAAATCTTCTTCGCTCTTATGTAACTGTAACTGGGCGAGTTCCGTTGCAATCTCAGTACTTTTGATGGCACCGCTTATTTGTGGATTATAGATGGGTAAAGAAAGTTGGACCGCAGCGTTTATATTATGGGGTACCCCAAATTGTGCTTCTTTAAACTGTCCTTCAGGTGCAGATGCGTTAAAGGTAGATAAAGGAAGTAGTTGGTATGGGAGATTTGTAAAATACTTATAATCAACATTGGCTGTAACTTTGGGCAATAAATTGGCTTTTAATTCTTTATTCTTTTGTTCGCCTATGGAAATATTATTCCTCCCCATTTGTAAGTTTTTACTGTAAATCTGCGCAGTATCAATGCACTGCTGAAGCGTCCAGGTTTGACCATTTACTACGTGAGTACCTAGTAGAAATAATAGCAGAATTAATTTATGTTTGTGAATACTTACTAACTTCATGTTTCAAATTTTTTACTTGATCAGCACCAATTGACTTAGTTCTATTCCTTCCACCCAATGTGTTACCAATGGTTCTATATTTACATAATCACCAGACTTCAATGTTTCCTTTACACCTTTTTCATTTTCAAAGATTACTTCGCCTTCTATACAAATCAGTAAAGCTGGTATTTTGGTGATATGTTCTTTTAGTTTTTCACCTGGCAATATTTGTATAGCGGTGGCATTTCCTTGATCGCTTTTAAAAAGAGAAATTGCGGACACTGGTTTTTCCTGTGTGTGTACTTCTTTGATGTTCATGATATTTATTTTAAAAATGATTAATTTATATTTTCCTTTTTACGACCCAATATTATTTTTTTAATCTACTAAGGAATAGGAGTTTATATAGAAAAAGTATTACGTTAAGTTATTATTGACTTCCTTTTTGGGAGTGATCAAAAAATAGGAGACGATGGCTAATAACAGTGTGACAGATATTCTGAAAATCATAGCACCCACTGTTTTTGTTTCGTACAGGCCACCGGCATTGATGTGAATTTTAAGCCAGACAAAAGCGATAATTAATATGACAGTCGAAAGTCCTAAAAGAGAGATCGTCCATTTTTCATTTTTGACCAAACCATACGCCGCTGTCAAATAGATAATGCTGCTGATAAAATTGGACCAAACAACAAACAAAACATAGTTGCCTTCTCTTGCTCTGATACCAAATAAATCGAATATCACCGATGTACTAAGAAAAAGCGTCAATAGACCAAACCCTACTAAAATTAATATGGCTACATATTTCAATGACTTTTTCATTGGAAATGTTGGTTGTAGATTTCAAAAGAACTTTTTAGTTCGTTGATGATTTTATCAGCAGCATCAGCGTTATCTACATCTTGCAACGACTCGATTAATGCCATGTGTGGATGTAACCATTTGTGCAGCTCATCATGACTCTTACCGTCCATAGTACAACTTTTTATAAGACCTGAATTTTTATCGGTGAGTTCTTTGGCCAATGTTTTGTAATCAGTGGATGCATTAGCAACATAAGTATTCAGTATACTTTCACTTTCTAGGATGAAAGGCTTCATCTCCGCATTTACTGCCCACTTAGCTCCATCATTAAGTTCGATAACTACCTGATGATCAGCTGCATCTGAGTGTGTTTGGTCTTGATTATGATTTGCATTATTCTTACAGCTTGTAGCCGTAAAGACTACTAATGCTATCACATAAATTAAATTTAACTTTGTCATTATTTTTTATTTTTAATTATTGTTAATAAAGATTGTATCATGTTGTTGCCATTCCTTACGATATCAAATTGAAAATTAGCGACACGCCATTTAAACATTAATAATCTAAAGGTGCCCATCACTATGTGTATTAGTTCTTCTGTGGTAATGGCATTTGTAAATACATTTTTATGTTGGCCTTCACTGATTATTGGCATGAGATGTTTCATTTTTACAGACATGATTTTAAGGATTGTTTCATTAATCTTTACACTCTCCTCCATGAGTCCATCAGAGAATACTGCCACAACAAAATGCGGGTTCTTCTCAAAAAAAGAAAATTGATTTTCAAAAATCATTTTAAACTTTTGTAAAGCGTCATGGTCGCTATTAGTGACCTGCAAATACCTCATATCCATATCATTGGCTAAATATTCTAGCATAGCAACGATTATTTCCTCCTTGCTAGTAAAATGTCTATAGATGGCACTTTCAGAAAACTGCATTTCTTTAGCCAGATTTTTTATCGTAAGCCCACTAATACCAGATCTAGTCAATATTTTGCCCGCTGCTTCTATGATTTCTATTTGCCTATCTGAAATAAGTTCTTTTGTTATCATGGCTTAAATTTAAAGTTCACCTCTTTCCCCTTCGATCCATCTCATCATCATGACTCTTTCCTGAGGAGATTGTTTGAAAGGTATATTACCAGCTAAAAAATTCAAAAAGCGATCCCACAAATTATCTTTTTTATTTGCTTCTTCTTCCATTTGCTGTAAGGCTTGTATATATTCATTTTTGTAGTCAATGGCACTGTTCATATTAAATGATGCAGGAATAAACTTAAAAATGGTTTTCGTTAATTCATCCACTTCTTCGGCACTAAATTTTTTCAGCATTTGAAGTTGGATATTTGCGGATTGCGCTATGCCTTGAACAGCATAAATATTGGATTGGATAACGGACCAAATATTTGACCAATCCACCAGTGAAATATCTGTAAAATACTGTGCGGGGTATGTACTTATTTTGTTAAAGATGGAGAAAGTATCATCTATTTCTCTCCCGAATAAATCAAAAGAAGCTTCCGAACCGTCAGAAGATGGATTTTCTATATAACTTTTGAATTTTTGTAATAATTCTTCTACTTTGATTATTTGGTCCTTAAGCATATTCAAATCTTTTTCAAAATGATCTTTACCTAACTCACTTCCATGCAACTTGATGACTGTTTGAGCTTCCATAAGCATACTTTCGGTCATTTGTTTTGCATCATCTAGGAGCTGCCATTTACTTTGTAGTCCTTTGGATAAGTTTCTAATTTTAATAAGAACTTCTAATTTATTCATTGGATTGGTATTCATGATTTATTTATTTATTTGATTAATTTGATATTTTTAATGTGGAAAAAGGAATAACCCATCCATACGACGGATGTAGTCATTGCAAGAGCGCCAAGAAGTACAAATATTGGCGAAAGACCCAGGTATATTTCTCCTAAGATGCCGAGTGGCATTAACAGTCCCGATAGAGCAAGCCAAGAGATTGTTTTTGTGTTCTGCAGATTATCCTTAAAGTGTAGAAGTAAGTACCCTATTAGTATATTTAGAAAAGCAAATAAGTTGCCATGTACATGAGCTAGCCTGCTTTCAAAATGTTTGCCAATGCTATATGAGTTTACCCATTCTTCCTTGCCTGGGGCAAAATCTCTATGATAAATTAATAAGAATCCATAGGCCATAAAAAGTCCCATGGTTAGAAAGCCAATTGCAATATTATTTTTGCCGTTCATGATTCAATATTTTAAGTTAGTGAATATTCACTCTGCAAAGATAAGGGGATTTTAATCATTGTCAATAGCAAATATCAAAATATGACAAAGATCATATAAAGTCTAACTTTACAATATTTAGTTTCAAGTTATTAAATACAACTTTAGGAAGCGAAAAAGGCTTTATTAATTTTATGACCCTAGTCATAAATGTGGTCAAGGAAGCCAATTACCTTTGTTCCATATTAATATATCAATCATTTATAGGGCAGTGTTGCATTAAATGGTTATATTTGATAAAACAAATATTAATATGCACATTGATACTGATTTACTGATTGCTTATGGGGCGGTAGCCAAAAAATATGATAAAGGTGATTTTATCTTTTATGAAGGTGATCAATGCCGTTTTTATTACCAATTATTAGAAGGAAGGGTTAAAATGTGCAATTATAATGATGAAGGAAGGATCTTCATACAAGGCTTATTTAACCCAGGTGACAGCTTCGGTGAGCCGCCACTTTTTATCAATGAGTTGTACCCTTCTTGTGCACAAACAGATACGAATGCCATCATTTATAAACTATCTAAAGATACCTTGCTGAAACTTCTGACAGATTACCCTTCATTACAGATGCAGTTTATTACCAATTTTGCACAGCGCTTGTACCAAAAATCTTCTAACACCAAAAACATAGTCAGTCCCCATCCTGAAGAAAGAATTTTTGGATTTCTAAAAAGGTATAAAAAGGAAAATACTATTGGCAAAGAAAAAATAATCATCCCATATACCCGTCAGCAAATCGCTGATTTTCTTGGGTTAAGGGTAGAGACTGTAATCAGAACGATCATAAAAATGAACGAAGAAGGAAAATTAGAAATAAGAAAACATAAATTGTATTATTGAAATGAATGTAATCAAAAAGGATTTATTTGTAAAAATGTCGCTTATCAATCTCACAGTGGTGGCTCTGATTGGTACTTTAATGAGGTATAAAATAGGGTTTGAATTTCCTATTTTTAGCCAGAAATATCTGTTGCATGCACATTCGCATTTTGCCTTTGCTGGTTGGGTGACACATACATTATTCACCCTGATGGTCTTTACTGTAAGTGATCAAATCAAAAAACCCAAGTTATTTAACCGTCTCATTATAGCCAATCTAATTTGTGCCTTCGGGATGTTGATATCATTTACGATCCAAGGATATGGGGCCGTTTCTATTACTTTTTCTACACTATCTGTTTTTGTGGGTTATGTTTATACCTACTTTTTTTATAAAGAATTAAATTCCATCCCGAGTCACCCTTCCAGTCCTTGGTTTAAGGCGGCATTATTGTTTAATATACTATCTTCTTTGGGTACATTTTATTTAGCCTACATGATGGCATCCAAAAATATCAACCAATCTGCTTATCTCGGGTCTGTATATTTTTATTTGCACTTCCAGTACAGCGGATGGTTTATGTTTGCCATTATGGGATTGATTATACATAAATTGAGTGCCTTCCCTACATTTTTTTACAATCCAAAGCTATTTTATTCGTTTTTTACCGCTTGCATGCCAGCCTATTTTCTTTCTATTTTGTGGGTAGATTTGCCGTGGTTTCTATTTGTATTTCCCGTTGTGGCCGTTGTATTACAGTTGTACGGATTGATATTGTTCCTAAAAATGATCAGACATAGTGCTCAAGATATGTTATCTAAATGGTCTTTTCCAGTCAGGTGGCTTCTAGGATTGGCTTTGATGGCTCTGATTATCAAACTATTATTGCAAGCAGGCAGTATCTTTCCGGATGTGAGCAAACTCGCTTTTGGCTTTAGGTCTATAGTGATTGCTTATTTACATTTGGTATTATTGGGGTTTACGACATTGTTTTTGCTAGGATATATGCTTTTGGAAGGCTATATTTCATACCATAAAAAGGCAATCATGGCTTTAGTGCTTTTTAGTTTAGGTGTTTTTGGCAACGAGTTTGTGCTTATGGTACAGGGCGTCGCTTCATTTGGCTATGTCTTGATACCTTATATTAATGAGACACTCTTTGCAGTCAGTTTATTTATGCTTTTCAGTCTCATAGGATTGGTTTATTTTTACAGAAAAATACCACGAAATGATGTTTTATGACTACACGCATAAATTATAATTCAATTTATTAACAACTTTGTGTCATCAAAATTAAAAATCATGACACGTAATTTTCAAATCCTTTTTGTGCTAATTCTATTTGCATTTATTTCATGCAAATCATCAAGCGCTGAATCACCATCTACAGATGCTCCTAACTCTGACGTTACGGCGGCAGCAGATGGTGTAGGTCAGTCAAATGTACAAGATAATGTCTCCAATCCTAATATTGTGCAGGTGGCTATCGGCAGCAAAGACCACACCACACTTGTAGCAGCAGTCAAAGCGGGTGGACTAGTAGATGTTCTCTCTAATGCGGGACCATTTACAGTATTTGCACCTACTAATGCTGCCTTCGATAAATTACCTGCCGGTACGGTAGATGGACTTTTAAAACCAGAAAGTAAAGCTGATCTTGTCAATATCCTTGAATACCATACGTATGTAGGTGCACTCAAACCTGAGTACTTCCAAGAAGGCCAATCGTATGAACAAGTAAATGGTAAAAAGGTAAACATCACTGTAAAAGATGGTAAAACGTATGTAAATGGCAGTGAAATCGTAGCATCTATTAGTACATCTAATGGTTGGATTCACGTCATAAGCGATGTTTTACTCCCCAAATAATAAGGTTTTTCATTTTTTTATACTGTATAATTTTATAGATGGAGCCTTGGGTCATTTTGTGATTCAAGGCTTTTTAAATAATACGTAATGAATATGATTCTTATCACGTAGTAAAACTAAATCATTGTGGTAGCAAATAGTTAATTTTGTATTTTAGTCATAAATAATCGTACATATATGATCATTTTTCAATCAGTAAACATAAACAAATGAAACATTTCCTCTTTATTTTATTACTGGCATGTAGCCAAAATGCTTCACTAGGTACTTCTAGCTGTTCAAGCACGTTCATAGAAATAGCATATCAAAACAACATCCGATCTGTAGAAATAATAGTTGGTGGTATGAGTTGTCAAAAAGGGTGCGCCGATGGAATTGATAAAAAATTAAAAACCGTATCAGGCATTCTCAAAAGCAAAACAAAACTCGAAACAGGTATTTGCAAAGTAACATATGATGATCAAAAAATTAAATTACAAGCTATCTTAGATATCATAGTAGAAAAGGGATATACCGCTAAGCTCAAAATTTAAGAACACTTTGGATGTCAATAATTTGACTACTTTTCATCTTATCACAGTTGACATCAGAAAAATTATTTTTACATTTTGTCTTAAAATAATAGTGGATATATTTGTCCATTAATAATGAAAGTCATATCTTTGTACTTGATATTTATTTATTAAGGTATGTTTAAATTGTAATATATGAAAAGTTGGTTGATGTTGATGTGCTTTTTTATGTCTGTATCAAATGGTGTTAATGGTCAAGATACGATAAGAAATGAGGAACAGGAGATTTCCAAATTTGCGGGATATCACGTCGGTGTAGTACAGATTTTATTTGCACACAATGATGGTGAGACCGTCTTTTTTGATAGGACAAGTATTTATTCAGTAGGATTTCCATTTGGCATCACTTTTAATACATCCGGTAAATTGAAGATCGACTTGGAAGTGGTGCCTTTTATCAATCCTTATATTTATTCTGATAAAGCTTATGAGATTCACTTATTATATCATCCTGGGATACTATATCCACTAAAAAATGATTGGACACTTGGACTGAGGGCCGCCTTTGAAATTGGTGTGGGTCAGTTTGGTTTTACACCACTAATAAACAAGACATTTAAGCGAGATAAAGGTGCTCAGTTTTTTATCGAAATCGTAGCTCCTGGTCGCTTTGGCCCAGAAAAAACATCAGGTTATACTCAGTTAGGAGGTATTCATCTTGGTTTCGGTTTCTAAACAACAATTTTTTAATAAAATATTTTCAAACAATAATTTTTAATACAATGAATATAAATAATCATTCAGTCATTGGTGACATTGTGGCACAAAATTTTAAGACAGCAGAAGTATTCAGGTCGTACGGGGTTGACTTTTGTTGCAAGGGCAATCGAGCTTTAGATGACCTCGCGAAGAGTGAAAATCTCGATATCTCAAAACTAATCATGGAGCTAGAGTCTATGAGTGCCACAAATGGTAATACATCGATAGACTTTAAATCATGGCCTTTGGATTTGCTTGCTGATTATATCGAGAAGACTTATCACCGATATATAGAAGAAAAAACACCTATCATAAATGAATATCTTACTAAAATATGCAAGGTGCACGGACATAGACATCCTGAGCTACATGCAATTCATGAAATCTTCTTATCATCGACATCTGACTTGTTTAGTCACATGCAGAAGGAAGAAAAAATATTATTTCCATACATAAGACAAATGGTAGCTGACGATAGAAACAAGGTTGTTTACAGGGCTCCTGGTTTTGGTAGTATAAAAAATCCAATTAATATGATGATGGAAGAACACTTGACAGAAGGAGATCGATATAGAGAAATATCAACTTTATCAAATATCTATACACCTCCTGCTGATGCATGTAATACATATTTAGTTACTTACGGTATGTTAAATGAGTTTGAACTCAAGCTTCATGAGCATATTCACCTTGAAAATAATATTCTTTTTCCAAGCGCTATAAAATTTGAAGAAATACTGGCTAATAAGTTGAACTAGATGGATGCACACCAATTTGTTATAAAGAGAAATGGGGAATACCAAATATTTAGGGATTTTAAAATTAAAGATGCCATTCAGAAGGCTTTTGATAGTGTTTCCGAAAATATTAGCGATGAAGATTTTGATAAGGTATTTGATAAAGTTCTGAGATCAATATATTCGATACCTGTCATTTCCGTAGAAGAGATCCAGGATGTCATTGAAAAAGTATTGTATGAATTACATTACTTTAATGCAATGAGAAGTTTTATGTTATATCGTCACACTCGGAAAATGCAAAGGGAACATGCTAAAGGGTTGAAGGATGATACCACCTACATAGATAGCACTCATGCCATAGAAGAGTATATCGATGGTACAGACTGGCGTATTCATGCAAATGCAAATACTTCTTATTCTAATGCTGGATTGATAAATAACGTTTCTGGCAAAATCATTGCCAATTATTGGTTAGATAAAATTTATTCAAAAGAAGAGGGTTCTGCTCACCGAAACGGAGATATACACATCCATGATCTCGATAGTTTGACCGGCTACTGTGCAGGTTGGAGTCTTAGAGTATTACTCAATGAGGGATTTAATGGCGTGAGGGGAAGGGTCGAGAGTCGGCCACCTAATCATTTTAGGGAAGCACTGGGCCAAATGGCTAATTTTCTCGGTATTCTTCAGAGCGAGTGGGCTGGTGCACAGGCTTTCAGTTCGTTTGATACTTATTTGGCACCCTATGTTTTTAAGGACAATCTGGATTATGAAGATATACTGAAGGCCATAAGAAGTTTTATATACAACCTCAATGTGCCTGCTAGATGGGGACAGTCTCCATTTACAAATATCACACTTGACTGGGTAGTGCCTGAAGATTTGAAACCACAGTTTCCATCTAGAAATGATCGCCATCTCTTCGAAAATATTGAAAATGCCTTTTTACTTGAAAAAGCCAACACATTTGGGTTAAGTTCCCTTACAGAAATGTGTTATGTTCATTTCCAAAGAGAAATGGATTTAATCAATAAAGCTTTTTATCAAGTAATGACGGAAGGCGACGCTCATGGACAGCCGTTTACCTTTCCAATACCTACGGTCAATATCACTGAAGATTTTGATTGGTATGGCGAGAATACCGATATTCTATTTGAAAATACGGCAAAAATAGGCTCTTCTTACTTTCAGAATTTTGTAGGCAGTCAATACATGTTTGAAAACGATGGGAATAAGGTTGAAAATCCATTTGCATATAAGCCCAATGCAGTCAGGAGTATGTGCTGTAGATTACAGCTGGATCTCAGAGAATTGCTCAAAAGAGGTAACGGATTATTTGGAAGCGCAGAAATGACTGGAAGTATAGGCGTCGTCACGATAAACATGGCTAGACTTGGATACATTTATGCTTGCAATAAGATCAAATTATTTGAGAAATTGGATCAATTGTTGAATATAGGTAAGTCCACACTTGAAAAAAAGAGGTCCTTTATACAGCAAATGTTTGACCGAGGCTTATACCCTTACACAAAAAGATATCTCACAGGGTTTAAAAATCACTTTTCTACCATCGGTGTGAATGGAATGAATGAAATGATACTAAATTTCTCTAAAAACAAATATGATATAAGTACAAATGAAGGTATTCTATTTGCGGAAGAAATTCTTGATTATATTCGACTAAGGTTAAAAGAATATCAGGAACAGACAGGTAATCTATATAATCTGGAGGCAACACCGGCTGAAGGTACAACCTATCGTTTTGCAAAAGAAGATATTAAAAGATTTCCAAATATAATTCAGGCAGGCGAAAACGACCATATATATTATACCAATAGTTCGCAGTTATCAGTAGATTATACGGATGATCCATTTGAAGCTTTGTTATTACAGGATAATTTACAGTGCAAATATACAGGTGGGACAGTGTTGCATTTGTATATGAGCGAAAAAATTAGTAACGCGGAATCATGTAGAAATTTTGTAAAAAAGGTCATTACAAATTTCAGACTCCCTTATATTACAGTGACACCACTTTTTAGTATTTGTCCTGTACACGGATATCTAAATGGAGAGCACGATTATTGTCATCTCTGCGATGATATATTATTAGAAAATTTAAATACACAAAAATATGAACTTAGTCAAAAGTAACTCAATACTCGAAATGCATGTAGAAAAAAGGACAAAATGTCTTGTTTACACAAGAGTGATGGGTTATCATCGTCCTGTAGAAAGTTTTAATAAAGGAAAAAAAGGTGAACACAAACAGCGAACATATTTTAGACAACAAATGGAGCAGAAAGTCAATACATAGTTTAACGCCTTTCACACTCATAGACTATCCCGATAAAACATCTTGTGTACTATGGTTTGCAGGGTGTAATATGAGGTGCGTCTATTGTTACAATCCTGAAATAGTAAAGGGTAAAGGAAAGTATAATTTTTATGATATCAGAGACTTCCTTAGATCTCGTGTAGGCCTGCTTGATGCAGTGGTCTTAAGTGGGGGAGAAGTGTCTGATGCATGATTCAGTCATAGATATGTTGGTGCCATAAAAACAATGGGACTTTTGGTAAAAATAGATACAAATGGTAGTAAACCAGACGCTTTAAAATATTTGCTCGATCATTTATTAATTGATTATGTTTCCCTAGATTTTAAAGCACTCCCGTACAAATTTTATGAGATTACAGGATCAGATTTTTATGACCATTTTGTCAGCTCATTGAGTATCTTGCAGAATGCTATCATTGATTTTGAAGTTAGAACAACTATCCATTCATCTCTTTTTACAAAAACGGATCTGGAATCTATGATAGAAATTTTATCTAGCTTTGGATATCAAGGAAAATACTATCTACAATATTTTCGCCCAGGCATGGGAACACTTGGTAATATAGGTGATTCAAGTTTTGAACCAAATTTGAAAGATATTAATGGCAAAGGTATGGAAGTAATATTTAGGTAAAATGTACGTACAATAAATACTGAAGCCTTTGTTAAACCTAATCATTAGATGTATTGGACTCTGCCTATTATCTTGCAATATTACTTTTGGTTTTTACCTTGTCAAATAATTATTAGGCAATATCTTAAAAACAATGCATCTTGTTGGCCGTTTAAATATGTGTCATCGAGTGATGATTGA
The DNA here is from genome assembly GCA_016714785.1 of Saprospiraceae bacterium. GTDB lineage: Bacteria > Bacteroidota > Bacteroidia > Chitinophagales > Saprospiraceae > OLB9. The sequence goes on from JADKCC010000065.1 coordinate 44,526, forward strand.
TTTTTAATGCCATTAATTCTTAATATTGTTCTAACCCAAAAAAGAAAATTAACATATGTTTTCAAAAGCCTGTGAGTATGCCATAAGAGCGTCTATATATATTGCATCCCAAACGATAGAAGGTAATCGAGTAAGTTTGATAGATGTATCAAATAAAATTGATTCGCCAGAAGCGTTTACTTCCAAAATTTTACAGAAGCTCGTAAAATCTAAGATTATACAATCCATAAAGGGACCTAGAGGAGGGTTTGAAATAGAGAAAAACAACATGGAAGCCATCAGCTTGAAGATGATTGTGGAAGCTTTTGAAGGAGATGTTTTATACCGGTGCAGTCTAGGACTTAATAAGTGTTCAGACTTACATCCTTGCCCATTTCATCACAAATATAAACCTATAAAACAAAATTTAATCCATATTTTTGAAACTACAAGTTTAAAGGATTTAATACATCAGGATTTAGAAGACCCTACATTTCTGAAAACATAAAAAGAGCCCCAAGAGTCTTGGAGCTCTAAAAACAACATATTTAAATCACTATATTTATGTTTTAAATCTTGGTTATACTGTTTCAATTATTTTTTCAGGAAGGGATCCATCTTGTCTATCGTATTCACAGTAGATTTAAGGGATCTAAGTCTAGTAACAATAAACCACGTCAACGGCACCACACCTCCGAAGAAAAATACACTTGCCCCGATACCTCTCATCCAAGTAAGCTTATTGAAGATGCCGTAATCTACAAATTCATGTGATCGCCCGTACCAGAGTCCTTGTTCCACCACGGCTTTGAACTGTATAGAACCAGCAGGAAAAAGATCAAGTACCACCATCAGCATGAGACCAATATTGATGGACCAAAAGGAAAAATTGACTACTTTTTTATTCCAATGTTCTTCTTTGATCATAAGTCTAGAAGCAAACAAAAGTGCTGCTAATGATATATTTCCATATACACCCATGAGTGCTGCACATGCATGATTGACCGTAAGATATGTGCCGTGCTCAAAGTAATTCATAATGGGAAGATTTATAATAATCCCCAATACTTCAGCCCAAAGAAATTCCAGAAATTGACAGCTATCAGAAAAAGAATACTTCAGGAAACCCAAAGTTCCCCAGGCTTTTATGCTCTAACCCATTGATTGCCATTTTGGGCATGTTTTTAAATCTCCATGCTTCTACCGTAAGTAAGATTAAGGGAACAAATTGCAAGGGTAGAAAATACACTTCCTAGTGCCATGGTCGCAACAGGCTTGGCATTCCAGTAAAATTATGTGATATACCGAGTAGACCAGTGCCGAGAAAAGGATAGTTGCAAAATAAACTACCCTTATGGCAGCCTGCCTGGACACCAGACCCATTAATACCATCAAATAACTCACAATGACAGTAATAAATACTTCAAAGAATGCCTCCACCCACATGTGTATAACCATCCATCTCCAAAAATCGGCAATCACAAAATTGGTTTCGGGTTTGGCCACAAAACCTGATAAAAATAACAAGGGAATCCCTATCACAGAGTATAATATCCAATTGGGTAGATTCCAAGGTTCCTTTTTGATTAATGCTGGTTTGATACCACGATATACTACGATCATCCATAATATAAATACACCCATCAGGAGTACTTGAAATCCTTTGCCAAAATCTACAAACTCCCATCCTTGATGTCCTAACCAGTACCACCACTCACCCATTAATCCTAATGGACCCAAGACCATACCTGTAAGCGAACCACCTACTAAAACAAAAGAACAAAATATTGATCAAACGTAACTGACCAGGTATTTCTTTTTTGGATAAGATAGGAAGTATAAAAATAGAAGATGCAATCCAGCACGTGGATATCCAGTAAAGCGATAACATCAAGTGCCAGCTCCTAGATATCGTGACAGGAAAACTATCGTTAATTTCTATGCCAAAAAGCCTAATGCCAATTGACAAAATCATTAATCGTAATCAACCCTTTGATACTTGTAGGAAAAATAAAAGAATTGCTACAAAAAAGAATTTAAAGGTTGCTTTTTGGGTAGCGGTAGGAGAAAATGAGTTGACTCTTTCGGTAGAAAATAAGTCTTTGTTGGCTGGTTTAAAGAATTTATTGGGCAATTGATTATATTGGCCAATGAAATATAGTACAATCCCACACATGAGCACAAAGGCCAATAACCCCAAAACACTCCACAAGATAACAGGTGAAGTGGGTGGGTTTCCGGCACTTGGGTCGAATGGCCAATTGTGTGTATAACCATAGGTCTCTCCAGGTCTTTCGGCTACACATACCCATGCACCCCAGAAAAAAAATGAGCTTAAGTCTTTCACCTCATCTGGACTTTTTATATACTCAGATGTGATGATCCACACCACCCTTTTTATTGATAAAAATATCTGAATAATATTCCTGTACTTTGGTGTGCATACACTTGAGCAAGGAGAAAATGACAAGTCCTGTTGATTTGTCGTATCTGGTTTATTTTGAGTTCTTGTTTGACTTTTCGTTGATTTGTTTGATTTCAAATTCATCGGGTGTTACACCATTGACGGTTTTAAAATCATTTATATAAAATTCTGACATGGCGAGAGATGTTTGATGCAAGGCTTCTGCCGTAAAGTCAGGCCCTCTTTGAGCACCATCACCAAAGAAGCTACCATATTCCATCAATGCATACTATGAAAACTGCTTCTTGTCCGCGTTCAATAGTTTTTGGTCAAAATCTGATTTGTTTTTCATCACTAAAACCAGCCATCGGTGGTGCATCGATATATGTTTGATATCCAATCATTCCTACACCCAGCAAACTGATGACCAATATAAATGTCAAAGGTCCCCACCAGTTTTTGGTGTTCATAATATAACTCATACTTTTAGAGCCATTGTTTTGAGTATCCATTCTATTTAATTTAACGAGTTAATTAAAAATAAAATCTATGGTATTTTGGGCAATAGAAGAGTATAGTAGCCCGATATACGGACTACTATCTCTGAAAGGAACTTTATGTTTAATGTTAAGGAAATAAGTAGCTTTTATTCCCGATGTTTTATTTTTTCCAAGGAAGTTTGTTTACAGCACGTCCTATCTCTGTGCCGAATCTCACACCTTCTTCAGCATCCATTCTGAAGTGAACCCCTAGTGGTACCCTAGACCATGCATTCTCTTGAGCCATCTCATAAAAACTAGAAAAAGTCCTAGGATAACCACTAAATTCAGGTCTGTTTTTATGACAATTGTCCGTCATGCTATAGCTGTGGCCAAAGATACTTGCCAATACTTCTGCGGACGATGCACTGAAAGTGGCGTGGCCTGAAGGATATGCAGGAAATGATGGTGTGATACCTTCATCGCCAGTCAATGGATTGTCTAGATTTGGTGTCCAAGTAGGGTCTATCAGTCTATTGATATAGGTCTGTGGACGTTCTAAATTATAAAAGTATTTTGAATTCCAACACGCTATACCTGCATCATGGAGCGCTAAGCCTACTTTTGCATTTGCTACTATAGCTTGCTCTAGACTTGCATTTTCATTTGTATATACCTGATCTGCTATTGCGATCCAGCGTGAAGGGGGACTGAATGTCAAACCTAATAAATCATCACTCCAGAACTCACCCAACCATTCAGCTTGATAAGACAATGAAGGGGTATTTTGTGCCATTACTTCTATGGCCATGGCATAAAGACCTGATTTTGGATCCTCACTATATGGTGCATAATAGGAATATGGCCGACAGAGTTTTTGATCTTCATTTATGGCTAAGGTTCGCCCTTTACCCCAATAAGGAAACATTCCAGCACCAGGTCCAGGAAAGGTTGCTACCCAGTCACCATCTTTTTTGTAGTGGTCTTCCCACTTGTAATCTTCAAATACATTTTTGTATTTATCAAAGGTTACTTGGTCTGTTTTCATCCATTCCCATACTGCAGATGCTACTGCTTCTCCATGGTATTTAGATCGCAAAAATACGTCTTGGGTTATTTCTTTTGTGAATTTATTTTCCTTATCTTTGGCTAGAGCATTTATTTTATCATATAAATCTGGCGTTACATCTGGAAAGAGCCGACTGTAAAAGTATTTATTTACTGAGTTTACGACGGTAGGCCAGTGGTATTCTTGATTTTCATTTATGGAAGGAATTTTAATCCACTATAAAGGTTTGAAATTGATTTATAACTAGGCATGCCTGATACAAAGCTTCATAATTAGCAAGACCTACATAACCAAGAGAATTAGAGACAGGGCCTGGTCTATAACCTGCTGCATGTCTTTCTATCTCAAGCCATAGAGTATTCCACTCATGAATGATCTTGTAGTCAAATTGATCTACACTTTTGAAATTGAGATTATTATCGCTATTAATATCTTTTCTGCAGGAAGAAAAAATCGCTACAATTATTAAGATAAATGTAATAATAGTTGGGAATTTAAACTTAGTGGACATATTGTTTTTTATTTAAAAATTAATAATGGACAAATGTATCCATTATTAAATTATCTAGATAACTTTTTTTTAATTTTTGATTTTTTATTAAAAAAATTTGCCCCTATACTAATTTACATAATATTTTGTTTTCAATGATTTATAATTTTTAAAATATTTGTAATTGCTTTTGGTTCAAAGCGCGACTTTAGTCTTAAATTTTATGAATCTGGCAAAAGTCTTACTAAATCACGATAAACTTTGACAAAGATTTTTGTCATTACAAATTCTAAAAATCTATAAACAATAATGAAGCAGTCAAAGACCAAAATCATATATCAATAGTCTATAATTTTAAATCTGATTAGTATATGATTTATAGTTTTTTGATATAATACAAATTGGATTAAAATTCACAAAACAACCCATAGCATCTGCATTCCTTGGAGATTTTAATCATTAACGTAGCGGTTTATACATTGCTTTATCATAGAGATTTAATTCCTTATGATCTTCATTTGCATGATGATGGCTATGCTTTTGGCCCTTTCTTTGAGTAGCGTAGCGTGCTCTCCCATAAATGATTCATCTACGGTATTATTAAATAAAAACAACCATCTTTCAAAATGTGCTGTTGTCATAGGATTTCTATTGTGTGCCATTTGATGTTTTGCCATAGGATTGCCTGTATAATTGCCTGTATAAAATAGAACATTGTCCCAGAAATCGTACATTAATGGCAGGTGTTTATCCCAATTTACATGGTCAAACATAAAACTTATCATATCGTCGTGTCTTACTTTATCATAAAAACTATTTACGATGATTTCGATGTCTTGGCGATTTTCTAAATCCTTCATGTCTGTTTTTTTTTGATTAATGATATTTGGAAAATGATTGAAATACCTTGTGAGCAACACAGACTATCTTCGCATAAACTTCTGTAGAGTGTCTTGTTCTTTGTTTTGGCAGGGTGGTCTCTCCTTGTTGTAGGTCCTTTGCCGTGTTAATACCATAAGTTTGCAGACTAGTCTGGTCTAAAATCGCATTAATACTATATGTTAAAGGTGTTTGAGCATTTTCCTGAATTTCTTGAATGAGGTTCATACTACAAATCTTTTTTATTAAATAATCTAAGTGATAACAAGTAGGGCAGTATAATCCATAAAAACATGATGAATAGAGACACCATTAAACCTATGGAAGTACCAAACATTTTTTTGAATATGGCCCCTGTATATCCCATTAGAACTGCAACATCTACCTGGAGCAATACTTGTATTCTCGCCAAGTCTATAGGGTTGAATGCAGCAAGGATGGCCATTGGTTTTCTATAGGATAATCTGCATACTGAAACATAAAGAATAATACCAAACCATCGTAAATCAAGGACAGAAATAACCATATCATAATGGATAGTCCTATACCGCGGGCTTTGTCTCGCATTAATATAGCACAAAGCATAGCGATAGATACGAAGACTGTCGTAATCAACATCCCAGAAAAAATGACTGTAATGCCTGTCATACTAGGCACAAATAACAAAACGGGCAGTCCAATTCCAATAAAAAAGGATGTATTTAAGGCCAACGTAAGTCCTAAGAATAAGGATGACCAAATGGCAGATCTTTTGACGGGCTGACTGACAAGTAATTCTATAAATTCTGCACTGTTGTACATGTATATATTTCCAAAAATAATAGACACCAAAGGCACCGTGAGTAAGATGACATTGAGTAGAGACATGATACCTTTGGATGTATTATCCTCTAGACTAAATATACTCCACGAGAATACACATAATATTAATGTGTAGATCAGTATGATCCGATTCTTGAGGATATCAATGATGACAAACTTTGTTATACCACGCATCACTTTATATTTTTTAGAAGTTTGCTAATGGCTTTCGACACCCTAGATTCGTTGGTCTCGTCAAATAGAGCCGTAATCGTCTTATTAAATATGACTTCTGATTCTTGCATAAAAATAATATCGCTCAGCATATCATCTAGTTCGCTCAGGAGATGGGAAGTGATGAGTATAAGTTTTCCCTTTTCTCTTTCTTTGATGATTTTATCTCTTAGTATTTCTGATGCTAATGGGTCTAGACCAGCCGTGGGTTCATCAAGTATCAGCACACTAGGATTAAAAAGAAAGGCTATGGTGGCGCTCACTTTTTGCGTGGTACCACCTGATAATGTGCGCATCTTTTTCCCATCAAAATGTTCCAGACCAAAGGCATCATAAAGTTCTGTATCTTCGACGCCGCTGTATGATCGGATATCCCTGATCATATCGATCACTTGTTTGATACTCATATTTTCAGGATATCTACCGATCTGTGGCATATATCCGATATCATTTTTGTACTGAACTTCTTTATGTATGTTTTTACCATTGAAATATATGGTGCCATGATCGGGTACCACCATACTCAATATACTTTTGATCATCGTCGTTTTGCCACATGCATTGGGACCAATGAGTCCGATACATTTTCCCGCAGATAGTGAAAGAGATACATCTCTAAGGGCCTGCGTTTTGCCAAAAGATTTTGATATGTTTTTTAATTCGATCATAACAGATAAGGTTTTATGACAGGGGCATTATCTTTAAATTCTTCTGGTGTAATGCTCGGAATGAGTTTTTCTGTACGCTCCAGTAAGGTGACCATAAAACTTCTGAATAGCAACATGGCTATAGGATTGTTTTCGATGATGACAGAATACAAGCTCAGTGGATGAAAAGGGATATCTCCCAGACCATCTTTATCTAGATCGTAACCTTCGTATTTGTCCCAATAGTTATGATTAAATGTATTGAGTACCAATGAGCCATTGGTGCTTACATCAAACGTATTATTGATAAAATTATTCTCATAGACTTTATTTTCCATGCAGTTTGCTTGTATCTTCAGACTGTATCCATTGCCTTGAAATACATTTTTATGTATCAAAATTCTATTGGCACCTTCGAGAAAAAGTGCGGATGTATTATTGATAAAGCGATTGCCACGTATCTCGGCATCTGAGATCTCTTTGAGCAGGATTCCATAAGATGCATCACCAGTACTGTTCATAAATGTATTGCTATACATGACGACTTCCTTGGTAAACATGACTGCAACACCTGCACCATTTTCATCAAATATATTATTGATATAAGCATCATTATTTGAAAACATAAAATGCAAGCCATATCTTATATTTTTCTTAGATATATTGCGCCAGATAATAGAATGCGTTACAAATTCAAAATAGATACCATCTCTATGGCCTTCTATGTGATTGCCTATGATTTGTAAACTATCAGATTTCCAGCAGTGGATGCCGTTACCTATTTGTTGCTCTTCTAGGCCGTAAGCTTTGAGACGATTATTGCGTATGAGACAGTGTTTGCCATATTGGATATAGATGCCAAAAAAGTTATTTTCTAGGACATTATCTTCGATGATGACATGGTGAGCATCATAAACCTTGATACCGCCCGGATCATGTAAGGATGCGAAACCTGAGTTTTGCACCTGAAAACCACGGAAAGTGACACTATCAGATTTGATGGAGACGACTTCATATTTTTTGTCGCCATCTATGACCGGGAGTTCAATCCCGATCATCACTACTTTTTATTGATCACGATGTTGCCTTCTTTGTATTGGCTATGATATACAAAAACAGTATCATAATCTTGGGCGCTCAGTAAAGCAGATCTGATCTGATTAAATTCTTTATTGGGTCCTACATGCAAAGTACGACTATAAGCTAGTGGAATAATAAAATGCACCATTAGCAACCATATAAAATATTTCTGTGTATTAACAGACATTTTAGATTATTTTGATTGATTTATGGTAGCCCAATCTGTTTTTTCTGCGTTAGTTTTTTGTAGAAATTCAGTCGCTTCTGCTTCGGATTTAAAAGCTGCAATGTTGCCTGACATAGGGCTTCTCAAGGTACCACCTGAAATGTAAAATGCATTTTCAGCAGGTATCAATTCATTATCGCCAGGATAATAATGTACGTAATGGCTTTTCACTTCTTTGTCCCCATTTTCTTGTTTGAATGCTGCCATGCAAGTGATATCATCAAATTTGTAAACCCCTTCCTTTGGTCGTAATGAGTTCTGCTGCAAAATGGCCTTCAGAAATATTCATTTTACAAAAAGCACAGGTATCTTTATGTAAAGTAATGGGTTCAGGTCCATCAGGGCTGCATGCAGTCAACAAAAAAATAGGTAATATTAATATAGCAGCCTTCGCCCCTTTTTTTAAAAATCTATCTAAAAATCCGGCTTCAAATGCATACACCACTCCTATCAAAACACCACCAATGAGCAATAACCATCCTCCGATATCTGGGATAGAATATGCCCCAAAGTTAAGCAATTGTTTAAAGCCTATTAATGGTGGCTGATATGCCATGCCAGGTACTATGATGGCCGCTGTCGGATCTAGATTGTGGCCATATTCATATTCCCATCGCCAGAAATCATACATCGCCAGCACACCGAATAATCCGAAACATATTAATAGGATCAATACACTAGTTTTACTTTTTTTGTATGCGGAGAATAGAGCCCATAGTCCGAAAAAACCAATAATATAAGGCAAAACCGTAAATTCAATAAACTCTTCTGCATGAATGGTCTTCATACCTATGTAATGATTCAGCCCATTGACGATATCAACATCTCCGCCCATTTTATTGGCATATATGTGTAGTGCTAATCCTTCAGGATATTGAGGAGCATCTAACTCTATGCGCCAAATAGGAAAAACAATGGCTAATAAAATGCAAATACCGGCTAGTATCAGCATTATTACTGATGTTTTAGAAAATGTATTCATGAAAAGTGAATTATTTAGATTATAAAAGATTTTGTAAGAATTACCCTAAGGGTCACAAGCATCTTTTTTTAAAAATAAAAGGGAACAGGGAGATGAATCCAACTGTTCCCTTTTGTTTTTGAATTAATTAATAAGCCTATTGAGCAGGCGGAGTGGTAGATGTGGCAGCAGTTTTACCTACGTGGTACGTAGGCGGTACCTTGCTACCAGCAGGAGAAACTCTTACATAACCTTGCATCTCTTGGTGGAGCGCACTACAGAAGTCTGTACAATATATCGGAGCTATACCTACTCTGTCTGGTACCCATTTCAACGTGGTGGTTTCACCTGGCATGATGAGTAATTCTGCATTATTAGCACCTTTTACGCCGAATCCATGGGGTACATCCCAGTCCTGCTCCAGATTGGTGACGTGAAAATATACCTCATCACCGAGTCTTACACCTTCTATATTATCGGGTGCAAAGTGTGACCTGATGGCTGTCATATAGACGTGTACTTTATTACCTTCTCTTACAACTTTTGCTTCAGACTCACCTTTAGCTGCTCTTGGGTGTTTGTTTTCTCCTATAGGATAGATCTTGAGTTGTCCATTATTTCTGATCAGATCAGCAGGTGCGGATTGTGCATAGTGAGGCTCACCTATCGTAGGATAATCAAGGATCATCTGCATTTTTTCGCCACTGATATCAAATAATTGTGCGCTTTGTGCCAGCTCTGGCCCTGTTGGCAAATATCTATCTTTAGTGATTTTATTATAGGCTACTAAATATTTAGGAGATGGTTTTCTTGTGTTTCCACCTGGGATACTTAGGTGACCTACAGAATAAAACGTAGGTACTCTATCCACCACAGTAAGATCTTTGATATTCCATTTTACTATTTCAGATGATACAAAAAACGAAGTGTACGCAAAACCTTTACCATCAAATTCGGTGTGCAATGGTCCTAAGCCTGGTTTTTTTACTTCACCATAAAGCGCTTCTTCATATTTAACGATAGGAATTCCTTCGTATTCTCCATCATACGCTTTATTGGCTATGGCTTTTTGTAACTTGTCAAAACTGAATACAGGTATAATCGCTGCTAATTTACCACTACCTACGATGTACTCACCCGTAGGGTCTACATCGCAACCATGAGGTGACTTCGGGCAAGGTATCATGTAGCAAATATCTTTTAGTACAGACACATCAAGTACGGTCACTTCATTTTTTATAGTAGATGTACCTGTATGTGTGGCTTCATCCCATACATTGTGCGCATATTTCACTTTTTGTTTTACACCTTTACCTGCCTTTAGATATTCTTCCGCTTTTTTCCAATTGACAGCCATGATGAAATCTTTGTCTTTTTGAGAAGCGTTTACTTCTAATAGTGTATTGGCTTGTTCTGTATTATAACAAGAGAAGAAAAACCAACCATGAGATTTATCTCTGCCACAACGTGCTAGGTCAAAGTTGACACCAGGAGTTTTAAGTTGGAAAGCTATATCCATCTTACCTGATTCCTTATCCACACTGACAAATGATATGTGACCTTTAAAATTCTTTTTGTAGGTATCGATAGGCACATCTCCTTCTGAGTAATCAGCGGGCACACTAAATCTAGTACCTGCCACTATGTATTCAGAATTTTCTGTACCGAAAGGTGAACTGTGGTTACCTGCACTATTAGGCAACTCTATGATCTCGGCAGTTTTGAATGTTTTAAGATCTATTCTTGCTAGTCTCGGTGTGTTATTGGCATTGCCAAATACCCATTTTCCATTTATCTCACCTGCTGTTTGTGATAACTCTACGTGATGAAGATCATCCCAAGGTACAAATCCATGTGATGTATTGAGCATGGGTTTGGTCTCTTCGCTGTATCCCCAGCCTTTTTCAGGGTCCACAGAGAAAACTGGAATTACTCTGAATAGTCTTCCACTCGGAAGACCATAAACAGACATTTGACCGCTGAAACCGCCACTGACAAAGTTGTAATATTCATCAAACTGACCTGGTGCGACAAATGCTTTGATACTTGAGTCACCCTTCACTGTGGTACCAGCATTTTTGGGTCGACATGACATAGCAAACATCAATACTCCAGATAAGAATAAGAATGTAAATATTTGTTTGGTTTTCATTTTACTTTATTTTAAAAGATTGATTTATTTTACGCCATCATTTTTACGCATAAATTCTAAGATGTTTCTAGCTTCTTCGTCTACAAGACTTTGGTTAGGCATTCTGACAAGACAAAGTTCTAGTTGAGCCTGTAATGCTGGATCTTTGTCAATCATTGGGTCAGATTAGTAATGAAATTCATGATCCAGTGACCTGTTCTTCTTTCAGTGACACCTTTCCAACCTGGACCTACTAATCTTTCTTCTGATAGTTTGTGACAAGATGTACATTTGACACCAGCAGCTTTTTCACCTGCATCTGCAAATGATTGGTTTAGGGTAGCATCAATTTTTAAGTTATCAGGATTAAATTTGCCTTCGCCACGAGAAGGATCATAACTAGTGGCATCAACAGGTGTATCCGCAGGAGTAGTTGGCGTTTCACTGGTTGTGTCTGTTTTCTGATTTCCACCGCCACATGCTATGAAAAAACTAAAGGTTACAAATGCTAAAAGAATTTTAATGTTTCGCATATTTTTATGATTTTATTGTGGCACAAAGGTCAGATGCCATAGATTATTAATTTATGACTGCAATCATAAATGTATTTTTTTGCATATGGTTATATCATTTGATGGTTCATTGTTGTATCCAATATTTCTATAGGTCAGAACTTATCTAAGATCACCTAGCTTTACTGCTTATGTTTAGTTTTATCATTGTTGCTACACTATCAATTCAACAGCAACCGACGTGTCATTAAGGCTTCATGACTGATCGTTAAGAGATAACGTCGTGACCTTAAGGCTTCATGACTACTCGTGAAGATATAACATCGTGTCATTAAGGCTTGGACTATTAATATATGTTCGGGCTAGACCCTCATATTGCATCTATTTTGTTTTCATAAGATGTCAAGAGCTACGCTCCTTTTCATCCTCGTTCGTCGTATCTCCAGCATGATGTATTACATCTTGTGCATCCTTGCCTGATTAAATAAAAAACCTAACAGTTTAGCCAGCATTTCCAACCTTAGGTACATCTCCAACTAAACATGGTCATAATTGAACATCCAGATGTCAGGGCTACGCCCCTTGTTATTCTCCATTACTCTTTACAAAGATGTCAGAGTTACACTCCTTTCTAAGGGCTTCAAAATATTCCAATTTTTATAGAGAGGTTAGATTTAATCTATTTTCTATATTTATTGCACCTGACTTGCTTTAAGTTTGAATAAGCTGTAAAATGCGGGATATTTAAAGCCTAATTCATAGGCACTTCACCTAATGGTTTTATTACTTGTGGAAATTCTATGTTTTGGCAATGTCAATTATTTTTTGTTGAATATAGTCTTGAGCAGATCGACCAGATTCTTTTTTGATTAGGTCACCAAAATAATTGGGTGATAAGTGGAATTTATCTGCGCAATAGCTTACAGATGGAAGTCCTATTCTTCAGGTTGATTTGACTCAAAATATTGATACAAAACCAGATCTAGTTGATTTACCACATTTGTATTTATCAGTTCTCGCGTTATAAACTGTCTGGAGTAAAACCTATTGCAATAATTTAGTAACAACTCTATATTACTACAAATCAATGTTTTAGTATGGATATCAAAAGTACTATTTAATTCATATTTAATCTTCTTGAAACAATTTAAAACCAATTTTATCTCGTTTTGAAAGATGTAAGGCTTCATCGGATAGGATAACCAAAAAAAAATGAGATAAGTGCATTTGATTTCAAGTGATGCCGCTGATAAAATCAGGTGAAAGCTAAAGCCCATCCATTTGAGTTGTATTATAGTATTTTCAAGAAGTTTCAAATCCGAATGTTTGTCCCGGTGCAATAAAAATGAGAGATTCTGCTTGATAGTCATATTTATTGCGTCCATAATACAAATCTTCACATTTAATGTCTTTTAAAAAAATGATATATAGTTCTGAAAATGTTTTTTCCAGTTTTAATATTTTAGATTTAGATTGATCCAAAACCTTACCAAAGGATGTAATGTCTCTTGCCTCTTTCATGATTGAATTGAGAAATGGTTTCATCTTTTATTTCGCCATAATGGTCAAAAACTTTTGCTACAAAGTTACAGAACCAATACATCATTTCTTAAACTATTTTTTCTTAAACCGTTATTTATATAATTATATCAGTAATTTGTATAAAAAGAAAACGCTAATAAAGGATGAAATTTGTGGCTTTAATTAAATATAGGATTATGTCCAGATTATTGACTCTCCTTTTGTTGCTTTGATTAATTGACAAATTTATCCGTCAATCAGATAGTATTCAGGTAACTAAAAAATATCAAGCCAAGCCAAAAAGGAATTGATCCTTTTGGTAAAGAAGCATTTTAAAAAAAGAAAAACTGACTATCAAGTGGCTAGGTATTGCCGGATTTTTAATAAATAGCAGAGTACAAAGAGTCATGATAGAACCAATGTTAAAAAGAGTTTGATATGCCTGTATTATTTGACGCACCTGTGGCAAACTCCAGATATTCCTGAGTTAGATGCCGCAATAATCACACATAGCGACATGAGCCATTAACAGTATTCCCACCTGCAAAGACTTATCAAAAGTAACCAAAGCGTTTCATAGTACCATTTATGTAGATTCTTTGATGCAAAATGAAGGTTGGAATCTTTTGGCCATGCATACATGATGAGTTTATGATTAGAATGAAGATAAAGGTGACACCAGCAGATCACCAATTTCTATGTAATGCTTATCCAGGATTTGCCAAACGTTTTTTAGAAAAGAAGATTGTGCTGGATTTTATGTAACCACTGTCGATGGCACTATATGGGCTACAGGGGATTCTAAACTATACTCGAACCTTTTGACCTTCAGATCCGGATTTGATCTTATTTGACATCTCGGATAGTGAATGGCATTCACCATAAAAAGGAGCTTACAACTTGCAGAAAGATATCGAGATGCCTTTATTGACTTGCTCCCATTCGGGGCACGGTAGATGCTCCAGATTTTACACCGTTTCACGGTGATCCAGAAATTATAAAAGCCCAAATTAGAAATCCACAAAGATTAATCGTATTATTACCTGGTGAACCATTTATCCTTAATCAATAAAAAATAAATTTATGATGAATCTTATTAAAACCGTTATTTGGGCAAATTTAATGGTTTTACTGTTGGTCTCTTGTGTACACTAAAATTATCACCACCTTCCCTTGACCAAGAAAAATGATGGTAAGAATTTCTGAAATAGAAATTGATTCCAAATATTTGGATGAATACAACAAATTTTTAATGGAAGAAGCGGTAAAGCCGCTATACAATTGGAAGCTGGTGTCATTGCCATTTTTCCAATGTATCAAGTGGATGATCCAACGCAAGTTAGAATTTTGGAAATTTATAAAAATGACGCTTCGTATAAGTCACATTTACAAACGCCCCATTTTAAACATTATAAATCTAGTACTTTACACATGGTAAAATCGTTAAAAATTATGAATGAAGTCTCATTAGATAGTG
>JADKCC010000066.1 GCA_016714785.1 Saprospiraceae bacterium
AGTTATTTTCTAGGACATTATCTTCGATGTTGGCATGGTGAAACATCATAAACACTTGATACCGCCCGGATCATGTAAGGATGCGAGAGCTACAGGATTTGCACCCTGAAAACCACAGGAAGTGACACTATCAGATTTGATGGGAGACGACTTCACTATTTTTGTCGCCATCTATGACCGGGAGTTCAATCCCGATCATCACTACTTTTTATTGATCACGATGTTGCCTTCTTTGTATTGGCTGTGATATACAAAACAGTATCATAATCTTGGGCGCTCAGTAAAGCAGATCACAATCTGATTAAATTCTTTATTGGGTCCTACATGCAAAGTACGACTATAAGCTGTTTGAATAATAAAATGCACCATTAGCAACCATATAAAATGTTTCTGTGTATTAACAGACATTTTAGATTATTTTGATTGATTTATGGTAGCCCAATCTGTTTTTCTGCGTTAGTTTTTGTTTAAATTCAGTCGCTTCTGCTTCGGATTTAAAAGCTGCAATGTTGCCTGACATGGGAGCTTATGAAGGTACCACCTGAAATGTAAAATGCATTTTCAGCGGGTATCAATTGATTATCGTAAGGATAATAATGCCCGTAATGGCTTTCACTTCTTTGGCCCCATTTTCTTGTTTGAATGCTGCCATGCAAGTGATATCATCAAATTTTTATGGCCTTCCTTTGAGTCGTAATGAGTTCTGCTGCAAAATGGCCTTCAGAAATATTCATTTTACAAAAAGCACAGGTATCTTTATGTAAAGTAATGGGTTCAGGTCCATCAGGGCTGCATGCAGTCCAACAAAAAATAAGGTAATATTAATATAGCAGCCTTCGCCCCTTTTTTGAAATCTGTCTAAAAATCCGGCTTCGATACGCCGCCACCACTCCTATCAAAACACCACCAATGAGCAATAACCATCACTCCGATATCTAGGATAGAATATGCCCCAAGAAGTTAAGCAATTGTTTAAAGCCTATTAATGGTGGCTGATATGCCATACCAGAGCACTGATGGCCGCTGTCGGATCTAGATTGTGCCATATTCATATTCCCATCGCGAAATCATACATCGCCAGCACCGAATAATCGAAACATATTAATGGGATCAATACACTAGTTTTACTTTTTTTGTATGCGAATAGGCCCGCCGGTCGAAAAACCAATAATACAAAATGAAACCGTAAATTCAATAAACTCTTCTGCATGAATGGTCTTCATACCTATGTAATGATTCAGCCCATTGACGATATCAACATCCCGCCCATTTTATTGGCATATATGTGTAGTGCTAATCCTTCAGGATATTGAGGAGCATCTAACTCTATGCGCCAAATAGGAAAAACATGGCTAATAAAATGCATTGCCGTATTATCGCATTATTACTGATGTTTTGAAAAATGTATTCATGAAAAGTGAATTATTTAGATTATAAAGATTTTGTAAGAATTACCCTAAGGGTCACAAGCATCTTTTTAGCCAAAATGGAAACAGGGAGATTAATCCAACTGTTCCCTTTTATTTGAATTATTAATAAGACTATTGAGTCAGGAGGAGTGGTAGATGGCAGTTTGACCTCTACCGTGGTACGTGCGGTACCTTGCTACCAGCAGGAGAAACTCTTACATAACCTTGCATCTCTTGGTGGAGCGCACTACAGAATCTGTGCAAATATCTGGAGCTATACCTACTCTGTCTGGTACCCATTTCAACGTGGTGGTTTCTGGGATGAGAGTAATTCTGCATTATTGGCACCTTTTACGCCGAATCCATGGGGTACATCCGTCCTGCTCCAGATTGGTGACGTGAAAATATACCTCTCACCGAGTCTTACACCATCTATATTGTCGGGTGCAAAGTGTGACCTGATGGCCGCCTCATACAGACGTGGACTATTACCTTCTCTTACTACTTTCGCTTCAGACTCACCTTTGGCTGCTCTTGAGTGTTTGTTTTCTCCTATCGGATAGATCTTGAGTTGTCCATTATTTCTGATCAGATCAGCTGGTGCGGATTGTTGCATAATGGGCTCGCCTATCGTGGGATAGTCAGGATCATCTGCATTTTCGCCACTGATATCAAATAATTGAGCGCTTTGTGCCGGGTTTCTGGACCTGTAGGTAGATATCTGTCTTTAGTGATTTTATTGTAAGCTACTAAATATTTTGGAGATGGTTTTCTTGTGTTTCCACCTGGGATACTTAGGTGACCTACAGAATAAAACGTAGGTACTCTATCTACCACAGTAAGATCTTTGATATTCCATTTTACGATATCAGATGACAAAAAACGAAGTGTACGCAAAATTTTACCATCAAATTCAGTATGCAATGGTCCTAAACCTGGTTTTTACTTCACCAATAAAGCGCTTCTTCATATTTACGATAGGAATTCCTTCGTATTCTCCATCATAAGCTTTATTGGCTATGGCTTTGTAACTTGTCAAAACTGAATACAAGTATAACGATACAAAATTACCACTCCTACGATGTACTCACCGTAGGGTCTACATCAAAACCATGAGGGAGACTGGGGAAGGTATCAACAGATATCTTTTAGTACAGACATCAGTAAAGGTCACTTCATTTTTATAGTAGATGTACCTGTATGTATGCTTCATCCCATACATTGTGCGAATATTTCACTTTTTGTTTTACACCTTTACCTGCCTTTAGATATTCTTCCGCTTTTTTCCAATTGACAGCCATGATGGAAATCTTTATCTTTTGAGAAGCGTTTACCTAATAGTGTATTGGCTTGTTCTGTATTATAACAAAGAAGAAAAACCAACCATGAGATTTATCTCTCCACAACGTGCAAGGTCAAAGTTTACACACCAGAGTTTTAAGTTGGAAAGCTATATCCATCTTACCTGATTCCTTATCCACACTGACAAATGATATGTGACCCTTTAAAATTCTTTTTTGTAGGTATCGATAGGCTCTCTCCTTCTGAGTAATCAAAGGGCACACTAAATCTAGTACCCGCCACTATGTATTCAGAATTTTCTGTACACCGAAAGGTGAACTATGGTTACCTGCACTATTAGGCAACTCTATGATCTCGGCAGTTTTGAATGGTTTAAGATCTATTCTTGATAGTCTCGGTGTGTTATTGGCATTGCCAAATACCCATTTTCCATTGATCTCACCTGCTGTTTGTGATAACTCTACGTGATGAAGATCATCCCAAGGTACAAATCCATGTGATGTATTGAGCATGGGTTTGGTCCCTTCGATGAATCCCAGCCTTTGAGGTCCACAGAGAAACTGGAATTACTCTGGAATAGTCTTCCACTCGGAAGACCATAAACAGACATTTGACCGCTGAAACCGCCACTGACAAAGTTGTAATATTCATCAAACTGACCTGGTGCGACAAATGCTTTGATACTTGAGTCACCTTTCACAGTGGTCCCAGCATTTTTTGGTCGGCATGATATAACAAACATCAATACTCCAAATAAATAAGAATGTAAATATTTGTTTGGTTTCATTTACTTTATTTAATAGGGTTGATTTATTTGATACCGTCCTTTTTGCATAAAATTCCAAGAGGTTTCTAGCTTCTTCATCCGCGACTTTGATTGGCATTCACAAGACAAAGTTCTAGCTGAGCCTGTAATGCTGGATCTTTGTCAATCATTGGGTCGGGATTAGTAATGAAATTTGATTGAGTGACCTGTTTCTTCTTTCAGTGACACCTTTCCAAACCTGGACCACCTAATCTTTCTTCTGATAGTTTGTGACAAGATGTACATTTGACACCAGCAGCTTTTTTCACCTGCATCTGCAAATGATGGTTTAGTAGCATCAATTTTTAAGTTATCAGATTAAATTTGCCTTCGCCACTAAGGATCACTAACTAGTGGCATCAACAGGGTATCCCTGCAGGAGAAGTTGGCGTTTCACTGGTTAGGTCTGTTTTCTGATTTCCACCGCCACATGCTATGAAAAAAACTAAAGGTTACAAATAGCAAAAGAATTTTAATGTTTCGCATATTTTATGATTTTATTGTGGCACAAAGGTCAGATGCTTAGATTATTAATTTATGACTGCAATCACAAATGTATTTTTAATCTAGGTTATATCATTTGATGGTTCATTGTTTATCCAATATTTCTATAGGTCAGAACTTATCTAAGATCACCTAGCTTTTACTGCTTATGTTTAGTTTTATCATTGTTGCTACACTATCAATTCAACAGCAACCGACGTGTCATTAAGGCTTCATGACTGATCGTTAAGAGATAACGTCGTGACCTTAAGGCTTCATGACTACTCGTGAAGATATAACGTCGTGTCATTAAGGCTTCGTGACTATTAATATATATGTCAGGGCTAGGACCCTCCTATTGCATCTATTTTTGTTTTCTACAAGATGTCAGAGCTACGCTCCTTTTTCAACCGTTCGTCGTAGCATCCATGCTACGATGTAGTATATTCAGGCATCCCTGCCTGATTAAATAAAAACCTAACAGTTTACCTAGCATTTCCAAACTTTAGGCACATTTCAACTAACATGGCCATACTTGAACATCCAAGATGTCAGGGCTACGCCCCTTATTATTCTCCATTATCTCTTTTACAAAGATGTCAGAGTTACACTCCTTTTCTAAGGGCTTCAAAATATTCCAATTTTTATAGAGAAGTTATATTTAATCTATCTTTCTATATTCACTAGGCACCTGACTTGCTTTAAGTTTGAATAATTTTGTAAAATGTTGTGGATATTTAAAGCCTAATTCATATGCAATTTCACTTATGGATTTATTACTTGTGGAGAGTCTGTGTTTTGCAATGTCAATTATTTTTTGTTGAATATAGTCTTGAGCAGATCGACCAGATTCTTTTTTGATTAGGTCACCAAAATAATTGGGTGATAGTGGAATTTATCTGTAATAACACAGATGGAAGTCCTATTCTTGTGGTTGATTTGACTCAAAATACGATACAAAACCAGATCTAGTTGATTTACATTTGTATTTATCAGTTCTCGCGTTATAAACTGTCTGGGTGAAACCTACTTAAATAATTTAGTAACAACTCTATATTACTACAAATCAATGTTTTAGTATGGATATCAAAAGTACTATTTAATTCATATTTAATCTTCTTGAAACAATTTAAAATCAATTTGACCTCTTGTTTTGAAAGATGTAAGGCTTCATGGATATGATAACCAAAAAAATGATATAAGTCATTGATTTCCAAGTGATGTGCCGCTGATAAAATCAGGGTGGAAAGCTAAAGCCCATCCATTTGGTTGTATTATAGTATCTTCAGAAGTTTCAAATCCGAATGTTTGTCCCGGTGCAATAAAAATGAGAGATTCTGCTTGATAGTCATATTTACTGCGTCCATATACAAATCCTCACATTTAATGTCTTTTAAAAAATGATATATAGTTCTGAAAATGTTTTTTCCAGTTTTAATATTTTAGATTTAGATTGATCCAAAACGCTTACCAAAGGATGTAATGTCTCTTGCCCTCTTTCATGATTGAATTGAGAAATGGTTTCCATCTTTTTTATTTCACTCATAATGGTCTAAAAACTTTTGCTACAAAGTTACAGAACCAATCCATCATTTCTTAAACTATTTTCTTAAACCGTTATTTATATAATTATATCAGTAATTTGTAAAAGAAACGCTAATAAAGGATGAAATTTGCTTAATCTTTAATTAAATATAGGATTATGTCCAGATTATTGACTCTCCTTTTTGTTGCTTTGATTGGCTTGACAAATTTATTTAGTCAATCAGATAGTATTCAGGTAATTAAAAGTATCAAGTCAAGCCAAAAAGTGTTAATCCCCTTTTGGTAAAGAAGCATTTTATAAGATGAAAAACGACTATCAGGTGGCTGGGTAATGTGTGATTTAATAAATAGCAGAGTACAAGAGTCATGATAGACCCAATGTTAAAAGAGTTTGATATGCCTGTATTATTTTGACGCACCTGTGGCAACTTCAGATATTCCTGAGTTAGATGCAGTAATAATCACACATAGCGACAATGACCATTACAGTATTCCCACTTGCAAAGACTTATCAAAAGTAACCAAAGCGTTTCACAGTACCATTTATGTAGATTCATTGATGCAAAATGAAGGCTGGAACTCTTTTGGCCATGCCATACATGATGAGTTTATGATTAGAGATATGAAGATAAAGGTGACACCAGCAGATCACCAATGGCAAAATGCTTATCCAGGATTTACAAACGTTTTTTAGAAAGAAGATTGTGCTGGATTTTTTATAACCACTGTCGATGGCACTATATGGGCTACAGGAGATTCTAAACTAATGCCCGAACATTTTGACCTTACTGATCCGGATGTAATCTTATTTGATATCGCGGATAGTGAATGGCATTTCACCATAAAAGGAGCTTTACAACTTGCAGAAAGATATCCAGATGCCTTATTGATTTGCTCTCATTGGGGTACGGTAGATGCTCCAGATTTTACACCGTTTAACGGCGATCCAGAAATTATAAAAGCCCAAATTAAAAATCCAGAAAGATTAATCGTATTAATACCTGGTGAACCATTTATCCTTAGTAAATCAAAAAAATAAATTTACGATGAATCTTATTAAAACAGTTATTTGGGCAAATTTAATGGGATTATTGTTGGTTTCTTGCACACCAAAATTATCACCACCTTCCCTTGACCAAGAAAAAATGATGGTAAGAATTTCAGAAATAGAAATTGATTCAAATTATTTGGATGACTACAATAAAATTTTAATGGAAGAAGCGGCAGCATCTGTACAATTGGAAGCTGGTGTCATTGCCATTTTTCCAATGTATCAAGTGGATGATCCAACGCAAGTTAGAATTTTGGAAATTTATAAAAATGACGCTTCGTATAAGTCACATTTACAAACGCCCCATTTTAAACATTATAAAACGAGTACTTTACACATGGTAAAATCGTTGAAATTAATCGATATGAAGTCATTAGACAGTGCCTCTATGATGTTAATTTTTGAGAAAAAATAAAAAATTGATTCGGGTTTGGGATAAACTAATCATAGCCTACCTGTTAACTAGAGTTTGCAATTTTAGGCATATTCCTAATAATATATCTATACATGAACATCCAAGATGTCAGGGCTACGCCCCTTTTTCTTAGGGCATCAAAGAATCTCGATTTGTGGAGAGACTTAATCCTTTATTTTAACAACCGTTCGTTGTAGCTTCCATACTACGATGCAGTATATTCAGGCAACACTGCCTGATTAAATAAAAACTTAACAGTTTACTTAGTATTGCCATCTTTGGGTACATTTCAAATAATATATCCATATATGAACATTCAAGATGTCAGGGCTACGCCCCTCTTATTGTGTCTATTTTCTATTTTTATAAAGCTGTCAGGGCTACGCTCCTTTTTTTGTTGTCATAAATTATTGAATACCTATTGGACTTGCAAACTTGTTTGCAAACATCACCGTTCGTCGTAGCATCCGTGCTACGATGCAGTATCCACAGGCATCTTGCCTGAATATATTCAAAGCTTTCTGTTTAAGAAGCTTTCCTACTGGATTTGCAAACTTGTTTGCAATAAAAACAATCATTTTGCAATTGCTGTAAATATACAAGCCTTAAATGAAACTTGTAAAGTACTAGAAGAAACTTGTAAAGTACTTGGAGAAGATTATGAAGTACTTGAAGAAGGTTGTGAAGAAGATTATGAAGTACTTGAAGAAGGTTGTGAAGTACTTGGAGAAGATTATGAAGTACTTAGAGAAGGTTGTAAAGTACTTGAAGAAGATTATAAAGTACTTGAAGAAGGTTGTGAAGTACTTTGAGAAGGTTATAAAGTACTTGAAGGTTAGGCAGGTTGTGAAGTACTT
>JADKCC010000067.1 GCA_016714785.1 Saprospiraceae bacterium
ATCAGCAGGAGAAGAAAATAATCTCCGTATCCGCGTATATGGCGAAAAAGGTGGCTTCGAATGGTCGCAAATGGAACCAAATACCCTTACCGTAAGATGGGCTGATCGACCTGTTGAGTTGTATCGAACGGGTAGTTACAATCTTTATCCTGAAGCCATAGCACATGCGCGTATTCCCGCTGGTCATCCAGAAGGGTATCTTGAAGCTTTCGCCAATATTTATAGAAATGTAGCCAAATGTATTCAAGCAAGACTCGATGGCAAAGAAGTAGATCCAATGTATGCTGATTTTCCGGGTATCGACGATGGTGTAAGAGGCATGGAATTCATCTATAAAGTCATTGAGTCTGGTAAAAGTGACGAGAAATGGCTGAAGGTTTGAAATTTAATTAATGTTTAAGGATTGATGTTTATAATCTTTGGTGTTTTAATTTGAAATACAATGTGGATGAATAAAATTGTAATTTTAGTTTTGTGTCTATTTTCTGGATTTTCTTTATTTGGTCAAGATAAGATTTTCCTTAAAAATGGAGAAATTATTAAAGGTAAGATTATCCAGAAAACAGATTCACTAGTTGTTATCAAAACCCAAAGATTGATAAATAATGAAACTATAGATTTGGATCTTGTTTTTTATAACCAGAAAATTAAGAAAGTTGAGTATACAATGGTAAAAAAGGAAGAAACTTATGTATATGTTGACTTAATAGGTGGCAAAGTGATCAAGGGCCGACTAATAAGCAATAATGATGATGGTGTAGTGATAACGGATATCAGAGGCTCTGATATAGATACTTTAAGTTTGAAAAAGAGACAAATAAAACAAATAAGATATAATGATGTAGATAAATCTAGATCAGCATTTTTTGATGTAGGTTTTTTGAGAGGTGGTGCTTTGATAGGTGCAGAACTAGAAATTGTTGTAAATCAAAATATGACTATATTTTTGGGTGCTGGATTTAGAGGGTATGCTGGTGGATTAAATATTTTTTTCAAAGACAATTTTAGTGGGTTTGGTTTTAAATCAAGTTACATTCATCAAGGTTATGGTGATTTTTATTCAGGATCTATATTGTCAAATGGTTTTACCTACAAGTCTAACCCTGGCCTTACACTCGATTTAGGAATTGGTTATGTAATGAATACGGGCAATTATAATTACGGTGGACGTGAATTTATTTTGACTTATGGTATTGGTTTACGTTTTTGATCAATAATTTATGTATTTAGTACATTGTTTTTGATTTTTGTTTTGTGAATATTTGAACTTTTTTCTTTCCGTATTTTTAATCATATTTAATGAAAACAATAAAAGGACCTGGTATATTTCTCGCACAGTTTATGGGCGATGAAGCGCCATACAATTCATTAGAGTCCATCTGTCAATGGGTGGCGTCACTCGGTTATAAAGGTGCAGATTCCTACATGGGATGCACGACTCATAGATCTCGATCTCGCTGCTGAAAGTCAAACATACTGTGATGAACTCAAAGGCAAAATCAATAGTTATGGTCTAGAAATCACGGAACTCAGTACGCATTTACAAGGTCAATTGGTCGCTGTACATCCTGCTTATGATCTGATGTTTGATAATTTTGCGCCTGACGAACTCAAAGGCAAACCACAAGAACGAACAGAATGGGCCAAAAGGCAAGTCAGAAATGCAGGTAAAGCGAGCCAAAGATTAGGCCTAAAATCTCATGCTACATTTTCTGGTGCGTTGCTTTGGCATACGATGAATCCTTGGCCACAACGTCCTCCTGGTTTGGTAGATCTTGGTTTTAAAGAGTTGGCAGATAGATGGTTACCTATTTTAAATCATTTTGATGAGTGCGGCATAGATGTTTGTTATGAAGTGCATCCTGGTGAGGACTTACACGATGGTCTAAGCTATGAACGTTTCCTAGAAAAAGTCAATAATCATCCCAGAGCTTGCTTATTGTTCGATCCGAGTCATTTTGTCTTGCAACAGTTGGATTATCTACAATATATAGATTTTTATCATGAGCGTATCCGAGCATTCCACGTCAAAGATGCAGAGTTTAATGCAACAGGTAAATGTGGCGTGTATGGTGGATATGCAGACTGGAAGGATAGGGCAGGGCGATTCAGATCACCAGGAGATGGACAAGTGGATTTCAAAGGCATCTTTAGTAAATTATCACAATACGGATATGACGGTTGGGCAGTCATGGAGTGGGAATGTTGCATCAAATCCGCAGCTCAAGGAGCCAGAGAAGGCGCACCTTTTATTCAAAGCCACATTATAGAAGTAACAGAAAAAGCATTTGATGATTTTGCCGGCACAGAAGTCGATGAAGGATTTTTGAGGAAGATTTTGGGGTTGTGAGATAATTTTAGTTATAGTTTGATTCTTGGAATGTCGTTAATTTTAGATTGATTAGATTTAATGGATTCAAATTGCATTTTCCTCAAAAGATGTTGTATGAGATTTTCTAGACAATTATTTTATTTTGTGATTATACTTTTTTTTGCTTGCCAAGTGAAGCCAAGTTCAAAAATTGATATTCAATTATATCAGATATTTTAGACATCTTGTAGGAAATGATGTTGAGAATTACAAGTTTATTTACAATTAGTTCTAGATGGAAAATGGGTAGAGTTGAAATACTAGATTCATTGGTGAAGCAAAAATTAAATGAATATTTTGAAAAAAAACATCAGACAATTTTCTTATTAAATATGATTCAGTTTTCTAAAATGGATACAAGATTTAATAGATTTAAATGCTATGAATTGGAATATGATGCTTTAAATTAATTTAATTAACGCAATATTTACCAAATATCCTAGTTTGAAGTCTTTGGGGAAATTAAACCGTATGTCAAAATTATGAAAAGTCCAAATTTTACAGGTTAGGAATTTCTTTAGGAATATTAGAAGATAGTATATAACTTTATTTCGAAATTTTTTAGATAGTATTTTAGAATCCTCTATTTTTGACATTTAAGCTAGAAAAATATATAAAGTTTTGACTTACATTTAAAATAGAATAATGATAGATTTACTCAATCGCAAATTAAATGTGATTCATTACCTTACGCAAACTCACAATGAAGTTTTTTTTGAAAAATTAGAACAACTGATCTTAAATAAGGAAGGCATTTCAAAAAATGAATTTGTGCCCTTCACAATCCAAGAATTAATAAAGAGAATAAGAAATGTCAAAGAAGGACATTAAAAAAGGTAATTATAAAACTGCAAGACCAATTGGAAAAATTTCGGCTAATTGGTAAAGAATGGAAATTATTACGTCAGATTTTGCAATTGAAAAATATGGAAAATAATAACTCCATATTTCCCTTTGGCATTACAATCATCTTAATGCATTTAAGTCTTTTATTTTTGCTCAAGAGAGCATTAAAGTGGACTTAGCTATGCAAAATAATCTTAAAATCGTTGAAGAGTATGTCACTGAAACCCTTGACGGTCAAGATTCTTTTTTACTTACTAAAGAATATTTTAACAAAAAGGGTAGGACGACATTAAAAGAAATTTATAATCGAGATGGACTAACTTGCTCTTCCAGTTATTTTTACAAAGACGATACTGTCAGGACAGAAAGAATTACGGTCTGTAATGGTAAGTTTTTATCCAAAACAAAAATATGGTATGACCGTAAAAATAGAGCGGCGAAAACAATCGACTATGATCAAAATGGGAAAAAGACAGGGACTTATTCAAAAACAAGGTATAACGACAAGCTAAAAACAAAAGAAGTAAAGATTCAGTTTGATAATGGTAAAATCATAGAAATAAAAACACAATTTGCAGACAACATGGATGCTGCATCAAGTTATGAAAAGAAAAATGGTGTTTGGGTTGAAATGGCTAGTAGAAATGATACGTTGGTTATGAGAACAGAAGATGAGAATTTTAATGGAAGCAAACTCAAAAGAATTAGTACTACGAGTAGATAAAAGAATCAAGGACCATCATCAGCGTGAAAGGTGCTCAGAAATTTGAAAAAGGCGATTTAGTAAAAACTGAAACCTATATAATGCAAAATGGACTTAAATCCTACCAAACGCAGTATCTAAATGAAGAATTTAATGCTAGGAAGAGATTTGTGTACTACACACATTGATGCATTTCTAAAAAATCGAAATCGCTAATAATTTAAAATATAAGCAAAATATTAGCGAATAAGCTAATAAATAGAAATATTAGCGAATAAGCTAATAAATTATTCAATAATGGGTACTTTTGTTGGATAAATATTTTGGTTTATTGGCAGCAAAATCAGTTTTCCGATTTGGTGATCTCAAGGAGTCTAAAGATCGAAAGCTCACGGAATATATCCTATTAGGTACGCTATTAAGCTTCGGTATTGCTATTGTGATCTCTATGCTAGCCACTTACTTAGCTCATTTAATTCAATAATATGTCTTTTAATATAAAATATCAAATAATTTTCTTCTTAAGCGTTATTACCTTGAATATCGTTTCAGCACAGGTACAAGAAGATACTATAATAAATATAATACCTACATTGGTACCTGGTATCACCATCACCGAAAAAGCATACCAATCAGGAGATCTCACCATGACCCAAAATCAATACAAAGTCATGCCCGCATCCTTTCAAGATCCAGCTCGTATCTTGATCAAATATCCAGGATTCTCTACGCCCAATGATGGTGCCAATGCCATCATCTTCCGTGGTATGCCACCAGAATCAGCTCGTTGGCAGCTCTTCGGAGCGGACATTGTCAATCCTAATCACCTATCCAATGCTGGCACAGCCAATGACCTTGCCACAGGGAATGCTGGTGGCGTTAATGCTTTGAGCGGATCGGTACTTGATTATTATCACTTTGAAGCCAATCCCGCCGATGTCTCTTACGCTGATGTTATGTCAGGTGTCTCCAATATGAAAATGGCGCCTAAAATCAGACCTTTTGTGGACCTCAATCTAATCGGACTGGAAGCTGGTCTTGGCTTGAGTCGTGGCAATAAAAATGTGTACGCATCTTATCGATATAGTTTTGTAGGATTGTTGGATAAATTGGGTGTTAATTTTGGAAATGAAAAAATCGGATATCAAGATCTGAGTTTATATGCGGACTTGATCAAAAACGACCATCATAGTTTTAAGATGTTTGCAACACTTGGCAACAGTAGTAATATATTTACATCTGTAAGCGACAAAGGTGGTTTGACAAGCTTTAAAGATATGAAAAACATTATCTACAAAAGTGAGATGGCCTTGGCTGGTGCACAATATACTTACGAAAAAGCCAATAAATATTTTCAAAGTACATTGGTCTCATCTGGTAGGAATGATAACCGTACAGTTGGTTTCAATCCCATTTATTTAGATAGCATAAAGTTGTCATGGATATCTAATCAAGATATTAATAATGATATATCCGACAGACTACTTTCTTGGCATAATCAGTATATTTTAGTGCTGAATGAAAAAAAGCTAATGCTAGGTGTAAGGAGCAATTTGCAACAAGATAGACTTGCGTCATTGGGTAGTGAAAAAATGATACTGAGTTTTTATCCATATTTTCAGTACCAAAGCAATCAAACGAAAAAGTTAAAATACAATATAGGTATTGGAGGATTTCATGATTCAAGAACAAAAGATGTTACATTAGAACCCACATTAGGCGTGAGTTATAATTTATCCGACTTAATAACTACTAGTTTTAATTATAGATTGTCATCTTACAGAGACTATACATCCAGTGTAGAAACTGTCCAGTCGTTTGACAGAAGTCGAATTAAAGGGCATAACCTTCAAATTGAATTGAAATATTTAAAAAAATATACGCAAATTAAAGCTGCGGTTTTTTTACATCGATTCTCAGATATGATACCATTCAAACAAGATTCAAGTACTATGGATGAACATTTTACTTCTTTTAATGGTAGCGATTTTGGATATGATCAAGTATTTGCAGCTATAATTGTCAATCCCATTGGTACATCGAATGCAAGGGTTTATGGCAGTGAGTTGTATCTTGAAAATACATCATTCTTAAATGGTAATGTTTTGAATTATGGTGTGAACGTATGTGTTTTTGATAGTAAATACAATTTGGCCAATAATAGTAATAACTTTTTCAATGGTCGGTATAATTTCGGTTACACTAGCAATGTTAATATAAGTTATACTATGGATATTTCTAAATCTGTCAAAAATAGGAAACTTATCTTCAGCTTATCCAATCATTATCGTGGGGCTATGCGAGAACAGTCCCTAAATCCAATTTCAGGAAATAACATCTCTATATTATATAATACCAATTCGCCGTATAATAAATCATTCAGACCGTACCAAAGATTGGACTTTAGAATTGTCTATAACAACCAAAAAACAGGAAACAAAAAGTCGCACCGTTGGTCACTAGATATACAAAATCTGCTCAATCGTGAAAATGATGGCTTTAGATATTACGACCCATTACTAAATTCTGTACTTTTGCAAAAGCAATTGGGACTTGTGCCTGTTTTGAGTTATAGACTGGAATGGTAATCCTTTTCGAATCACTAAAACCTTAAATAAAATGTTACGACGCCAATTTATTAAAAATACAACTTTGTTATCTGCAAGTGCTCTTATGATCAATCCATTGGAATGGGAGTTCGGACCTAAAGTTGATTTAAATAATATAGGTTTGCAGTTATACACTGTACGAGAAGAGATGAACAATGATCCATTGGGCACACTTAAACAAGTGAAAAGCATCGGATATACGCACATAGAAAGTGCTGGGTATAACAAACGACAATTTTATGGGCAAACCAAGGAGAATTTTAAAATGATACTTCGAGATCAAGGTTTGCAAATACATAGTGGTCACATAAACACTGGTTTTGGACTAGGCAAAGACACTTACAATATGACCAATAATTGGGAAGCCGTATGTGAAGATGCAGCTTTTTTGGGGCAAAAATACATTGTTTGTGGTTGGTTTGCACCTGATGAGCGCAAAACATTGGATGATTATAAACGATTTGCCCAATTATTCAATAAATGTGGTGAAACAGCCAAAAAATACAACTTACAGTTTTGCCATCATAATCATGATTTTGAATTTTTTGCTATTGATGGAGTGGTCCCTTATGATATTTTATTGAATGAAACGGATAAAACTCTTGTGAAATTTGAATTGGATCATTATTGGACTCGTAAAGCAGCCGTTGATATTAAAAAGATCATAAAAAAGCATCCAGGGAGATTTCCATTATTCCACATTAAGGATATGGATGCCACACCAGAAAAATCATTTACAGAGGTAGGTACAGGAGTCATAAATTGGAAATCTGTCTTCAATTTAGCACCAAATGCAGGGATGGATTTTTATTTTGTAGAGCAAGATGCTAGTACTAAAATGAAACCTTTGGATAGTATAAAGGTCAGTTTTGACAATCTTAGAAAAATGAAACTCTGAGCAAACAAATTAGATCGCTTATCATCATCAATCAGGAATTTACCTTATTTCTGATTACAAGGTTTCTTTTTACTGTAGGTATGAAGATGGTACCAGTACTTTTAGGATGGTATCTATACAGCCTTACAGGTAGTAAACTTGTATTGGGATTTGTAGGGTTGTGCGAGGTGATACCTGCCATTTTACTCGCACTTCCAGCAGGTGCAAAAGTTGATGTAAGCGACAAAAGATACTTAATATTACGCAGTATATTCTTCTTCATACTTTTGGCATTAGTGCTTGCCTTAGTCTCATCAGAAATCTTTGATTTTGGAGTAGAAGTTAGGACGATTCTGATTTTTACGCTTGTCGGATTAACAGGAGTTATTCGTGCCTATATTTCTCCATCATTTTCAGCTTTTTTGGCACAATTAGTTTCTAAAGAACAATTGGTTCATGGGGCTTCTGTCAATAGTATGACATGGCTTTTGGGGGCAATTGTTGGACCCACTCTGGCTGGCTTTTTAATAGGGTTTATCCCTGTTTATTTGGGATTTATTCTCATTGTAGTACTTTTAATATGTAGCTTTTTTATATTTAGCTTTATATTACCTAAGCCTGTTTTGCGAGAAAATATCAAGGTTAAAACCTGGACAAGTGTAAAAGAAGGTTTAGAATTTGTATGGAATCAAAAGGCACTTTTTGGCGCTATGGGATTGGATATGTTTGCAGTACTATTTGGTGGAGCCGTAGCCCTATTACCTGTATTTGCTAAAGATATTTTAGAGGCTGGACCTCAAACTTTTGGCTTGTTACTTTCTGCGACATATTTTGGCAATTTTTTAGCGATTTTATTTTTGACTAAATATCCTTTGAATGGCAAACAAGGATATAGGCTGATTTATTCGGTGGCAGGTTTTGGTGTGTGCATGATAGTATTCGCATTATCAAAATCATTCATTCTGAGTTTCATGGCCTTGTTTGTAAGCGGACTTTTTGACGGAGTGAGTGTGATTATCCGTGGTACCATCTTTCAATTATTGGTTCCTGATCATCTAAGAGGTAGAGTATCGTCAGTAAGTTCCATCTTTATTAATAGTAGTAACGAATTGGGTCAGTTTGAAAGTGGAGTAGCAGCAGCGGCTTTGGGTACCGTTCCTTCTGTAGTTTTTGGTGGTTGTATGACTTTGCTCTTTTCAGGTATTGCTTGGTTTAAAATACCAACTCTAAAAAAATTAGAGTACTAATAGCATATCGCTGAAAGTGTTTAATATTGCGAATTACATATTTCTAGTTAAGCTTTGGATAACTTTAAACTCACTCAAAAATACCTTTCCGATTACTCTAAATGCTGTGTAAAAGGGTATCGCCAAAACCATACCTAAAATGCCACCTACCTTTGCTCCAACCAAGACAATAATAAATATTTCTAAAGGATGGGCTTTGACACTTTTTGAAAAAATATTTGGTTGCAATATGATGTCATCTATTAGTCTTGTGGCGATAAATACTATCCCAACTTTTGTGAGTAATGGTATCATTTCATCATAAAAAGATAATTCCATATTGGAAGACAAAGTGATGACCATACCTACCGCCGCTGCGATGATAGGCCCTACGTAGGGAATTACATTCATTATCCCAGCAAAAAAACCAATTAGCAGAGCATTCTTAACACCCAATATCGTTAACGATAACGAAACTATAATGGTAATAGATGTCACTTGCACTAAAATGCCAATAAAATATCTGATGAGTAATTTACTTGTTTCATCCACTGCAAGGTGCGTTTGTGTTTCATATTGAGTAGGAACTATGGATTTAATGATATTAACAAATAGACCTTGTTCTCTTAAAAAGAAAAAGCCTATGAAAAAAATAGAAAAAACACCAATAAAGATGTCTCCAAATTTATTTAGCGCATTGCCAAAAAGTTTTTGAAAGTTTGAAGGGTTAAGATAGGTTGTAATGTTTTGTCTAAGTATTTCGAAAAAATCTTCTTGTTCTTTTTGTTCCGCATTTTGGTCACTATTCTCAATGTTTGTATTTTTCAGATGTATATGTATATTTAAGTTTTGACCTAATTTTAAATCTTCTAACTGATTACTATCTATGGTGATACTATGTGTAATCGAAGAATCAATTGCCGCGGTTTGGAGATGAGTATGCACGGACATAGTATCTTGAGCAATCATAAGTTTTTTGCGCACCAACCATTTTTCCCAATCTTTTATTGGCTCTTCAAGGGCAGTAACTACACGGTTGTAATCTACCTTTGTTAAGTTATCTATTTGATTGACCAATGGTGGGATAAATATCCAAACAAGAAAAAAGAAACCTAATACAAATAAACTTAAAGTAACCAATGCAGAAATGTTTTTGCCTATATATTTACGTAGGAAAACGACTACTGGCGCACCAATCATAGAAATTACCCAAGCTATCAAAACATAAGTTACGATCTCACTGAAATAGTACAATATGCCGCTCACAGCGAATATTGGTATCAAAGCGAGCAAATACTTAAAATTAAACTTCATGTTTGTGATGACTAATAATCCTGTGCAAAGGTAAGCGAAGTTTATTTAATTTAATACCTAAATTTATATTAAGAAGGATTAGTATTTTGGTAGGCATTTCTGTAATTCTATTATATTTGTGCTTTGTTAATTCTTTATTGGGTAATTATTGATTCTAAAACACTTACAGATGGCTTTTTTAAGAATGTTTTGTTTTTTCATTTTAGTACTACTTTTGGCATGCAAGTCAAATAAAGATGTTCCAAAAAGCACATCAGAATCAAAACCTGCATTTATTACATTTCGTGATAGCACTCAAGCTGCTGATGCCATTGTTGCGGATGATATTGATGGGTTTTATGAACAATTATCGGTGTTGGAAATGCAAATTCAAATGAAGTCTAAAGCTGTGTACACCAGTAGAGAAGAAGCATTAAAGGCATATAAAGCATTTATAAAGACCCAAGTGAGCGACTGGAAACCAGAGGAGATAATGATTATGGAATCTTTATTCAAACAAGTGAAAAAATTGTGCGATACGCTTAGTCCCAGAGTTTATCCAGCGGGGATTAAACTTGTGAAAGTGAAAACAGGACACTATGGAAATGATGTGTATTATACAAGAGGTAAAAATATCATGATACCAGAAAATATTTTTCCACTTGCTGAAGGAGATTACCAGTTGCCTGTTATGATTCATGAAGTATTTCATATCTTGTCAAGATACCAACCTGAGTTAAGAAAAGATCTATATGCAATGATAGGTTTTGCCAAATCAGAAAAGCCTATAAAACTAAATTCTTCTTTAGAAAAATTGCTTTTGACCAATCCGGATGGTGTTTCATACCAATACACAATCGATTTAGAGAATAATGGAAAAACATCTAAAGCCATACCTTTGATTACCAGCAAATACGACTCCTTTAAATCAGACCAACCTATGTTTTTTGATTACTTAAATTTTGATTTATATAGTTTGGATGATAGGGGAGATCATTATGTTGCCAAATCAACTACCAAAGGTGGCACAATGATTCCGTTGACCAATACGCCTTCATTCTTTACCAAGATAAAGGACAATACACAATACATAATACATCCTGACGAAATTATGGCTGATAATTTTATGTTGGCTATTCTAGCGTACAATAAAAATGAGTATGGCAAGTTTTCTAAAGATGGTAGAATTCTCATAGATCAAGTACTAAACAGACTTAAAGAAATGTAAAAAAAAAGAGGCGTCACCTTTTATGCCACCTCTTTAAAATCAAAACAATTAGATCAACAATCTATACTTTTATCATTTATGTTTGCGTTAATGACATTGTTTTAACAGATACAAAATTAAATCTGTACTTGTGACAATGCCTACTAATGTATTTCCATCTAATACAGGTAATGAGTGATACGAACTCAAACTTAACATTTCTGCCGCTTCTTTGATGGTGTCATCGTGTTGTAACGTATGTACACTTTTAGACATCAACTGTTCTACTGTTAGCGTTTCAGCTAACCTAGTTTGCAATTCGTTAAAATCACTTTTGTTAGGAAATGAAAATTTATCTAAATCATTTTTACTTAAAATACCAACCAAATTATCATCTCTTAATACAGTGATATGCCTTATACTGTACGTTTCAAAGATATTTTTGGCTTCCTTAAGTGTACTTGATGGAGATACACTGTACAAGTTTTTGGTCATTAATGAAGAAACGAATTCAGAACCAATTTTGCTCATCTTCTAATTATTGACACAAAGGTAGTAGTAAAATAAATGTCTGTGTTATGACCTAAGTCAACTAACATACTGATTTGTATCACTTATTGTGGCATGTTTTTCAATTTTTCAATTTTAATTAACTCGATTTTGTTGTCATCAATGGAGATCAAACCTTCACTTTTGAAATCAGATAAGGTACGGATGGTGGTTTCTTTGGCAGTGCCAGCTAAACTAGCTATATCGTCACGCAATATAGACATAGTAGTAGCATGTTTGGATTCACTAAATTTCAAAAGCGCATTGGCAACTCTTTTTCTTACCGAACTATAAGCCATTTCAATAAGTTGTCTTTCCACCTCATCAGATTGGTTAGCCAGCATTTTGATAAATTTAGCAGAAAACTCTCTATTGTTAAATAATAAAAGCATAAAGTCTTCAATAGGAATCAAACTGAGTTCAGAGTCGTCTATGACAGAAACATTATCATGATATTTCTCTCCTTTCAGTAATGGGATAAATCCGAAGAAATCTCCTTTTGCGTATATATTGGTTGTAAATTCTTTGCCAAAATCATTGATTTGGTAAGATTTTACACTACCTGAAGCTACAAAATAGAGCCATTTAGGATATTGGCCTGCTTCATAGACAACATCTTTTTTATGATATTTCCTTATTTCCCGATTTTCTGAAAGTTTGTCAAACTCTTTTTGGGCTTTGGCTTCATCAATAAATTTTTGCAACCCATGACCAGTCTTATCAAAAGAGTTTTTTATTCGCGCACTTTTTTTCAGCCTTACTTCGATGGTATCGAGCAGTTGGACATCATCATAAGGTTTTGTAATATAATCGTCTGCACCTAGTCCCATGCCACGTCGAAAATCTTCCTTTTCAGTTTTGGCTGTGAGGAAGATAAATGGTATATCCATGGTAGATGGATGGTTGGAAAGGATCCGTAATACACCAAAGCCATCCAGTTCTGGCATCATAATGTCACACAATATAAGATCTGGAGTATGTTCGAGCGCTTTTGATGTACCCACTTTACCATTTTCAGCTGTAAATACGGTATATCCTGATAGTTGCAGTAGTTCTTCTATATTTTCTCTAACATCTTGATTGTCTTCTATGACTAAAATCTTTGATTCCATAAAATATTAATTTATATTGGTAAATTGCTATGTTTTTGATTGGGAATATTTACAATAAATGTTGTGCCCGAATAAAGCTTACTGTGGAAGGAAATGTTGCCTTCTAACATTTCGATATATTTCCTTACTATATTAAGACCTAACCCTGTACCTTCGATATTAGTTGCATTACTTGCTCTAAAAAATCGGTCAAATAGATGTTTTTGTTCATCTTCAGGAATGCCGATGCCATCATCTTTGACTTCAAATAAGATGTAGTCGTTGTCAGTAGCTAATGTGCAATGAATGATATCATTATCTCCAGAATATTTTATGGCATTGGATATTAGATTGATTAAGATATTTTTAAATATTTTAATATCGGTGGTTACCAATTCACAATTCACATTATAATTGCAAATGATGGTTTGATTTTTTTTCAATATGGTTTTTAATTCTTCAATGACATCATTAAAGAGGTCTAAGGCATTGAATTGTTCTAGATTTGTTTTTATTTTACCTTCTTCGAGCTTATTCATTGACAAGAAGTCATTAAGGATTCCTGTGAGATGGGTTACAGAAGATTTTACTTTATTAATGTGTTTTTCTCGATTGGGTTGTTGTTCCGTATTTGTATATCTCCCCAGCAATGAAACGGAAGAAAGTATAGTGGAAAGTGGTGTGCGAAATTCATGGGAAGCCATGGAAACGAATCTAGATTTAAGTTCACCCAATTCACGTTCTTTAATGAGACTTTGTTCTAGTTCTGCTTCGCGCTCTTTTAGTTGATTTTGAATCTTGATTTTAATTGTTATTTCGTCTTCCAATTGTTTGTTGAGAGAAAGTAATTGATTTACAACGTTTTCCAATTCGTATGTCCTTTCTATGACTTTTTTTTCTAAGTCTTCGTTCATTAGTTTCAATCTCTTTTCAGCATTTTTTATTTCGGACAAGTCATGAATGAAACCAGTATAAATAACTCGCTCTTCCAATTTAACCTCAATGACCGCTAACCAAAAGGGAAATTCATCTCGATTTTTCTTTTTGCCAACTACTTCTCTACCTCTTCCTATTATTTTGGGTTGTCTGGTAGATTGGTAATTTTGTATATATTTGTCATGATTAAGAGAGTCATGTACGGGCATTAGCATTTTTACATTTTGACCGATTAGTTCACCTTCAGGATAACCAAAGAGAAAACATGTGGCGCTATTTACTTCTTCAATAATACCTTTATCATCTATGATAATTATACCATCTACAGCAGCATCAAATATGGCGTTCAGCCTCAGAACAATATCCTTATATTTATCCATGATAATAAAAATTCAATAACTGAAATTTTAAATATACCCCAAATGTCTCTCTATTACAGTATTTAGAGTATTTATAAAAATCATGTAAGGTAATGATTTAAATCATATTGGTCAAATTTTTTTTGGTGCAACTTTGACGCAAATTTAAAACAAATCATATATGAATATTCTTAACCCAGTATCGACAATCATGACACCTAATCCATACTGTATTGGTGTAAACGAAACGCTTGCTGTTGCAGATAAATTATTTAAAGAACATCGTATCCACCATATTCCAGTGATAGCAGAAGGTGTATTGGTAGGCATGATTAGTAAAGCAGATTTTCTGTTTTTTAGAAGAGGTTTTTCAAACTCAGATGTAGAGAAATTGGAAGATGACGTGCGTTTGAATAATTACACTGCCAAAGACATTATGACTACTAAGTTGGCCAAATTGGATCCTAATGATAAAATTAATGTTGCATTAGAAGTATTTAAAGTAAATTTATTTCATGCCATACCAGTAGTGAAGGACAATGTGATTGTGGGTATTGTTACTACATTTGATATTATCAATAGATTGGCTACAGATGCTAGTGCGGTAGCTTCTTATGATTAAATACATTTTGTCATGTGGGTTATTTTTAGTAATTTAAAGAAGATGTTTGATAATTTAACTTTTTAAAAAGAGTAATGGTTGCGAGTATGTTAGATATTAAAATTTATGGTACGGAAACACCAAGTTATCAGTTGGCGAAGTCAAAATTGACCGATATACTAAATGATGCAGGCATTGAATACCATTTAGAAGAAGTGACAAAAATCACTGATATCATACATGATAATATTAAGTCAGTACCTGCTGTAAAAGTGAATGAGGAGATACTTTTTGAGATTAAACCGAATGGACATTATAATTCATCCCTTAGAGAAGCGATTCAGAGTATATTAAAAATCAATAATTACGGTAATATGGTTAAGATAATTGTTCCCACAGATTTTTCAGAAGCCTCACTCAATGCTTATAATTTTGCAAATAACTTGGCTAAAGAGTTGGCTGGGATAGTATTGTTGACACATGTCTATTATCCCACATCTACAGACGTAAACCAATTTGTAGTAATAAATGAAGAAGCCGAAAAAATACATCGTGATAAGTTGAATAAATTAGTCCAATCTGTCAATCAGGATTGGTTGGGGAATTTTGTTACTGAACCTATGATCGAAGGTGTTTTTAGGGTTGGTTTTCCTAAGCTGGAATTGTCAGAAATGTCTCAGGAAAAAGATACAATCTTGGTGATGGGAACAACTGGAGAAGGTGATTCCTTCAAAAAGATTTTTGGATCACTTTCATTAGATATGATTGATAATGCCTACTGTCCACTATTTTTAATACCTCCGGGCACTGGTTACGCCAATATAAAAGAAATAACGTATCTGTCTGAGGATTTAAAAAATGATACCTTACACTTGTTGTATGTGGGGAGACTTTGCGCTAAAATGTCATTGGATTTCAAATTGGTACATTACTGCAAAAAAGTGGGGGAAGAGTATGATATTTCCAATACCATAAAAATAATGGAAAGTTATTTTCCAGAAGTTAAGTACCACATTGAAATCATTGATACAGGCGATATATTTGCTGGTGTCAAAGACTTGGTCACCACAACACCTGATAATTTGATCGTATTATCTACGAAACATAGAAATATTTTTCAGAATTTATTTCATAAAAGCGTAACTGAATATGCTGCAATTCATACGGTATCACCTTTGTTGATACTTACTGACAAAACAGTCGAATCTTGACAATTCTTAACAATCTGTTATATTTATTGGTATCATAAACACTTAACTCAAGAATATAACAGGTAAATGGTGGCAAAAAGGATATTCAATACCAATTCACAATTTTTAGCAGGGCCTAATAGTAGAGGGCGTGAATTTGTTTTTTTAATTAAGGTCTTTTCAGTTTTTAAGAGGATTTAGAAAATTACACTTTGTTGGACCTTGTGTTACAGTTTTTGGTTCGGCAAGGTTTCCAGAAACTAATGTGTATTATCAGCAAGCGAAAGAAATGGGTAAATTACTCAGTGAAATGGGATTTGCAGTAATGACAGGTGGCGGCCCTGGTATTATGGAAGCGGCCAATCGTGGTGCTTACAATGCTGGTGGCCAATCAATTGGATGTACTATAAAGTTACCCAAAGAACAATCTTCTAATCCATTTATGACTCGAATTGTAGAATTTGATTACTTTTTTGTTAGAAAAGTGCTTTTGACAAAATACTCATACTCATTTGTGGTCATGCCGGGTGGGTTCGGCACTTTGGATGAACTATTCGAAACACTTACGCTTATTCAGACTGGTATCTTGCATAATTTTCCAGTGGTAATCATGGGGACTGAATTTTATAAAGATATCACTGAAATGATTGATAGGATGATTGCTGAAAAAACTATCAGCCCAGATGATCAACATTTAGTAAAATTTACTAACGATCCCAATGAAGCATG
This sequence comes from Saprospiraceae bacterium, assembly GCA_016714785.1. Lineage (GTDB taxonomy): Bacteria > Bacteroidota > Bacteroidia > Chitinophagales > Saprospiraceae > OLB9. The sequence continues at coordinate 16,588 of JADKCC010000067.1, forward strand.
TGAGCACATCCGAAGTTTCATACATAAAAATTACAAAATCAAATATAAGGCTTCATGGATATTGGGCGAAAATTGATCAATCATTTTTGTTTAGTGTTTTAACAACATAATATATGGGATAACTAAAAATTAAAAATATAAGAGCATATTTGCTGCTCTGTATATCGCTATAAACTGCACCTCCTAAAAACATCACTGAAAGTAAAATTAATAAATATGGAAGGTATGGAAACCAAGGAGCTTTGTATGGTCTAATTAATTCAGGTTCAGTATATCTTATTCTAACCAGTGCTGCAAAGCCGGCAGCATAGCTTAGCACAAAAAAGAAAGTGGCAATATCAGATAGTTTGCCGCAAGTTTCTTTACCACTTAATATCAAAAGTATGGAAAGTAAAGCAGTAAGTGCCATTGCTATAGATGGTGTACCTGATACATTGACTCTGGACGCTTCTTTGAAAAATAAATGGTCTCGACTCATTGAAAAAATCACCCTAGGAGCAAACATAATTTGTGCATTAACAATACCTAGGATCGAAACCATAAGGAAAATAGTTATGATTTTAGAGAATCCATCTCCAAATATATAACTGATAGTATCAGCAGCTGCAAGTTTTGAGTTCAATAACATTTCTTTAGGCAGTGCATATAGTATGGCTGCATTGACTAAAATATAAATTACAATAATCATGATTACACCTGAGATCATAGATTTAGGCAATGTTTTGGCTGGATCTGTATTCTCTTCGGTAAAATAAGTGGCAGTATGCCATCCATCATAAGTATAAAATATGGCTTGCAGTGCACCGATTATACCCAACAAAGTCAGTGGTACAGCCGTATTTGACACTGTATTTACTACTTGTTGTCCTGCGGGTTGTCCTCCAAATATGAAGCAAACAGCAACAAATATTAACAAACCCACCGCTTTGATTACTGCCAATATTTCTTGCGATTTGCCAGCAGATTTTGTACCCATCCAATGAAATCCTGTCAACAATATCAACATCAAAACAGCAATATTTTGAATGTAATTATTTGTAGAAGGCATTAGCAATCCGATGTATTCACTCATGGTATAAGCTCCAAAACCCAATGCAGATACTGTACCTAACCAACTAGTGATACCCGTCACAAATCCAAAATAATCGCCAAAAGCCCTCCGAGCATATACATACCAAGCACCAGCTTGTGGCATTGAAATAGCCAGCTCAATGGCACATAATACACCTAGCAGGGCATAAATACCCACTGCGAGCCATAGTAGTAAAATGATCCAAGGTTCACCTATTAGTGCTGCTATAGGTCCTGGTTTACGTAATATTCCAGTGCCTATTGTTCCTCCCACTGTCACTGCTATCCCGAATCCTACACCTAAAAGTTTTAGCAACTGATTATTTTGATTTGTCATGCTTTTGTTTTGAAATTATAAGTATTTAACCACAAGTTTGATCAGATATTATGAGCCATCTGCCATTGATTTTTTTCCAAATCAATGTGAAAAGACCTGTTGGTTGATCTGTAACTCTTACCAATGTATATCTACCAATCATGATTGCTGCCGTGTCACTTAATACATCTAATCGAATGATCTCAAATGTGAGTTTACCCATGGCATTAGAGTCTGGGTAGCTCTTTTTGTAGTTTTCCAAGGTTTTTTGCCAGCCATAAGTCAATCCTTTACTACCAATAAAGGTAAGACTATCGGACTTCCAATACCCTTGCATAAAAGCATCAATATCACCATTATTCCAATCAGTTTGTTGAGCCATGAGCACTTTAGATATTTCTTGTGTTTTAAGTACTAAATCTGATTGTGCGTGAATATCTGTAAGTGTGAAGAATAAAGAGAAAAACAAGACTTTTAACATAAATACAAATTTATTATGCTGCAAGATAATACAGAAATTGAATCATCATAAGGATTAATAGCTTTTTTTTTGATCAATATAATCTAAATGCTATTACGATCAAATATCTTTTTGATGTTTCGAAATATTTTGTATTTAAAGTTGAGTGTTTTATTAGCCATTTGATACAATATTTTTTTTTGGGGATGTAGTCCCCTTATTTTGAATATTTTGCACACGGGAAAACAAAGGGCTCTGTACCTATAAAAAGATGATATTTTAACGCCTGAATTAATTGAAAACATCACCGAAATTTCAATAGATATTAAATTTTTTTATGCTTTGAAAATGAAGAACGGTATATTATAGCGTCATTGAAAAATCTATTTCCGAAATTTCAGTTTATTATACCGTCATAGTAAGCCGTTTAGTCACTATTACTTTATCCATTTCTCCATTTGTGTGAGTGTCGCTTGAATATCCTTTGGCACAGATGCTATGATTTCTACTTTTTGTTGTGTGAGTGGATGAGTGAATACCAATTTTTCAGCATGAAGCGGCTGGCGCGTCAAAAGTGGTCTCTCTTCTTGGAATTTTCCAATATTAAACTTTTTGTGTTTAATTTCTGACAGGTAAAAAGCTTCTCGATTACCATATAGGGGATCAACTATCAATGGATTGCCAAGATACTGCATGTGCACTCTTACTTGGTGCATCCTGCCTGTATATATCCTGATATAGACATAAGAAAAATTACGATAGCTCTTAAGTATTTTGTAATCTGTTGTCGAAGCTTTACCACGTTTATGTGCCAACATTTTGCCTCTAGTTACTGTGGATTCGGCCAGAGGAACATCGATTCTGCCACTTTCAGGAGATGGAATACCATCCACGATGGCAAGATAATACTTCTCTACATCTCTCGATTCAAAGATTTCTGACAACAGCTTGTGGGATTCTGCATTTTTTGCAAAAAGATTGACACCACTGGTGAATTTATCAATTCTGTGTACAGGAATTAGGTCTGGATATTGTTTTTTTAATAAGGCGACAAGATTTGGTAAGTTTGGATTAAATCTATCGGGTATAGTTAATACACCTGCTTGTTTATTAACCGCAATCATAATGTCATCTTCGAATAGTATGTCTAAATTATGCTTCAAATGTCTAAAATTTCAATTTGCTAAATTTTTTCTTTCCTTCCAAATAGTATTTATATACTATGGAATTGAGGTATGTTCCTTTCATATTCGGCGGATTTATTTTACTTTTTTGTATCCAATGATACTCTTTGTTACGGCGTTCAAATACTAATGGTAAATGGATATAGAAAGATATGTGTGCCTTGATAATAGCCAATGTTGATTTAGGTTTGCCATCTAGCAAAAATTTAAGTCCTGCTAATCCATCTAAGACTAGTTTGGCAGGAATGATCCATAATAAATTGGTCAAGCTTTCATTTTTAGTTAGCAGATAAAGGTTATTCTAAAATTCAGAAAATCTTTTCGTGGGTTTTGATAATCCAAGGTACCACCACCAAGATGATAAACGGTAGATGCTGTGATGCATTTGATATTATAGCCTGCACTTTTAGCCCTCCAACAAAAGTCAATTTCTTCTTGATGTGCAAAAAAGCCACCATCAAACCCACCGAGTGATTTGAATAACTTCGACCTACACACCATTGTAGCACCACTAGCCCAAAATATTTCCGCATCATTACTGTATTGACCTTCGTCTTTTCTACAGTATCAAAATTCTACCTCTGCAAAATGGATACCCAAAAATATCTATATAGCCACCGGCAGCACCAGCGTACTCAAAGTGGTCTTTGTATTCTAATGATTTTATTACGGGCTGAACTATACCTAGGCTTTTGTCCCGTTCCATTGTATCTATTATAGGGTCCAACCAATTTTCAGTTACTAATACATCAGAATTGATAATGACCACATACTCGGATTGGATATTGAGTAAACCTTTGTTATAACCTTCTGCAAAACCATAATTTTTGGACAGCTCTATTATTTTGATTTCTGGATACCATTCTTTGATAAAATCTACCGATAAGTCTGAGGAATGATTATCAATGACCAATACTTCATACGTATATTTAGATGATGAATATTCTATCATCGGTAAGTAGGACTCCAATAATTCAACACCATTGTAGTTGAGAATTGCAATCGTAACTTGCGCTTCTTTTTGGGTTTGATGATTGAGCTCGCTTAATGCCAATTGAGCATTTTTTTCATCTAATTGGAGTTGATCCTTGAGTTGATCTAAATTGTCAAATCTTATATCTTTTCTCAAAAATTCCAATATGTGAATTTGTATCACTTTATCATATATATTCTGACTAAAGTCAAATATGTTGATCTCTATATTGATGGCTATTTGGTCTGACACGGTCGGTCTTTTTCCTATGTACATCATCCCTTCAAAAGATAGTTTGTCAATTTCTATCTTGACAGCATATACACCTTCTACGGGTATAAGTTTATCCTTTTCACTGATTTGGAGATTTGCGGTGGGATACCCGAGTTTAGAACCAAGTTTGTCACCATGTACTACTTTTCCCGTAAGGATATACGGATGATTCAGAAACAAGTTGGCTTCTTTGATGTCTCCTGAGATCAGAGCTTTCCTTATTTTGGTGCTACTTATGGCTATGTCTTCAATATCTTGTCTTGGGATTTCTATTACATTGAAGTGTCCCGTGGCTTCGTACTCTCTAAAAAGCGATATATCGCCCGCTCTATTCAATCCAAATTTATGGTCATAACCTATGACTACGTATTGGGGATGGAAGGATGCAATTATGAATGTTTCTACATACTCTCTAGGAGATTGTCGTGAAAACTCAAATGAAAATGGCACTATCACCACATTCTGAATACCATATCCAGCAATCAATGCTAGTTTTTCATCCAAAGTATTCAATACACTGATGTCTTGAGTGGATGCATCTACAACACTTCGAGGATGTGGGTAGAAGGTTATAACTATACTTTCACCATTGATTTCATCAGCAAGCGCTTTGACTCGACTGATTATTTTCTGATGTCCTGAGTGCACACCGTCAAATGATCCAATAGTGATCACGGCGTTTTTGAAGTCAGGGAGTTCTTTAATATTTCTATATATGTTCATGGAAGATAATAGGGGATCCATTCTATTTCGGCACAAATTTAAGTAATTTTATGATTACTTTGGTTTAATATGAACAATTAACCATAAAATTAGATTTAAAAGGTAATAATTACATAAATAATAATGGTTGATCATAATATAGTAGTGGCTGCACTGAGAAATGTAAAAGATCCTAAAACAGGAAATGATATCATTTCAGCCAAAATGGTAGAAGATTTTAAAGTGGATGATCTCAATATTTCGTTTTCTATTGTATTGAAAACTAATGATAGTGAGTTGAAATCAGCGCTAAATTTTGCATGTATATCCGAGATTGCTGCTGTTTATCCCGATGCACAAGTACATATACATCTTAAAATCAATTCAGGAGTGGATGATGAAAACGATTCCGTTTTGCCGCAAGTAAAAAATGTAATAGCAGTGGCATCAGGAAAGGGTGGAGTAGGGAAGTCCACCGTTTCGGTCAATCTGGCTGTGGCGCTTGCTAATGAAGGGTATAAAGTAGGTTTGATAGATGCTGACCTTTATGGACCATCTATCCCTACTATGATGGGTTTGAGTGGTCAGAGACCTAAAGTAGAATTGCTTTATGGAAAGCATAAGATCATCCCACTTGAAGCGCATGGCGTACATGTGATTTCTATTGGTTTTATCGTTGAGCCTGAACAAGCTGTGGTCTTAAGAGGGCCGAGATTAGGTGGATTGTTAAAGCAGTTTATACAAGATTGCCTATGGCCAGATTTAGATTATTTGGTCATCGATCTACCTCCAGGCACGGGTGATATTCAGCTTACCTTGGTGCAGACTGTTTCTGTCACTGGCGCTATTATGGTGACTACTCCGCAAGAAGTAGCTGTGATTGATGCAGTAAAAGCAATGAATATGTTTCTATTGCCCAATGTCAACGTGCCAATCTTAGGAGTAGTAGAAAATATGAGTTGGTTTACACCTGCTGAATTGCCTGAGAATAAGTATTATATTTTTGGAAAAGGCGGTGGGGAACACTTAGCTCGAATGGCAGAGACGGGCATGCTTGCTCAAATTCCTATAGTACAGAGTGTGCGAGAAGCTGGTGACAGTGGAAATCCTGCTGCTGCCCAAGAAGGACATCCGTTAACAGATATTTTTAAAAAGTTAGCCCAAAATACTGTTAAACAAGTAAAATTGAGGCATGATCTATATGATCCAACGCGAATTGTAAAGGTAGATCAAAGTTGAAACTAATTATTACCCATTTGTATTGCTTCTTTGTTTGGAATTTTATTAACTTTGTGATATGATTATAATACCTGTCTCTGAAATGTTTGAAAAAGTAAATAAAGCGCTTGATGAAATAAGGCCGCACTTGGCAGTGGATGGTGGGAATATTGAGTTGGTCGAAGTAACGGATGATCTCATAGTACGTATCAAATGGATGGGCAATTGTGAACATTGTTCGATGTCAGCTATGACTATGAAAGCAGGAGTAGAACAAGCTATTAAGTCAAGATTGCCAGAGATCAAATCAGTAGAAGCAATAAATGGATTTCATTTGTTATGAACAGAAAAGAGCTTGTCTCCAATATACATTCAAAGAAAAACTTCTTATGTATAGGGTTAGATACCGATATTCAAAAGATACCTACTCACCTTTTATCTTCAGATGATCCTGTTTTTGAATTTAACAAAGCTATCATAGATGCTACTTCAGATCTGTGTGTAGCTTACAAACCTAATATTGCATTTTACGAAAGTTTAGGGCCAAAAGGTTGGGTTTCATTAGAAAAAACTATGGACTATATACCGAAAAATATCTTCACCATCGCAGATGCTAAACGAGGTGACATAGGCAACACGAGCAAGATGTATGCTAAGACATTTTTTGAATATTTTGATTTTGATGCTGTAACTGTGGCTCCTTATATGGGCATCGATTCTGTTACTCCTTTTTTAGAGTTTGATGACAAATGGGTGATATTGTTAGGATTGACGTCCAATGTGGGAAGTCATGATTTTCAACAAACGGTAGGAACAATGGTCAAAACTATATGAAACGGTGATAAAAAGCTCAAGAATGGGGAAATCCCGATAATCTAATGTATGTGATAGGCGCTACGCATCCTTCGTCATTTGCCGACATTAGAGAAATGGCCAAAGAATATTTCTTTCTTGTACCTGGCGTAGGTGCACAGGGAGGAGATATGGATGCGGTAATCCAATATGGGCGCAATAAAGAAATAGGATTGCTTATCAATTCATCGCGAGAAATCATCTATGCAGGAAATGGAGAAAATTTCCAAGACGCAGTCAGGGCAAAAGCCCAAGAGATGGTAGGTAAGATGAGTGGGTATATATGAGAGATGAGATAGGAGATTTGAGTTATAAGAGACTTGCCTGATTAAGATGTAATGGTCAAGCGGGTGAAATTGGGGTGAAGAGATAGAAATTATAAGGAATTGGTTATCAGAGATGATGTTTCGTTCAAAAACAGCATAATATGGCTCATAATATATCTTAACACATTTTAAAAGTAAGCGGACTATTGCATAATCTAATATCAAAAATATTGCTAAAATGAAAACAAATCATTCAACACCTAACTTAAAGCATGTCTTAATCTTCTTTATTTTCTTTAACCTGATATCTGTAGGCAATAGTCAAGACAAATATTTTCAAGTTCAAATCGGTGGGCAGTTGATGCAAAATTATAATTTAGATGGCGTAATCACTAAAGGTATTGGTTTGGGTGGCGGATATGTTGAAAGCAAACAAAGCGTAGTGACTACATTCAATCAGGATATTTCATTAACCTATTCATTCAATAGGCAAGATGCTGTAATCCTTGGAGGTGGACTTTATACTACCTGCAGAAGGATTGATGCAATTGCGTATAATGATACTCAGGGTAGTAATAACTTTTATGATGTGAAGGCTTGTTATGAAAACTATGTCGTGTACCTATTATATCAATATACTGAATGGATGTCACCAACATGGAATATACATGCTTCAATAGGACCTATGTGGGCAAAAAATCATAATCAAGGAGATTGGTTTTTTGTACCTGTTAAATTCAATTATTTTTCAGGCATCGGAAAGCTAGGTGTACAGTCCAAACTAAGTGACCATTTATCTTTAGAATTGAATGTTATGGCCATACGGTCTTTGACCAATATCGTAGATGAAAGTCAAGGCGCTATTGGCAGTATTGTTCCGTTTTTGGTTGGATTGGACTTTAGAGTTGGGTATCAGTTTTGAATAGATTATCTATGTTGAAAAGGATCGTATCCAGAATAAGGATGTGTAACTATGATGGACTTGCAAATTTGTTTGCAAGAATAGAAGAAGACGGAGTCTGGATCAAGTAATAACTGATTTGGCTTCATATTAGACTTATAGGTTTACCTTTTAAGTGACTAAAGGTTATGGGAGCGTAGTGGGATTGCCTATGGAGCGTCTATATAGCGTGGTCGGGCCAAGGTCGGCACAACCTCGACTCAACGTCGTGACAACCTCTGCACAACCCATTTGAGAATTTAGGAGAAAATAGGCAGTTTTGTTAGTTTTTTATGGTTTAAGGCTTTGCAATTTGGTTAAAAATGCTTGTTACAAAGATATGCTTTTATAGTGAGAAATTCAAGGGTTTGTGGATGATTTTTTATTTTTTATTTTGGGATTTCATCTGCGAAGGGCTCATGCAGTTTTTTGTTTAACCATCTCCAGAAACCTTTAAATTAAAGCCAAAAAGGCGGGAAAGAGCCTTAATATGATAAAACATTTTCTGTTTTAAATATTTTGTATTTTGTACAATATGTTAACTAAAGTTTTGGGGCAAATTTTTCACAATAACTACACTCTTAACTTTGAATCAAATTCAATTGTGCTCTTTGGCGCTAAAGATTGTACTGTATGTATGGCATTGTCGCTCGAGCCGCGCTCCCATCCCTTACGGGTGCCTTCACTTCTCGCATTGTCATACTCGACCTTCCAGGATCGTTCAGTTATACTTTTTGCATTGCCAAAAAAGTATCCAACCCGCTTGCTCCGAAGCGGGCAAGAAAAGTCTAGTTCCGCTAAATCGCTCCGCGTACCGGAACAGGCTCCCCAAGGAGTAAACCTTGGTATTACTACATCTCCCAAAGCAATATGTTAACATCGTATTTCTAAATCTTCTTGTAAATTCTTTTAAGATGTTGATTATTAGTAGACATAAATCCATTTATAAACTCCGAAACTTCAGAATGTTAAGATATCTTTATTGGTTTGGATTGAATTTCTTGCCTTGTAAAATGTTATGAAAATCTTAAATCGAAGTATTTTAGTCCGACTAATGTCATGAATGCGACTTTATGAATGTTAAAATTGTTATTTAAAGGAATATTAATGAATGTAATTTCGTTTAATGTATAACTAAAATAAATCATCATGGCAACGCAAGTATCATTGGTAAAATTTGTAGGAGAATAGGTAATATTGTCCATTATATCTCGAATAATAGGTTGGCATCAAGAACGATCGGCAAGGTAGATATAGTCAAGATGCGCACTGCACCACAATACGCAGAAACGCGCAAAAATCAGTCAGAATTTTCGATAGCAACTAAAGCTGGACAGCTGTTTCGACAGGGAATGATGCACTTAACCCGTGGGTGTACCAATTATGCATATCCTGTAGAAGTAATGCAACTTATGATCAAGACGCTACGAGCAGACACGACACAACTAAAGGCCATAAACAAATAAGTAATGGGCTTAAAAATGCGGAAACACAACAAGCTTTTTAGTCGATTGAAAATCTTTAGCAAACAGAGAGTGTGAGATGTATCAAGGAACCTAATAAAGCGTTCGCCCGACCAAAAAGCATGGCGACTCAATCGCAATTTACTCTTCCGGAGAAAAGGATCAACCGAGACCAAATGACCGTAAAAATAGGATATTATCATGTAGATTTTGAAAATCCGAGTGGCCAAATATGAAGATGCCTTACTCCATCGCCTGTCATCGCAACGAAAGATCGAATACAGCGACTTTATCTTACCAAAAGCCAATGGAATAGGCACTCCCTGGACCTTTGTAGTGCTCCAAGTGTGGCGTGAGAAGGCAGCATCAAGATGTGACAGGTATGACATTTATGTCTATGCTTTAGATGTGATCGCCCATGAAGTGAAAAAAAAGTTACTGATGAAGAAAATGTTATTGCAAAAGCCTTATAACATGTGGGCTGGAAAATAGAAGAAGGGCACGGATCGCATGGATCGCATGGATTGCAAAGGGCAAAACGTCCAAACTGCACCAATCAAGTTGATTATTCTGTATCGTGTGCATGGCCATAGGTCGCATTAGGGAGAGCATGATTAAAATTGGCGGCAAAATGATTGGGATGAAGTGATAGGAAGATGGTTGTTGATAGGTGATTTGAGATAGTAGAGATGAGATTTGATATTCTTTTGCAGTTCAATGGTTTTGTAGGATATGGTCTCGTGGAGAAGGATTACGACTGGATGGGTCAGCATCAACGAATGTCAG
>JADKCC010000068.1 GCA_016714785.1 Saprospiraceae bacterium
ATTGTTCATCAAATGTGGTAAAACAATAAGAAAATACAACACAGTTTTGCCATCATAATCATGATTTACAGATTTTTGTATATTGATAAGAGTAGTCCCTTATGATATTTTATTGAATAGAAACAGATCTAAAAACTCTTGTAAATTGGAGTTGGATCATTATTGGACTCATCAAGCAGCCGTTGATATTAAAAAGATCGCCATGGCAATAAGATGAATTTCCATTGTTCCACATTGAAGATATGGATGCCACACACCAGAAAAATGTTGAGGTGCAGGAGGTCATGAAGTGGAAATGCAATGTTTTCGGTTTAACATGGATGCGGGGAGTGGTTTGTTGCGTGGAAGCGAGATGCTAGTACTAAATGAGAGCGCTGGATAGTATGAGGTCAGTTTTTGACAATCTTGGAAAAATGAAACTCTGAGCAGAATAAATTATTCTTTCCATAATCGTCAGTCGGAATTTGTATTTCTGATTACGCAGGGTTTCTTTTTGCTGTAGGCTATGAAAGATGGTATGAAGTCCTTTAGGGATGGTATCTATACAACCTTACGGGTAATGTAAACTTTATGTTGAGATTTGTAGGAGTTGTGCAAGGTGATACCTACCAATGCACTCTTGCTTCCAGCAGGTGCAAGAAGTTGGTATGAAAAGCACGACAAAAGATACTTAATATTACACCGAAGTATATTCTTCTTCGTACTTTTGGCATTGGTGCTTGCCTTAGTCTCATCAGAAATCTTTGATTTTGGAGGTGAGATGGGAACGATTCTGATTTTGCATGTCGGATTAACAGGGGTTATTCGTACTATATTTTCTCCATCACTTTCAACTTTTTAGCACAGTGAGTTTCTAATTAACAATTAGTTTCATGGGAAAGCTGTCCCAAACAAGTATGCACTTACTGTAACTTTTAGGAGACGGTATTGAAGAACCCACTATTACGAACTTTTAATAGGTTTGTCCCTGTTCATTGGAAAGTTTATTCTCATTGTAGTACTTTTAATATGTGCTTTTTATATTTAGCTTCTCTTTACCTAAACCTGTTCAAAGAAAAATGTCCAAGAATTAAAAAGCAGACGAAGTGTGCAAAGAGAAGGTTTTAGAGGAATTTGTATGGAGAATCAAAGGTGACCTTTTGGCGCTTTATAGGATTGGATATGTTTGCAGTACTGTTGGTGGGTATTGACCACCATACCTGCCGTTGCTAAAGGTGTTTGAAATTCAGCTCTCCATTCTTAACGCTGTGCATTCTACGCCATCATCTGGCGGTGCACTAGCAAATTTTATTTTTGTTTTAATATCCTTTGAATAGCAGAGAGGAAACGAGGATATGAGCGGTTGTTCGGTAAGCGAAAAATTTTAATTGTAGTGCGCAATGAATTATTCGCATTATCAAAATCATTCATTCTGAGTTTCATAAGCACTTGTTGTAAGCATGGACAATGGATGAGTGTAATTACCAGTAATTGCCATCTTTAAATGGTAGTTCCTGATCATCTAAGAATAAATATCGTCGTAGGTTCGCATCTTCATTAATAATGTATTAGTAACGAATTGGGTCAGTTTAAAAGTAGATTAGCAGCGAAAGCGACTTTTGGTTACCGTTCATCTTTGCTGTAGTTTTTGGTGGTTGTATGACATTGCTTTTCGGGAATTATTGCTGGTTTTAAAATACCAACAAAAAATTAGGTGCTAATAACATGTCACTGAAAAGTGTTTAATGTTTTGAATTACATATTTTCTAGTTAGGCTTTTGGATAACTGGAAGCCTCACTCAAAATACCTTTCCGATTGCTCTAAAATGCTGTGTAAAGGGTATCGCCAAAACCATACCTAAAATATGCCTATGTTTGCTCCAACCAAGACAATAATAAATATTTTCACAAGGGATGGGCAACGACGCTTTTGAAAAAATATTTGGTTGTTTTATTAGCTGTCATCTATTAGTCTTGTGGCGATAAATACTATCCCGGCTTTGCGCGTAATGGTATCATTTCAAGTCGCAAAAGATAATTCCATGTTGGAAGACAAAGTGATGTCATGTATAAAACCGCTTTGCAGATGATCTGGAAATTTTCGTAGAAATTCCATTCGTATCCCAGCAAAAAACCAATTAGCAGAACATTCTTAACACCCAATATCGATTACTTTGATCTTGAAACTATAATGAATTTATAGATGTCATTTACACTTTCAAAGTGGCAATAAAATATCTGATAAATAATTTACTTGTTTCGTCCACTATAAAGTTTATTTATGTTTCATATTGGAAAGTAGGAACTATAGATTTAATGAGTTTAACAAATAGTGCTTATTTTCTCTTAAAGAAAAGCCTAGCAAAAAAATAAAAAACACTTATCATGGAGATGTCTAAAATTTATTTAGTACGTGCCAAGGATTTTTGAAGGGTTTACGAGAAGAGGTTAAGATAGTTTGTAAATATTTTGTCTAAGTGTTTAGAAGAATCTTCTTGGATATTTTTCCCGCGTTTTGATGCTATTCTCAATGTTTGCATTTTTCGAATGTGTGTGTATATTTAAGTTTTGACCTAATTTTAAATCTTCTAACTTTAAATTTACTATCTATCAGGTGATACTATGTGTAATCGAAAAGTCAATTGCTGCAGTTTGGAAGATAAGTATGTTTGGACACCATGATATCTTGAACAATCATAAATTTTTGCTTTTCGCCGACCATTTTCCCAATCTTTTATTGGCTCTTCCGGGGCAATGAAACTTGCAGGTTTGTAATCTACTGACACTATTGGTTATCTGCGATTGACCAATGGTGGGATCCATGTCCAAACAAGAAAAAGAAACACAATACAAATGGCTTAAAGTATGTAATGGAAAAATGTTTTGCCTATATGTTCCCGTAGGAAAACTATTACTGGCGCGCAATCATGAAAGTGCCCAGGCTATCAGGAAACGCAAGTTTACGATCTCGCTGAAATAATTACGTATGCCGCTCACTGTTAATATTTAGAACGTCAAAGGCAAACAAATGTAAAAATTGAAACTTCATGTTTGTGTTGACTAGCAATCATATATAGATGAAAGTAAGAGAAGTTTATTTAGTTTATCTACTAAAATTTATATTAAGAAGGATTGGTATTTTGGTAAGGCATTTTACTAATTCTATTATATTTTGTGCTGTTAATTAACTGTTAGGTGAGTGTTGGTTCATAAAACGCTTACAGATGGCTTTTGGGAGTATTTTTGTTTTTCATTTTGGCATTGCTGCTTTTTGGCATGCAAGTCAATAAGGTGTTCCAAAAAGCATCGAGTCAATCCTGCATTATTACCGCATTTCGTAATGCCTCGAAGCTGCTGATGCCATTGTTTGCAGATGAGTATTGATGGGTTTTCTGAACAATTATCGAAGGTGTTGGAGAATGCAAATTACTAAATGAAGTCTAAAACTGTGTACCAGTGAAGAAAAACATTAAGGCATATAAGCGTTGTAAGGCCATTGAGCGACTGGAAACCAGAGGAGATAGTGAATTATGGAATCTTTAAACTCTAAGAGCAAAATGAAAAAATTACCGATCCGTAGTCACAGGATTTTACATCCAGCGAGATTAAACTTGTGAAAGTGAAAACAGGACACTATGGAAATGATGTATTGTAGTGGTATGCACAAGGAAGGTAAAAATAACTCAGCGATGCCGAAAATATTTTCCACTTGCTGAAGGAAATTACCAGTTGCGCTGTTATGATTCGCGAGAAAGTATTTACATATCTTGTCAAAATATAACCTAAGGGTTAAGAAAAGAATCTATATGCAAGGACAAGTAAATTTTACTAAATCCAGAAAAGCCCTATGAAAACTAAATTCTTCTTTAGAAAGGTAGCTTTTGACCAATCCAGATGGTGTTTTCTTACCAATACACAATCAATTTAGGGAATAATGGAAAAAACATCTATGTTTACCTTTTGATTTACCAGCAAAATACGACTCCTTTAAATCAGACCAACCTATGTTTTTGATTGTAAATTTTGATTTATTATAGATTTGGATAGGAGGGAATCATTATGTTGCCCGTCAACTTCAAGAATGCTTAATAATTCCGTTAACCAATGCGCCTTCATTCTTTGCGATGATAAGAACCAATACCTTCACATAATACATCTGACAAAGTATGACTGATAAGTTTGTGGTGGCTATTCAAGCGTACAGTTAAAATGAGAAATTATGTAAGTTTACCACAAAAAGATGGTGGTCTCATGGATCAAGTACTAAGCAGACTTCCAAAAATGTAAAAAAGGAAATCGCATACCATGTACCTCTTTAAATCAAAACAGTGAGATCGACTTAATCTTATACTTTTTATCACATTTATATTTTGCGTTAATGTTATTGTTTTAGCGGATACAAAGATTAAGTCTGTACTTTATGACAATGCGCTATACTGATGTCAATTCCCATCTCATCGGGGTAATAGGTGATACGAGACTCCAAACTCTTTGACTTCTGATTTATTCCGCGATGGTGTCATCGTGTTGCAACAAATATATACGCTTTTAGACATCGGCGCTGTTCAACTGTTAGCGTTTCCAGATAACCCTGGTTTATAAGATTCATTGAAATCCTTTTGTTAGGAAATAAGAAGGATTTATCTAAATCCGTTTTTCACCGTCTTAAATTTTTTTTAAATTATCGTCTCTTGTACGGTGATGTGCCTTTATACTATTCTACGTTTCAAAAGATATTTTGAAAACTTCCTTAAGGTATTGCCGAATGGGAGATGCACTGTACAAGTTTTAGTCATTAATGGAAGAAGCGAATTCAGAACAATTTGCTCATCTTCTGATGGCCAGCACTAAGAGTAGTAGTAAGACCAAATGTCACCGTATTGTGACCTAAGTCAACTAACATACTGATTTTAATATCGCACTTATTGTGGCGTATTTTCCAATTTTCGATTTTTAATTAACTCGATTTTGTTAATAAATATTAGAATCAGAAAAATACTACGCACGAAATCAGATAAGTACGGATGGTAGTTTCTTTGGGAGTACCAGCTAGGCTAAGCTATATCGTCACACTGGTATCATAACAGACATAGTGGTAGCATGTTTGGATTCACTAAAATTTCCGAACCGCGTTGCTTCAAGCTCTTTTTCTTCCTGAACTATAAGCCGTTTCAATAATTCAGTAACCACCTCATCAGATTGGTTAGCCAACGACGCATTTTTGATAAATTTAGCAGAAAACTCTATTGTTAAATAATAAAGCATAAAGTCTTAATAGAATCAAATTCAGTTCAGAGTCGTCCATGACAGAAACATTATCAAGGATATTTCTCTCCTTTCAGCAACGGGATAAATCCGAAGAAATCTCCTTTGCTGTATATATGGGTTGTAAATTCTTTGCCAAAATCATTGATTTGGTTAGATTTTACACCACCCGAAGCTCCAAAATAGAGTCTTTTAAGATATTGGCCTGCTTCATAGACAACATCTTTTATGATATTTCCTTATTTCCCGATTTTCTGAAAGTTTGTCAAACTCCACTTGGGCTTTGGCTAAATCAATAAATTTTTTGCAACCCAAGACCAGTCTTATCAAAAGAGTTTTTTATTCGCGCACTTCTTTTCAGCCTTACTTCGATGGTATCGAGCAGTTGGACATCATCATAAGGTTTTGCAACCATAACCGTCTGCGCCTAGTCCCTTGCCACGTCGAAAATCTTCCTTTGAGTTTTGGATGAAAGGAAGATAAATGGTATTATCCATGGTAGATGGATGGTTGGAAAGGATCCATAATACACCAAAGCCATCCAGTTCTGCATCATAATGTCTACACAATATAGATCTGGAGTATGTTCGAGCGCTCCCGGTGTACCCACTTTACCATTTTCAGCTGTAAACACGGTATATCCTGATAAAAAGTTGCAGTAGTTCTTCTATATTTCTCTAACACTATATGATTCTCTTCTACTTGACTAAATCTTTGATTCCATAAAATATTAATTTATATTGGTAATTTGCTATGTTTTTGATTGGGAATATTTAGGATAAATGTTTGCCCGAATAAAGCTTACTGTGGAAGGAAATGTTGGCTTCTAACATTTAGATATATTTCCTTACTATATTAAGACCTGGACTCGTGCAACTTCGGTATTCGTTGCACTACTTGCTCTAAAAAATCGGTCAAATAGATGTTTTCGTTCATCTTCAGGAATGCCGATGCCATCATCTTTGACTTCAAATAAGATGTAATCGTTGTCAGTAGCTAATCGTGCAAGGAATAGTATCATTATCTCCAGAATATTTATGCATTGGATATTAGATTGATTAAGATATTTTAAATATTTAACATCGGTGGTTAACAATTCACCAATTCACATTATAATTGCAAATGATGGTTTGATTTTCTAATATAGATTTTGTTATTTTCAAATTGACATTCAGCACAGTCCTAAGGCATTGAATTGTTCAGATTTGTTTTTATTTTACCTTCGAGCTTATCTCATTGACAAGAAGTCATTAAGGATTCCTGTGCGTAGATGGGTTACAGAAGATTTTACTTTATTAATGTGTTATTTTTTCTCGATTGGGTTGTTGTTCCCGTATTTGTATATCTCCCCAGCAATGAAACGGAAGAAAGTAAATAGGAAATGTGAAGTGCGAAAATTCTTGGGAAGCCATGGAAACGAATCTAGATTTAAGTTCACTTAATTCACGTTCTTTAATGAGACTTTGTTCTAGTTCTGCTTCGCGCTTTTAGTTGATTTTGAATCTTGATTTTAATTGTTATTTCGTCTTCCAATTGTTTGTTGAGAGAAAGTAATTGAAATTTACAATGTTTTCCAATTCGTATGTCCTTTCTATGACTTCTTTTTCAAGTCTTTGTTAATTAGTTTCAATCTCTTTTCAGCATTTTTATTTCCGGACAAGTCATGAATGAAACCAGTATAAATAACTCGCTCTTCCAATTTAACCTCAATGACCGCTAACCAAAAGGAAATTCATCTCGATTTTTCTTGCCAACTACTCTACCTCTTCCTATTAGCTTTGGGTTGTCTGATAGATTGGTAATTTGTATATATTTGTCATGATTAAGAGAGTCATGTACGAGGATTAGCATTTTACATTTTGACCGATTAGTTCACCTTCAGGATAACCAAAGAGAAAACATGTGGCGCTATTTACTTTTTCAATAATACCTTTATCATCTATGATAATTATACCATCTACAGCAGCATCAAATATGGCGTTCAGCCTCAGAACAATATCCTTATATTTATCCATGATAATAAAAATTCAATAACTGAAATTTTAAATATACCCCAAATGTCTCTATTACAGTATTTAAATATTTATAAAAATCATGTGAGGTAATGATTTGGGAATCATATTGGTCAAATTTTTTGGTGCAACTTTGATCGCAAATTTAAAACAAATCATATATGAATATTCTTAACAGTATCGACAATCATGACACCTAATCCATACTGTATTGGTAAACGAAACGCTTGCTGTTGCAGATAAATTATTTAAAGAACATCGTATCCACCATATTCCAGTGATAGCAGAAAGGTGTATTGGTAGGCATGATTAGTAAGCAGAATTTTCTGTTTTTTAGAAGAGGTTTTTCAAACTCAGATGTAGAGAAATTGGAAGATGACGTGCGTTTGAATAATTACACTGCCAAAGACATTACGACTACTAAGTTGGCCAAATTGGATCCTAATGATAAAATTAATGTTGCATTAGAAGTATTTAAAGTAAATTTATTTCATGCCATACCAGTAGTGAAGGGACAATGTGATTGTGGGTATTGTTACTACATTTGATATTATCAATAGATTGGCTACAGATGCCATTTAGGTAGCTTCTTATGATTAAATACATTTTGTCATGTGGGTTATTTTAGTAATTTAAAGAAGATGTTTGATAATTTAACTTTTTAAAAAGTAATGGTTGCGAGTATGTTAGATATTAAAATTTATGGAACGGAAACACCAAGTTATCAGTTGGCGAAGTCAAAATTGACCGATATACTAAATGATGCAGGCATTGAATACCATTCTCAGAAGAAGTGACAAAAATCACTGATATCACACACGATAATATTAAGTCAGTACCTACTGTAAAAGTGAATGAGGAGATACTTTTTGAGATTAAACCTGAATGGACATTATAATTCATCCCTTAGAGAAGCGATTCAGAGTATATTAAAATCAATAATTACGGTAATATGGTTAAGATAATTGTTCCCACAGATTTTTCAGAAGTCTCACTCAATGCTTATAATTTGCAAATAACTTGGCTAAAGAGTTGGCTGGGATAGTATTGTTGACACATGTCTATTATCCCACATCTACAGACGTAAACCAACTTGTAGTAATAAAAGAAGAAGTCGAAAAATACATCGTGATAAGTTGAATAAATTAGTCCAATCTGTCAATCAGGATTGGTTGGGAATTTGTTACTGAACCTATGATCGAAGGTTTTTAGGGTTGGTTTTCCTAAGCTGGAATTGTCAGAATGTCTCAGGAAAAGATACTAATCTTGGTGATGGGAATAACTGAGAAGGTGATTCCTTCAAAAAGATTTTGGATCACTTTCATAGATATGATTGATAATGCCGACTGTCCACTATTTTCAATACCTCCGGGCACTGGTTACGCTAATATCCAAAAGAAATACGTATCTGTCTTGAGGATTTAAAAAAATGATACTTAAACTTGTTGTAGTGGGGAGACTTTGCGCTGAAATGTCATTGGATTCAAATTGGTACATTACTGCAAAAAGTGGGGGAAGAGTATGATATTTCAATACCATAAAAATAATGGAAAGTTATTCTCCAGAAGTTAAGTACCACATTGAAATCATTGATACAGGCGATATATTTGCTGGTGTCAAAGACTTGGTCACCACAACACCTGATAATTCGATCGTATTATCTACGAAACATAGAAATATTTTTCAGAATTTTTTTCATAAAAGCGTAACTGAATATGCTGGAATTCATACGGTTATCACCTTTGTTGATACTTACTGACAAAACAGTCGAATCTTGACAATTCTTAACAATCTGTTATATTTATTGGTATCATAAACACTTAACTCAAGAATATAACAGGTAAATGGTGGCAAAAGGATATTCAATACCAATTCACAATTTTTTGCAGGCCTAATAGTAGAGGGGCGTGAATTTGTTTTAATTAAGGTCTTTTTTCAGTTTTAAGAGGATTTAGAAAATTACACTTTGTTGGACCTTGTGTTACAGTTTTGGTCCGGCAAGGTTTCCAGAAACTAATGTGTAATATCAGCAAGCGAAAGAAATGGGTAAATTACTCAGTGAAATGGGATTTGCTAGTAATGACAGGTGGCGGCCCCAGATTATGGAAGCGGCCAATCGTGGTGCTTACAATGCTGGTGGCCAATCAATTGGATGTACTATAAAATTACCCAAAGAACAATCTTCTAATCCATTTATGACTCGAATTGTAGAATTTGATTACTTTTTTGTTAGAAAAGTGCTTTTGACAAAATACTCATACTCATTTGTGGTCATGCCGGTGGGTTCGCACTTTGATGAACTATTCGGAAAACACTTACGCTTATTCAGACTGGTATCTTGCATAATTTTTCAGTGGTAATCATGGGGGACTGAATTTTATAAAGATATCACTGAAATGATTGATAGGATGATTTGCAAAAAACTATCAGCCCAGATGATCAACATTTAGTAAAATTTACTAACGATCCCAATGAAGCATGAGCACATCCGAAGTTTCATACATAAAATTACAAAATCAAATATAAGGCTTCATGGATATTGGGCGAAAATTGATCAATCAATTTTTGTTTAGTGTTTTAACAATATAATATATGGGATAACTAAAAAATTAAAAATATAAGAGCATATTTGCTGCTCTGTATATCGCTATAAACTGCACCTCCTAAAACATCACTTTGAAAGTAAAATTAATAAATATGGAAGGTATGGAAACCAGGAGCTTTGTATGGTCTAATTAATTCAGGTTCAGTATATCTTATTTCAACTGATGCTGCAAAGCCGGCAGCATAGCTTAGCACAAAAGAAAGTGGCAATATCAGATAGTTTGCCGCAAGTTCTTTACCACTTAATATCAAAAGTATGGAAAGTAAAGCAGTAAGATGCCATTGCTATAGATGGTGTACCTGATACATTGACTCTGGACGCTTCTTTGAAAAATAAATGGTCTCGACTCATTGAAAAATCACCCTAGGAGCAAACATAATTTGTGCATTAACAATACCTAGGATCGAAACCATAAGGAAAATAGTTATGATTTTAGAGAATCCATCTCCAAATATATAACTGATAGTATCAGCAGCTGCAAGTTTTGAGTTCAATAACATTTCTTTAGGCAGTGCATATAGCATGGCTGCATTGACTAAAATATAAATTACAATAATCATGATTACACCTGAGATCTAGATTTAGGCAATGTTTTGGCTGGATCTGTATTCTCTTCGGTAAAATAAGTGGCAGTATGCCATCCATCATAAGTATAAAATATGGCTTGAGTGCTCCGATTATACCCAACAAAGTCAGTGGTACAGCCGTATTTGACACTGTATTTACTACTTGTTGTCCTGCGGGTTGTCCTCCAAATATGAAGCAAAACAGCAACAAATATTAACAAACCCACCGCTTTGATTACTGCCAATATTTCTTGCGATTTGACAGCAGATTTTGTACCCATCCAATGAAATCCTGTCAACAATATCAACATCAAAACAGCAATAATTTGAATGTAATTATTTGTAGAAGGCATTAGCAATCCGATGTATTCACTCATGGTATAAGCTCCAAAACCCAATGCAGATACTGTACTCAACCAACTAGTGATACCCGTCACAAATCCAAAATAATCGCCAAAAAGCCCTCCGAGCATATACATACCAAGCACAAGCCATGCAGGCATTGAAATAGCCAGCTCAATGGCACATAACCACCTAGCAGGGCATAAATACCCACTGCGAGCCATAGTAGTAAAATGATCCAAGGTTCACCTATTAGTGCTGCTATAGGTCCTTAGTTTACGTAATATTCCAGTGCCTATTGTTCCTCCCACTGTCACTGCTATCCCGAATCCTACACCCAAAAGTTTTAGCAACTGATTATTTTGATTTGTCATGCTTTTGTTTTGAAATTATAAGTATTTAACCACAAGTTTGATCAGATATTATGAGCCATCTGCCATTGATTTTTCCAAATCAATGTGAAAAAGATCTGTTGGTTGATCTGTAACTCTTACCAATGTATATCTACCAATCATGATTGCTGCCGTGTCACTTAATACATCTAATCGAATGATCTCAAATGTGAGTTTACCCATGGCATTAGAGTCTGGGTAGCTCTTTTGTAGTTTTCAAGGTTTTTGCCAGCCATAAGTCAATCCTTTACTACCAATAAAGGTAAGACTATCGGACTTCCAATACCCTTGCATCAAAGCATCAATATCACCATTATTCCAATCAGTTTGTTGAGCCATAAGCACTTTAGATATTTCTTTGTGTTTTAAGTACTAAATCTGATTGTGCGTGAATATCTGTAAGTGAAGAATAAAGAGAAAAACAAGACTTTTAACATAAATACAAATTTATTATGCTGCAAGATAATACAGAAATTGAATCATCATAAGGATTAGTAGCTTTTTTTTGATCAATATAATCTAAATGTAATCACGATCAAATATCTTTTGATGTTTCGAAATATTTTGTATTTAAAGTTGAGTGTTTTATTAGCCATTTGATACAATATTTTTTTGGGGATGTAGTCCCTTATTTTTGAATATTTTGCACATGGAAAACAAAGGGCTCTGTACCTATAAAAAGATGATATTTTAACGCCTGGAATTAATTGAAAACATCACCGAAATTTCAATAGATATTAAATTTTTATGCTTTGAAAATGAAGAATCGTAATTTATAGCGTCATTGAAAATCTATTTCGAAATTTCAGTTTATTATACCGTCATAGTAAGCCGTTTAGTCACTATTACTTTATCCATTTCTCCATTTGTGTGTGAGTGTCGCTTGGAATATCCTTTGGTACAGATGCTATGATTTCTACTTTTGTTGTGTGAGTGGATGAGTGAATACCAATTTTTCAGCATGGCGTGGCTGGCGTCAAAAGTGGTCTCTCTTCTTGGAATTTTCCAATATTAAACTTTTGTGTTTAATTTCTGACAGGTAAAAAGCTTCTCGATTACCATAAGGGGGGATCAACTATCAATGGATTGCCAAGATACTGCATGTGCACTCTTACTTGGTGCATCCTGCCGTATATATCCTGATATAGACATAAGAAAAAATTACGATAGCTCTTAAGTATTTTGTAATCTGTTGTCGAAGCTTTACCACGTTTATGTGCCAACATTTTGCACTCTAGTTACTGTGGATTCGGCCAGAGGAACATCGATTCTGCCATTTTCAGGAGATGGAATACCATCCACGATGGCAAGATAATACTTCTCCATCTCTCGATTCAAAGATTTCCGACAACAGCTTGTGGGATTCTGCATTTTTGCAAAAGATTGACACCACTGGTGAATTTATCAATTCTGTGTGTACAGGAATTAGGTCTGGATAGTTTTTTAATATGGCGACAAGATTTGGTAAGTTTGGATTAAATCTATCGGGTATAGTTAATACACCTGCTTGTTTATTAACCGCAATCATAATGTCATCTTCGAATAGCATGTCTAAATTATGCTTCAAATGTCTAAAATTTCAATTTGCTAAATTTTTCTTTTCCTTCCAAATAGTATTTATATACTATGGAATTGTGGTATGTTCCTTTCATATTCGGCGGATTTATTTTACTTTTTTGTATCCAATGATACTTTGTTACGGCGTTCAAATACTAATGGTAAAAATGGATATGAGAAAGATATGTGTGCCTTGATAATAGCCAATGTTGATTTAGGTTTGCCATCTATCAAAAATTTAAGTCCTGCTAATCCATCTAAGACTAGTTTGGCAGGAATGATCCATAATAAATTGGTCAAGCTTTCATTTTTAGTTAGCAGATAAAGGTTATTCCTAAAATTCAGAAAATCTTTTCGTGGGTTTTGATAATCCAAGGTACCACCACCAAGATGATAAACGGTAGATGCTGTGATGCATTTGATATTATAGCCTGCACTTTTAGCCTCCAACAAAAGTCAATTTCTTCTTGATGTGCAAAAAAGCCACCATCAAACCCACCGAGTGATTTGAATAACTTCGACCTACACACCATTGTAGCACCACTAGCCCAAAATATTTCCGCATCATTACTGTATTGACCTTCGTCTTTTTCTACAGTATCAAAAATTCTACCTCTGCAAAATGGATACCCAAAAATATCTATATAGCCACCGGCAGCACCAGCGTACTCAAAGTGGTCTTTGTATTCTAATGATTTTATTACGGGCTGAACTATACCTAGGCTTTTGTCCCGTTCCATTGTATCTATTATAGGGTCCAACCAACTTTCAGTTACTAATACATCAGAATTGATAATGACCACATACTCGGATTGGATATTGAGTAAACCTTTGTTATAACCTTCTGCAAAACCATAATTTTTGGACAGCTCTATTATTTTGATTTCGGATACCATTCTTTGATAAAATCTACCGATAAGTCTGAGGAATGATTATCAATGACCAATACTTCATACGTATATTTAGATGATGAATATTCTATCATCGGTAAGTAGGACTCAATAATTCAACACCATTGTAGTTGAGAATTGCAATCGCAACTTGCGCTTCTTTTTGGGTTGATGATTGAGCTGCTTAATGCCAATTGAGCATTTTTTTCATCTAATTGGAGTTGATCCTTGAGTTGATCTAAATTGTCAAATCTTATATCTTTTCTCAAAAATTCCAATATGTGAATTTGTATCACTTTATCATATATATTCTGACTAAAGTCAAATATGTTGATCTCTATAATGATGGCTATTTGGTCTGACACGGTCGGTCTTTGCCTATGTACATCATCCCTTCAAAAGAAAGTTTGTCAATTTCTATTTTGACAGCATATACACCTTCTACGGGTATAAGTTTATCCTTTTCACTGATTTGGAGATTTGCGGTGGGATACCTGAGTTTAGAACCAAGTTTGTCACCATGTACTACTTTTCCCGTAAGGATATACGGATGATTCAGAAACAAGTTGGCTTCTTGATGTCTCCTGAGATCAGAGCTTTCCTTATTTTGGTGCTACTTATGGCTTTGTCTTCAATATCTTGTCTTGGGATTTCTATTACATTGAAGTGTCCCGTGGCTTCGTACTCTCAAAAAGCGATATATCGCCCGCTCTATTCAATCCAAATTTATGGTCATAACCCATGACTACGTATTGGGGATGGAAGGATGCAATTATGAATGTTTCACATACTCTCTAGGAGATTGTCGTGAAAACTCAAATGAAAATGGCACTATCACCACATTCTGAATGCCATATCCAGCAATCAATGCCAGTTTTTCATCCAAAGTATTCAATACACTGATGTCTTGAGAGGATGCATCTACAACACTTCGAGGATGTGGGTAGAAGGTTATAACTATTCACCATTGATTTCATCAGCAAGCGCTTTGACTCGACTGATTATTTTCTGATGTCCTGAGTGCACACCGTCAAATGATCCAATAGTGATCACGGCGTTTTGGAAGTCAGGGAGTTCTTTAATATTTCTATATATGTTCATGGAAGATAATAGGGGATCCATTCTATTTCGGCTATAAATTTAATAATTTTATGATTACTTTGGTTTAATATGAACAATTAACAATAAAATTAGATTTAAAAGGTAATAATTACATAAATAATAATGGTTGATCATAATGTAGTAGTGGCTGCACTGAGAAATGTAAAAGATCCTAAAACAGGAAATGATATCATTTCAGCCAAAATGGTAGAAGATTTTAAAGTGGATGATCTCAATATTTCGTTTCTATGTATTGAAAACTAATGATAGTGAGTTGAAATCAGCTAAATTTTGCATGCATATCCGAGATTGCTGTTGTTTATCCCGATGCACAAGTACATATCCATCTTAAAATCAATTCAGGAGTGGATGATGACAACGATTCCGTTTTTGCCGCAAGTAAAAAAATGTACCAGCAGTGGCATCAGGAAAGGGTGGAGTAAGGAAGTCCACCGTTTCGGTCAATCTGGCTGTGGCGCTTGCTAATGAAGGGTATAAAGTAGGTTTGATAGGTCTGCAGACCTTTATGGACCATCTATCCCTATTGATGGGTTTGAGTGGTCAGAGACCAAAGTAGAATTGCTATGTGGAAAGCATAAGATCATCCACTTGAAGCGCATGGCGTACGTGTAATTTCTATTGGTTTTATCGTTGAGCCTGAACAAGCTGTGGTCTTAAGAGGGCCGAGATTAGGTGGATTGTTAAAGCAGTTTATACAAGATTGCCTGTGGCCAGATTTAGAGTGTTTGGTCATCGATCTACCCCGGTACGGGTGATATTCAGCTTACCTTGGTGCAGACTGTTTCTGTCACTGGCGCTATTATGGTGACTACTCCGCAAGAAGTAGCTGTGATTGATGCAGTAAAAGCAATGAATATGTTTCTATTGCCCAATGTCAACGTGCCAATCTTAGAGTGTAGAAAATATGAGTTTGGTTTCCACTGCTGAATTGCCTGAGAATAAGTATTATTTTTGGAAAAGGCGGTGGGGAACACTTAGCTGAATGGCAGAGACGGCACGCTTGCTGAAATTCTATAGTACAGAGGTGCGAGAAGCTGGTGACAGTGGAATCCTGCGTCAGAAGGACGATCCGTTAACAGATATTTTTAGAAAGTTGCCCAAAATACTGTTAAACAAGTAAAATTGAGGCATGATCTATATGATCCAACGCGAATTGTATGGTAGATCAAAGTTGAAACTAATTATTACCCATTTGTATTGCTTCTTTGTTTGGAATTTTATTAACTTTGTGATATGATTATAATACCTGTCTCTGAAATGTTTGAAAAAGTAAATAAAGCGCTTGATGAAATAAGGCCGCACTTGGCAGTGGATGGTGGGAATATTGGGTTGGTCGAAGTAACGATGATCTCATAGTACGTATCAAATGGATGGGCAATTGTGAACATTGTTCGATGTCAGCTATGACTATGAAAAGCAGGAGTAGAACAAGCTATTAAGTCAAGATTGCTAGAGATCAAATCAGTAGAAGCAATAAATGGATTTCATTTGTTATGAACAGAAAAAGAGCTTGTCTCCAATATACATTCAAAGAAAAACTTCTTATGTATAGGGTTAGATACCGATATTCAAAAGATACCTACTCACCTTTTATCTTCAGATGATCCTGTTTTTGAATTTAACAAAGCCATCATAGATGCTACTTCAGATCTGTGTGTAGCTTACAAACCTAATATTGCATTTTACGAAAGTTTAGGGCCAAAAGGTTGGGTTTCATTAGAAAAAACTATGGACTATATACCGAAAAATATCTTCACCATCGCAGATGCTAAACGAGGTGACATAGGCAACACGAGCAAGATGTATGCTAAGACATTTTTTGAATATTTTGATTTTGATGCTGTAACTGTGGCTCCGTATATGGGCATCGATTCTGTTACTCCTTTTTTAGAGTTTGATGACAAATGGGTGATATTGTTAGATTGACGTCCAATGTGGGAAGTCATGATTTTCAACAAACGGTAGGGAACAATGGTCAAAAACTATATGAAACGGTGATAAAAAAAGCTCAAGAATGGGGAAATCCCGATAATCTAATATATGTGATAGGTGCTACTCATCCTTCGTCATTTGCCGACATTAGAGAAATGGCCAAAGAATATTTCTTTCTTGTACCTGGCGTAGGTGCACAGGGAGGAGATATGGATGCGGTAATCCAATATGGGCGCAATAAAGAAATAGGATTGCTTATCAATTCATCGCGAGAAATCATCTATGCAGGAAATGGAGAAAATTTCCAAGACGCAGTCAGGGCAAAAGCCCAAGAGATGGTAGGTAAGATGAGTGGGTATATATGAGAGATGAGATAGGAGATTTGAGTTATAAGAGACTTGCCTGATTAAGATGTAATGGTCAAGCGGGTGAAATTGGGGTGAAGAGATAGGAATTATAAGGAATTGGTTATCAGAAATGATGTTTCGTTCAAAAACAGCATAATATGGCTCATAATATAACTTAACATATTTTAAAAGTAAGCGGACTATTGCATAATCTAATATCAAAAATATTGCTAAAATGAAAACAAATCATTCAACACCTAACTTAAAGCATGTCTTAATCTTCTTTTATTTTCTTAACCTGATATCTGTAGGCAATAGTCAAGACAAATATTTTCAAGTTCCAAATCGGTGGGCAGTTGATGCAAAATTATAATTTAGATGGCGTAATCACTAAAGGTATTGGTTTGGGTGGCGGATATGTTGAAAGCAAACAAAGCGTAGTGACTACATTCAATCAGGATATTTCATTAACCTATTCATTCAATAGGAAGATGCTGTAATCCTTGGAGTGGACTTTATAGTACCTGCAGAAGGATTGATGCAATTGCGTATAATGATACCCAGGGTAGTAATAACTTTTATGATGTGAAAGCTTGTTATGAAAACTATGTCGTGTACCTATTATATCAATATACTGAATGGATGTCACCAACATGGAATATACATGCTTCAATAGGACCTATGTGGGCAAAAATCATAATCAAGGAGATTGGTTTTGTACTGTTAAATTCAATTATTTTTCAGGCATCGGAAAGCTAGGTGTACAGTCCAAACTAAGTGACCATTTATCTTTAGAATTGAATGTTATGGCCATACGGTCTTTGACCAATATCGTAGATGAAAGTCAAGGCGCTATTGGCAGTATTGTTCCGTTTTTGGTTGATTGGACTTTAGAGTTGGGTATCAGTTTTGAACAGATTATCTATGTTGAAAAGGATCGTATCAGAATAAGGTTGTGTAACTATGATGGACTTGCAAATTTGTTTGCAAGAATAGAAGAAGACGGAGTCTGGATCAAGTAATAACTGATTTGGCTTCATATTAGACTTATAGGTTTACCTTTTAAGTGACTAAAGGTTATGGGAGCGTAGTGGGATTGCCTATGGAGCGTCTATATATGCTGGTCGGGCCAAGGTCGGCACAACTCGACTCAACGTCGTGACAACTCTCGGCACAACCCATTTGAGAATTTAGGAGAAAATAGGCAGTTTTGTTAGTTTTTTATGGTTTAAGGCTTTGCAATTTGGTTAAAAATGCTTGTTACAAAGATATGCTTTTATAGTGAGAAATTCAAGGGTTTGTGGATGATTTTTTATTTTTTATTTTAGGATTTCATCTGCGAAGGGCTCATGCAGTTTTTTGTTTAACCATCTCCAGAAACCTTTAAATTAAAGCCAAAAAGGCGGAAAGAGCCTTAATATGATAAAACATTTTCTGTTTTAAATATTTTTGTATTCTGTACAATATGTTAACTAAAGTTTTGGGGCAAATTTTTCACAATAACTACACTCTTAACTTTGAATCAAATTCAATTGTGCTCTTTGGCGTTAAAGATTGTACTGTATGTATGGCATTGTCGCTCGAGCCGCGCTCCCCATCCCTTACGGGTGCCTTCACTTCTCGCATTGTCATACTCGACCTTCCAGGATCGTTCAGTTATACTTTTTTGCATTGCCAAAAAAAGTAAACAAAAAACGCTAGTTCCACAAATCGCTCCACGTACCGGAACAGGCTCCCCAAGGAGAGTAAACCTTGGTATTACTACATCTCCCAAAGCAATATGTTAACATTGTATTTCTAAATCTTCTTGTAAATTCTTTTAAGATGTTGATTATTAGTAGACATAAATCCATTTATAAACTCCGAAACTTCAGAATGTTAAGATATCTTTATTGGTTTGGATTGATTTTTTTGCCTTGTAAAATGTTATGAAAATCTTAAAGCAAAGTATTTTAGTCCGACTAATGTCATGAATGCGACTTTATGAATGTTAAAATTGTTATTTAAAGGAATATTAATGATTGTAATTTCGTTTAATGTATAACTAAAATATATCATCATGGCAACGCAAGTATCATTGGTAAAATTTGTTGGGAGAATAGGTAATATTGTCCATTATATTTCGAATAATAGGTTGGTATCAAGAACGATCGGCAAGGTAGATATTGTCAAGATGCGCACAGCTCCGCAATATGAAGAAACGCGCAAAAATCAGTCAGAATTTTCGATAGCGACTAAAGCTGGACAGCTGTTTCGACAGGGAATGATGCACTTAACAAGTGGGTGTACCAATTATGCATATCCTGTAGAAGTAATGCAACTTATGCTCAAGACACTACGAGCAGACACGACACAACCTAAAGGCCATAAACAAATAAGTAATGGGCTTAAAAATGCGGAAACACAACAAGCTTTTAGTCGATTGAAAATCTTTAGTAAACGAGAGTGTGAGATGTATCAAGGAACCTTAATAAAGCGTTCGCCCGACCAAAAAAGCATGGCGACTCAATCGCAATTTACTCTTCGGCAAAGGGATCAACGGAGACCAAATGACCGTAAAAATAGGATATTATCATGTAGATTTTGAAAATCGAGTGGCTAAATATGAAGATGCCTTATCTATCGCCTGTCATCGCAATGAAAAGATCGAATACAGCGACTTTATCTTACCAAAAGTCAATGGAATAGGCACTCCGTGGACCTTTGTAGTGCTACAAGTGTGGCAAGAAGGCAGCATCCAAGATGTGACAGGCATGACATTTATGTCTATGCTAGATGTGATCGCCCATGAAGTGAAAAATAAAGTTACTGATGAAGAAAATGTGCAAAAACTATATACATGTGGGCTGGAAATAGAAGAAGGGCACGGATCGCATGGATTGCATGGATTGCAAAGGGGCAAAACGTCTAAATTGCATAATCAAGTGGATTATTCTGTATCATTGATGCATGAGCATAGTCGCATTAGGGAGAGCATGATTAAAATTGGCGGGCAAAATGATTGGGATGAAGTGATAGGGAAGATGGTTGTTAGATAGGTGATTTGAGATAGTAGAGATGAGATTTGATATCTTTTACAGTCATGGTTTTGTAGGATATGGTCCGGAAAGGGATTACGACTGGATGGGTCAGCATCAGCCAGAATGTCAGCCAGAATGTCAGCCAAAATAAAGCATGCCTAAACATAAAATTCATTCTGTTTAAGGGGGGCAACATGCTCCAGTGTATCCACATATAATGCAAATGTATAAATATTATGGCAAAGCCATAGCAACACCTCGACGTAGGCGCAGCCTACGCCGAACGGGGAATAGCTATTTCCCTTTTCAGACTTTCAATGATGGTGGTAGTATTTTTTTAGTTTTTGTTACTGAATGTGAAAAGATTCAAATTAAGGAATTTATTCATGTTAACTCCATAGTATCTACTTTGACAAACAAACATGGCGGTCCTGTTGTAGATGTTAGGTCATTATATTCAAATTTCATTTTTGAAATGAAACTACAAGTAACAAGTGAAGGAAATTTTAATAAAATTCAAAGTCAACTTGATGCCAATACAATTGAAGTTACAATAAATTGTCCACCTACCGAAGTCCTTGATGTGATAAAATTGAATGAAGCTATAAATGGTGCAACATACATTGAGTTCTTTACGATAAAAGTGTAACATTATTACATACCAGTTTAGGCAAATTTGCACTTTATGATGATTTGAAACATCCAAACCCACTTATATAAAGTATGATGAAACGAATAAGGAATGGGTTTTTATTGAAGTCGACGATGCGGCTTTTACAAATCAATTAAGAAGATTGGCTACGGATGGCGCTACTTTGGGTGCAAAGGTTGGAATTTTTGCTGCCACTTTTGCCGGATCTGGTGGTGGTGTTGGAGTAGCTTTAGCTGTAGATGTTTTTGCTGCGGGAGCTATGTATGCTATAGATGGAGATAAAGATGCTTTAGCAATGGATTTACTATTTTTGCCACTTGGCTATGTGGGCGAAGGAATGTCAATAGTTAAATCCGCTATGAAATCTGGAGTATTTGATAAGATAGGAAGTGGAGCATATAAAGGATATGCAGAAGCAGCTAAGATTGTAAATAAAGCTGATATTTTAATTTATACTGGAAAAAATTCTCCGCCTATTAGTTGGTCAAAAGTAAAAAGCAATGTTGAAAAGGAAGGTTATACAGCAGATGATATTGACCTTTTGGTTGATGATCTGATTGAAATGGCACAAACCGGTAAACATGTTGATTTGATAAACTGTACAATAAATGTAGGAATAGCAATAACTGGTGATACAAAAAATTCTGGAGTCAGAAATACACCTGGTGAGTGTAAAAGACTTAAAGCAGGGAAAATTTTGTCGGAATTGCGTGGCCCAACCAAAGATTGGATAAGAAAAAGTGATGATATTTTAGATAAGCTAGAAGGGCAATCTGATGATTTAATAAATAAAGTAAAGAATTATTATAAAAACCATCAAATGCCTACGTCTTGTACGACACGTCCAAATTGTTCTTTTCAAGGAAATGGATTTACCGTGCAATTTGATGATTTTGGTCACCCAAGATTTGAACCTCATGTACCAAGAATGTCAGGTGGAATTGGTAAAATTAATTTCAACAGTCCTAATTTGGGTCCAAATTCGACTTCTGATATAGCTGCCGCAAATAAATGGGCTATAGAAAATCCTATGTTTGCAAATAGAGTTGAACAAAGAGGAACAAATATTGCAATATTAGACGAGTATAACAACTGGGTAGAATGTATATGGCATCATCATGAAGATGGTTTTAATATGATACCTGTTCCCATACATATTCATGATAAAAAATTAGGCGGTGCTGGGCATACAGGTGGAACTTCAGTTATAGATAAAGAACTAAAAGGATTCTTTAATGGTTTAACTTGGTAAATAAAATTAAAAAAGATATGAATATTTCAAATAACCCAATCACTTTATTAGACGCTATTCAAATTAGATATACCGAAGAACCAATAAATTTACCCAAAATTTTTGATCTTACTCCAAAGTTTAAACTGTTTTTGGAGTACTATAAATTTGGAGTAGAAAATAAGAATAAATCATATTATTATAATTCAAAAATATCAAATCAAATAGTTACTTTTGGGATATGGAAGTTCCCAGACAACATGGGGGGGAACTTTATCTCAAGCTATGGACATAATGACCAACATGACATCGTCGAATTTAGGGATGATGTTTATAATGAAATATATGACGATGATGGTACAGGAAATAAGGAAATTAGAGAAAATTTTCTCCCTATTGCAGAGTGCAATTCTTCTATAATGCTATTATTAGGGTATAACGGCGAATACGTTGATAAAATTTATATTGATCTAGTATATGAAGAACCTAGAATAAGGTTTATTTCCGATAATATATTTGAGTTTTGTAGGAATACTTATTTATCGATTAGCAAAATAGTTTTCCTTTTTTAAAGAACAACCAAAATTTTATAAAAATTTTGAAGAAGACTTTTTGGAGAATTAGGGACGATGGTGATGCAACAAGTATATTTGAGCAAAAATGAAATCATTGCAAACTTAGAGAGGAAAAGGTCATTTGCAGGATCGTTTAAGGATACTTGCAAGAAATGAAAAAAAGTTAGGAATTTCACTAGATATCATTGCAGACAAATATGGGTTCACTAAAGAAGAAGTGAGTTCACAATGGTTTTAATATCCGATCGTCGCAGTTTGCAACTGCGATGCGATACGATTGAGAATTTGTAATTATGTGA